>NZ_NESP01000001.1:2152824-2870433 GCF_003063475.1 Limnohabitans curvus
CTGGGGAGGCTTTAGACTTGTCAGGTTTTGACAAGCCTTGACGGCTGGAGTAATTCGGATGACTTTTCCTCTCGTTCAGCTGGGCACCAGCGATTTGCACGTCACACCCATTTGCTTGGGCACCATGACCTTTGGTGAGCAAGTCAACGAAGCCGATTCACATGCCATCCTCGACCACTCGCTGGCGCGTGGTGTGAATTTCATCGACACCGCCGAGATGTATTCGGTGCCGCCTAAGGCCGAGACCTGTGGCCACACCGAAACCATCATTGGCAACTGGTTTGCCAAGAACCCAGGCGCGCGTCAAAAACTGGTGGTGGCCACCAAAGTGGCAGGCCCGTCACGCGGGATGCCTTGGATTCGCGACCACATGGGTTTGACCGTGAAAGATTTCGTCACTTCGTGCGAAGGCAGCTTGCGCCGCTTGCAAACCGATGTGATTGACCTCTACCAAATTCACTGGCCCGAGCGCCATGTGCCTGCTTTTGGCGGTGTGTATTACGACCCCCAAAAAGAAACGTCTGAGACGTCCATTCATGCCCAGCTCGAAGCGCTGGCGCAGTTGGTGAAGGCGGGCAAAGTGCGCCACGTGGGCTTGTCCAACGAAACGCCGTATGGCGTGCATGAGTTTGTGCGCTTGGCCGAGCAGCACGGCTTGCCACGCGTGGCCACCACACAAAATCCGTATTGCCTGATCAACCGCACGTATGAAAACGGTTTGGATGAAACCTGCCACCGCTTGAATGTGTCGTTGCTGGCCTATTCGCCGCTGGGCTTTGGTTTGCTGACTGGCAAGTACGACGCCAGCGGCATCACTGGCCCAGACGCACCCAAAGGCGCACGCATCTCTGGCTATGAAAGCGTGCGCAAGCAACGCTGGGGTCGTCCTGAGTCGTTGGTGGCGGCACGCCGCTACAACGCATTGGCGCAAGAAAATGGCATGACGCCCACGCAAATGGCGCTGGCGTTTTGTTACACCAAGTGGCAAGTGGCCAGCACCATCATTGGTGTGACGTCGCTCGCGCAACTCGATGCCGATTTGGACGCATGGGGCACCACTTTGTCGCCCGAAGTGTTGGCCGCGATCGATGCGATTCGTTGGGAAATGCGCGACCCTGCGCAATAAAAGGAAAGATAGATGTTTGCTGATTCTTCTGTGGTGGTGTTGCTCACCTTGGGCGCGTATTTGGTGGGCTCCTTGTCCTTCGCGGTCATCGTGAGCCGCCTGATGGGCTTGGACGATCCACGCACCTATGGCAGTCAAAACCCAGGCGCCACCAACGTGCTGCGTTCGGGCAACAAACAAGCGGCCGTGGCCACTTTGTTGTTTGATGCGCTCAAGGGCTACTTCCCTGTGTTGCTGGTCAAGTTGTATGGCCCAACTTTTGGCTTGGACGACCGGGCGGTGGCTTTGGTGGCCATCTCGGCATTCATTGGCCACTTGTGGCCTGTGTTCTTTGCCTTCAAAGGTGGCAAGGGCGTGGCCACAGCCGCTGGTATTTTGTTTGGTGTAGAGCCCTTGCTCGGCGCTGCGGTGATGGGCACATGGCTGATCGTGGCGTTTTTCTTTCGTTACTCGTCACTGGCCGCTTTGGCGGCATCGCTGTTTGCACCGGCCTACTATTTGTTTGGCAATCAAATTGCATGGCAGACCAGCGACGCAGAGTTGTTGGCCGTGGCGGTGATGAGCGCTTTGCTACTGATGCGTCACAAAGACAACATCGCTCGCTTGGTGTCTGGTCAAGAGACCAAGATTGGCGCGAAAAAAGACGCGTCTTAGTCGCGGAAGTTGTTGAACGACAAAGGCAAGTCGGTCATGTCTTTGCGAATCAAGGCCATGGCGGCTTGCAGGTCGTCGCGCTTGGTGCCGCTGACGCGCACGGCGTCGCCCTGAATGGCGGCTTGCACCTTGATCTTGCTGTCTTTGAGCAAGCGCTGAATTTTCTTGGACACTTCGGTTTCGATGCCGTTGCGGATTTTGATGACTTGCTTGACCTTGTCGCCGCCCACTTTTTGCACATCGCCTTTGTCGAGGAAGCGCACGTCCACTTCGCGCTTGGTCAGTTTGTTGCGCAACACGTCTTCGACTTGCACCAACTGAAAGTCGGCATCGCCAAACATGGTGATCTCTTTGTCTTTGAGTTCAACGGCAGCAGACGTGCCTTTGAAGTCAAAGCGTGTGGCGATTTCTTTGGCCGTGTTTTCAACGGCGTTTTTAACTTCGACCAAATTGGGTTCGAGGACGGTGTCAAAAGAAGGCATGGCAGTCGGCTTTCAAATTCAGAATGAGACAATTGTCCTATGTTAGTGGAACCCAACACCCCCCTTCAAGCGCACAACAGCTTTGGCATTTCAGCCAAAGCCCTGCAACTGGTGCGCGTGCGCACCGAGGCCGATGTGCAAGCCGTGCTGGCCGATGCAGCCTTGCGCGATGTGCCTAAGTTTGTGCTGGGCGGCGGCAGCAACATTGTGCTGACGGGCGATGTGAAGCCCTTGGTGCTGAAGGTGGAAATCAAAGGCATGCGCTTGGTCGAAGAGACCGACAAGGCTTGGGTGGTCGAAGCCGCCGCTGGCGAAAAGTGGCATGACTTGGTGGCTTGGACACTGGACAACGGCTGGCCCGGTCTAGAAAACATGGCGCTCATCCCCGGCAGCGTGGGCGCATCACCCGTGCAAAACATTGGCGCGTATGGCGTAGAGCTGCAAGACCGGTTTCATTCGTTGGACGCCATTGACCTGACCACCGGCCAAACTTTCAGCCTTGATGCTGCGCAATGCGCGTTTGGCTACCGTGACTCGGTGTTCAAGCACGAGAGCAGTGGACAGAATGGCCTGGGCTTGGCAGGCAAAGCGCTCATCACCCGCGTGCGTTTTTTGCTGCGCAAAGATTGGAAGCCCGTGCTGGGCTACCTCGACCTCGAACGCAAAATGGCCGAGACCGGCATCAGCCAACCCACGGCCCAGCAAATCTTTGAATGGGTCTGTGCCATTCGCCAAGCCAAGCTGCCAGACCCAGCGATCATTGGCAACGCCGGCAGCTTCTTCAAAAACCCCACCGTCACGCAGGACCAGTGCGACGACATCATCGCGCGCGAGCCCAAGGTGGTTCACTACCTGTTAGACGATGGCCGGATCAAACTGGCGGCAGGCTGGCTGATCGACGCTTGCGGGTGGAAAGGCAAAACCGTGGGCAATGCCGGCGTGTACGACAAACAAGCCTTGGTGTTGGTCAACGTCGGTGGCAAAGAGCACCCCTGTACAGGCGGCGAGGTAATGACCTTGGCAAAAGCCATTCAAACCAGCGTGTACGAGCGTTTTGGCATTCGCCTAGAACCAGAACCCGTCGTGGTTTAAGTCACAAAAATACCAACCGAAGGCGCAGCGTATGCCGTCATGTGCCTTCAGCGAGAGAAGTGCAATAAAAAAGCGACCCGAAGGTCGCTTTTTTATTGGCGCAAAGAAGGCTTTACTTCTTAGACCCGCCTTCCAACTTGATCATGTCCGCACCTTCACCCAACGACAGCAAGCCGGTGTGTGCGTAGATGCCCAGCTTGGCGCGTGTGTCCACGATGTCCAAGTTGCGCATGGTCAATTGGCCAATGCGGTCGAGTGGGCTGAATGGTGCGTCCTCCACCTTTTCCATGCTCAAACGCTCGGGGGCGTAGGTCAGGTTGGGGCTTTCGGTGTTCAAGATGCTGTAGTCGTTGCCACGGCGCAGCTCTAAGGTCACGGTGCCGGTGATGGCGCGTGCCACCCAGCGTTGGGCGGTTTCGCGCAACATGATGGACTGTGGGTCAAACCAGCGGCCTTGGTACAACAAGCGGCCCAAGCGCAGGCCGTTGATGCGGTACTGCTCGATGGTGTCTTCGTTGTGAATGCCCGTCACCAAACGCTCGTAAGCGATGTGCAACAGCGCCATGCCCGGGGCTTCGTAGATGCCGCGGCTCTTGGCTTCGATGATGCGGTTTTCGATCTGGTCGCTCATGCCCAAACCGTGGCGGCCACCGATTTCGTTGGCTTTAAGGAACAGTTCAACGGGGTCAGCGTATTCCACACCGTTCAAGGCGACGGGTTGGCCTTCTTCAAAACGGATGCTGATTTCTTCGGTTTTCACCACGCAGTCGTCGCGCCAGAAGGGCACACCCATGATGGGGTTGACGATCTTCATGCCGCTGGCCAAGCTCTCGAGGTCTTTGGCTTCGTGGGTGGCGCCCAGCATGTTGCTGTCGGTGCTGTAGGCTTTTTCGGCGCTCATCTTGTAGCCAAAGCCGTTGGCGGTCATGAAGGCCGACATTTCAGCGCGGCCACCGAGTTCGTCGATGAACAGTTGGTCCAACCAAGGCTTGTAGATTTTCAAGCTGGGGTTGGTCAACAAACCGTAGCGGTAGAAGCGCTCGATGTCGTTGCCTTTGAAGGTTGAGCCATCGCCCCAGATGTTGACGTCGTCTTCTTTCATCGCGGCCACTAGCATGGTGCCGGTGACGGCACGGCCCAAAGGCGTGGTGTTGAAGTAAGTGATGCCACCGGTGCTGATGTGGAACGCACCGCACTGAATGGCTGCAATGCCTTCGTGAGCGAGTTGTTTGCGGCAGTCGATGAGGCGGGCTTTTTCAGCGCCGTACTCCATCGCTTTGCGTGGGATTTCGTTGTAGTCCGACTCGTCGGGTTGGCCGAGGTTGGCGGTGTAAGCGTAGGGCACGGCGCCCTTTTGCTTCATCCACAAGAGGGCCGCAGAGGTGTCGAGGCCGCCGGAGAAGGCGATGCCGACTTTTTGGCCTTTGGGGAGGTGTTGGAGGATGGTGCTCATGGTGTGGTGTGTCAGCCGTGGATTAACCGAAGTGGCAGATGTAGTGGTAGGGCTCGGTCACGCGAATGTCGAACTTCGAGTTGCCGGGCACGTTGAACTTTTCGCCTGCGCTGGACTTGACCCAGTCTTGGCTGCCGTCGAGTTTGTATTCACAAAAGCCGCCGACACATTCCATGATCTCAGGGGCGCCGGTGTTGAAGGTCAACGTGGCGGGCAGGATGACGCCCACCGACAGCTTGGTGCCATCAGCCAACGTCAGGCCGTGGCTGACGCATTTGCCGTCAAAGTAAACATTCGCTTTGGTGGTGACGCTGGCGCTGTCGATTTTTTCTGTGGTCATGGTGTGCGTATCAGTAGGAATTGCAAAACCATAGATTTTAGGTGACCCAAAACGACAAAAGCCGCGGAGCGCGGCTTTTGCTTGCAATCAGCGCCCGAAGTGACGCATGGACGGGTTTAGTAGCGAGGTGCAGAGCCTGCTGGTGGCACACCATAGCTAGTGTTGGCGGGCGTTGTGGGGGCCATCGGGGTGATTTGCAAGCGCACGGTAGGGCCTGGGTCTTGTGGCATTTGCACGGTGTATTGTTTGCCGGCAAACTCATAAATCACGTTGTAAGCCATGGTGCGGTTCTCGTAAAACATTTGCTGGCTGCAGTTTTGAACGTTTTTCACTTCAGGTGTACCTGGGCCTTCGATGTTGTCACCCAAAATAGCGCCGCCAAAGAGGCCCGCCATGGTGGCCAAAGCGCGGCCAGAGCCGTTGCCGATTTGGTTACCAATTGCGCCACCGGCGATGGCACCCATCGCAGCACCTGCGCCAGACTTTTGACCACCGGTGACCACTTGTTGGTTGTTACACACTTGGCGTGGCACAGCTACTTGTTGAATGATGGGCGTGCTGGAGATAACTTTGCCAACTTCTTGGGCTTGCACAGAGGCAGAGGCCAACACAGCCATCAGCCCGGCGAGCAATGTGGTTTGAATCGTGATCTTTTTCATGGGAAATCCCTTTTTTAACTTGGCAGAAGTGTAGTGCTTGGTTTGTTTTTATCTGTAAAGCGTGGGTAAAACCTGCGCTGAATGGACTTAGCCTACAACGCGCGCCCAAGCCTCAGGGTTGACGCCCACGATGACGGTTGCACCTTTGACCACCACGGGGCGCTTGATGACGCTGGCGTGTTCCAGCATCAAGGCGCGGGCTGATGCGTTGTCCACCACGCTGGCTTGGAGTGCAGGGTCCAGCTTGCGCCAAGTCGTGCCTTTGCGGTTGACCAACACGTCCCAGCTCACGTGTTGGAGCCACAGGTCTACGGCTTCGGGCGGTACGCCTTGTTTTTTGAAATCGTGAAACACATAGTCCACGCCATGGTCGGTCAGCCACACACGGGCTTTTTTGACACTGTCGCAGTTGGGAATGCCATAAACGGTGATGGTTGTTTTGCTCATAGGGTGAATCATGCCGCAAACCCAATGGCCTGCAGCGGTGGGCGACAATCGAACGATGAATTCACTCGATAGCTGGCTCGCGCATTGCGAGCGTTTGCACCCCAAAAACATCGACATGGGCCTAGAGCGCGTGCGCACTGTGGCCGAGCGCATGGCGCTCAAGTTTGATTGCCCCGTCATCACCGTGGCGGGCACCAACGGCAAGGGCTCGACCTGTGCGATGTTGGAAGCCTGTTTGCTTGAAGCGGGTTATCGCCCCAGCGTGTACACCTCGCCGCATTTGGTGCATTTCCAAGAACGCTGCCGCGTGCATGGCGAAACCGTGCAGCCTGACGACTTGCTGCCACATTTTGAAAAAGTAGAAGCCGCTCGCACCCAAGGCGGTGAGGTGTCGCTCACTTACTTCGAGTTCACCACCTTGGCGATTTTGAGTTTGATGGCCTCATCACCCATTGACGTGGCCATCCTCGAAGTGGGCTTGGGTGGTCGTTTAGACGCAGTCAATGTGATTGAGCCCACATGTTCCATCATCACCAGCGTCGACTTGGACCACATGGATTTTTTGGGTCATGACCGCGAAACCATTGGCCGCGAGAAGGCGGGCATCATGCGCACGGGCCGCCCCGTCATCGTGAGCGACCCCGTGCCGCCGCAAAGCGTGATTGACCACGCCACCGAAATTGGCGCAGACCTGTGGCTGTTTGGCCGTGACTTCAACTTCACGGGCGATAAGCAGCAGTGGGGCTGGGCAGGGCGTGGCCGTCGTTACAGCGGCTTGGCGTATCCCGCGCTGCGTGGTGCCAACCAGTTGGTCAATGCCAGCGGTGTGTTGGCCGCACTCGAGGCCTTGCGTAGCGAGATGCCCGTGACGGCGCAAGCGATTCGCAATGGTTTGGCCATGGTCGAGCTGCCTGGACGTTTTCAAATCGTGCCGGGCCAGCCGGCCTTGGTGTTTGACGTGGCGCACAACGCCCACGCCGTGGCGGCACTCACTGAAAACCTCGATGCCATGGGCTTTTATCCCACCACCCACGTCGTATTTGGTGCGATGGCAGACAAAGACGTGGCACCCATGCTGGCGCGTGTGGGCCCCTTGGTGGACCGTTGGTACTTTTGCGATTTGCCCACTGAGCGTGCTGCCAAAGCCACTCAGTTGCAAGACGTTTGGCAAGCGGGCAACGCACGCAAAGATGTTCAATCCAGCACCCACGCCAACCCCCAAGCCGCGCTGGACGCGGCCGTGGCTGCGGCAGACCCCGCTGATAGAATCGTGGTCTTCGGATCGTTCTTCACGGTCGGGGGGATTTTGGCGAATGGCATCCCCCGTTTAGACGCCCCACATTTGAGCTCCTGAGACCCCATTCACATGGCTTTTTTCAAGTTTCGATTGCCTGGTCAAGCTACCAGTGAGCCCCAAGGCAACACCAGCAATTCTCCCGCCGAGAGCGTAGATGCCATGCGTCGCCGCGCCCGCCACCGTTTGATTGGCGCTTCGGTGTTGGTCGTGTTGGGTGTAGTCGGTTTCCCCTTGCTGTTTGACACCCAGCCGCGCCCTGTGTCGGTGGACATTGCGGTCGATATTCCAGACCGCGCGACCGCCAAGCCTTTGGTGGATACATCGACGCCCAAACCTTTGTCGGCTGCGGCGGGTTTAGATGCCAAAGAGGAAGTGGTGCCTGACACCAAACCCGAACCCAAGGCAGAAGCAAAGCCGAAGCCAGAAGCAGCTGTGGCGGCTGCCGCTGCGGTGGCTGCTGTGGTGCCCAAAGCTGAAACCAAGCCCGAGCCTGCCAAGGTCGACACAAAGCCAGCTGCCAAGCCGGAAGTTAAACCAGACGCCAAGCCCAGCGATAGCAAGGACGCAGGGTCTCGCTTTGTGGTGCAAGCGGGTACGTTTTCAGACGAGAACAAGTTGCGCGAAGTGCGCAGTAAGCTTGAAAAAGCAGGCATCAGCACTTACACCCAAGTCATTGAGAGCAAAGAAGGTCGTCGGGTGCGCGTGCGCGTCGGACCATTCACCAGCCGCGATGAAGCCGACAAAGTGGCTCGCAAGATCAAGCAGTTGCAATTGCAACCGCAAGTCTTGACACTCTAAGCCCCAGATGCAGACGTTTTCGGCCGTAGATTGGATTCTGCTGGCCGTTTTGGGCCTGTCGTTTCTGCTTGGCCTTTGGCGTGGCATTGTGCAAGAGGTGTTGTCACTGCTGGGTTGGGTGGCCGCGTTTTATGTGTCGCAGATGTACGCACCACTTGCCGCCGCTTGGCTACCCATGGCGGGCAGCAGCCAGATGTTGCGCTATGCCGCGGGCTTTGTGGTGGTGTTCATTGCAGTATTGGTGGCCACGGTGTTGGTCAGCTGGGTTGTGAAAAAGCTGGTGTCAGCGGTGGGCCTTGGGCCTTTAGACCGATTGCTTGGCAGCTTGTTTGGATTGATGCGCGGTGTGGTCATTTTGTTGGCCGTGACCGTGCTGGTGGGCATGACGCCCATGCGTGACACCGAAGCTTGGAAGCAAGCGCAGGGCACGCAATGGTTGCAACAGTTTTTGCATGTGTTGAAGCCGGTGTTACCGGCTGATTTTGGAAAGTACCTCCCCTAATGTGTGGCATCGTCGGCGTTGCAAGCAACGCACCTGTGAACCAGTTGATTTATGACGCCTTGTTGCTCTTGCAGCACCGAGGCCAAGATGCCGCTGGCATCGTCACCCAGCTGGACCGTAAATTCTTCATGCACAAAGCCAAAGGCATGGTGCGTGATGTGTTTCGCACCCGCAACATGCGCGCCTTGCCTGGCAACAACGGTTTGGGCCAAGTGCGTTACCCCACCGCAGGCAATGCGTTCAGCGAAGAAGAGGCCCAGCCTTTTTATGTGAACGCACCGTTTGGTTTGGTGTTGGTGCACAACGGCAACTTGACCAACGCGCATGCGCTGAAGGCGGAGTTGTTCTCTGAAGACCACCGCCACATCAACACCGAGAGCGACTCTGAAGTCTTGCTCAACGTGCTCGCCCACGAGATTGACAAAGCCACGCGTGGCTTGCCGCTCAAGCCTGACGATGTGTTTGAGTCGGTGCGCCGTGTGCACCGCCGCATCCAAGGTTCGTATGCGGTCATTTCGATGATTGCAGGCCACGGCTTGTTGGCTTTCCGCGACCCCTTTGGCATTCGCCCTTTGTGCATTGGCCGTGGCGCGGATGGCACTTACATGGTGGCCAGCGAATCGGTGGCTTTGGATGGCACGGGTCATGTGTTTGAGCGCGACATCGCGCCGGGCGAAGCGGTGTTCATTGACTTGGCAGGCAAAGCGCATTTCATGCAATGTGCCGATGCACCACAGCTCAAGCCCTGTATTTTTGAATACGTGTACTTGGCCCGTCCTGACTCCACGATGGATGGCATCTCTGTCTACCAAGCGCGTTTGAACTTGGGTGAGACCTTGGCCAAGCGCGTGGTGTCCATGGTGCCGCCAACCGACATTGACGTGATCATTCCGATCCCTGAATCCAGCCGCCCCAGCGCCACACAGCTGGCGCATTTGTTGGGTGTGCCTTACCGCGAAGGGTTTGTGAAAAACCGTTACGTGGGCCGCACCTTCATCATGCCGGGCCAAGGCGTGCGTAAAAAGTCCGTGCGCCAAAAGCTCAACGTGATTGCCAGCGAATTCAAAGGCCGCAACGTGCTGTTGGTGGATGACTCCATCGTGCGCGGCACCACCAGCAAAGAGATTGTGCAAATGGCCCGTGATGCCGGTGCACGTAAGGTGTACTTGGCCAGTGCGGCGCCGCCTGTGCGCTTTCCTAACGTCTACGGCATCGACATGCCCACGCCCGAAGAGTTGGTGGCGCACAACCGCACCATCGACGAAGTGCGTGACCTCATTGGCTGCGACGCCTTGATTTACCAAGACGTCGACGCCATGAAGCAAGCCGTGCGTGCGGCCATGGCCAGCGATGCGCCTGCGCTTGACGGCTTTGATGCGTCGTGCTTTGACGGCGTGTATGTGACCGGCGATGTGTCTGCGGGCGACATCGTGCGCTTGAATGAAAAACGTGTGGGCACAGAAGAGGGCGCCGAAGACAACTCGCGCCTCGCTTTGCCCAACCCATCGGAGTGACTTCGGTATGAGCCAGCATCCTTTGCCCCATGACCTGCATTTGGAAACTTTGGCCGTGCGTTTGGCCGCTGATCGCAGCCAGTATGGTGAAAACTCAGAAGCCCTGTACCTGACCAGCGGTTATGTGCAGCCCTCGGCCGAAGCCTCGGCTCGCCGCTTTGCGGGCGACGAAGACGGTTACACCTATGGCCGCTCGGGCAACCCCACGGTGAGCAGTTTTGAAATGCGCTTGGCTGCCTTGGAAGGCAGCGAGGCTTGCTTGGCCACGTCGTCCGGCATGTCTGCCGTGATGCTGATGTTGTTCAGCTTGCTCAAAGCGGGTGACCATGTGGTGTATTCGCAGTCGATGTTTGGCTCGACCTTGAAGCTGATTGGCTCCGAGTTCGCACGCTTTGGCGTGGAGTCGACCGTGGTGCCGCAAACCGATTTGGCCGCTTGGAAAGCCGCCATTCGTCCCAATACGAAAATTTTGTTTGCCGAGACGCCCACCAACCCCTTGACCGAGGTGTGCGACATCGCTGCCTTGGCCGACATGGCGCACAACGCGGGCGCTTTGCTGGCGGTCGACAACTGTTTTGCCACGCCTGTGTTGCAGCGCCCCATGGGCATGGGCGCAGACATCGTCATGCACTCGGGCACCAAGTATTTGGATGGCCAAGGCCGCGTGATGGCGGGCGCTTTGTGTGCCAGCGAAAAGCTCATCAAAGAAAAATTGCTGCCTGTCATGAAAAACAGCGGCATGGTGTTGTCGCCCTTCAATGCATGGGTGGTGCTCAAAGGTTTGGAGACACTCGACATTCGCATGCGCGCGCAAAGCGCACGCGCACACGAGTTGGCCCAGTGGTTGGAGCAGCATCCTGCGGTGTCGCGCGTGTACTACCCAGGCTTGGCATCGCACCCGCAGCATGCCTTGTCGATGAAACAAATGTCGGGCATGGGCGGTGCGGTGTTGTCGTTTGATGTGAAGGCGGCTGACCCGCAGCAAGCTCGCACACGCGCCTTTCATGTGCTCGATAGCTTGCGCGTCCTGTCCCTTTGCACCAACTTGGGCGACACCAAAACTTTGCTCACACACCCCGCCAGCACGTCACACGGCAAGCTGTCGGAAGACCAACGCCAAGCCGCAGGCATTGGCCAAGGCATGATTCGCTTGGCCGCGGGTCTTGAGCACTTAGACGACATGAAGGTCGATCTATTGCGCGGCCTCGACACCCTTTGATTTTTCTTTCCGCATGACCAAAATTCGTACCCGTTTCGCGCCATCTCCCACTGGCTTTATCCACCTCGGCAACATCCGTTCGGCCTTGTACCCATGGGCGTTTGCACGCGCCACGGGGGGCGACTTTATTCTGCGCATTGAAGACACCGACCTTGAGCGTTCGAACCAAGCCTCGGTGGACGTCATCATTGAGGGCATGAAGTGGTTGGGCCTCGACCACGACGAAGGCCCGTTCTACCAAATGCAGCGTATGGACCGCTACAAGGCCGTGTTGGAAGTGCTCAAAGCCGGTGGCCATGTGTACCCCTGCTACATGAGCATGGAAGAGCTCGATGCCCTGCGCGAACAGCAAATGGCGAACAAAGAAAAGCCACGCTACAACGGCACATGGCGCCCCGAGCCAGGCAAGACCTTGCCAGCCATTCCTGAAGGCGTGAAGCCTGTGTTGCGCTTTAAAAACCCACAAGGCGGTTCGGTCGTGTGGGAAGACAAAGTCAAAGGTCGCATCGAAATCAGCAACGACGAGTTGGACGATTTGGTCATAGCGCGTCCCGACGGCACACCCACTTACAACTTCTGCGTGGTGGTGGACGACATCGACATGGCCATCACCCACGTCATCCGTGGTGACGACCATGTGAACAACACACCGCGCCAAATCAACATCTTCAAAGCCCTGGGCAAGGAGATTCCGGTTTACGCCCACTTGCCCACCGTGCTCAACGAGCAAGGCGAGAAGATGAGCAAGCGCAATGGTGCGAAGGCCGTCACGCAATACCGCGACGAAGGCTATTTGCCTGATGCGATGGTGAACTATTTGGCCCGTTTGGGCTGGAGCCACGGCGATGATGAGATTTTCAGCCGCGCTCAGTTTTTAGAATGGTTCAACCTCGACCATTTGGGCCGCAGCGCTGCACAGTTTGACGAAGCCAAACTTAAGTGGGTGAACGCACAGCACTTGAAAGCAATGGCCGATGATGCGCTGGCACCCTTGATCAGTGCCGAGTTGGCCAAGCGCGGCATTGTGGCTGATGACCGCTTGCCCGCCATTTGCGGTTTGTTCAAAGACCGCTGCGACACCTTGTTGGTTTTGGCCGATTGGTCTGCTGCGTTTTACAACGACGTCACCCCGCAAGCCGATGATGTGGCCAAGCACATCACACCTGCTGTGTTGCCAGCTTTGGACGCCTTGGCTGCCAAGCTCAATGCCATCGTTGAGTGGAGTACAGCTAACGTCAGCGCAGCATTCAAAGAAGTGTTGACTGAACAAGGCCTGAAGATGCCCCAACTGGCCATGCCCGTTCGCGTGCTGGTGATGGGGACGCCTCAAACGCCATCGGTCGATGCTGTTCTTTTCCTTTGCGGCAAAGAAAAAGTTTTGGCTCGTTTGACCAAACGCTGAAAAGCTTGCTATACTATCGCTCTCGACACCCAACGGGGGTATAGCTCAGCTGGGAGAGCGCTTGCATGGCATGCAAGAGGTCAGCGGTTCGATCCCGCTTACCTCCACCAAAAATGTCGAGAAGGTTCGAAAGAGCCAGTCCAGGTTATGACCCTATCGTCTAGAGGCCTAGGACATCACCCTTTCACGGTGAGTACCGGGGTTCGAATCCCCGTAGGGTCGCCAAGTTTTGTAGCACTTGGCTTTGATTGCTCAGGCAATTAAGCAAAAGTTACAGCTACCAGGAGTGGTAGTTCAGTTGGTTAGAATACCGGCCTGTCACGCCGGGGGTCGCGGGTTCGAGTCCCGTCCACTCCGCCAAATAAAAAGCCTAAGTAGTTCGCTACTTAGGCTTTTTTCTTTTCTGCTTTTAATTCAATTTTTGCGAGTTCGTTTAAATCAAAAAAGGGGACGCTAGGTCCCCTTTTTCATATTTTCATTAACGAATCTCAGCAATGCCTGATGGTTGATTCGAGACATAAATGTTGAGACATTTATCGCGTTGGTCCGTCACGACCCAAGGATGGGTCTGGAAGGTCGGTTGTGTGTATTGGCCGTGTGGCGGAATGGCTTTATAGAAAACTCGTCGACCGCTGTAATCTAACCAATAGGTGCGAACTTCTTGGTTGCTGTTGTTCAAGAACTTCATGCTGGTGTGCACATTGCCCTGTAAGGAGCGCAGGTTGCGTTCGTCATTGCATGTGCTTGAGCCGTTTGATTCACCGTGATGCTCGGTTTTATGGCCTTGTTCATGGCGGTTGCGATGCTCATTTGCATGCTCTTTGCCGCGTTGCTGATGCTTGTCAATTTCTTGGTTGATTTGCTCAAGCGGGTTGGCCGCCTGGGCGACACAAGCTAAAGATAGGACGGAGACGAAACCCAAAATCATCAGGGGCTGCTTAGCCTTGAACTGCATGGTGTGCTTTCTTTCTAAAGTGACTAGAAAGAAAGAAACGCTTGATGATTTGTTTTGGTTTACTTTTTGGTGGAAATTAATACTATTTATTAATTTAAGACAGCAAGCTACGTGGCATCGCAGGTGCTCGGTGTGCCGACAGCGCATTGATGAGCAGGCAACAGACAGCGAGAAATCTCAACACAATTAAGCCAGTCATCCATTGGAGTGGATTTTCACTAAGGTAAACGTAAGCGTTGAAATAATCCATCACCAAAGCGGTCATGGCGATGCCCACATAGAGCAAAGAAACTTTTTCGAAGTACCAGTTTTTCAAATAACTGAAGAGATAGAACGCGCTGATTGCGATCACAAAGCAAGCGCGAAATACGAGATAACGCTCAAAAGCTTGAGGGTCTAGCGCACCAAGTTCAAAGTTTCCAATGGCCAAATGTGAGAAAAATAAGAGCTTGACCACTTGCGAAATGACCACCGCCAACAAAAACAAGTTGCGGTATTTGAACCACACATCGGTGTCATTGTTTGCAGGCACATCTTGACCCATGAGGGCATTGAGCTCCTCATCGGTGATCAACGGCTGGCCTGCGTGGAAGTTGCGCATTGGCATATCTTTCGACTTGATTAAATTTCAAGTTCGAAAAATTTTAAGTCTCACACATTTTCAGTGTGTGATTTTTCGATGAAGTTCTGTAAAGACTATGGTTATTTTTTGATAAGTAAGCGCGGTTTACTGAGCTTGCGTAGCTTCGTGTACCCAGTCTAGGCCTTGCGCGAGGGCGTAGTTGGCGGCGTCATCGTGGGTGGCGAAGTCGTCGATAAAGCTCATCACTCGGGCGGTGCTTGCGCTGCCACGACCACTGGCCACAGAAACGTGTGCTGCAAAGCGGCCGCTGGGCAGTGCGCGTGGGCAGGCGGCAATGCGGTATTTGCCAAGGGTGATGGCATTGTCTTGAATATGAATAGCGGGAATCATGAAAAATCTTAGAAAAATAAAACGACAAAACAGAGCCCTGAAAGGGCTTGTTGAAATACGCGAAGAAGTGGGAATTTACTTAAACGCCCCTCTGCTGAGGGGCTGCACGGCAATGTAGAGGTGCGTGCTAGAAGTCGACTAAAGCGATACGTGAATGTAACAGGTTTAGCACTTTCGTGCTGAACACCAGTATTTAGTCGACTTTGCCAATGCGCTGTACCAGCCCCGCCATGTCTTTGGCATCGGTTTGTACATAGCGTTCGAACTCGGGCATGTCTTGGAACATAAACGAGGTGCCTGCTGCAACCATGGCTTGGTTGGCACGTGCATCCGATGCGGCAAATTTGGCGGCTTGGCGTAACTTGTCAACCACTGCGGTGGGCGTGTTGGCCGGTACAAACAAGCCAGACCATTGTGCGTAAGTGATGGACACGCCCAGCTCTTTCAAACTCGGAACATCTGGCAATGCCGCTAAACGGCCTTCTCCCCAATGTGCCAATGCGCGTAGTTTTCCCGCTTTGATTTGCTGCGCCACACTGGCTGGGCCTGTAGAGAGCGCTTCAATTTGTCCTGAGAGCAAGGCCATGACCGCGGGCCCTGCGCCCGTGTAGGGCACATGCAGCATGTGACTCGAGGTGGCAACCTTGAGCTGCTCCATGGGCACGTGCATGGTGCCGTAGTTGCCGGACGAACCAAATGACACTTTGGCTGGATTGCTTTTCACATACGCCATGAATTCGGCGTAGGTTTTCCATGGGCTGTCCGCGTTGACCACGAGCACCGTAGGGTCTGCGCTGAAGCGGGCAATGGGTTTGAGTTGGTCTAGCTGAAACATGGGCGCACGTTTGAGCACTTTGTCCGCTTCTGGTAGCACCACCAGGGACGACAACGCCATGAGCATCGTGTAGCCATCAGGTTTGGATTTGGCCACTTGTGCCATACCAATGCCTCCGCCCGCACCGCCTTTGTTTTCTACCACCACAGATTGCTTGAGGTAGCGGCCCATGGCCTCTGCCACAGGGCGACCGACCGCATCGGCCACACCGCCCGGTGGAAACGGCACCAGCATGGTGATGGGGCGTGTGGGGTAGTCCTCTTGTGCAAATGCGGTGAGTGCGGAGGTTGCAGCCACCAAGGCCCATGTTTTGAGGAGGGCGATGCGTCGTGTCATAAAAACCCCTTGGTGAAAACTTAAACGAACTTGTTTTCGATGTGGCCAATGCCATCAATCTCGACACGCACCACATCGCCTTTTTGCAAATAGCGAGGTGGCTTCAGCCCCATGCCAACACCCGCGGGCGTTCCAGTGGCGATGATGTCGCCTGGGTACAGCGTGATGCCGCGTGAGATGGTTTCGATCAGCGTGGGAATATCAAAAATCATGTTCTCAGTGGGGCCGTCTTGGCGTTGTTCGCCGTTGACGACACCGCGCACACGGGTGTGTGTGCCATCCATCTCATCTGCAGTCACCAGCCATGGACCCATGGGGCAGAAGGTGTCGAACGATTTACCCATGTCCCATTGCTGGTGGCGCATTTGCACATCGCGGGCGGTCACATCGTTGACGATGGTGTAGCCATAAATGTGTTTCATGGCATCTGCGGCTTTGATGTTTTTGCCACCGTGGCCAATGATGACGGCCAACTCTGATTCGTAATCGATTTGATCGGAGATGGCAGCACCCGGCAATTGCACATCGTCAAACGGGCCGACCACACATTCGGGCACTTTGGTGAAAACGATGGGCCACGCTTGCGTGTTGGTATTGCTGTCTTTGAACACTGAAGTTGACAGCTCTTTGGCGTGTTCATGGTAGTTGCGACCCACGCACCAAATGTTGCGACGAGGTACTGGAATAGGGGCTTCTAAATGCACATCTGCCACGGCGACGGTGTGGCTGCTCAAGGCGGGCAATGTGCCACCAGCCATGACGGCTTCAATTAGGCGCAGTGCGCCGTGGTGGGCCACATCAGGTGTCACATCAAATGCGGTGATGTGCAGGCCATCGGCAGACACTTGGCCGACGTGACGTTGGTTGTGATGGCGGTAAGTGGCAATGCGCACAGAGAGCTCCCAGATGAATGTTGAATCTGGGGCGCATGCTAAGGCGTGAGGCGGCGCTTGAGAAGCGCCACCTGTCATCTGTATGACTAGGGTTTAGCCGGTGTGTCGACGCCCCACCAAGCCCGAGGCCAGTGCAGTGCCCAACACGATCACCAAAGCGCAGCCCATCATCCAGTGCGTGACCACTTCGTCTAAAAACATCACACCAAACAGGTTGGCGAACACCGGAATCAAATACGTGACGGTCATGGCGCGCGCAGGGCCGGTGCGCGTCATCAAGCGGAAATACAGCACGTAGGCCAAGGCCGTGCACAGCAGACCTGCAATCCCCAGCGCCCCCCACGCATGCAGCGACGGCGCTTCGCTGGGCCACGTCAGTAAGGCTGGAATGGTCAGGCCAATGCTTGCACCCCACAGACTGCCTGTGGTGGTGACGAGCGAAGGCACATTCTGCAAATAGCGCTTGGTGAAGCTGCCTGCAATACCGTAGCAAAACGTGGCAACCAAGCACGCCACCACAGCCAGCCCCGAGCCGCCAGATTTGAATGAAATGCCACCCGGCACATCGCTGGCCAGTAACACCACCCCCGTGAAACCCAAAGCCAAACCTGCAGCGCGCGTGGCGTTGAGTGTGTCGCCTAGCCAAACCCACGCGATGAGCGCGCCAAACAGCGGGGTGGTGGCGTTCAAGATGGAGGTCAGGCCCGTGTTGATGTGCATCAACGCATAGGCGTAGCACGCAAAGGGAATGCCCGCATTGAGCAAGCCCGATGACAACGTGGGGCGCCAATGCTGTTGCAGCACGGTGACTTCTCGGCGCCATATCAGTACCGGCGTGAGCATGAGAGCCGCCAGCGTGATGCGCACCCAAGCTGTCGGGAATGCGCCAAAGGCATGCGCACCTTCACGCATGAACAAAAACGAAGAGCCCCATAGCAGTGCCAGCAGCACAAACTCAGGCACCCATTCACGCCAAGGCAGGTGCGTTTCGGTCATGCGTGCGCGGCCTCAAGTGCGAGCAAATATTTTTTGCGGTCTAAGCCGCCCGCAAAACCTGTGAGTGAACCGTTCGTGCCCAACACCCGGTGGCACGGCACGATGATGCTGTGTGGGTTCTGGCCAATCGCGGCGCCCACAGCGCGAACTGCTTTTGGATTCGCAATGTCGCGGGCAATGTCGCCATAAGTGCTGGTGTGGCCGTAGGGGATGCGTTGCAAGGCCTGCCACACGGCACGTTGAAATGGTGTGCCCCAAGCGGGGTGAAGCTGAATTTCAAAGGTTTGACGTTGGCCTTGAAAGTACTCGCTCAGTTGCAGTGCTGCAGCCAGCAAAGTAGCGTGCGTGTCATCAGTGACCCATCGGCTGCAGTCAGGCAGATGCTCTTGTTGGTGCACAAACCACACACCTGCCAAGCCCTGTTCAGTCGCTGCCAGCATCACATCACCCAAAGGTGAGTTGACATGGCTTTGATAAATGGGGCTTGCGGGCTTGGAGGACACGTTGAAATCGGCGGTGAGGCTAGGTTTTACCGATCATAGTGGGCCAGTCAAAGGAGGCGCTTGGCTCTCTACAATCTCATCACTATGCAAGTTAACGCCTCCATCTTCAAAGCCTACGACATCCGCGGTGTCGTTCCCTCCACCCTCAATGTCGACGTGGCCGAAGCCTTGGGCCGTGCCTTTGGCACACACGCCGCAGCCTCTGGCGAAAGCACGGTGGCAGTGGGGCGCGATGGTCGTTTGAGTGGCCCTTCTTTGGTGGAAGCACTGATTCGCGGCTTGGTGGCTGCGGGTGTGCAGGTGATTGATGTGGGCGCGGTGACGACACCGATGCTGTACTTCGCGGCCAGCACGCTGTGCAAGAGCGGCATTCAAGTCACGGGCAGCCACAACCCTAAGGACTACAACGGTTTCAAGATGGTCCTCGGTGGCCGTGCCATTTATGGCGACGAAATTCAAGGCCTGCGCCACATCATGGAAGCCGAAAGTTGGACGCTCAAAGCGGGCGGCAGCGTCAAGCAGCTTGATGTGACCGATGACTATGTGGCCCGCATCGTGGGCGATGTGCGCTTGAGCCGTCCTATGAAAGTGGTGGTTGATTGCGGCAACGGCATTGCAGGTGCCACCGCTCCCGGCATCTTCCGCGCCTTGGGCTGCGAGGTGATTGAGCTGTTCAGCGAGGTGGACGGCAACTTCCCTAACCATCACCCAGACCCCAGCAAACCAGAGAATTTGAAAGACGTCATTGCTGCGTTGAAGACCACAGGCGCTGAACTGGGCTTGGCGTTTGACGGCGATGGCGACCGCTTAGGCATCGTCACCAAAGACGGTGAAACCATTTACCCTGACCGCCAAATGACCTTGTTTGCACAAGACGTGTTGTCACGCGTGCCTGGTGGCGTGATTGTGTTTGACGTGAAGTGCTCGCAGCGTTTGGCGCCCGCCATTCGCGAAGCGGGCGGCCAAGCGTTGATGTTCAAAACAGGCCACTCCCTCATCAAAGCCAAGATGAAAGAAGTCGATTCACCTTTGGGTGGCGAGATGAGCGGCCACATCTTCTTCAAAGAGCGTTGGTTTGGTTTTGACGACGGCACTTATGCCGGTTGCCGCTTGCTCGAAATTGTCAGCCGCAGCCCCGATGCCAACGCCGTGCTGAATGCCTTGCCCACCAGCTTCTCCACGCCTGAATTGAACGTGGGTTGCGCCGAAGGCGAGCCACACCGTTTGAGCGCAGAGTTGCAGCAGTTGGTGTCGTCGGGCGAACTGCCTTCGCCCGAGTTCAAACCCGATGCGTGTGTGATTGACGGCCTGCGCATCGACTGGGCCGATGGCTTTGGTTTGATTCGCGCGTCTAACACCACGCCCGTTTTGGTGTTGCGCTTTGAAGGCCAAACCCAAGCCGCGCTAGACCGCATTGAACACGACATGCTGGCGTTGTTGCGTCGCGTCAAGCCCGATGCGAAATTTCAAGAGGCCGCGCATTGAGCGTGCCAGTGTTGCGCGATCGACAAGCACCCTTGAAGGTGCTCATCGTCAAGCTTTCGTCACTGGGCGATGTGGTGCATGCCATGCCCGCGGTGATGGACATTCAAGCCGCGTTTCCCAATGCCCAAATTGATTGGGTGGTGGAACGTGGCTTTGCACCCTTGGCTGCGCGTTGCGCGGCGGTGCACCGTGTGATTCCGTGCGACCTACGCCGCTGGCGCAAAGGGTTTTTCAAAGCCGATACCCGTGCGCAAACGCGTGCCGAGTGGCATGCCTTCAAAGCCGATTTGCAGCAAGAGGCGTATGACGTCATCCTCGATTTGCAAGGTCTGACCAAGTCGGCTTGGGTCGCTTGGCTGGCGCGCAAAGCCAAAGGCGGCAAACGCTATGCCTTGGCCAATCGCACCGATGGTTCGGGCTACGAACGCCCCACACGTTGGGTGGCCGATGTGGCGGTGCCCATCACGCCGCACATCCACGCCGTTGCGCGTGGCCGCGTGTTGTGCGCCAAAGCTTTGGGCTATGACGTGCCCGCACATTTGAACTATGGCTTGGGCCTTGCGGCAGCGCAGCGCAAGCCCGTGGTGGCTTTGGTGCATGGCACCTCGCGTGCCGACAAAGAATGGCCCTTGTCTCATTGGTTTGAAATTGGCACGCGTTTGAAACAACAAGGCTTCGATGTGGCCTTGCCTCATGGCAGTGAGGCTGAACGCTTGCGTAGCGTCGCCATGGCCGAGATGCTGCCTGGTGCTGTGGTCTGGCCTCGCTTGTCGCTGGACCAGCTCACCACCGAGATGGCGCAATGCACGGGCGTGATTGGGGTGGACAGCGGTTTGAGCCACATCGCTGTGGCGCTGGATTTGCCCCATGTTCAGATTTACAACTTCGACACCGCATGGCGCACCGGCCCCGAAGGTTTGACGCGTCAACGCAGTGTGGTCGATTGCCCCACGCCCAGCGTCGATGCCGTGTGGCATGCGTGGCAAGCCTGCTTGAACGCCGAGGGCTCAGCACCGTGATGCTGCAAATTTACAGCGCGGCTATGTGGGCTTTGCAGCCTTTGTTGCGCCGCAAGCTGCAACGCCGTGGGCGTGAAGAGGCGGGCTATTTGCAGGCCATCGAAGAACGCTTTGGCTACTACACGCAAGCCCCCACTGATGGTGGCTACGTGTGGGTGCATGCCGTGTCTTTGGGCGAAACACGCGCAGCCGCTGTATTACTGCAAGCCTTGCGCGCCGCGCAGCCCGGCATTCGCATCTTGCTCACCCATGGCACCGCCACGGGGCGTGCGCAAGGCGTGAGCCTGCTACAAGAAGGCGATGTGCAAGTGTGGCAGCCCTGGGACACGCCTGCCGCCGTGCAACGTTTTTTGACGCACTTCAAACCGTGTGTGGGCATCATCTTAGAAACCGAGCTGTGGCCCAACTGGGTGGCGGAATGCAACAAGGCCCATGTGCCGCTGGTACTGGTGAATGCACGCATGAGCGAGAAAAGCATGCACCAAGCGCAGCGCCTAGCGTGGCTGTCGCGTCCCGCTTACCAAGGCTTGTCAGCCGTGCTGGCACAAACGCAAGCCGATGCCGAGCGCTTGCAAAACTTGGGCGCCAAGGTCGACGCGGTGCTGGGCAACTTGAAATTCGATGCCAAGCCTGATGCCTTGCAACTTGCGCAAGCTTTGGTTTGGAAAGAAAAATTCAAACGTCCTGTGCTGCTGTTCACCAGTTCGCGGGAAGGCGAAGAAGTCATGTGGCTTGACACGCTGCAAGCCCTGAAAGATGCCCCGCTGGACCACCAAGACCACATCCATGCCGTGCACTGGCTGGTCGTGCCACGTCACCCACAACGTTTTGATGAAGTGGCCGCTTTGATTGCCGAGCGAGGCTGGAAAGTGTCTCGCCGCAGCCAATGGACGGATGGCCCCAACCTGGATGCCCAAGACGATGCTGACGCCATTTGGCTGGGCGACTCGCTGGGCGAAATGGCTTTGTATTACGGCCTATCAGACGCTGCTTTGTTGGGCGGTAGTTTTGCACCCTTGGGCGGCCAAAACTTGATTGAGGCCACTGCTTGCGGTTGCCCTGTGGTGATGGGCCCGCACACCTTCAACTTTGCCGAAGCTGCGCAGTTGGCCGAAGAGGCAGGAGCCGCTTTGCGCGTCGAAGACATGGCGCAAGCCGTGACCACGGCTTTGCAAATGGTCAGATTTGGTCCTGATGAGAATGCACACGTGCAAGCGTGCATGGTGTTTTCACAAGCCCACCGTGGCGCGGCGCAACGCACCGCGCAGGCATTGCTGCCGTACTTGACAACGAATTAAGGCGTGAGCAAATCGTTGATGGGCTGCAAGTCTGCAGGTGTCAACGTACCCGCCGCTTGGCGCAATTTCAGATTGGTCACCAACACGTCGTAACGCGCTTTGGCTAAATCACGCTTGGTTTGGTAGAGCTGGCTTTGCGAGTTCAGCACGTCGATGTTGATGTTCACGCCCACCGAGTAACCCAGCTTGTTGGCATCCAAGGCGCTTTGGCTGGAGGCTTCAGCGGCTTCGTAGGCTTTGACTTGGCTAAGACCTGCGACCAAGCCAAAGTAGGCTGTGCGTGTGGCCTGTGCTGTAGCACGACGTGCATTTTCGTAGTCGGAGCGGGCTTTGTCTTCTAACGCTACGGTTTCTTTCACTCGGTACATCGTGCTGAAGCCGGCGAAGAGTGGCACGTTTAAAACGACGGCAGCAGATGGTGCGAACACATGTGTGCTGGTTCCAGATACCGAGTTGCCGCCATCATTTCGTACGCCAGCGTAAGACACCTGCGCATCAATCGTTGGTTTATGGCCCGCGTTGGCTTTGTTGACCTCAAGTGATGCAATTTCTAACCCGAGTTGAGCTTGACGCACGGCAGGGCTGGTGGTTTCCGACTGTGTCACCCATGTCATCACATCGTCAGTAGGGGGCGCAATGAGTTTGGTGTTCGTTGCTAAGCGCTTGGGTTGAGCATTGTTCAAACCCACGGCCAAATTGAGGGCAAGGCGTTTGATACGTAAATCGTTTTCAGCTGCAATTTCTTGAGCATTGGCCAAGTCAAAACGCGCTTGTGCATCACGCACACCCGTGATGGTGGCTGTGCCGACTTCGAAGTTACGTTTGGCAGAGGCCAACTGCTCATCCACAGCCTTCTTTTGGGCTTGTAACAACTGAAAGTTGTCTTCGCTGGTGAGTACATCAAAGTAGGCTTGTGACACGCGAACCAATAAGTCTTGTTCAGCCGCCTCATACTGAGCTGCTGCTTGTTGCAACAAATGCCCGCCTTGACGGTACGCCGCCCAAGCCGCAGGGCGGTAAATGGGTTGACTCAGAGTGACCGCACCAGAGCCTGTGCCATAAAGGCGAGGATTGACAAAAGGGTTGGGTTGTTGTGCCGGGTTGTCATAGCGGACGTCAGCGTAAGTTCGCGTCGCACTCGCCGACAACGCAATGTTCGGCAAGATGCCGCCCAGCGTTTGATTGGCTTTGGCCAAGTTCGCTTCAAACTGGGCTTTGGCTGAAATGAAACCAGCGTCGTAACCGCGCGCTGCGTCGTACATCTCCACCAAGCTTTGGGCCTGTGCGCCAGATGCAAAAGCCAATGCCAGCGCAGCAGTCAAGGGCAGGGTACGAAACAGTGAGCGAGAGAGCGACATGCAGTTCTTTCAAAAATCAATACGTGGGTACAGATGCGTCTACTTGCGACGACCAAGCGTGAATGCCGCCCGTGATGTTGGCCACATGGCTAAAGCCTTGTTGTGCCAAAAACGCCGCCACTTGCATGCTGCGCGCACCATGGTGGCACAAGCAGGCAATGGGTTGGTCGCGGTTCAGGTCTTGCAAACGGGCGGGGATGGTGTGCATCACCATTGCGACCAGCTCAAACCCTTGTGGTTGGACGCTGGCGGTTTGCACTTCCCAAGGTTCGCGGACATCCAGCACCACGGTGGTGCCGTTGGGGGCTTGCGATGCAATCCAGTCTTGCAACTGGGCGGGTTGGACTTGGTCAATCATGCCGCGCTTTTAGAACTTGAAGCGAGTGGGCTCTGTAAAGCCTTGTAAACGTGGCGCAGTGTGGTCCCACAAAGCTTTGCTGCTCCACGCGGCGTCAGCGGTGCGTGTGTACAAGGTGGCAACCATCATCGGTTCTTGTCCCACGATGGCCAACAGGTGACCACCGACTTTGAGTTGTTGCAACAGGGCTTGCGGCACTTCGGCCACCGAGCCGCCGAGCACGATGGCGTCAAATGGGGCATCGCCCGAAGCGCCGGTGCTGCCGTCGGCCACGCGCACATCCACATTGGTGATGCCAGCGCGTTGCAGGTTGTTGCGGGCGTTGCTGGCCAATTCGGGGTTGATTTCCAAGCTCACCACGCGTTGGGCGCGGCCAGCCAAGAGGGCAGCCAAGTAGCCGCTGCCAGTGCCGATTTCCAAAACTTTCTCAGTGCCTGTGAGTTGCAGGTCGTGCATCAAGCGTGCATCGACGCGTGGAGGCACCATGGTTTCGCCATGGCCCAAAGGGATTTCGGTGTCGGCGTAGGCCAAGGCTTGATAGGCCTGTGGCACAAACAATTCGCGTGGCACGTTAGACAACACGGTCAGCACTTGGGGGTCGAGTACCTGCCAAGGGCGGATTTGTTGTTCGACCATGTTGAAGCGGGCTTGTTGGGTATTCATCTCAAAACTCCGGAATTGTTCAGTTGCGTTCAGTTATAGCTAGGCAAAATTTTAACGGGCGGGGCTGTCAGAGCCTGACGACCATTTGCGTTTCATCCATTGGGCTAAATCGTCCAAATAGCAGTACACCACGGGGACGACTACCAAAGTAAGCAGAGACGAGGTAATCACCCCGCCAATCACGGCTTGACCCATCGGGGCGCGTTGTTCTGAGCCCTCAGACATGGCAAAAGCCAGCGGCACCATGCCAAAAATCATGGCCAAGGTGGTCATCAAAATAGGGCGCAAACGCACTTCGGCGGCCAGCAACAGGGCGTCATGGCGGCTCAGGCCCGGTTTGATCGTGCCATCGGCGAGTTCTTGGGGTTCTCGGGCGCGGATGGCGAAATCGACCAACAAGATCGCATTTTTGGTGACCAAACCCATCAGCATGATGACACCAATGACGGAGAACATCGACAAGCTAGAGCCAAACAACAGCAAAGCCAGCACCACACCAATCAGGGTGAGGGGCAGGGCGGTCATCAGGGCCATGGGCTGCAAAAAGCTCTTGAACTGGCTTGCCAAAATCATGTAGATGAACACCACGGCCAACAAGAGTGCCGAGATGGCGTAGCCAAACGATTCGGCCATGTTTTTGGTCGAGCCGCCAAATTGGTAGCGGTAGCCGGGTGGCATTTGAATGCCGTCCATCACCTTGCGAATGTCGGCAGACACTTCGCCTGCAGAGCGGTTGTACACGTTGGCGTTGATGGCCACTTCGCGCATCAGGTCGCGGCGGTTGATTTGGTTGGGGCCTGTGCCCTCAATAACTTGGGCCACTTGGTTCAAGCGGGCTACGCGTGGGCTGCCGTCGGCGTTGGTGCCAATGGTGAAAGGCAAGCGCTCTAGGTCTTGCA
This sequence comes from Limnohabitans curvus, assembly GCF_003063475.1. NCBI lineage: Bacteria > Pseudomonadati > Pseudomonadota > Betaproteobacteria > Burkholderiales > Comamonadaceae > Limnohabitans > Limnohabitans curvus. Next base: position 2,178,381 of record NZ_NESP01000001.1, read on the forward strand.
TGGCGTTGCGTGCGTTGGGGGCCAAGCGCACATTGACGTCGTAGGTTTGGTCATCGGCGGCGCGCCAGTTGGTGACCGTGTTGCCAGCGATCAAAATGCGCAGCTGGTTGCCGATGGCGCCAAGCGACAAGCCGAGGTCGTTGGCGGCTTCGCGCTGCACATTGACTTCGATGGTGGGTTTGTTGGGTTTGACGCTGGAGTCCAAATCGACCAAGCCTGGAATGGTGCGCAGCTTGTCCATGGCTTGCGTGGTCAGTCGTTCCAGCTCACGCAAGTCGCTGCCTTGCAGCGAAAACTCCACTTGTTTGTTGCCGCCCACCGTGTCCAGCAAACCCGCGTGCGTGACGGTGATGCCCGGCACTTGGCGCAGGCGCTCGCGCAGAGTGGCCGACATTTGGTCCACATTGCGTTTGCGGTCTTTGCGATCGACCAAGCGGATGTAAATGCTGGCGTAAATTTTTCCGTTCGCAGCACCCGTGTTGATGGTCGACAAGGTGTAGCGCACCTCGGGGAACTCGCGGATGATGGCTTCAACCTGTTGGGCTTTGGCTTCAGTCACTTCAAGTGATGAACCCACGGGGGTGTAGAAGTTGACCGTGGTTTCAGAAAAATCTGCCTTGGGCACAAACTCGGTGCCCAGCAGCGGCACCATGAAGATGCTCAACACAAAGGTGCCGATGGCCAAGCCCACCGTGGCGCGTTTGTGCGCCAAGGCCCATTTCAAGATGCGTTGGTACAAGGCCACTAACTTGTCGGTGGTGGTCTCAAACCAAGTGGTGATGGGGCCGATGGTGCGGTCGTAAAACGCATTCGAGTGGCCGTGTTCGCCGTGCGCATGGATGGTGGGGTCGTGCCAGATGGACGACAGCATGGGGTCCAGCGTGAAGCTGACAAACATCGAAATCATCACCGCCGCCACGATGGTGATGCCGAACTCATGGAAGAACTTGCCGATGATGCCGCCCATGAAGCCAATGGGCAAAAAAACCGCCACGATCGACAGCGTGGTGGCCAGCACGGCCAAGCCAATTTCTTGCGTGCCATCCATCGCCGCTTGGTAAGGCGCTTTGCCCATTTGCACATGGCGCACGATGTTTTCGCGCACCACGATGGCGTCGTCAATCAACAAACCCACACACAGAGACAAAGCCATGAGCGTGATCATGTTGATGGTGAAGCCAAACATGTACATGAACAAAAACGTGCCGATGATGGCAATGGGCAGTGTGAGTCCGGTGATGACGGTGGAGCGCCACGAGTTCAAAAACAAGAACACGATGAGCACGGTCAGCAGCGCGCCTTCAATCAAGGTTTGGCGCACGTTGGCCACGCCCACGCGAATGGGGCGCGAACCGTCTTGCACTTGCTCCAGGCGCACGCCTGCGGGCAACTGGGCTTTCATTTCGGCCACGGTTTTGTTGAGACCGTCAATCACGTCGATGGTGTTTTCGTCTTGTGCTTTTTGCACCGTCATCAGCAAGGTGCGCTGGCCGTTGTACAGCGCCAAGCTCTCCACTTCTTGGGCGCCGTCATTCACGGAGGCCACTTGGTTGAGTCGAATCGGCGTGGTGTTTTTGCGCGCCACGATGATTTGGCCAAAGTCTTCGGGGCGCAACATGCGGCCTTGAATTTGAATCACGCGGTCTTGCTGCAATGAGCGCAAGCTGCCCACGGGCAAGTCTTGGGTTTCGGTTTTGACGGCGTTGACCACTTGGTCGGCGCTGATACCCAGCGACTCCATGGCTTGCGGGTTGAGGTACAAATTGATTTCGCGTTTGGTGCCGCCCACCAACGACACCGAGCCCACGCCGCGCACGTTCTCAAGACGTTTCTTCAGAACTTGATCAGCCCAGTTGGTCATCTCTACGGCTGAGAGCGATTTGCCACCTTGTGGTGTTTCAGGCACCACGGCCAGTGACCAAATGGCACGGCTCGATGGATCAAAGCGCAAGACCTTGGGCTCTTTCACGTCATCGCGCAGTGTGGGGCGCAGGGCGGCCACTTTTTCGCGCACGTCGTCAGCGCCTTTGCGGCCATCAATGTGCAGCTGAAACTCGATGACCACCACCGACATGCCTTCGTAGCTGCGTGAGGTCAGGGCGCTGATGCCGGCAATCGAGTTGACGCCTTCTTCAATCTTCTTGCTGACTTCGCTCTCCACAATCTCAGGCGAGGCGCCTGGGTATTCGGTGGTGATCACCACCACCGGAAAGTCGATGTTGGGGAACTGGTCAATCTTCAGGCGCTGGTACGAGAACAAGCCCAGCACCACAAAGGCGAGCATCACCATGGTCGCGAAGACCGGATTTTTTAAACTGACTTTGGTGAACCACATGCTGGGTGTGTCGCCTTAATTCGCAGCGCTGGCCGCAGAAGCCGCAGCATTGGCGGCTTTGGCGGTGTACTTCACCACCATGCCCTCACGCAAAGCACCCACTTGACCTTTGAGCAGGGTGCTGCCCTCGGTCAAGCCCGTCACGCCCACCATGGTTTCAGATTCGGGCTGCGCCAAGTCCATACCGCGCACGCCAAGGGTGACAGTTTTGTGAACCACTTGCAGTTGGTCGCCCAATGGCTCCACCACTTGCACATAAGGTTGCGCGCGGTCGGTGCGTACGGCAGACAAAGGAACAGCCAACACTTGACTCTTGCCCATGCCCAAAATGCCTTTGGCAAACAAGCCGTGGCGCAAACCTTCGGCTTTGTCGAGTGCCAAATAAATCAGCACGCTGCGGCTGCCGGTTTGGGCGCTGGGGCTGATGCGTTTGACCTTGGCGCCTACGGTTTCTTTGCGGTCTTCGACTTGCAGCGAGGCCAACTGACCCACGCGCACGTCCATCGATTCGTTGGGGCTCAAGGGCACTTCCACTTCGAGTTGGCTTAGGTCGACCAACTCCATGATCTTGGCGTCAATGGCGACACGTTCGCCCACTTGGGCGGCACGGCCTGAGACGATGCCTGCAAAAGGCGCTCGCAAGGTGGCGTCGTCCAAAGCTTTGCGAGCCACGTCGGCACCCGCGATGGCGGCTTTGTGGCTTGCCACGGCACCTTGGTAGGACGCGTCTGAGTTGTCCATGGCCATTTTGGAGATGAAGCCGCGGTCAACCAAGGATTTGTTGATGCCCCATTGACGCTGCGCGATCTCCATTTGCGATTTGGCGGCGCTGGCAGTTTCTGCGGCTTGTTGCCAACGGCGTTGGTATTCGGTGGGGTCAATGCGAGCCAACACGTCGCCCGCTTTGACAGCATCGCCTTCACGCGCCACAACTTCTTTCAGTTCACCCGCCACGCGGGCTTTGATGACGGCATAGTTCACGGCCTTGACCGTGCCAGACACCGCTAAGCCCTGGGTGATGTCACGCAGCTCGGCTTTCATCACATCGCTACTGGCCAATTCAACTTGTGTTTGCACGGCCACAGGCGCAGAAGCTGCGGCCTGTTGTGCACTCTTGTCGCTCATGGCACGCCACACGCCAGCCACCAGGGCCAAAACGATGATGCCGATCACGATCCAACGGGGTTTGATGTTTTTCATTGGGTCTTCTTTGCGCTCATGCCATTGAGCAATAGATCCACGTGCATGTGGATGAATTCTTTGGGGTCGATGATGTTGGCTGATGCTGCGCAAGCACCCATGGAGTGTTTCCACATCATCAAAAAGATCATGGGCGCGATGATGCTGAACACACTTTTGCTCGTGTCCATGTGCTGAAACTCGCCGCGCTCTACGCCACGTTGCAAGATGCTTTGCAGCAAACCCGTGCCTGGCTCGACCACTTCTTTTTGATAGAACGCTGCAATTTCAGGAAAGTTTTGCGCCTCGCTGATGACCAGTTTGACAATGCCGCTCGCAGGCGTGTTGCCCACATTGAGCCACCACAAGTCCATGGCGTAGTGCAGCATTTCTGCGCTGCTGCCTCCAAACGTTTTGAATTCTTCGTTCCAAGCCGGAAACAAGTTGGCGATGTTGTCGCGAATCACCGCTTTGAACAGGTCTTCTTTGCTTTCGAAATACAAAAACAAAGTGCCCTTGGACACACCTGCGCGTGCCGCCACTTCGTCGACACGCGTGGCCGCAAAGCCTTTTTCCACAAACAAGTCCAGCGCAGCCTTGACCAGCTCACCCGGGCGCGCTTCTTTGCGACGCTCTCTTTTGGGCGAGGTTTCTGCGGAGGAGGGGGCAATGAAGGGCACGATGTGTTGTTAATGACTGATTGGTTATTAATGTACCAGCTCAATCCTTTTGGTGCACTTCAACAATCAAAAGGCCAAGCTACTCGCGCAGGCGCTGACTTTTCGCGCGGTGGTTCGCAATCATAGAATCAAGCCCTATGACAACCCCGCTGACGCCATCCACTCAAACCAAGGTCATCACCTTGGGTGGTGGCTGTTTTTGGTGCACAGAAGCGGTGTTTGTGCGCGTCCATGGCGTGCTGGACGTTGAGTCCGGTTATTGCAATGGCCGCACAAACAATCCCACCTACGCACAAGTGTGCGAGGGCGACACTGGCCACAACGAGGTGGTGCGCTTGGTGTACGACCCAAAAGCCATCAGCTTGCGTGAGCTGTTGGAAGTTTTCTTTGTCATCCACGACCCCACCACGTTGAACCGCCAAGGCAATGACGCAGGCACGCAATACCGCAGCGGTATTTACCTGAGTGACGAGGCGGACCGAACGGTTGCGCAGCAGGTGTTGGACGAAGTCAATGCTGCTTTGTCTGGTCGCGTGGTGACTGAGCTGCAACCTTTGCGCAATTACTGGGCGGCCGAGGCTTATCACCAAGATTATTTCGAACACAACCCACACCAAGGGTATTGCGCCTTTGTGGTGGCCCCCAAGGTGCAGAAGTTTGTGCAAACCTTTGCCGACAAGGTGAAGCATGGCTGAAATGCTGCGCTGGACGCCCATTGCTTTGAGCCTGCGCACGTTGCGTTGGGCTTTGCTGGCGCTGCTCACCACGCTGGTGTTGGTGCAAACCGTGGGCATGTTGCACCGCGTGGCACATGCCACGGGCAGCGCACATAGCCTGCTGTCCATGGCGGTGGAGGTGCCGCACGAGGCCGCATCCCCCACGGACAAAACCAACGTGTTGACCCGTTTGTGGGGTGAGCACAGCAGCTGGGTCGATTGCCAACTGTTTGACCAAGCCTGCCCCGATGTGTTGCATCACGTGGTGCTGGACGCCGTGACCGTGGCCACACCGCAGGTGTGGTGCGTCGTCGCCTTGCAAGAACGCTTCGCGCTGTTCGAGCGCTTTTATGCGGCCCGCGGCCCGCCTGCTTTGCTTTGAACTGACCCCTTCTCGCGTCTTGTGCTGAATGCCAAGACGCTGTCATTTCTTTGTGAGCAGGTTTTTATGCCCCATTTCTTCACGCGCAGCGCTGCAGCCGCTGCAGTTTTTACTCTGTTCGGTCACCACGTTTCCCAGGCCCATGCGCAAGCATCTACGCAGCTTGACGACGTCACCATCACCTCGCGAGCCTTAGGCAATGCCGCGCTTCTAGTGCCCGCACAACAGCTCTCGGGCGCGGCACTCACACAGCGCCAAGGCAGTACCTTGGGCGAAACACTCGACAACTTGCCCGGCATTGCCAACAGCTCGTTTGGACCCAATGTGGGCCGCCCGGTGATTCGCGGCATGGAGGGCGACCGTGTGCGCATCCTGCAAAACAGCGGGGCCAACCTAGATGTGTCGGGTTTGAGTTCAGACCACGCCGTGCCGATTGACCCGCTCACCACCGAGCGCATTGAAGTGCTGCGCGGCCCTGCAGCCTTGTTATACAGCGGCGGTGCGATGGGCGGTGTGGTGAATGTGATTGACAACCGCATTGCACGTGAACGCGCGTTTGATGCGCCAGGCGGTGTGATGGGCAAAGCCGAGGTGCGTGCGGGCGGTGCAGCGAACGAACGCAGCACCGGCGCGATGGTGGAAGCCGGCAACGACCAACTGGCCTTGCATGTGGATGCGTTTGACCGTAGCACCCAACACCTGCGTGTGCCCAAGGACATGAGCTGCATCAGTGGCATGGCGACCACACCCAATGGCCGCCGCGTGTGTAACTCGGCCAGTGACAGCCAAGGCGGTGCGGTGGGCGGCACCTTGCTGTTTGACCGTGGTTACCTCGGCCTGTCGGCCAGCGAGTACCGCAGCACGTATGGCACGGTGGCTGAGCCCACGGTGAGCATTGGCATGTTGCGCCGCCATCAGGTGATGGAAGGCCTGCTACGCGACGTGGGTGCATTTGAAAACCTGAAGTTTCAGCTGGGCCACACCAACTACACACACACCGAATACGAAGGCGCAGCGGCTGGTACGCGCTTTGACAACCAAGGGCGGGACTTTCGCTTAGAAGGCCGCCAACAGGCGTTGCGCTTGACCAATGGCATGCAACTGGACGGCACGATTGGCCTTCAGCGTGAAAGCAATGACTTGCAGGCCGAAGGTGCCGAGAAGTTTGTAGGCCCAAGTCGCACGCAAAGTGCCGCGTTGTTTACCTACCAAGCGCTCAAAACCAGTTGGGGTCAGTTCAGTGCCGGTGCGCGCACCGAAGCGGTCAGCGTGGCGCTGCGTGAAGATTTCGGTGGCAACGTGGCGCAAACCCAAAAGTTCAACCCCTTCAGCGTGGGCTTGGGTGTGATGCGCAATTTGCGCGGAGGTGAATCGCAAAACGGTTGGCAAATCAGCAGCCACTTCAGCGCCAACCAGCGTGCGCCCAAGGATTACGAGCTGTTTGCCCACGGCCCTCATGTGGCCACGGCTGCGTATGAGGTGGGTAATGCCAGCATCGGTTTAGAAAAAGCCACCCAATTCGATGTGGGCGGCGAGTGGCAACAAGGCGGGCATAAATTTGGTGTGACCGCTTTCAGCTCGCACTTTGCCAACTACATTTCGCAGCAGCCCACAGGTGCATATCGCTTGGCCGATGGCAGTCCAGGCACGACGGCAGACTTACCCGTCTACAACTTTGAAGGCGTGCGTGCTCGCTTCTACGGCATCGAGTCCACCGCCAAAGTACGCATGGCGGGGGGGCAAGACGCTGTGCTAACACGCAACGCTGCGCACGGAAACATGGATCTTGAGCTGCGTGCCGATGTGGTGCACGCCCAAGACTTGACGCACAACAGCCCCTTGCCACGCATCGCGCCCATGCGCCTAGGCGCAGATGCGGTGTGGTCGCGCAATGCATGGGGCGCTCGTTTGGGCTTCATGCACGCCGCCGCACAAAACAGAGTGCCAGACAACGGCGCGAGCCCTGGCGTCACCACGGCAGCCAACACCCTATGGAACGCGGCGTTGAACTTTCACACGCACAGCGGCCCCACACATTGGCTGCTGTTTGCGAAGTTAGACAACATCACCAACAAGTTGGCTTATTCGTCTACATCAGTGCTCACGCAAACCATGGGCAGCAATGCGCCGCCCTTGGCAGGGCGTAGTTTGAAGGTTGGTGCGCAAGTGAGCTTCTAAGGCGCCAGTCGCTCTCGGACCCAAGCTGCTTCACCATCAAGGCGGTAGCGCAAGCGGTCATGCAAACGGCTCTTGCGGCCTTGCCAAAACTCCCACTGCTCGGGTACCAAACGGTAACCGCCCCAGTGCGGCGGGCGTGGTGGTTGCAACAAAAACTGCGCGCCGTATTTGGCCGCATTGGCCACCAGCGTGCCGCGTCCCTCAATCACTTGGCTTTGTGGGCTGGCCCATGCGCCTATGCGTGAGTCGAGGGGACGGCTGTTGAAATACTCGTCACTTTCCGCGTCGCTCACTTTTTCTACGCGTCCCTCGATGCGCACCACGCGCTCGAGTTCGACCCAATGGAATTGCAATGCCGCAAACGGGTTGCCCGCCAATTGCTGCCCCTTGCGGCTGTTGTAGTTGGTGAACCACACAATGCCGCGCGCGTCATAACCCTTGATAAGCACCACGCGCGTGCTGGGACGTAAGTCGCTGCTGACGGTGGCCACGGTCATGGCATTGGGCTCGGGCACTTCTGAATCAATCGCTTCTTTGAGCCATTGGTCGAACTGCTGCATGGGGTTGGCCGCAGAGGCCGACTCGTTGAGTTCGGCGCGTTCGTAACTTTTGCGAAGGTTGGAAATATGACTCATGGTGGTTTTGTGTGTCGTCTGTGACAAATAAAGGGAAAACCCGAGAAGCGGGTTCACACATCGTAAATACTTTTCATTGATACTCGACTGTACTTTTATTGAGGAGACGTTGATGAGTGTCGATTTCCAAATCAACGGCAAAGCCGCCAAGGCCAACGCCGAGACAGATACACCCTTGTTGTGGGTGATTCGCGATGAGCTGGGCCTGACGGGTACCAAGTTTGGTTGTGGTGCAGCCTTGTGCGGCGCTTGTACCGTGCATGTGGATGGCCAGCCTGTACGCTCTTGCCAAACCCCACTCTCCAGCGTCTCTGGTAAAAAAGTCGCCACCGTTGAGAGCCTCTCCAAAGACAACAGCCACCCACTGCAAGTGGCGTGGATCAAGCACGACGTGCCTCAGTGCGGTTACTGCCAATCGGGCCAGCTGATGAGTGCGGCTGCGTTGCTTGCCAAAAACAAGAACCCCAGTGACGCCGAAATTGACCAAGCCATGAGCGCCAATCTCTGCCGCTGTGGCACCTACACCCGTGTGCGTGCCGCCATCAAAGATGCCGCCGCCATGATGCGCAAAGCCTGAACCGCCGGAGACACACCATGACACACACACCAACCTCTCGCCGTTCATTCCTCAAAACATCTGCTGCCGTCACGGGCGGTTTGATGCTCGGCTTTAACTTGCCCGGCACACTTGGCCAAGCCATGGCCGCAGGCACGGTGCACACGCCCAATGCGTGGGTACACATTGCCGACAACAACGTCATCACCTTGCTGTCTGCCCGCTCTGAAATGGGCCAAGGCGTGTACACGTCCATGCCCATGTTGATTGCCGAAGAGCTGCATGTGGACATCAGCCAAATCAAAGTGGCTGCAGCACCGCCTGATGCGGTGTATGTCAATGCCTTGTTGGGTGCGCAAATCACAGGCGGTTCCACTTCGGTGCGCGATGGCTGGCTCAAGCTCCGCGTCGCAGGCGCGCAAGTGCGCGAAATGCTGATCACCGCAGCTGCTGCACGTTGGGCGGTGGACCGCGATTTGATCCGTGCCGACAAAGGTATGGTTTATGGCCCGAAGGGCTTGAAGTCCACTTATGGTGAATTGGCCGAAGCTGCAGCGCGCATGCCCGTGCCCGAGAAGCCACCGATGAAAGACCCCAAAGATTTCAAAATCGTGGGCAAGCGCACCAAGCGTGTGGACACACCGGCTAAGGTCAATGGCACGGCAGAGTTCGGCATTGACGTCAAGTTGCCCGGCATGGTGTACGCCTCGCTGGCGCAATGCCCCGTGATTGGCGGCAAGGTCAAGAGCTTTGATGGCGCAAAGGCCAAAGCTTCGGCTGGCGTGATCGACGTGGTGCAAATCAACGACGGCGTGGCGGTGGTCGCCAACAGCTGGTGGCAAGCCAAAAAGGCCCGCGACTTGCTGACTATCCAATGGGACGAGGGCGCAGGTGCCGCCTTGAGCGATGCCAGCGTGATTGACGGCACACGTCAAGCCTTGAAAACTGGCAAGGTGTTGGAAATCACCAAGCCGCAAGGCGATGTGGCTGCCGCCCTCAAAGGGGCTGCCAAAGTGGTGGAAGCCGAGTACGTCATCCCTATGCAGGCGCACGCGCCATTGGAGCCGATGAACTTCACGGCCCATGTGCAAGGCAACAAGGCGTTGCTGATTGGCCCCACGCAGTTCCAACAAGGTGCGCAAGGTGCCGTGGCGGGCGCTTTGGGCTTGAAGCCTGAAGACGTCACGCTGCAAACCACCTTCTTGGGTGGTGGCTTTGGCCGTCGCCTGGAACTCGACTTCATCGTGCAAGCTGCGCAAATTTCAAAGGCCGTGAACAAGCCCGTCAAATTGCTGTGGACCCGCGAAGACGACATGACGCATGACTTCTATCGCCCTGTGGGTGTGAACCAACTCAAAGCCGGTTTGGATGCGTCAGGCAAGCCCGTGGCTTTGCATTTCAAAGTGGCGTCGCAGTCGGTCACGCAACGCGCCTTTGGCTTGCCCAAAGACACGATGGACCCGTTCATGGCCGAAGCCGCTGTGGCGGGTTACAACATTGCCAATACCCAGCACGACTTGGTGATTCACGACACTGGCGTTCGCGTGGGCTACTGGCGTGCCGTGAGCCACAACATGAATGCGTTTGCGAACGAAAGCTTCATGGACGAGCTGGCCAAAGCCGCAGGCAAAGACCCTTACGAGTACCGCATGAGCCTGCTCGCGGGTAAACCACGCTTTGCCCATGTGCTCAAACTCGCGGCTGACAAAGCCGGCTGGGGCAAGCCATTGGCCAAAGGCCGTGCCTTGGGTATCGCGCTGATGGAGGGCTATGACACCTACATGGCCCAAGTGGCTGAGGTGAGCTTGAACGACAGCGGCGAGGTGCAAGTGCATCGCGTGACGGTGGCGGCAGATATGGGTCACATGGTCAACCCCGATACGGTGGAAGCGCAGTTGCAATCCAGCATCATCTTTGGCATGGGCGCGGCGCTCAAGCACCAAATCACCATGACCGCTGGCCGCGTGCAAGAGACCAACTATCACAACTTCCAGCCTGTGCGCATGAACGAGACGCCCAAGATTGACATCGTGTTGGTCAAGAGCACCGAGAAGCCTGGTGGCATTGGCGAGCCAGCCACGGCGGTGGTGGCACCCGCCATTGCCAACGCGGTGGCTAAGCTGACAGGCAAACGCGTGCGTCGCTTGCCCATCACGGCTGAGGCGCTCAAGCAAACTGCCGTTGCTTAAAGGTACGACATGGAGAGCTTAGACCTGCGTGTGTTGGGCGATGTGCTGGCTTGGCGTCAAGCGGGACGGCGCGTCACCTTGGTCACGGTGGTGGAAACGTGGGGCAGTGCGCCACGCCCACCCGGGGCTTTGCTCGCTGTGCGTGAAGACGGCGTGGTCAGTGGCTCGGTGTCGGGTGGTTGTGTCGAAGACGACTTGATTGCCCGCATCAAAGCTGGCGAATACGACGCGCTCGCGCACCCATCCATGGTGGCCTATGGCGTGAGCAAAGAAGAGGCCGCACGCTTTGGCTTGCCTTGCGGCGGTACCTTGCGTTTGGTGCAAGAGCCAGTCAAAGATGTGACTTGGATTGAAGAGGTGTTGCAACGCACCTCGTCACATCAATTGGTGGCGCGTACGGTCAAGCTGTCAACGGGTGAGGTGACCTTGCGCGAAGCTGCACGTACCGATGCCTTGCAGTTTGATGGCATCACGCTCACCACTTTGTTCGGCCCGCGCTGGCGCTTGTTGTTGATTGGCGCTGGCCAACTCAGCCAAGCCGTAGCGCACATGGCCAAGCTGTTGGATTTTGAAGTGTTGGTGTGCGACCCACGCGAAGAATACGCAGCCATGCTTGGACTCGATGGCGTGACCCGTGTCATGGGCATGCCTGATGATGTGGTGCTCGAACTCAAGCCCGACGCGCACACCGCCATCGTGGCCTTGACGCATGATTCCAAATTGGACGACATGGCTTTGATGGAGGCCTTGAATTCAGATGCGTTCTATGTGGGCGCTTTGGGTTCTCGCCGCAACCAAGCCACGCGCAAGCAACGTTTGATGGAACACTTTGATTTGAGCGTTGAAGCCTTGGAGCGGCTGCATGGACCCGTAGGCTTGAACATTGGTGCCAAAACGCCTGCAGAAATCGCTGTGTCCATCATTGCGCAAATCGTGCAAGTCAAAAACGCGGCAGCGGCTGCGCCCGTGGCGACCGAATCTTCCTGCGTCAAAGCGTGACAGCGCTGCCGACGGTCATCGTCTTAGCGGCTGGCAAGGGCGAACGGTTCAAGGCTTCGGGTGGGACGCAAGACAAACTCCAATCTTTGTTGTGTGGCCAACCTGTGCGCGAACACGTGTTGGCAGCGGTGCGCGCCAGCGGCTTACCGTGGCATTTGGTGGAGCGAACACACACGGCGCATCTAACAAACCCGGGCATGGGGGACAGCATCGCCTGCGGTGTGGCTGCAACGCCTGATGCCCAAGGCTGGCTCATCTTGCCCGCGGATCTACCGTTGATTCAAGTCAGCACTTTGTTGAAGGTCGCGATGGCACTGTCAGAACATGAGGTCGTGACACCTTGTTACCAAGGACAGCAAGGCCATCCAGTCGGCTTTGGACTTGGTTGCAGAGCTGCTTTGTCACAACTGAGGGGTGACCAAGGTGCGCGTTCGGTTCTGGCGCACCATGAGGTTTATCGCGTCGCGGTGGATGACGACGGCTGCGTGCTGGATGTGGATACGGTGGATGTCTTGGTGCTTGCTGAACTGCGTCTCCAAGAAAAACGCATGTATGTAGGTGGGCATTGATGTCTGTCAATTGAACTTGGGCAACACTCGTTAAGATATGCGCTGCCAGTATCTTCTGGCCCAATTTCAAACTTTCCCAAGGGGACATTGATGACCAAACCTACCAACCGTCGCGTATTCATGATGCAAACCATTTCTGTTGCTGGCGTTGCCGCCTTTGCAACAACTGCTGCACAAGCAGCGATGGTGGATGAGAAAGACCCACAAGCTGCTGGCTTGGGCTACAAAGCCGACGCCACCAAAGTGGACAAAGCCAAGCAACCCAAATACGCCGCGGGTCAACAGTGCAGCAACTGCGCGTTGTTCCAAGGTAAAGCCGCAGACGCCGCAGGTGGCTGCCCCTTGTTTGCAGGCAAGCAAGTCGCTGGCAAGGGCTGGTGCTCGGCTTACGCCAAGAAGGCTTAATTTCAGCCTGGGCTCCTTGTCAGGGGCCAAAACAAAATGGGAGCCTTTGGGCTCCCTTTTTTCATGCCTGGTACCAACTTTTAAATGCCCGTGAACTTGGGGGCACGTCGCTCAGCAAACGCAGCGCGGCCTTCTGCAAAGTCTTGGCTGTACACCGATTGGCGTGAGCGTTCTTTGAGCGCGGGTTCGTTGTACAAACCAGCTGCAATGTCGTTCAAGCTTTTTTTTGTGGCCTGTAGCGCCAAAGGTGCCATGCCACACAAAGTGCGCACCGTTGTTTCAAGTGAGGCCTCAAACGCCTCGGCTTCAACAAGTGCTTCAAACAGCCCTAGCGTTTCTAAGTCTTCAAACGCCATAGATTGCCCCAGCAAGAAAGCCCGCTTGGTGGCTTGTAGACCCAAGCGGCTCACATAGCGTCGCAGGCCGCTGGGGTAGTAGTGCAAGCCCAGCGCGCAAGCCGGCATGCGCCAAGACAAACCGCGTTGCGCCACAATGAAATCACAGGCCAACACCAAGTCTGTCGCGCCGCCGTAAACGCTGCCATTTAACGCGCAAATCGTCACTGGGCGCAGACGTTCCAAAGCCTCAGGGATTTTTTCAAAGAACAAAGGGGCCATGGGGTCGTTGTCAAACCCGCCCACGTTGTAGCCCGCGCTGAACACCGCTTGTTTTTGCCCTGTGGTCTCTGCGCGCAAGACCACCACTTGCACGGCCATGTTGCGGTTGAGTGTTTCAACGTGGGCCAGCAACGCCTTGAGGTCGTCGTCGGTCAAGCTGTTGCGTAACGAGGGACGGCGCAGGGTGAGGGTGGCGGTTGCGCCTTCGATCGTGAGTGTGGGGGAGCCTTCAGTCATAGCCTGTCATGTTAGCCAATCAGCGAGTAGAGTACGGTTGATAACAAAGAACAAGCTGGAGGATCCCGCCATGGCTCAAGAAATCATGCAAGTGTCACCCTTGCCGCCGTTCATGATGAACGCGTTGCAAGAAGAAAATTACATCGTGCACGACCACACCCACATCAAAGACCCAGGTGCTTTGAGCAAGGTGACTGCATTGGTGGGCACGGGTGCTGCGATGGTGGACAAAAAGCTGTTGGCCATGTTGCCCAATGTGAAGCTGATTGCCATTTGTGGCGTGGGCTACGACGGGGTGGATGTGGCCGCTGCGAAAGAAAAAGGCATCATGGTCACGCACACACCGGGGGTGTTAACTGACGACGTGGCGGATTTGGCGCTGGGCTTGATGCTGTCAATTGGTCGTCGCATTCCGCAGGCGGATCGCTTTGTGCGCAATGGCGATTGGGTGAGCGACACCTTTCCCCTGACCCGCAAAGTGACGGGCGCGCGCTTAGGGATCGTGGGCATGGGGCGTATTGGCCGTGCCATTGCCAAGCGTGCTGCTGGGTTTGACATGCGCATCTCGTACACCGGCCGTGAAGCCAAAGCCGATGTGCCCTACACCTTTTACAAAACCGTGACGGCCTTGGCCGCTGAGGTGGACTATTTGGTGGTGGCGGTGCCCGGTGGCGACAAAACCAAAAATTTGATCAGCGCAGCGGTACTGCAAGCCTTGGGCGCCAAAGGTTATTTGATCAACATTGCGCGCGGCTCGGTGGTCGATCAACCCGCGTTGGTGCAGGCTTTGAAAGAGAAAAATTTGGCAGGAGCCGCTTTGGATGTGTTTTGGGACGAGCCGGTGGTAGACCCTGAGTTGCGCCGCATGCACAACGTGGTGCTTACCCCGCACATGGCTAGCTCAACCGAGGAGACGCGCCGCGCCATGGCCGCCTTGACGATGGACAACTTGCGTGCCTTTTACGAGAAGAAGGCTTTGCCAACGCCTGTGCCCGAGTGTCAAGGTTGATGCCATTCAATGACCACAAAAAAGCCCGCTGATGAGCGGGCTTTTTTGTGCTTCTCGCCATCTAAGGCGAGAGGGGCCATGTGCGCTTAGCGTGCGTAACCGCCGCCACCACCACCAAAGCCACCGCCTGAACGGCCACCACCGCCAGAGCGATTGCCACCACCGCCACCACCACCTGAACGGCGGCCGTAGCCACCGCCACCACCACCGCCGCGTTTGCGTTCGGTCATGAGGTCCACGCTGGTGCGTGTAGGGTCAGGCTGGCGTTGACCGCTACCTTGTGTTTTGTGGCCAAAGGCGTTCACGCCGCTTTGGGTGCCCAAGTGCGCGTTGGCACGTGGTTGGAACTCGTCGTCGTCGCGACGTGGGGCGCGGGGCGCATCGAAATCACGCGGTGGGCGTGGTGCATCGTTGCGGGGGCCGCGGTTGTCGAACTGGCGGGGTGGACGAGCGCCTTGGTTTTGTGGGCGATTGCCGTCACGGGCTGGACGCTCGCCGCTGCGTGGGGGACGGTCACCCAACTGGGCGCGTTCGCCATCGCGTGCAGGGCGATCACCCACACGGTCACGGCTCACATGGCCACTGGGGCGAGGTGCGCGGCCTTCGGCGTTACCACCTTGGCCACCACGACCGCCTCCGCCATTGCGACCGCCGCCAGTGGCTTTGGTGTCGCGAATGCGTTGCATCATTTCACCGCGTGCGGCTTTGGCTGCAGCAGCCATCACGTCACGGCCTGGGGGCTTGCCCAAACCACCCCACAGGGTTTGACGGCCCATGGCGATGGGTTCGGCTTTTTCGTCAGCGTCTGGGCCAAAGCCTTCAACGGCGACCACAGGCACTTGTTGTTTGGTGAAGATTTCGATGTCGCGCATGAAACCTTGTTCGTCCAACGACACCAAGCTCACAGCTTCGCCGCTTGAACCAGCGCGGCCTGTACGGCCAATGCGGTGCACATAGTCTTCGCTGATGTTGGGGATTTCGTAGTTGACCACGTGTGGCAACTCGTCAATGTCAATACCGCGTGCCGCAATGTCAGTGGCCACCAAGGCACGGATTTCGCCGGTCTTGAAGCCCGACAAGGCTTGGGTACGAGCCGTTTGGCTCTTGTTGCCATGCAGCGCCATGGCGCTGATGCCGTTCTTGGTCAAGAACTCGGCCACGTTGTTGGCGCCAAATTTGGTGCGTGTGAACACCAGCACCTGGCTCCAGTTGTGCTCATTGATGATGTGGGCGAGCAAAGCCTTTTTCTTACCACGGCCCACGGGGTGAACCACTTGCGTGATGCGTTGTACTGTGGTGTTGCTGGGCGTGACTTGGATGCTTTGTGGGTCTTTGAGCAGGTTGTTGGCCAGCTCGCGAATTTCGTCGCTGAAGGTGGCGGAGAACAACAAGCTTTGCTTATCTTTGGGCACCAAGGCCAAGATTTTCTTGACGTCGTGGATGAAGCCCATGTCCAACATGCGGTCGGCTTCGTCAAGGACCAAGATTTCCACGGTCGACAAATCGAGCAAGCCTTGCTGTTGCAAGTCGAGCAAGCGGCCAGGGGTGGCCACCAAAATGTCCACGCCTTTTTTGATGCGAGCCACTTGTGGGTTCATGCCCACGCCGCCAAAGATGACGGTGGAGGTGAGTTGCAAGTATTTGCCGTAGTTGCGGACCGACTCTTCCACTTGGGCCGCGAGTTCGCGAGTGGGGGTCAGCACCAAGGCGCGCACGCCGTAGACGCCAAATTTGTTTTCTTTGCTGCGGCTCATGGTGAGCTTGTGCAACATGGGTAGGGTGAAGGCTGCTGTTTTACCGGTGCCGGTCTGGGCGCCTGCCAACAAGTCGTGGCCTGCGAGAACCGCAGGAATGGCTTGGGCTTGGATGGGGGTGGGAGTTTCGTAGCCTTGTTCGGCCACAGCTTTTTGGATGGCCGGAGCCAAATTTAAATCTTCAAATTTCATGATGGAGCGCTTTATGTCAGCGCATGACACCAACCCGCTTGGCCCGAAGGCCACCCAGTCAAAGGTCGGCAATATTTACAGGTGAGCTCTAGAAATCACAAACAGAAGTGTTTGGAACCAGCTCCAGCAGAAGTGCTGATGTTGCGGCAACTGGCGGCGGCAACGGATCGGATTGTCGCACGGATCTGACAAATTTTATTTTTACGATTTTTTACAGCTATCCGACTTGAGCGCTTCCAGTGCTGCGGCCATGTCTTTGACATTCAAAGCCAGTTCGACAGGTTTGTCGCTGGTTGTTTGTCCTTGAATTCGAATCTTTAAATCGTTCGCGGCCAATGCGCCCATGTTGCGGATACGAATGCATTTGCAGGCCGTATCGGTCAAGTTAACGCGGCTCATAGGCACCACGGTTTGCTCGTTCACCGAGACAACGTAGCTTTTGAGATCAGACGTTTCTTTTGTCGTGATGGTCAACTTCTGAGCCATCAGTTCCAAGCCAGGATTTGCAAGGTTTTGAGCCACGCATTTGTTGTCTTGGTCTTTTTGAAACTTCCAACTTGTGGGTTGATTGCCTTGAGCGCTAACGAAGGTAGAAACAAGTCCTAGAAGACAAATGATTCGAATTGCCAGTTTTTTAAGCATATTGGGCTCTGAAATAAGGTAGCAAATTGTATTCTCATATTCATAAAGATAAATATCATTATTTTGTATATTTAGTTTTTATTGAGTTGGTTTTTGACCCGGCTTTTTGGGGGTATCGCTCAGCCGAGGATAATGAGAGGTTTATTGCATTCGCTACCCGAAAGAAAACCAAATGGCTCAGTACGTATTTAGTATGAACCGCGTCGGCAAGATCGTGCCGCCCAAGCGTCAGATCTTGAAAGACATTTCCCTGTCCTTCTTCCCCGGAGCCAAGATTGGCGTGCTGGGCACCAACGGTTCGGGCAAGTCCACCTTGCTCAAGATCATGGCCGGTATTGACACCGAGATTGAAGGCGAAGCTATTCCAATGTCTGGTCTGAAGATCGGATATTTGCCTCAAGAGCCCCAGCTCAATGCCGAGCACACCGTGCGCGAAGCCGTCGAAAGCGGCATGGGCGACATCAAGGCCGCACAAGCCCGCCTCGAAGAGGTGTACGCCGCCTACGCCGAAGAAGATGCCGACTTTGACGCTTTGGCCGCTGAACAAGCCCAACTCGAAGCCATCATCGCCACCGCTGGCGACGCCTCGGATCACCAACTCGAAATCGCGGCTGACGCGCTGCGCCTGCCCGCGTGGGACGCGATCATTGGCAAGCTGTCCGGTGGTGAAAAACGCCGCGTGGCCTTGTGCCGCTTGTTGCTGTCTAAGCCCGACATGCTGTTGCTTGACGAACCCACCAACCACTTGGACGCCGAATCGGTGGACTGGTTGGAACAGTTCTTGGCCCGCTTCTCAGGCACCGTGGTGGCGATTACCCACGATCGTTACTTCTTGGACAACGCCGCCGAGTGGATTTTGGAACTCGACCGTGGCCACGGCATTCCCTACAAAGGCAACTACTCCACCTGGTTGGAGCAAAAAGAAGCCCGTTTGGCCACCGAACAGCGTACCGAAGACGCACGCTCCAAGGCCATGAAGAAAGAATTGGAGTGGGCCCGTTCCAACCCCAAAGGCCGTCAAGCCAAGAGCAAGGCCCGTTTGGCCCGCTTTGAAGAGTTGTCTGATCACGAATACCAAAAGCGCAACGAAACCCAGGAAATTTTCATTCCTGTGGCCGAGCGTTTGGGTCATGAAGTGTTTGAGTTCAAGAACGTCAGCAAGTCGTTTGGCGACCGCGTGTTGATCGACAACCTCAGCTTCACCGTGCCTGCTGGCGCGATTGTGGGCATCATCGGCCCCAACGGCGCGGGTAAATCGACTTTGTTCAAGTTGATCGCAGGTAAAGAGCAGCCCGATACAGGCGAAGTCAAGATTGGCCAAACCGTGAAAATGGCCTTTGTGGACCAAAGCCGCGACGACCTGAACGATGACAAAACCGTGTGGGAAGACATCTCCGGTGGTTTGGACATCATGAACGTGGGCAAGTTCCAAATGCCAAGCCGTGCGTATTGCGGCCGTTTCAACTTCAACGGCGGCGACCAGCAAAAGAAAGTCGGCATGTTGTCCGGCGGTGAGCGCGGTCGTTTGCACTTGGCCAAGACTTTGATCGAAGGCGGCAACGTGTTGCTGCTGGACGAGCCATCGAACGACTTGGACGTGGAAACCTTGCGTGCGTTGGAAGACGCGCTGTTGGAATTCGCGGGCTCTGTGATGGTGATCAGCCATGACCGCTGGTTCTTGGACCGCATTGCCACCCACATCTTGGCCGCTGAAGGCGACAGCCAATGGGTGTTCTTCGACGGTAACTACCAAGAGTACGAAGCCGACAAGAAGAAGCGTCTCGGCGAAGAGGGCGCCAAGCCTAAGCGCGTGCGCTTCAAAGCTTTGAAGTAATTTTTCGCTTCCTGAAAGCCCAGCCACCTCACGGTGTCTGGGCTTTTTCTTTGGGTGTGAGTTCCCCCTTGGTTGATCTGTGCTTCATCGTTTTTATTACTTTGATAGGTTTAATTGAATATATAATTGCATACAAATGGTTGTATTTAATGCGTTTCTTTAGTTAGATTAGTGAAAAGAATAGGAACTTTCAATGAATATGCCCCCCTCTAAAGAGCCTTATGACGGCTATTGCGGCACCAGCTACGCCGCCAAAATGTTGGGCATCTCCGTCGGCACCGTGCAAGGATTGGTTGAGAAAAGCGATTTGAAAGCGTGGAAAACCCAAGGTGGCCACCGTCGCATTTCATTGCTGTCGATCCAGGACTACCAACGCCGCCACAATTTGGCACCCGCCTCCATGATGCAGGGCGAAGACCGCTTGCGCGTGCTGGTGGTGGAGGACGACGAAAGCACACGTTTGATGCTGCAAACTAATTTCGACCAATGGGGCTTGCCTTTGGATGTGGTCATGTACGCATCTGCCATGGAGGCTTTGTTGGATATGCCCAGCTTGCAGCCCCAAGTGCTGTTGACCGATCTGATGATGCCCAATGTGGACGGTTTTGAGTTTTTGAAGACCTTGAGCGCGCATAACCTGTTTAGCAATTTGGCAGTCGTGGTCATGACAGGGTTGAGCCCGGACGACGTGCGCGCCAAAGGTGGCTTGCCCGATGGCGTGCAGTTGCTGCAAAAACCCATTGATATGGACTGGTTGCATGGTTTCTTTGATGCACTGATGTCGGTGCGCCAAATCAACCGTCGTTCGCGTCCCCAAGCAGCCTGAACGCAAGGGCTTAGTGCCTGGGCGACAGCGTGACTTGCCAGAGCCAGTTAAGCTCTGTCTCGTGCTCAAACTATCTGTCCTCGATCAATCCGTTGCTGCCGCTGGCCGAAGCCAAGACGCAGCCATTCGTCAAACCCTAGCTCTCGCCAGCCAATGCGAGACATGGGGCTATCAACGCTTTTGGGTGAGTGAACACCACAGCCATCCCAGCATTGTGGGCACCGCGCCCGAGGTGTTGATGGCGGCCATTGCCGCACGCACCACCCGCATTCGACTGGGCAGTGCGGGCGTCATGCTGCCGCATTACGCGCCGCTCAAGGTGGCTGAACAATTCCGTGTGCTCGATGCTTTGGCGCCTGGCCGCATCGACCTTGGTGTGGGCCGCGCGCCCGGCAGCGATGGTCGCACCGCGCAACTACTCAATCCCGACCGCCACGCCTCTGACAACTTCCCACAGCAAGTGATGGAGCTGCAAGCGTGGGTCACAGGCGAGCCCATTCCTGCTGGACACCCCGGCCATGGCGTGTATGCCTACCCCAGCGGCGCCACATCGCCCGATGTGTGGATGTTGGGCAGCTCGGACTACGGCGCACAGCTGGCCGCGCATTTGGGGCTGCCGTACGCTTTTGCCTACTTCATCACCGAAGGGCAGGGCGTGGACAACGCTTTCAACCTGTATCGCGCCAACTACCGCCCCAACGAACGCAACCCCAAGCCGCGCGCCACCGTGTGCGTGTGGGCCTTGGCCGCTGACACCGAAGACGAAGCTTGGCATTTGTTTCAAAGCCGCGCCCGTTGGAAGATGGACCGTAACACGGGCCGTATCGGTGCTTTGTTGCCCCCCGACCAGGCTGTGCGCGACTACAACGCCTCTGAGCAAGTGGCCATGGCAGAGCTGCGTGCAGGTGCTCTCGTGGGCAGTGCACCACAAGTGGCAGACAAGTTGCGCAAGCTCGCCGAGCGTTTGCAACTCGACGAAGTGGTCATCATCACGTGGACGCACGAGCCCGCTGCACAGGCCCGCTCTTATGAGCTGTTGGCCAAAGAGTTTTCATTGACGACACCCACCTAAAACCAAAACGGAGACCAAACCATGTTTTCAACCGCCATCGCAGGCAGCCTGCCCAAACCCGAATGGTTGGCCGAGACCAACAAACTCTGGCCCAAGTGGCAAGCCGAAGGCGATGCGCTTTTGCAAGCCAAGGCTGATGCCACGCTGTTGTGGATCAAAGCGCAAGAAGACGCGGGCCTCGATGTGATTGGCGACGGCGAACAATCGCGCCAACACTTTGTGCACGGCTTTTTAGAGCAAGTCGAAGGCATCGACTTTGAAAACAAAGTCACCATGGGCATTCGCAACAACCGCTACGACGCGCAAGTGCCGCAAGTCATTGCACCGTTGCGCCTCAAAGGTCGTGTGCATGCGTTTGAAGCGCAGCTGGCACGCGCCCACACCAAGAAGAAACTCAAGTTCACCTTGCCCGGCCCCATGACCATCGTCGACACCGTGGCCGACCGCTTTTATGGCAAAGGCAAAGACGCCGTGCAAGGCCGCATCGACATGGCGTTTGCCTTTGCCGAATTGCTAAACCAAGAAGCCTTGGCTTTGCAAGCCGACGGTGTGGACATCATTCAATTTGACGAACCCGCGTTCAACGTCTACCTAGACGAAGCCGCAGACTGGGGCGTCAAAGCCCTAGAGCGTGCCGCACAAGGTTTGACCTGCACCACCGCTGTTCACATTTGCTATGGCTACGGTATTGAAGCCAACAACAACTGGAAGAAAACACTTGGCGACGAGTGGCGTCAATACGAAAAAGTGTTGCCCGCCTTGGCCAAGAGCAGCATCCAGCAAGTGAGCTTGGAGTGCTACCACTCGCATGTGCCGCCTGAGATGATGGCTTTGCTGGAAGGCAAAGACGTGATGGTGGGCGTGATCGACGTGGCCAGCGATGTGATCGAAACGCCAGAGCAAATTGCCGACACCATTGGCATGGCTCTGAAGTATGTGCCTAAGAATCGTTTGATTGCGTGCACCAACTGTGGGTTGGCGCCTATGAGTCGTGAGGTGGCTGTGAAGAAGTTGGAGGCTTTGGCGGCTGGGGCTGCGCTGGCTCGTACTCGGTACGCCTGATGTTTCTTCTTTGTTAGGGGGAGAGGGGTTTGGACATCTGTTTACGCTCATGTCCCCCGATTCAGGCAAAGCCTGAATCTCCTCCTTGACTTCGCTACAACAGATACCCAAACCCCTCTTGTCGCTCACGAAGAAGCTTGCTCGCCTTTGGCTTTGTAAGCTTTTAAAGTCACGGCTTTCCAACCAAGGTCTCTGCGGCAAGCGTTCGCACGCAAACCCAAAGGCGCCCAGGTTGTATGGGCCGTCTCAAACCAAAGAGGCAACAGAGCGAACTAAAAGGCCAGTTAAGCGCACCCACCATCACCACAGCTACCGCTGCCGTGAATCTCATCTTCAGGCAAAGCCTCAGGCGCAGTGACGATGCCGGTCTCAGCGTCATAGCCCACACGACGCAGATGCAGAGCCAAGGCCGCATCCATGGTTTGCGCGTGTTGGGGGAACCAAATACCTAGTTCGTGCGCCATTTGGCGCATCACGGCCATGTCGCCTTTTTCGCGGCCACGGCGCAGGCCTTCGCGCATGACTTCCAGCACCACGTTGTGCTGCATGGTGTGGCAGTTGCTCGATGAAAACTTGGTGTCTTTCATCCACTTGTCTTCACCGCCAAAGTGCTCTTCGGTGTGCTCAATCAACGCTGCGAAGCGCTCAGCCAAGGTGTCGTCGTCAGCCAGTTCAGTGGCGGCAAGCAAGTCGACAAACTCACGGTGCGTGTCGTCCATGAAGTCCAGCTCTAATGACAAAGCATCAGACCAAGCGAGGGTGACTTCGCGGATGGGCAATGTGGCGGTGAGTGTGTCGGACATAGGAACTTTCGAATAGAACGGCAAGACGTTTTGACTTTGTAGGTGCAGAGCTTAATTCTAAGAAGCTGGCGCACCCTTGCGCTGGGTCAAACCCCGCGCAGCCAAGCGGCAAATCGGTGCAAATAACTTGGCTCGGCCACGAAGATGGCCAGCGTGACCGCCGCATTGGCCACACCTGTCCAGAAGAAGATGTCGGGGATGGTCATGCCCGCACTCAGCATGGCGCCTGCGATGAGTGAGCTGGCAATCATGAACAACGCGTTGATGATGTTGTTGGCCGCGATGATGCGCGCCACTTCGTGGGACTTGCTCTCGATTTGAATCAGCGCATACATGGGCACGCTGTAAATGCCAGTGAACAGACTGAGCAACAACAAGTCGGCCATGATGCGCCAATGCTGGCTGTGTGCCATGAATATTTGAATGCCCATCAACGGCACATCGGGCAGTTGGTTAGAGGCCATGTACAGGTCCACCGCAAACAGCGTCATGCCTATCGCACCCAAAGGCGCTAAGCCAATTTCCACGCGGCCACGGCTGAGATATTCGCACAAGAGTGAGCCTGCGCCAATTCCGACTGAGAACAGCACCAACAAAAGCGAGGCCACTTGCGCGTCACCGTGCAGCACTTCTTTGGCAAAGCTAGGAAACTGGCTCAAAAAGACCGCACCAAAAAACCACATCCAGCTGATGCCCAGCAGGGTTTGAAACACTTTGGCGTTGGCGCGCGCCAGACCCAAGTTCTGCAGCGTTTCGGTGAATGGGTTCCAGTTGATGGTTTGCTTGGGGTGCGTTGGGCTGAGCGGGGGAATGCGTCCACTCATCCAACGGCCAAATACTGCGACGGCCACGCAAGCCACAGCGACTGTGGCATGGCCAATGTCAGGCATGGCCACCAACAAACCACCCGCCACATTGCCCAACAAAATGGCCACAAACGTGCCCATCTCGGTCATGCCGTTGCCGCCCGTGAGTTCGTGCTCATCCAGCACGCGTGGCAAATACGAATACTTCACAGGTCCAAACACGGTGGAGTGCAGACCCATCAAAAACGTGCACGCCAGCAACACGGCGGCTTGGTGCGTCATAAAGCCCACAGCAGCGAGCGCCATGATGCCAATTTCACAGTTTTTGACCCACCGCATGATGACGGGGTGTGCGTACTTTTCGGCCAGCTGACCGCTGGTGGCCGAGAACAACAAATAGGGGAGGATGAAAACCGCCCCAATCACCAAGCCCGCTAAGGAGACGGGCAACCAGCTCACGCTGAGCTGGTAGGTCACCATCACGGTGAAGGCGAACTTGAACAGGTTGTCGTTCGCTGCGCCGCAAAACTGCGTCCAGAAAAACGGCCCGAACCGACGTTGATTTAAAAGTGCGAATTGGTTGGCTTCGCGTTGGATAAAACTGTCGTCGGTTGGGCGGTTCATGTTGGTTTAAAGACGCTCAAAAATAGCAGCGATACCTTGGCCACCACCAATACACATGGTGACCAAAGCGTACTTGCCGTTGATGCGTTGCAGTTCGTACAGGGCCTTGACTGTAATCAACGCACCGGTCGCACCGATGGGGTGACCCAAAGAAATGCCAGAACCGTTGGGGTTGACTTTGGCAGGGTCTAGCCCGAGCTCTTTGCTGACCGCACAGGCTTGTGCAGCAAAGGCTTCGTTGGCTTCAATCACGTCCATGTCGTTGGTGGTGAGACCGGCCTTTTGCAGCGCGAGACGAGACGCCGACACAGGGCCCATGCCCATGATTTTTGGGTCGAGGCCGGTGTGTGCGTAAGACACCAAACGTGCCAATGGCTTTGCACCTCGGGCTTGCGCTGCTTTGGCTTCCATCAGCACCACAGCCGCAGCCGCGTCGTTGATGCCCGAGGCGTTACCCGCGGTGACCGTGCCGTTTTCTTTGATGAAAACTGGCTTCAACTTGGTCATGTCTTCGAGCTTGCAGTTGGGACGGAAGTGCTCGTCGGTGGCATAAGCCACATCGCCTTTTTTGCTCTTGAGCATCACAGGCACGATTTGGTCTTTGAAGTAACCCGCTTCGGTGGCGCGTTGGGCGCGGTTGTGGCTCTCGACCGCTGCTGCATCTTGCATGTCGCGGGTGATGCCAAATTTGGCAGCCACGTTTTCAGCGGTCACACCCATGTGGATGTTTTGGAAGGGGTCGTGCAAAGCGCCCACCACCATGTCGACCATCTTGGTGTCGCCCATGCGTGCGCCCCAGCGAGCGCTGAGAGAAGCGTAAGGGCCACGGCTCATGTTTTCAGCGCCGCCGCCAATGGCGATGTCGCAGTCACCCAGCATGATGGACTGACTGGCACTCACGATGGCTTGCAAGCCCGAACCGCACAAACGGTTCACGTTGAAAGCGGGCGTGCCTTCGGCGCAACCGCCATTGATGGCTGCCACGCGAGACAGGTACATGTCTTTGGGTTCGGTGTTCACCACATGGCCAAACACGACATGGCCCACGTCTTTGCCGTCGATGTGGGCACGGGCCAAGGACTCGCGCACCACTTGGGCAGCCAACTCGGTGGGGGGAATGTCTTTCAGGCTACCGCCGTAGGTACCAATGGCTGTACGAACACCGCTGACCACAACTACTTCACGCATTTTTGTCTCCAGTTATAAAAGTTAGAACCAAATCAGTTTGCGCCGCTTGGACTACAGATGTCTTACGCCGAAAGCCCTAAAACATAGGGGTTTGCCGCAGACCACGCCACGGGAGCGGTGAAAAGCAGCGGTTCTTCGGTAAAAGGGTGGGGAAACCCGATGTCTTGTGCGTGCAGCATCAGACGCGGCGTGAGCGCCAAGATGTCGGGCGGCGCGTACAGTGAATCGCCCAACATGGGGTGCCCCAAGCTTTGCATGTGCACACGCAGCTGATGTGTGCGGCCCGTGAAGGGCTCTAGCTCAATCAAGCTGGCGGTGTCGCCTGCTTGCACCATGCGCCACAGGCTCAGGCTGGGCTTGCCGTCGGGGTGAATGATGTGAATGGGGCGACGCTCCCAGTCGAGCATGATGTTGCCCTCAATGGCGCGCCAGCCTTCTTCGTTGGTCGGCACATGCGCTTGGGTGATCAGCGGGTTGCCCGCCACCACCGCCATGTAGCGCTTGCTCACCTGGCGGGTTTCAAACAAACGGCTGATCCGGCGCTGCGCCTCGATGCCACGCGCCATCACGATGAGGCCCGAGGTGTCTTGGTCGAGGCGGTGCACCACCAGCGCGTCGGTGTAAATGTCTTGTACGCGCTTGGACAGGCAGTCTTGCTTCTCAGGCCCACGGCCTGGCACAGACAGCAGGCCGCTGGGTTTTTCAAACACCAGCAGGTGTTCGTCTTCGTAAATCGGATTCATGTTGCGTTGCGTTTATGTGGCGCGAGCCTGTGTTTGCTCTAGCACCACATTTGTGGTAGGGCGAGCCACGCAGGGCAGCACATAGCCTTCGGCTTTTTCTTCGGCGCTCAGGCCTGGCCACTCGATGGTGTAGGTCACTTCACCACTCACGAGGCGGCACACGCAGGTGCGGCAGGTGCCATTGCGGCAAGAGCTGGGCAGCTCGATGCGTGACAGCTCGGCGGCTTCGAGCAGGGTAAGGTCACCCTCGACGTCGTATTGCAGGCCAGCGGGCTCCACCTTCACGGTGAAGATTTCAAAATTCTCTGGGGCAGTCATGCTTAGGTGGTTAATTCGAGGCGGTCAATTTCGCTTCCGCTTTGTCCAGCACCAGCGCGAGGTTGTCTAGCAAACCGGTTTGGCTGAATGAGCAGCTTTCTTCGCTGAACAAAGCGCTCGATTCCAGCCGATCCACCAGCCCTAGCCACACCTCTTCAAACTGAGGCGGCAGTGCTTTGAATAAAGCCTGCTGCGCGCGTGCGGTTTGAATGAACGCACGGCCCGTCAGCGCGTTGCTGCGCAAATCGGTCAGTGCCATACGAAGGTTAGCGAGAGCAACGGTGGCAGACATTACTTGGGTTTGATTTTGCCGCGTGGTGCGACGTAAGTCGTGGGTGGGTTGGGACGGTCCGAGACGGAAGTCTTGGGAGGTGACGTGTCCTTTTTAGGCTTCTTTGTCATTTTTTTGCTGTGTTGTTCGCCTTTGGCCATATCACCTTCGTTGTAGTTATCTCGGATTGAGATGCGGTCATGGTAATTCAGTCTCTTGCCATGTACCCAGCGGCAAATCTTGCACGCTGTATGGCCCGATGTGGGTGCGTACCAAGCGCAGCGTGGGCAGGCCTACGGCGGCAGTCATGCGGCGTACTTGGCGGTTGCGGCCTTCGCGGATGGTGAGCTCTATCCATGAAGTGGGTTTGGTTTGACGCACGCGAATCGGTGGGTCGCGCTCCCACAGGTAGGCGGGGGCTTCTGCGGCACGTGCGCGAGCGGGCAGGGTCATGCCGTCGTTGAGCATCACGCCACTGCACAGGGCTTGCAGCGCGGCGTCGTCGGCAATGCCTTCGACTTGCGTGAGGTAGGTCTTCTCCATCTTGAAGCGCGGATCGGCAATGCGGGCTTGCAGTTGGCCATCGTCGGTGAGCAGCAGCAAGCCTTCGCTGTCGGCGTCTAAGCGGCCGGCCACATACACGCCGGGCAGGGTGATGAAATCTTTCAGGCCGCGCCATTTCCCCTCGGGGGTGAACTGGCTCAGCACGCCGTAGGGCTTGTTAAAACGAATCAGCATGGCACATGAAAAGCGAACGAAGGCTAGAGCGTATCAGCCTCGGGGCTGTGCTTTGGTGCACGCGGCTACCATGGACGCATGACTGCCCATTTTGAAAGCGTGCAAAACGCCGCGATGTATCCCGATGCCTTTGATGTGGCAGCCCCCGGAATTGCCTTTGAGCGCGACCTGTGGCCGCGCAAATTGGGCGTGTTTGTGCGCAATGCGCCTGCGGTTGAAGGCGCTGCACCTGATGCCTCGCCAGATGAAAAGGCGCTTGCAGCGCCGGTGCGCGAACTTGGCGTGGGCCAATTTGGCTTTGTACCCCAGTGGGTCAAGTCGGCATCTGACGCCAAACTGCGTTCCACCAAGATGGTCAATGCCCGCTCTGAAACTGTCACCACGTCCAAGAACTTTCGCGACGCATGGCTGGCAGGCCAGCGCTGCATCGTGCCCATGATGGCGTTCTTTGAAGACGACTGGCGCAGCGGCAAAGCCGTGCCCACGCGCATCACCCGAGTGGACGGCAAGCCCATGGGCGTGGCGGGCATTTGGGAGCGTTGGGCCAAAGACGGTGCAGAAATCATCAGCTTCACGCTGCTGACAGTGAACGCCAACAGCCACGCCTTGCTGCACCGCTACCAACAAAACGGCAATGAAAAACGCATGCCCGTCATCTTGGGCGAGGGCGCGTATGACGCGTGGCTCAATACCAAGCCTGAGAAAGCGCGTGAATTCATGCGCGCTTACTCGGCTCAGTTGTTGACGGCGAATCCGGTCGAGAAAAAGTAAGCCTAGACCTTATTTGGCCCAACTGTCCTTGAGCCCCGTGATCTTGTTAAACACCAACTTGCCCCCCGCATGGTCCACGCGGTCGGTCACGAAGTAGCCGTGGCGTTCAAACTGAAAGTGGGCACCTGCGGGCACGTTGGCCAGTGACGGCTCCACATACGCGGTCACCACTTTCAGGCTGTCGGGGTTGAGGGCTGCAAGGAAGTCTTTGCCGCCTGCGTCGGGTTGTGCGTCGGCGAACAAGCGGTCATACAAGCGCACTTCGGCCTGCAACCCATCGCTCACGCCCACCCAGGTGATGGCGGCGCTGGCTTTGACGGTGGCGCTGCCGGGCGTGCCGCTCTTGGTGTCGGGGATGACGGTGGCTTGCACTTCGCTGATCACACCATTCGCGTCTTTCGTACAGCCCGTGCACTCGATGACGTAGCCGCCTTTGAGGCGCACTTTGTTGCCGGGAAGCATTTGGCCATCCGCGCCTGCCCGGGGCGGATAAAGACGTTTGTAGCCCTTGGGCGGTTCTTCTAAAAAGTCATCGCGCTCAATCCACACTTCTTTGCCAATTTTGAAATGGCGCGTGGGCACTGAGCCTTCTTCAGGGCCTTGCGAAGCACCTTGCGGTGCTGGGGGCAGCGCAGGTTGCGTGCAAGGCTCTAGGTGGCCCGCACCCATCACCTCGTCCCAGTTGGTGAGCACGAGTTTGACGGGGTCCAGCACAGCCATGGCGCGGTGTGCGGTGTTTTCTAAGTCTTCGCGCAGGCAGCCTTCGAGCGTGGAATAGTCAATCCAGCTGTCGCTCTTGGTCACGCCAATGCGGTCGGCAAACAGGCGCAGGCTTGTCGGGGTGTAGCCTCGGCGGCGCAGGCCCACGATGGTCGGCATACGCGGGTCGTCCCAGCCGCTGACTTTGCCTTCGTTGACCAGTTGCGCCAGCTTGCGTTTGCTGGTGATGACGTAAGTGAGGTTGAGGCGGGCAAATTCGTATTGTTTGGGGCTGGGCGCGGCCAGCAGCTTGCATTCGCACAGGCGCTCCATCAGCCAGTCGTAAAACGGGCGCTGGTCTTCAAACTCCAGCGTGCAGATGCTGTGGGTGATTTGCTCCAGCGCGTCTTCGATGGGGTGGGCAAAGGTGTACATCGGGTAGATGCACCAGGTGTCGCCCGTGTGGTGGTGGGTGGCGCGGCGGATGCGGTAGATGGCCGGGTCGCGCAGGTTGATGTTGGGCGAAGCCATGTCGATCTTGGCGCGCAGCACGGCGGCGCCGTCGGCCAGCTTGCCGTCGCGCATTTCGCGGAATCGCGTCCGGTTCTGTTCAACCGTGCGGGTACGGAAGGGGCTGTCCACGCCGGGCTTGCCAAAGTCGCCTCGGTTGGCGCGCATGTCTTCCGCGCTTTGTTCGTCCACATAGGCGTGGCCGGCTTCGATCAGCGCTTCGGCGGCGCGGTACATGAAGTCGAAGTAGTCGCTGGCTTGGTAGGGCGCAGCGCCGCAGTCCTGGGATGCGGCTGCGCCTTGTGCTTGCCCGAGCTGGGCCCAGTCAAAGCCCAACCACTTCACCGCGTCGATGATGCTGTTGACGTATTCGGTGTCTTCTTTTTCTGGGTTCGTGTCGTCAAAGCGCAGGTGGCACACGCCGCCGTATTCTTTGGCGAGACCGAAGTTGATGCAGATGCTTTTGGCGTGGCCCACGTGCAGGTAGCCGTTGGGCTCGGGCGGAAAGCGGGTGCGGATCTTGGCCGGGTCGGGCTCGCCTTTGGCGTGGTGCGCGGCGTCGCCGGGGCTGCCCGCCCAGCGGCGGCTGGCGTAAGTGCCTTGGGCCAAATCGTTCTCGATGATTTGGCGCAAAAAGTTGCTGGGCTTGTGGTCTTGTTCTGTCGCGGGGTTGGCGGGTTTCGTCATGTCGTGATTTTAGGCGGGGCCAGTGGCCTTAAATCACCCGCCCATCCACCACCTGAATGGTTTTGTCACAACGCGTTGCTAACTCGGGGTTGTGGGTGACAAACAGAACCGTCGTGCCTTGCTCGCGGCTGACGCGGCGCAGCAGGTCAAACACGGCGTCGGCGCTTTTGCTGTCTAGGTTGCCGGTGGGTTCATCTGCCAGCAGCAGGGCGGGGTTCATGGCCAGCGCACGTGCCACGGCCACGCGTTGTTGTTGGCCGCCCGATAAGCTGCCGGAGGGCTGGGTGGCAAAGGCACTCAGGCCCACGCTGTCCAGCAGTTCGGCGGCGCGGGCTTCGATGCTGGCATTGGGAAAGCCTGCTGCGCCCAGCAAGGGCATCATCACGTTTTCAAGCGCAGTGAAGGCGTTGAGCAAGTGGTGGTGTTGAAACACAAACCCAATCGCATGGCCGCGCAAGCGGGTGAGGGCTTGGTCGTCCAGGCCTGTGGTTTCTTCCCCCGTGATGGCCAGTTGGCCGTGAGTCGGGCGGTCCAGCAAGCCGATGATGTTGAGCAAGGTGCTTTTGCCAGAGCCCGAGGGGCCCATCACGGCACAAAATTCACCGCGAGACAAACTGAAATTGATGTGGTGCAGTATTTCAATTTCATTGGGCAAGCCCACATTGAATGACTTGCAAACATCTTGCAGGTGCACCACTCGGGGAGCGGAAGTCGTGTTGGGTTTATCCACGGATGGCACTCACTGGGTCAAGTCGAGCGGCGCGCATGGCTGGGGCAAACGAGGCGATCAGCCCCGTGGCGGTGGCCAGCAACAAGGCCATGGCAAACATCAAGGGCTCAAAGCTCACGGCAAACATCACCGTGCCATCAGGGTTGCGTTGGGCTTGCTGCCAAACCACAAGCCCCGCCGAGCCCAGCGCCGAACCCGCCAGCGCGCCCCCAAAGCCAAGCAGCCCGCCTTGCAGCAAAAAGATGCGCAAGATTTGTTCACGCGTGATGCCCATGGCGCGCAAGATGCCAATCTCACGCGATTTTTGAACGACAGACACCACCAGCACGCTGGCAATGCCAAACGCCACCGACAAACCCACAAACACCCGAATGGCGGTGTTTGCCGTGGTTTGTGCGCTGATGGCTGTGAAAAATTGCTCGTTGGTTTTGATCCAGCTGTCTGCTTCGACGCCTGTGAGTTGGGTGATGCGGTGCGCCACCAACTCTGCGCTGTACACATCGTGTACGGTGACATCCAAGGTCGACACACCGCCTGGAAGTCCCAGCAAACTTTGTGCGGAGCGCAGTGCCATCATCGTGGTGCGTGCGTTGGCCGGTTTGTTGCCCAGGTCAAAAATGCCGGTGATGGTCAGCGTGTTGGCATGGCCGCTGGCTGAGGTGACGCGCAGTTTGTCGCCCACCGAGACGCCCAAGTCGTTGGCCAACTCGGTGCCGATCAAGATGTCGTTGATGGTGATGCGTGCTGTGCCGCGCACTATTTTTTCTGGCATGGGCACGATGCGAAAGTACAGCTCGGGCTCAATGCCCACCACGTTGATGGCGCGGCTGGCCTCGCCCCGCACCACCAAGGCCGAGCCGTTGGCAGCGGGCGAGACCACGTTCACCTCGGGCAACGCACGTATTTGTGCGGCCACGCTTTGCCATTGGTCAATGCTTTTGAGCCGTTGCAGCGGTGGTTGCACGATGCTGCCTTCGACGGTCAAAGGGTCTGCCCCGCGCAGCGCGCGTGCCGTTTCTTTGGGAGGCAGCAGTTGAATGTGGGCTTGGCCCGTCAACACACGTTTCACAAAGTTGGTTTGCAAGCCGCTGAGCAAGGCCGACATGAACACAATCACGCCCACCCCAATGGCCACACCGCCGATGATGAAGATGGTTTGCACGCGACCTTCGCGTAAAAAACGCAGCGCCACCAGCCATTCAAACGGCATCCAGCGGGGCAGCGGCTGGAGGGTGGGCGGCGTGCGTGTGTCGTCGCTCATTTCGCCACAAGGTTGGAGACAGGCCGCACGCGGGCTTTGTCGTTCACCGGTAGAGCCGCCGTGGCCAACACTTGGTCATTGGCGACCAGCCCCTCCAGCACTTCGCACATGCCTTGGCTGCGTAGGCCAAGGCGGATCGACGTGCGAACAGCTTTGCCGTTGACCACCTTCATCACCCAAGGTTCAGGGCTGTCTAAGTTGTGCACGGCTTCGGTGGGCACCAGCACGGCTTGGCTGCGCTTGGCGACTTCAATGTCAACCGACACCGTCATGTCTTGCCGCACATACGCGGGTGGCTGGGGCACACGCAGCTTGACTTCCACAGAGCCCCGTTGGGCATCCACGCCGGGGTTGATGTACATCAGCTCGGCGGTGAAGCGTTGATCGGGGTAAGCATCGGACGACACCGAGGCGGTTTGCCCCACTTTGAGCAAGTTCAAATGCTTCTCATCAATCTGCACGACCACCTGCGTTTCACCCTCGGGCGAGAGCACCATCAACACCTTGCCTGCTTGCACGGCATCGCCAGGCTCGACGTTGCGCGCAATCAGTGTGCCCGCAGCTGGCGCCAGCACTTGGCTGTAGCGAAGTCGGGCGCGTGCCAGCTCGGCACCCGCTTGGGCTTGTGACAAAGCGGTCTCTGCCACGGCCATGTCGCTGCCACCCGCACGCGTGCTGCTGAGTTGTTGCTGGGTTATTTTGAGCTGTGAGCGCATCACCTGTTCGGCACGCGTGGCCTCATCCAAGGCCGCTTGACCGATGAAGCCTTTGCTGAATAACTCTTGCGTGCGTTGCAAGGCGCGCGCAGCGGTGTCTTGGTTGACTTGTGCTTGGCGCATGGTTTGCTCGGCCAATGGGGCTTGCACTTCGCGCAACTGGCGCAGCTTGGCTTGGGCTTGGGCGACGGCTGACTCGGCTTGCCGCGCATTGGCCACCAGCTCTGCGTCTTCCAGCTGAATCAACGGTTGTGCTGCCGTCACGGTTTGGCCTTCGTTCACCGGCACGGCCTTGACGGTGCCGGTGATTTGCACGCCCAAATCCACGCGGTGTGGACTTTCGATGTGGCCGCTGGCCACCACGGTTTGCACAAAATCGCGCTGCACCACCATCGCCACAGGCGTTTTCGGCCCCAGCCACAAGTTCAGCCCTAGCCAAACGGCCAAGCCTAAAACGGTGCAAGCGATGAGAATTTGGGTGCGGTAAACGCGTAGGTTTTGTATCAAAGACATAGCAAAACCCATGATACGCCCGCCACCACCAGCTACATTCGTGCTATGGGGTACAAACACTTTCTCGGTCGTTCAGATTTGTCATTGATTGCGGGTCAAGCCATGATCGAGCGTGGCTTAGAGCCCGAGTTTTCTCGGGCGGCCTTGCAAGAACTCAAGGCCATCGCGCACGCCGGGCAAGACACCGACCCGCGCGTGGTGGACATGACTGCTTGGTTGTGGTGCTCCATCGACAACGATGACTCTCGCGACCTAGACCAACTCACCGTGGCAGAAAAACAAGCGGATGGCCAAACCAAGGTGTGGGTGGCCGTGGCCGATGTGGATGTGTTGGTGCCCAAAAGCTCTGCCCTGGATGCGCACGCCAAACACAACACAACTTCGGTGTACACCTCGACGCGCATTTTCCCCATGCTGCCCGATCGTTTGTGCACCGATCTCACCTCGCTCAACCCGCATCAAGAACGTTTGGCCGTGGTCGTGGAGATGTGCATCAATGCCAATGCCGAAGTGACCCACAGCCAGCTCTACCGCGCCAAGGTTCACAACAAAGCCAAGCTGGCCTACGACGCGATTTCTGATTGGATTGAAGGCGACGAAGCTTTACCGGATCCGGCGCAAGCGGTGCATGGCATGGCTGAGCAGTTGCTGTTGCAAGACGCGGTCGCTCAGAGTCTGCGTGCACGTCGGCATGCCCATGGCTCCTTGGAGTTTGAAACTTTGCAACCCCATGCGGTGTTTGAAGGCGAGCGCGTGGTGGCGATTCGCCAGCAAGTGCAAAACCGTGCGCGTCAGTTGATTGAAGAATTCATGATTGCGGCCAACACCTGCACGGCCCAGTTTTTGGCGCATCACGGACACGCCTCGCTGCGCCGCGTGGTGCGCTCGCCAGAGCGTTGGCAGCGCATCGTGGCCTTGGCCGCCACGTATGACGAACATTTGCCGCCCGAGCCCGATTCGTCCGCCTTAGAAACCTTTTTGGCCAAGCGCCACAAAGCGGACCCTGTGCGCTTTCCGGATTTGTCATTGATCGTCGTCAAGCTCATGGGCTCGGGTGAATATGTGGTGGAGCGCGCCAACAGCGAAGCCATTGGCCACTTTGGCTTGTCCGTGCGCGACTACACCCACTCCACCGCACCCAACCGCCGCTACCCCGATTTGGTGACCCAGCGCATGATCAAAAGCGTGTTGATGGGGGCACCTGCCCCCTACAGCAGTGCCGAATTAGAGTCGCTGGCCTTGCATTGCACCCAGCAAGAAGATGCCGCACGCAAAGTGGAGCGCCGCATGCGCAAATCTGAATCCGCCCTGATGCTCGCGGGCCACATCGGTCAGGTGTTTGAGGCCGTGGTCACGGGCAAAACGTCCAGCGGCACATGGGTGCGGGTATTTTCGCCACCGGTTGAAGGCATGCTCACGTCCTACACCTCAGACCATGAGGTGGGTGAGCTCTTGCGTGTGAAGTTGATCCACACCAATGTCGAACAAGGCTTCATTGACTTCGCGGCTTGGGGTTGAGCTGTACCCTCGATAATTGCGAGAGTTCAAGGAGTTGTATGGATATCGTTTTGTTGCTCAAAGCCGCCGTGATGGGCGTGGTCGAAGGTTTGACCGAGTTTTTGCCTATTTCATCCACAGGCCACCTCATCTTGGCTGGCGCTTTGCTGGGAATGGACGACGAGAAGGGGAAAGTGTTTGACATCGCCATTCAGACGGGGGCCATCTTCGCGGTCATCATTGTTTACTGGCAAAAGATTGCCAGCACTGTGGTGGCTTTGCCCACGCAGGTCGAGGCACGTCGCTTTGCGTTGAACGTGTTGATTGCCTTTGTGCCTGCTGTGGTGTTGGGCTTGGTGTTTGGTAAGTTCATCAAAGCGCATTTGTTCACGCCCACCGTGGTGGCCAGCACCTTCATCATCGGTGGCTTCATCATCTTGTGGGCCGAAGGCTGGGGCCGTGCCAAGCCCGAGGGTGAAGAAGAGCCAGCCGTTGAGCCAGCGCGCATTGAAACGGTGGAAGCCATGTCGCCGCTCGACGCGTTGAAAGTGGGCTTGGTGCAGTGCTTGGCCATGATCCCCGGCACCAGCCGCAGTGGCGCGACCATCATTGGTGGCATGTTGCTGGGCTTGTCGCGCAAAGCGGCCACTGACTTTTCGTTTTATTTGGCGATTCCTACGCTCATTGGTGCGGGCGCCTATAGCCTTTACAAAGAGCGTGCGCTGCTGAGCATGGCCGATGCGCCCGTGTTTGCCGTGGGCTTGGTGTTCTCGTTCATCAGCGCATGGATTTGTGTGCGTTGGTTGCTGCGCTACATCGCCAGCCACAGCTTTGTGCCGTTTGCTTGGTACCGCATTGTGTTTGGCATCGTGGTGTTGGTGACGGCTTGGACTGATATGGTGACTTGGGCTGCTTGATTTTTTCTTGCTGAGCTCGCACAAGGCATGAGGCAGGCGCAGTGGCCTCATGCGGTTACCGAAATCGGCCACTGCGCCTGCCTCACGCCTTACGCTACGGCGAGCAGGGGGAGAGAGTCAAACCCACTGAGTCGCCGTGAATCAGCCGAGCAAAGCCAACGAAATTTAACCGATGAGGTTGAGCAACGCCGTTTCCACAGCCGCAGCCGCCACCAACGGATGCTCCATCGGAAACAGATGCGTGCCGTCAATCTTCATCACGCGCCCATGCGTGACGCGACGGCTGAAATCTAAGCCGACTTGTTTCAATTCACGCGATTGCAAGCCGCCGATCAGGGCGGCTTTGCATTTGAGTGGGTGGCGTTTGAAGTAGGTTTCTAAGTGGTCGGGCAGGCCGTTGTAGATGGCGCTCTCGATATCACGGTCAAAGCTCAACACGCGGCGAGTGCCTTGTGTGGTTTGCTCGTCGTGCGTGCCGTATTTCACATAGTCTTGCAGCACTTGTGGGTGCCATTTGGCAAACACTTTCTTGTGTTGAAAATGTTCCAACACGTCGGCTTCGCTCGCCCAGGTGGTGCGGCGTTTGCGGCTGATGGCGGCAGGCGAAAAGGCTTCTGCACCCGGCACGCGCTTGCCCACTTTGAGTAGCTTGGCTTTCCAGCCACCCAGCATGGGCGAGTCCAGCAGCACCACGCCGCGCACCAGCTCGGGGTGCTTGGCGGCCACCATCATGCTGAGGATGCCGCCCAATGAATGGCCCACCAAAAACACAGGACCGTTTTGCGTAGCCAAGGGCGTGGCAAAGTCGGTGAGCTGCTGCACCAAGTGCGGCCAGTTGTCGGTGACGGGGTAGCGCGGGTCGTGGCCAAACTTGTCCACGGCCTCGACGCGAAAACCGCGCGCGCGAATGGCGTCGAGCATGACGCGGTAGGTGCAAGCTGGAAAACTGTTGCCGTGCGAGAAAACGATGAGCGGTTGTGTCATGCCGTTCAGATGAGTTTTTCGTCTGGGGTTTGAATCTTCTTCAAGGCCTGCACCCGTTGTGCGGGTTGCATTAAAGGCGTGGCGGTTGCGCCGCCGTTCCACATCGGGTCTTCGATGCTGTCAAACACCTCGCGCAGTTTTTCGCCCCAGGTGTTGTGCATCATCTGAAAGTAGGGGTTGTTCTCGTCGATGCAAACAACCTTATCGCTTTCAAACTTGTCGGCTTCGTACACCACCATGTCGAGCGGCAAGCCGACCGACAGGTTGGATTTGAGGGTGGAGTCCATCGACACCAAGGCGCATTTGGCGGCCTCGTTCAAAGGCGTGTCGGGCTGCAACACGCGGTCGAGCACGGGCTTGCCGTATTTGGATTCGCCAATTTGGAAGTAGGGCGTTTCAGCCGTGGCTTCGATGAAGTTGCCGGGTGAGTACACCTGAAACAAACGCATGCCTTCGCCTGCAATTTGGCCGCCAAAGATGAGCGACACATTGAAGTCCACGCCCGAGGCTTTGAGGGCCGCAGCATCCCGCTCGTGCACACGGCGAATGGCCGCACCCAAGACGCGCACCGCATCAAACATGCTCTTGGCGTTCCAGATGGTGATGGGTTCGCTCTCGGGTGTGTCTTTGAGTTGCTCGATTTGCAAAATCTCACGCACCGATTGCGAGATGGACAAATTGCCTGCCGACAACAGCACCATGAAGCGATCGCCTGGCTTCTCGTAAACAATCATTTTGCGGAAGGTGCTGATTTGGTCGAGGCCCGCGTTGGTGCGCGAGTCGGACAAGAACACCAAGCCCGCTTTGAGTTTGATACCGACGCAGTAGGTCATAAGAGTTTCTTCAATTGGTACAGAGCGTCCAACGCATCGCGTGGACTGAGTTTGTCGGGGTCGATCTCAGCCAGCTTGGCTTGCAGCGGGCTGGGGCCCACATCGTCTTGCAACGGCGGTGGGGCAAAGAGGTCGACTTGTACCTTCGATGCATCAGCTCCCGCTTCAAGCGAGGCCAGCGCATGGCGGGCATGACTGAGTACAGCAGAAGGCATGCCAGCTAAGCGAGCCACTTGAATACCGTAGCTGCGGCTGGCAGGGCCGGGCTGAATTTCGTGCAAGAACACAATGCTCGCGCCGCTCTCGGCCGCGCTGACGTGCACGTTCACCGCCGCGCGGTGGTTGGCAGGGAACTCGGTGAGTTCAAAGTAATGCGTGGCAAACAGCGTGAAGGCTTGGGTCTTGTCGTGCAAATGCGTGGCAATGCCGCTGGCCAAGGCCAAGCCGTCAAAGGTGGAGGTGCCGCGGCCAATCTCGTCCATCAACACCAAGCTGTGCGGCGTGGCGGCGTGCAAGATTTGCGCGGCCTCGGTCATCTCCAGCATGAAGGTCGATTGCGCGTTGGCCAAGTCGTCAGCCGCGCCAATGCGGGTGTGGATGGCGTCAATCGGGCCCAAGCGGCACGCTGTGGCGGGCACATGGCTGCCCATGCTGGCCAGCAACACGATGATGGCCACTTGGCGCATATAGGTCGATTTACCGCCCATGTTGGGGCCGGTGATGACTTGCATGCGTTGCTTGTGGCCCAGCATGGTGTCGTTGGCAATGAAGGTTTTGGCCGCGCCGCCAGCCACCACGCCATGCGTTTCGGCCAAGCGGGCTTCCACCACAGGGTGGCGGCCTTGGCTGATTTCAATGCACGGCGTTTTCACAAATTCAGGCGCACACCAGCCCAGCGTGAGCGAGCGCTCGGCCAAGGCACACAGCGCGTCGAGCGTGGCCACAGCTTGCGCCAAACGGGTGAGGGCGGGCACGAACTGCTGCAAGGTGTCCAGCAGTTGTTCGAACAAAAACTTCTCGCGAGCCAAAGCGCGTTCTTGCGCGCTGAGCGCTTTGTCTTCAAAGGTCTTGAGCTCGGGCGTGATGAAGCGCTCAGCGTTTTTCAAGGTTTGGCGGCGCGTGTAATCGGCCGGCACTTTGTCGATTTGGCCTTGCGTGACCTCGATGTAAAAGCCGTGTACTTTGTTGAACTGCACGCGCAGGTTGGCAATGCCGGTGCGCTCGCGTTCGCGGGCTTCGAGTTCGAGCAAGAAGCCGTCGCAGTTGTTTTGGATGGCGCGCAGCTCGTCCAGGTCAGCGTCGTAGCCGTGGCCGATGACGCCACCATCGCGCACCAAGACGGCGGGCTCGGGCAGCAATGCGCGCTCCAGCAATGCACCGCATTCGGGCGGCACGCCCATGTCTTGGGCTATGTGCACTAAAAGCGTGGGCGGCAGAAGCGAGGGCGGCAGAGCGCTCTGCTGCGTGTCCCCCGCTCGCTGCGCGAGCTCCTCCTTGACCTTCGCAGAGCGCTCCACCGCCCTCGCTTCTGAGGCGATAGGAATCAGCGGCTGAATGCGCAACGCCTTTTGCAGCGCTTGGCCCAGCGACACCAATTCGCGTGGGCGCACTTGGCGCAGCGACACGCGGGCGCTGATGCGCTGCACATCGCCCGAGCCTTTGAGGGCGTCGCGTAGCACTTTGTAGCTTTGCGTGCGGTTGTCTTGCAGCGCCTCAATAGCAGCCAAGCGGTGCATGGCTTGGCTGCGGTCACGCTCGGGTGAGAGCAGCCAGTTTTTCAGCTGGCGGCTGCCCATGCCCGTCATGCAGGTGTCGAGCAACGAGAACAAAGTGGGCGAGTCTTCGCCGCGCAATGTTTGGGTCAGCTCTAGGTTGCGACGGGTGGTGAGCGGCAGGTCAATCAGCGCATCGTTGCGCGCCACGTACACGCCGTGCACGTGCGTGAGCGCGCGGCCTTGGGTGTGTTCGGCGTAGGCCAGCAACGCAGCGGCGGCGGCGTGGGCTTGCAGCACGTCTTGTGCGTTCCACGCATTGAGTGAGGCGGCTTGCAAATGTTCCAGCAGCTTGCGGCCACCTAAAGCGGCATCAAACTGAAACGCGGGGCGCACTTGGGCAGGCAGGCCAAGGTTGCTGCAAAAGTTTTTCAGCTGTTGCTCAAACGCGGGGCTAACTTCGGCGCTGTAAATGATTTCGCTGGGGGCCACGCGGGCAATCCAGTTAGGCAGCTCGGCTGTCTCGCACTCAGCCAAATGCACCAAGCCTTGCGTGACGCTGAGCCACGCCAAGCCGCAACCATGGCGGTCGCTCTGGTGAATGGCCAATACATAGGCTTCGGTTTTGTCGCTGAGCAAAGCGCTATCGGTCAGCGTGCCCGGCGTGACCACGCGCACCACTTTGCGCTCGACGGGGCCTTTGCTGGTCGCCACGTCGCCCACTTGCTCGCAAATCGCCACGGACTCACCGAGCTTGATCAGACGTGAGAGGTAGGTTTCGAGCGAGTGAAATGGCACACCGGCCATCACCACGGGCTCGCCGTTGGACTGACCGCGCTGCGTGAGCGTGATGTCGAGCAGGCGCGTGACCTTCTCTGCATCGGCAAAGAACAACTCGTAAAAGTCGCCCATGCGGTAGAACAGCAGCGTCTCGGGGTGGTCAGCTTTGAGCCCCAAGTACTGCTGCATCATGGGGGTGTGCCCAGACAAATCACGCATCGCAGTGCCTGCCAGAAAGATGTTTTTACAAAGGCGCGTCTGGCGCAGCGCGTGACACGCTCAAGGTCTTGGCTGCCGTGCTGGCGGCGCGCTTGTCGTCAACGCCCGCAAACTTGGAATACTTTTGCGTGATGGGCACCAACTGCGCGTAAATGCGGGGTGAGGCGGCCAAGCATTCTTCGTGCTCCAGGTAAGGGCCTTCGCCTGTGAAGTTGCTCACCAAGCCACCGGCTTCGGTGATGAGCAATGCGCCTGCGGCCATGTCCCAAGGCTTCAAGCCGAGTTCAAAGAAGCCATCGCTGAAGCCTGCGGCCACATAAGCCAAGTCAAGCGCCGCAGCACCGGGGCGGCGCAAGCCAGCCGTGCGCTGCATCACATCGCCCATGAGGCTGAGGTATTTGTTGAAGTCGTCACCTGGGCGGAACGGGAAGCCGGTGGCGAGCAAACACTCTTCCAGGCGAGTGCGTTTGCTCACGCGGATGCGGCGGTCGTTCATGAACGCGCCACGGCCTTTGGTAGCAGTGAACAAGTCGTTGCGTGTGGGGTCGTAAATGACGGCTTGCTCTAAGCGGCCTTGCACTTGCAGGGCGATGCTCACGCAGTAGTAGGGGAAGCCGTGGATGAAGTTGGTCGTGCCATCGAGCGGGTCGATGATCCAGATGTGGTCTGCGTTGGGGTTGCCGTGCGTGGAGCCAGACTCTTCGGCCAAGATGCCGTGGTCGGGGTAGGCGGTGAGGAGGGTCTCGATGATGACGCGTTCGCTGTTTTGGTCAACTTCAGTCACAAAGTCGTTCACTTGCTTCTGTGAAATACGCACCGCTTCCACGTCGAGCGCGGCGCGGTTGATGATGGCGCCGGCGGCGCGTGCAGCCTTGACGGCCACGTTGAGCATGGGGTGTACAGAAGAAGAGGACGACATAGATTTTGTGAAGAGCTGGCCCAAACAGGCCGAAGATGAACGCCCGGCGATGCGGGCGGCGACAATGGCGCAGATTTTACGCGCGAAGACTGACAAAACTCCTATGAAAACCCGCTTCATCCTAATAAACACCAGCCACGCCGGCAATGTGGGGGCCACGGCCCGCGCCATGAAGGTGATGGGTTTCACCGATTTGGTGCTGGTCGCGCCCCGTTGGGACAACGTGCTGCGCCGCGAAGAGACCATCCAGCGTGCCAGCGGTGCCTTGGATGTGCTGGCCAACGCCCGCGTCGTGGCGACTTTGGACGAAGCGATTGAGGGTCTGCACCACCTGTGCGCCACCGCCATGACGCCGCGCGACTTTGGTCCGCCCACGCTAGAGCCACGCCCACACTTTGCGGCCTTGGCCGCCGAGCACAGCCAAAACGACGACTTTCGCGTGGGCTTTTTGTTTGGCTCCGAGCGCTTTGGCATGCGCAACGAAGACGTGTACCGCTGTCACACCTGCCTGAGCATTCCGACCGACCCGAAGTTTGGGTCTTTGAATTTGGGGGCTGCGGTGCAGGTGTTGGCGTATGACTGGCGGGAAGCTTTGGGCGGACTTGCCACGATGTTGCCGTCTGTTGATGCTGCTTCTGCTTCTGCGAGCGCACCCGCAACGCAAGAACCCACAGCCTTAGCCGATGCCCAACAACTCGCAGGCTTGCTCGACCACTGGCAGCAGTCGCTCACCGACATCGGCTTTTTAGACCCAGAAGCGCCCAAGAAACTCATGCCGCGCTTGAACCAGTTGTTCAACCGCGCCCAGGTGACGCAAGAGGAAATTCACATCTTGCGCGGTATCGCCAAGGCCATGTCGCAGGCTTCTCACAAGAGCGCTGACGGGCAACGATAATCACAGCACTATGTTTTCACGCCTACGCTCTGACGTTCAATGCATTTTGGACCGCGACCCCGCCGCTCGAAGCCGCTGGGAAGTGCTGACTTGCTACCCCGGTTTGCACGCGGTGCTGTTGCACCGCTTGGCGCACGGCTGCTGGAATCTGGGACTTAAGTGGTTGGGGCGCTTTATTTCGCACATCTCGCGTTGGTTCACCGGCATTGAAATTCACCCTGCCGCCAAAATTGGTGACCGCGTGTTTTTTGACCACGCCATGGGCGTGGTGGTGGGCGAGACGGCTGAAATTGGTGATGGCTGCACGATCTACCAAGGCGTGACCTTGGGTGGTACCTCGCTCTACAAAGGCGAAAAGCGTCATCCCACCTTGGGCAAAGACGTGGTGATTGGCGCGGGCGCCAAAGTGTTAGGCGGCTTCACCGTGGGTGACGGCGCCAAAGTGGGCAGCAACGCGGTGGTCACCAAGCCCGTGCCAGCTGGCGCGACCGCTGTGGGTAACCCCGCGCGCATCATCCAAGCTGAAACCGACGCAAAACACAAAGAGGTCAAACGTGAAGA
Source organism: Limnohabitans curvus (assembly GCF_003063475.1). Lineage (NCBI taxonomy): Bacteria > Pseudomonadati > Pseudomonadota > Betaproteobacteria > Burkholderiales > Comamonadaceae > Limnohabitans > Limnohabitans curvus. The sequence goes on from NZ_NESP01000001.1 coordinate 2,221,144, forward strand.
AGCCGCATCCAAGATGGGCTTCTCAGCTTATGGCGTCACGCAAAACGACGACCCTGTGAGCCAAGCCATGCGTGGCCTGATTGACAACGCCACGTCACAAGAGCACCAAATTGCGTTGCTCTGGAAAGCCATTGAGCAACTCTCTTCAGGTCAAGCCAAACCCGATTGCGTGCCGACCGATGCTGCTCGACAAGAGCACTTTGAGGCAGCACGTATCAACCAGCTGTTGGATTGACCATGCATTTTTTGAATGTGTACCCCAAGCGCCTTTGGGCAACTTTGAACCCCGTGGCTGCGTTCGAAGGGCAGTTCACGTTTGATTTAGAGCAATATGGTTTGCTCACCAGTGACATCGTGTGCGAAACGACGATTGCCGAAGATCCCATCGTGAGGGGGCAGTGGACGATTGTCGTGAAGCCCATGCTTAACGTGGAGATGCCGCACTTTGACAAGTTTGTGGATACCTTGAACCACTATGTGTTTGAGGTTCTACAGTTCATGCCCAGTCGCACCGCATTGGGCAAAGACTTGCCCATGGTGAAGTTGTTTTTTGATGGTATTTACTTTGACATGTCTGGCTCAGAGCCTGTGGTGCAAAAAATCGGTGCTGCACCTCTGAAGGAATGAAAAAGCCCGCCTAGATCAACATCGATTGGCGGGTTTTTGGGTAGGCATGCGTCGCATCAAATGCGCTTGGATTTCAAAGCGGTCTTAGGCCGCCAGCCTTTGCAAAACGCGTCGCGCGTTTCCATGTATGGGCCGCCAATCAAATCGATGCAATAGGGCACCGCGGCAAACACGCCGTCCACCACTTGTTTGCCATCTGCGTCTTTCAAACCGCCCAAGGTTTCTTGGATGGATTTGGGTTGACCGGGCAAGTTGATGATCAGGCACTCGTCGCGAATCACCGCCACTTGGCGCGACAGGATGGCGGTGGGCACAAACTTCAAACTCACTTGGCGCATTTGTTCGCCAAAGCCCGGCATTTCTTTGTGGGCCACGGCCAAAGTGGCTTCGGGTGTCACATCCCGTTTGGCAGGGCCTGTGCCGCCGGTGGTGAGCACCAAGTTGCAACCGGCATCGACCAGCGCAATCAGGGTTTGGCTGATGGTGGCTTGCTCATCGGGGATGAGGCGCTCGACATAGTCAATCGGGTTGTACAAAGCATGGCCTAGCCAATCGCGCAGGGCGGGCAGGCCTTTGTCTTCGTAGGTGCCGCTGGAGGCGCGGTCGCTGATAGACACAATGCCGACCTTGATGGTGTCGCAACGGGCATCTGGGGTGGGCAAGGTGGTGTCTGTCATGGCTTGGTTTACGGTTTGTAGGTGTCTTCGTCTTCTTCGGGCGTGTGCAACGTGTCTTCCGCGAGGTTGAGCTGCTCTTTGATGAGCTGAAAAATCTCACGGTACGCACGGCTTTGGCGCGGCAACAAACCTTTGGCAATGTCGGCTTTGGTGGTGGCGTCGTCCTTGCGGGCTTGGCGCACCAGTGCGCGCAGCTGTTGGCTGTCGGTGCTGGGGTGTTCGTTCATCCACTCTTGCAAAGTGGCGTCCTCGGCCAGCAGGCGGTCACGCCAGCTTTCGGCCAAGTGCAGGGCCAAGGTGTCTTTGGTGCTGCCCATGCGTTGCTCGTTGAGCGCGTCTTTGACAGCTTCAATCGACTCTTCGCTGAGCTTGCGCATGAGCTTGCCCACGTACTGCATTTGACGGCGCTTACCTTCAAAGTTGGTGATGCGGCGGGCTTCGGCCAGCGCTTCGCGCAGCTGGTCCGTCATGTGACCTTGCGCGTTCAGGCGCTCAATCAGTTCGCCGCGCAGGGTGAGCAACTCGACGCCCAAATCTTGGCGGTCGTCGCTGTCTTTTTTGCGGTCGGTGCGGCTCAGGCCCTCAGTGCCCTTGAGTTCGGCTTTGAGTTCGAGGTCGAGTTCGCTGCCTTCGGCCACAAATTGGCCTCGGACAAAGTAACCTTTTTTGGGTTTACGTGACATAAATTGGGGGGCTTTTAATAGGTCGGTTTGCCCTTCAACACAAAGGACAAACGCAGTGACAAGTATCATAGCCGCCGATATGACCAAAGCCTCCAAAACTCAAGCCTCCTCCCACACGCCTGCCCAAGGTTTCAGCTACAGCCGCGAACACTTCGAGTCGCTGGTCGATGCCGCCTTGAAGCACGCCAAAAAGCTGGGAGCCACCGATGCGGGGGCCGATGCGTCTGAGGGCTGCGGTTTGAGCGTGTCGGTGCGCAAAGGCGAACTCGAAAACGTGGAGCGCAACCGCGACAAATCGCTCGGCGTGACGGTGTACTTGGGCCACCGCCGAGGTAACGCCAGCACCTCGGACTTCTCGCAAGCCGCGATTGAGCGCACCGTGCAAGCGGCCTACGACATTGCCCGCTTCACTGCCGAAGACCCAGTGGCGGGCTTGCCTGACGAAAAAGACATTGCCAAATACCACCCCGATTTGGATTTGTTCCACCCTTGGAACATCACCAGCGCAGACGCGGCCACCCTCGCATTGCGTTGCGAAGCCTCGGCCATGCAAACCGACAAACGTATTACCAACAGCGAAGGCGCGGCGGTGTCGGCGCAGCAAAGCCATTTTTTCAGCGCACACACCCACGGTTTTCGCGGCGGCTATGCCAGCTCGCGCCACACCATTTCGGTGGCCCCCATTGCAGGCAAGGGCGACGGCATGCAGCGCGACGCGTGGTACAGCTCGATGCGTGATGCGAACGAATTGGCCTCGCCTGAGTCTGTCGGTCGCTACGCCGCTGAGCGTGCCTTGAGCCGTTTGAAGTCACGCAAGATTGCCACGATTGAATGCCCTGTGTTGTTTGAAGCGCCTGTGGCTGCAGGCCTGTTGGGCGGCTTTGTGCAAGCCGTGAGCGGTGGTGCGTTGTACCGCAAGAGCACGTTCTTGCTCGACTCGTTAGGCAAACGCGTGTTTCCCAAGCACATCGACATTTCCGAAGACCCGTTTGTCATGCGCGGCAAAGGCAGCTCACCGTTTGACGACGAAGGCGTGACCGTCCGCGCACGTCGCGTGGTGGATGCAGGTCGCGTGGAAGGCTATTTCCTCAGCAGCTACACCGCCCGCAAGCTGGGTATGCCCACCACAGGTAACTCAGGCGGCTCGCACAACTTGGTCATGTCTTCACGCCTCACACAAAGCGCAGATGACTTGGATGCCATGCTGAAAAAGCTAGGCACCGGTTTGTTTGTGATTGAGCTGATGGGACAGGGCGTGAACTACGTGACGGGCGACTACTCACGCGGCGCTAGCGGCTTTTGGGTTGAGAACGGGCGCATTGCTTACCCAGTGCAAGAGATCACCATTGCTGGGAATATGAAAGACATGTTCCAAGGTATCGAGGCCATTGGTTCAGATGCTTACACGATGGGGGCCAAGACGATTGGTTCTGTGCTGATCAATCGCATGAAGGTTGCTGGCAGCTAATTGCTCTGCTCGTTGCGTTTTGGTTTTGTAGTTTGCTGAGGCGCGAATGCGGTGTGGCGTAACTGCCCTAGCCCCGTCAACAGTAAGAGCAGGGGAGTTCCTCCCCCTCAGTCGCAACAGTCAGCGAAGGGAAGCCAAACCTTAGCCCGCCAATGCCGACTTCACAGCAGCAGACACCAGCCCCATGTCAGCCTTGCCCGCCAACTGCGCCTTCACAGCACCCATGACCTTGCCCATGTCGCCAGGGCCTGCAGCACCCACTTCAGCCACGATGGCCTTCACGGCAGCTGTGATTTCGTCGGCGCTCAATCGCTGAGGCAAGTACACCTCTAGCACTTTCATTTCGGCGCTTTCGATGTCAGCCAAGTCTTGGCGCTGGGCTGACACATAAGCGGCCACTGAGTCTTTGCGTTGCTTGATGAGCTTGTCCACGATGGCAATCACCATGGCGTCGTCCAGCTCCACGCGCTCGTCGACTTCTTTTTGCTTCATCGCGGCTTGCAGCAAGCGGATGGTGCCCAAGCGCACGCTGTCTTTGGCGCGCATGGCGGTTTTCATGTCTTCGGTGATTTGTGCTTTGAGGCTCATGGTGCATTCCTAGGGAGAGAAGTCAATCGAAAAAAAAGCCCGCTGAGGCGTCCCTAGCGAGCTTTTTTGGGGCAGAGGCTGCTTAGTACAGCTTCTTGGGCAACTGCATGCTGCGGATGCGCTTGTAGTTACGTTTCACGGCTGCTGCTTTTTTGCGTTTACGTTCAGCGGTTGGCTTCTCGTAGAACTCGCGAGCGCGCAAGTCGGTCAACAGACCCAATTTTTCAATGGTGCGCTTGAAGCGACGCAGAGCGACGTCAAACGGTTCGTTTTCTTTTACACGGATGGTGGTCATTACCAAAATTTCCAATTATTTGCAGTCAGAGGGTGCCTAGGAAGATCGTGCCTGAGCGCCGTGCCTGCGGTGTTCCCCAACATTAAGTTGATCAGGCCGTTGGGGATTTGCCAGCAAAGACGAAAATTATAGCGACTAAACAGCCGGTTTTAAGCGCGTACCCAAGGCTTTTGCGCAGGCATGTCCGCTAGACCATGCCCATTGGAAGTTGTAGCCGCCCAGCCAACCCGTGATGTCCACCACTTCGCCAATGAAATACAGGCCCGGTTGCTTGGATTCCATGGTTTGTTGCGACAAATCGCGGGTATCGACGCCGCCCACAGTGACCTCGGCCTTTTTGTAGCCCTCGGTCCCCGTGGGGGTGAGGGGCCAAGCGCTCAGGCGCTGGGCCAAGAGGTTCAGGGCTTTGTCGCTGGCCTCAATCACGGGGCGCTGCCACGCGGGGTCTTGGCTGGCCCACGTATCAGCCAAGCGAGAGGGCACCCAAGCGTTGAGTTCGTTGGCGATGAGTTTTTTAGAGTGCTGTTTGGCTGCCATCAACGCTTCTTGCAGGTCGACCTCAGGAGCGAGGTTGATGCGTATGTCAGTGCCTACTTGCCAATAGCTGGAGATTTGCAGCACGCCTGGGCCGGACAAGCCTCGGTGGGTGAAGAGCAAATCTTCGTCAAAGCCTTGCAGGGTTTTCTTGGTGCCGGTTTCAATACGCACCGGCAGCGAGAGGCCCGAGAGTTGGGCATAGGGTGCCCAAGCTTTGTCGTCAAAGGTGAGGGGTACGAGACCTGGTCGGGGTTCGACCACGCGCAGGTTGAATTGCTTGGCCAATCGGTAGCCAATGTCGGTCGCGCCAATTTTGGGGATGGACAAGCCGCCGGTGGCCACCACCACAGCCCCGGCGTGTACTGTGCCTTGGCCCGTATCGACCTCGTAGCGTTGCGCTTCGGGGACGGCATCCGAGTAGCGAATGTCTTTGAGGCTGCAGGGCTGCCAGCGCGTGACGCTGCCGCCGCTGGCTGACCCGTTGCATTCGGCCAAGAGCATTTGAATCAGGTCTTCCGCCGAGCGGTCGCAAAACAGCTGGCCTTTGTGCTTTTCGTGAAACGGGATGTGGTGCTTTTGCATGAGCGCCACAAAGTTTTGCGGCGTGTAACGCGACAGGGCGCTGCGGCAGAACTGCGGGTTGTCGCCCAAGAAGTGTTTGTGCGGTGCGCGCACGTCCAGCTCGCGGTTGGTGAAGTTGCTGCGACCACCGCCAGAGATACGAATTTTTTCGGCCACCTTTTCACTGTGGTCCAGCACCAGCACCTGCAACCCTTGTTGTGCGGCCACGCCTGCACAAAACAAACCGGCAGCACCGGCGCCCACAATCACAACGTCAAACGATTTCATGCAGGGAGTTTAGTGGGGGACTTAGCCCGCAGAGGCTTGCAGTTCAGCCCCGCCTTCCATCGCCAACAACCCCTTGAACACATCACCAATCACGATCACAGATGGGCTGGCCAATTCTTCACGGACGATGGTGTCATGTAACAGCTGCAACTCACACACCACATGGCGCTGTGTAGGCAAGCTCACTTGGTGAATCACGGCCACGGGTGTGTCAGCACGCATGCTTTGTAGCAGAGCCGCTTGCAACTGCGCTGCGCCGCTCACGCCCATGTAAATCACCAAAGTGAGTTTGGCTTGTTGCGCGGTTTGGCCCAATGCGACCCAGTCCACGCTATCGGCTGCGCCTTGTTTGGCGTGGCCAGTGATGAACAGCACGCCATGCGCGTGTTCGCGGTGGGTGAGGGGGATGCCCAACGAGGTCACGCCCGCCAAGCCAGAGGTGATGCCATTGATGACGGTCACGGCAATGCCTTGTGCTTGTAGGTGTTCCACCTCTTCGCCACCACGGCCAAAGATGAAGGGGTCGCCACCCTTGAGGCGCACCACGGTTTCGCCAGCCAGCGCTTCTTGCGCCATGAGCTTTTCAATGAAGGCTTGTGGGGTGGATTTGCAACCCCCGCGCTTGCCTACATAAATGATGCGTGCGGTTGTCGAGGCATGTGCGGTGATGGCGTCGCTGACCAAATCGTCTACCAACAACACGGTGGCCGAGGCAATGGCCTTGACGGCTTTGAGCGTCAGCAGCTCAGGGTCGCCCGGTCCTGCACCGACCAAAGTCACCTGGGGTTGATGTGTGTGTGTCATGGTCAAAGGCTCAAGGCTTTCAGCACCGCTTGAACTTGCGCAGCCAATGGCGCGGGCACGGGCAATTCGCCTTTGAGCACAGCCTGTGTGTAGCGCGCGGTGCTGGCGGCGTCGATGTCGGTGGGCAGCTCTGGCAGTTTGATGAGCGAACCTGCTTGTGCCTCGACCAAAGGTGTGCGCGTGCCGCGCACAAACGCGGCCATTTGCGGGGTGCGGCGTGCATCGGCCACCACTTCGCCCTCGGTGCCGCGCAGCAGCAGGGCGCGTGCGCCGGTGAGTTCAAACGTGGCGGCCATGGAGATGGCGTATTCAGGGTGGGTGTAGCTGCTGACCAGCAAGGCGTTCGCTTCTGTGGTGGGGTTCATCAGCTTTACTAAGCTGTGTGCTGGGTTGCGCAGGCCCACCACGCGGCGTACATCCAGCAAGCGCTTCAACCCCGGGCAAAGTACCTCGGTGGGGGCGAACACCACTTCGCCAGCTTGCACCGCGCACGCTTGGTCTAAGGCGGTCACGCCCATGGCACTCAACACCTCTTGGCTGGTGATGCGGCTGGATTCTGTGGCTGTGCCGTGCATGACGACGGCCAAGCCCTCACGTACCAACAGGTGTGCCAGCAAGGCCGTCAGCACTGGCAGCTTGCGTGCGCCGTTGTAGCTGGGCAGCACCACGACAGGACTGGATGCGCTGATGTGCTGCAAGCGGGCATGTGTGGCATCTAAAAAACCAGCCATTTCTTCAGCCGTTTCACCTTTGATGCGCATGGCGATGCAGAAGGCGCCCAGCTCTAAATCGCTCACGTTGCCGTCGAGGATTTGGCCCATCAAATCTGTGGCTTGTGCTCGGTCAAGCGCGCGAGCACCATCTCTGCCGCGTCCGATGTCTTTGATGTAGTGACTGATACTCATACTGCGATTGTCTCGCAGGCTTGATAACTTATGGCTATATGGTCAATTCATGTGGGGCGACCACGCGCGGGTCAAGCGAACTGGTTGAGCAAGAGCCCGCTGAGTTTGTCTGGGCGGTGCACATCATGCGGAATTTGGTTGTATTCGATTTTTCGCAAAACTTCACCAGAGCGTTCATCGGTCACGACGACATTGAGGGTTTTATGCACACTGTCAAAGGCAAACGACAGCGCGACCGTGCTGGGCGAGCGAACGGCAGTGGCGGGCGGCTGCACAGTTGGGGCCGCGCTTGGAAGCGATGGTGGGCCGTTGATCACGGCGTCATCCAGATGCGCCAGTGCGGTTGGGAGCAGTGACAGGTGTGACATAGGCGGTTCTTTTTCAGCGTTTACACCTGAACTATCGGCCCACGGACGCGTTAGATTAGTGACATGCCGGTCATCCCCCAATTGATGACGGAGATGTCATTTGGGGCTTTCTTTGAAATTGAACTTATCCATTCAAAATGAAATCAATACAAAAACAAAGGATGGTTGATTTGAAAGTTTTGCTGATTGAAGACGAGGCGAAGATTGCCGAGTTCGTTATCAAAGGTTTGTCAGCTGCTGGCTATGAGGTGACGCACATGGATGATGGTGAGCGAGGCTTGGCGGCTGTGCTTGCCGGCGCACATGATTTAGTGATCTTGGATGTGATGTTGCCCAAGCTCAACGGTTTTGATGTGCTTCATCAAGTGAGAGAAGCGGGGCACGCAACGCCTGTGATTATTTTGAGCGCCAAAGTCGATTTGCCGGACCGTTTGATGGGGTTTGAGATGGGCGCCGATGATTATTTGCCCAAGCCGTTCTTCGTTGAGGAGCTGGTAGCGCGTATCAAGGCAGTGATGCAGCGCAAGATGCCCGAGCAAGTGCAGCAAATTTCAGTCAGCCATTTGACGCTGGATGTGGTCAGCCACAAGGTGCAATGGTTTGGCGTGACCGCAGTGCTGAGCCAGCGTGAGTTCAGTTTGCTGGCGTTTTTGATGCGCTCACCGGGGCATATTTTTTCGCGACAACAAATTCTCAAACATGTCTGGGAAATCAACTTTGACCCAGAAACCAATGTGGTCGATGTGTGCGTGCGCCGCATCAAGCGAAAGCTTGAGCGAGGCAGCGGTGGGCATACGTCTCCGATTGAGTCTGTGCGTGGCGTGGGTTACCGATTGCGGGTCGAGGCATAAGGCATGAAAAGATCATTCAAGGCGCGTTTGTTCCTGCACGTAGTTTTGATCACCGTCGTGGTGATCTGGGCAAACCGTGTCATTGCGCAGTATTTTTTAACCGACCAGTTGCAGACGCGCATCCATCAAGAAATGGGCGTTGCATTGACCACTTGCGCAGACCATTTTGAAAACCATGGTGCGTTTGTGAACTGTTTCAAGGCGATTGAAAAGGGTAGCTTGTTTAGCAATGCTTCAGACTTTTATGTCTTGTGTGACAGAGCTAAAAGTGCCGCCAAGTCAGGTGTCATGCCTGCGTGTCAATCGCTGTTGGCAAATGATGATTTTTGGCAAAGTACGGCCGTGTCGAGTCATGGCGATTTGGTGCTGTCCCATGGTTGGGTGGGGGGGCAGGATTGGTATGCCGTTCGATTTAAGAATCGGGTGCAAGGACCTGAGGTTTGGCTGGAGGGGAATCAAATTGATGCGCTGATGCAGCGCGTGTGGGCGCTGCGCGATCGCAACACCATCTACGTTTTGCCCGCGATGCTGGGCATGCTCTTGTTGCTCACGCTTTACTTGACCCGTGTGATGATGCGTCCGATCACCTTGATTCAAAACAACATGTCAAAGCTGACGGCGAGCACCCTTGACCAGTCAATCGCTTTGCAGGCACCTTTCAAAGAGTTTGAAAAATTGGTGCAAGTGTTTGATGACTTACGAATTCGTTTGAATGACAGCTTCACCAAAGCGCGTCGGTTTGCGGCTGATGCCTCGCACGAGTTGCGCACGCCCCTCACCATTTTGAGAGGCAATGTGGAGCGTTTGATTCACGATTTGCCCATGGGTTCAGATGCCCAAATTCGCATGCGAAGCATGAGCGATGAAGTCGAGCGCTTGATTGAAATTACCGAAAAACTCTTGCTGCTTTCGCGTGCAGATGCCAACAGCTTGAAGCAAGACTTGACCGATGTGAATTTGAGTGAGTTGCTCGAACAGTTGATCAAGGATGCGCATTCGTTTCAATCAAGTTTGAAAATCACAGGTGCTATTACGCCGGGTGTGATTTGGCGTTGCGACAAAACCTTGATACGCCAGTTGGTGCAAAACTTGTACGCCAATGCCGTGAACTACAACCGAGTGCCTGGATGGGTTCATTTCAGCCTGACGCAGTCACAAGGGCGTTTTCAGCTGATGGTTGAGAACCCCGCTGCAGGGATTCCCGATGATCTAAGTGATCGGGCGTTTGATCGCTTCTACCGAGGTGATGCGTCTCATACGCGTCAAATTGATGGCTTGGGCTTGGGTTTGAGTATTTGCTTAGAAATTGCCAAGCTGCACAAAGCCACCTTGTCCTTGACGGCAACTGATAAGCAAACGGTCGTAGCGACTTTGTCTGCTCCTTTATAGCGCATCACGCCGGCGCTAGTTTGATGACCAAGGCGTCATCTGGCGGGCCTATGACGGAGTTGTCACCCAGAAGTTTACCAGGGTGATTACCGTGGCGTATGGCCGTCGCAAACCTCAAATCTGATCTTTTAGAAACGCTCAAAAGTGATGCTGAGGTGGCTGCGCTTGACGGTGGCGAGCAGATTTTTTTGACGCCTTACCTGGCACTCGCATGCGGCTTGCTCTACATGATGGCTTCTGATGGGGAGCTGGAGGCGCAAGAGAGCAGCCAGCTTCAGGCGGTGCTTGGCGGAGACAAGGCGGTACTCAGCTATGCCTTGCGCTATGTGCAGTCCGTTCCTGTCGAGCAGTTTTTTGCCACCGCCTCTGAAATGTTGAGCGTCAAAGACAAGTGGTGCATCCTGACCAACGTCTGCGACGCATTGCTGGCTGATGGACACGCGGACCGCGCAGAGCTGGCACTCTTTGCGCAGATGACCAAGGCCTTTGGTGTACACGAGTCGCAGTTTGAGTCGTATTTCAAAATACTAGAACTCAAAAACGACAAATCGGTTTTAGGTCGATACGCTGGGGTGAAGGACGATCGGCGGCCAATGACACCTCACTTCGCTTTGGCGATTGCGCTGCTTTATATGCTGACCTCCGATGGCTCGATTGGGGCTCAAGAGGTAGGGCAATTAGAGGCGGCCATTGGTGAGTTCGATGGCTTGCAAAACGTGGCCCTCAAATACGTGCGTTCCGTGAAGTTGAAGCAGTTCTTGGACGAAGCTGCGGCTATGTTGAAGCCTGAGCAAAAAATTTATATTCTGACCAACGTTTGCGACTCGATGCTGTCGGATGGTGAGGTCGCGAATTTGGAAGACAAGCTCTTCTTGAATATGCTGACCGCATTTGGTTATACAGAAAAAACGTTTGCACGCTATTTGCAAGTTCTGGAAACTAAGAATTTCAAACCCTTTGACACCAGCGCATTCAAGAATCGTGTAACCCATGAACGCGTCACTGGTGTGGATGATGCGGATGGCGTCTTATTCAAAAATGAATTGGCAGAGGCGGCCAACCAGGGCGTGTGGGTTGGCTCGGCAGCCAATACAGAGATGAGCCAGTTCATCGCGCGCACCATGGATGACAACATCCAAAGTGTGTCGGATGATTTTGAAAACCAAGGCAATGTGGTCAAAGTCGGGCAGAACGCGACGGACGGTTTGAATCTGCAAAAAATCGGTGACGGGGACAGTGCAGCGAACCGTCAACGCGCGGGGGAGAGTGACCCCGCTGACAATTTACAAAAAGTAGAGGCGTCCGCATCTGAAGCCAATCGACAAACCATCGACGGTGCAGTCTCCATCGCAAACCACCAGTTGATTGGCAGTGATGGCACTGGCGTCAATCTGCAAGCGATAGATGTTGATGCGGATGGCACGCACCGAGAAGCCATTTCGCCTGAAGTTCGTGCGCAAAACATTCAAGTGGTGGCGGAGGAGGTCAATCACAGGCTTGACCGCTTTGAAGTGGCCCATTCCCAGTTTTTACAGATCGGGCGGACTCAGAAGTTCACGAATGCATTTGTGCCAATCGAACATGATGCGTCAGATCTCAATCGCCAATTGGTGGATGAGTCGTTCGCCAGGATGGGGCTTGGGGGGGCGTTGGTGGACACATCATCTGCAGTCCTGTCTGTGCCCGAGTCCGAGGCTGCGGGAGCGCCGGCGTTAGCGTCTCAAGACGCTGCTGTGGTCCCTGCAGGTTCGGTAGCCAAAGCCGCGCCACCTTTGCCGCAAAAAGACCCGTCGGCTGCGCGTACCAATCGCAGAAGCGCCGCCACGAAAGAGCATCGATTCGGGCAGGCGGGCTTGGGTTTGTACCGCGGGCGAGGCTTTGCTTATGTTCAGCTGGCCGTGGCTGCTTTTGCCGTTGCCTTTGCCGCACCGATTGACATGCGAACAGCGCTGGGGCGTTCGGCTACGGGGCCTTTGATCATGATGCCCACCTTGGTGCCTGGGGCAAACGAGCGTCGCCACGTGCTGGAGTCTGAGTTGTCTTCTGCACAGGGAGAGGCGCAGGCGATGGCTCGGTGAGGTGATGCGGGGCACGGTGCAGCGCTGACCGCATAAACTCACGGCCTATGTTGATCCTCGGTATCGAATCCTCTTGCGACGAAACAGGTGTGGCGCTGGTCCGTTCAGACGGGCAGGCTTTGCCCACACTGTTGTCGCACGCCCTTTACAGCCAAGTGGCCATGCATGTGGCCTATGGCGGCGTGGTACCTGAACTAGCCAGCCGAGACCACATTCGCCGCGTGATTCCGCTGGCACGCGAGGTCATGGCCGAGGCCCAACGTACGTTGCAAGATGTGGATGTGGTGGCTTACACCCGTGGCCCTGGCTTGGCGGGTGCGTTGCTGGTGGGGGCGGGCGTGGCCTGCGCTTTAGGTGCCGCCTTGAACAAGCCCGTCTTGGGTGTGCATCACTTAGAGGGCCATTTGCTGTCACCGTTTTTGAGTGAAGACCCGCCCGAGTTTCCATTCGTGGCCTTGTTGGTGTCTGGTGGCCATACGCAGCTCATGCGCGTGGACGGCGTTGGCCGCTACGAATTGCTAGGCGAAACCATTGATGACGCCGCAGGTGAGGCTTTTGACAAGTCAGCCAAGCTGATGGGCTTGGGCTATCCCGGTGGCCCGGCGCTCTCGAAATTGGCCGAGCAGGGTGACCCTGCGGCTTTCAAGCTGCCGCGCCCCTTGCTGCACAGCGGCAATCTAGATTTTTCGTTCGCAGGCCTGAAAACCGCGGTGATGACCCAGGCCAAAAAGCTGGGTGGTGACTTGGAAGTCCGAAAAGCCGATTTGGCGGCGTCTACCGAGGCCGCCATTGTCGAAGTTTTGTTGAAAAAATCGCTCACGGCCTTGCGCGAAACCGGCCTGAAGCGCTTGGTGGTGGCGGGCGGTGTTGGCGCTAACCGGCATTTGCGCGAGCAGCTCAATGCGGCTTGCAAGCGCCAAAGTGTGCGGGTGCATTACCCCGAGCTGCACTTGTGCACCGACAACGGCGCCATGATCGCCATGGCGGCGGCCATGCGGCTGCAAAGCGGCGAGGGCGGCATGGCGCAAGCTCAGCCTCGCTACAGCTTTGACGTCAAACCCCGCTGGCCGCTGGCGGAATTGGCCTAATTCGCTGCGCCCAAGCCCAAGACGGCTGCGCCTGCTATACTCTGCGGGCTTTACCTTTTGGGGTAAGCAAAGCACGTTGCACCAACTTCCACGGTGCAACGCAAGTCAAATATTTAAGGAAAAAACCATGTTGACAGCAAAAATTGCTGAAGTCGTTAAAGACAACGCACGCGCCGCCGGCGATACAGGTAGTCCCGAAGTCCAAGTGGCTTTGTTGACTGCTCGTATCAACGAACTCACACCTCACTTCAAACAACACGCCAAAGACCACCACGGTCGTCGCGGTTTGTTGCGCATGGTGAGCCGTCGTCGTAAATTGCTCGACTACCTCAAGTCGAAAAACTTTGACCGTTACGCTGCTCTGATCGCCAAGCTTGGCCTGCGCAAGTAATCGTTAAATTTCTAACGACAAACGCCTGAGTTTTCAACAAGCTCAGGCGTTTTGCACTTTTAAACACACTTCTTCATCACCGGCAAGACAACGAGGCGCAGATTCGAAAGCTGTGTCATTCCAAAAAAGCACCCCCTTTTCTGGAATGGCATCGTGTGCTGCACCGGGGCCTGCCAAATTTCATTAGGAAAAACACATGTCAATTTTCAACAAAGTTACCAAGACATTCCAATGGGGCCAACACACGGTCACCATGGAAACCGGCGAAGTGGCTCGCCAAGCTGGCGGCGCTGTGCTCGTCAACATGGACGACACCGTGGTGCTCGCCACCGTCGTGGGTTCGAAGATCGCCAAAGCTGGCCAAGACTTCTTCCCCTTGACCGTTGACTACATCGAGAAAACCTACGCTGCAGGCAAGATCCCTGGCAGCTTCTTCAAGCGCGAAGCCAAGCCCAGCGAACACGAGACATTGACCAGCCGTCTGATCGACCGCCCCATCCGTCCTTTGTTCCCAGAAGGTTTCTACAACGACGTGCACGTGGTGATTCACACTGTGTCATTGAACCCAGAAGTCGATGCTGACATCGCTGCTTTGATCGCTGTGTCTGCTGCTTTGAGTATTTCAGGCATTCCTTTCAACGGCCCTATCGGTGCCGCTCGCGTGGGTTACATCAATGGCGAATACGTCTTGAACCCAGGCCAAACACAACGCAAAGACAGCCAGATGGACCTCGTGGTCGCTGGTACCGAAGCGGCTGTGTTGATGGTGGAATCTGAAGCCCAACAGTTGTCAGAAGAAATCATGTTGGGTGCTGTGGTGTTCGGTCACGAGCAAGGCAACATCGCGATCAACGCCATCCATGAATTGGTGCGCGACGCTGGCAAGCCAGCTTGGGATTGGTCTGCACCTGTCAAGGACGAGCCACTGATCGCCAAGGTCAAAGCCCAAGCCGAAGACAAGCTGCGCGCTGCCTACCAAATTCGCAACAAGCAATCACGTACGCACGCTTGCCGTGAAGCTTACGGCGCTGTGATGGCGGGTTTGAAGGCCGATGGCGTTGAGTTTGATTCGGTCAAAGTCGAAAACATGTTGTTCGACATCGAAGCGCACATCGTTCGCAGCCAAATCTTGGCAGGCGAGCCCCGCATCGACGGTCGCGATACACGCACTGTGCGTCCTATCGAAATTCGCAACAGTGTGTTGCCACGCACCCACGGTTCTGCTTTGTTCACACGCGGCGAAACCCAAGCTTTGGTGGTCACTACTTTGGGTACCGAGCGCGACGCACAACGCATCGACGCCTTGGCTGGTGAGTACGAAGACCGCTTCATGATGCACTACAACATGCCTCCGTTCGCCACTGGCGAAGTGGGCCGCATGGGTTCTACAAAACGCCGCGAAATCGGCCACGGCCGTTTGGCCAAGCGTGCTTTGGTGGCTGTGTTGCCAACCAAAGAAGAGTTCCCATACACCATGCGCGTGGTGTCTGAAATCACGGAATCCAACGGCTCTTCATCGATGGCTTCGGTCTGCGGTGGCTGCTTGTCCATGATGGACGCTGGCGTGCCTATGAAAGCACACGTGGCCGGTATTGCCATGGGCTTGATCAAAGACGGTAACCGCTTTGCTGTGTTGACCGACATCTTGGGTGACGAAGATCACTTGGGCGATATGGACTTCAAAGTGGCCGGTACCACCAACGGTATTACCGCTTTGCAAATGGACATCAAGATCCAAGGTATCACCAAGGAAATCATGCAAGTCGCATTGGCTCAAGCCAAAGAAGCGCGCATGCATATCTTGGACAAGATGCAAGCCGCCATGGGCGAAGCCAAGACCGAAGTGTCTGACTTTGCACCTAAGTTGTTCACCATGAAGATCAACCCCGAGAAGATCCGTGACGTGATCGGTAAAGGCGGCGCCACCATCCGTGCGTTGACCGAAGAAACCGGCACACAAATCAACATCGAAGAAGACGGCACCATCACCATCGCTGCGACTGACGGCGCTAAGGCTGAAGAAGCGAAGCGTCGCATCGAAGAGATCACGGCTGAAGTCGAAATCGGCAAAGTCTATGAAGGCCCCATCACCAAGTTGTTGGACTTCGGTGCCTTGGTCAACTTGTTGCCAGGCAAAGACGGTTTGTTGCACATCAGCCAAATCGCCCACGAACGCGTTGAGAAAGTCACCGACTACCTCAGCGAAGGTCAAATCGTGCGCGTCAAAGTGCTCGAGACGGACGAAAAAGGTCGCGTGAAGTTGTCGATGAAAGCTTTGATCGACCGCCCACAAGCTGACCACGCGCACGACGCAGCCCCACAAGCCTAATTCAGGTTTGAGAGGCGGTCGCGCACATGATGCACATCGTTGAAATCACCACGCCCGGCGCCCCTGAGGTGCTGCGCGTGGCCCAGCGGCCCGTGCCGCTGGCGGGTGAGGGGGAATTGCTGATTCGTGTCAGCGCCAGTGGCGTCAACCGCCCTGACGTGCTGCAGCGAACCGGCAATTACCCCGTGCCCGCTGGCGCATCGGATGTGCCGGGCCTTGAGGTGGCAGGTGTCATTGAATCAGGCGATGTGGCTGCGATGGCTGCTGCGGGTCTGAGCGTGGGTGACCGTGTGTGTGCCTTGGTGGCCGGTGGTGGCTATGCGCAGTATTGCGTGGCGCCTGTGGCGCAGTGTTTGCCAGTGCCCAAAGGGTTGAGTGATGTGGAAGCAGCTTCGTTACCTGAGACATTCTTTACTGTTTGGAGCAATGTGTTTGACCGTGCGCATTTGCAAGCGGGAGAAACATTGCTCGTGCAGGGGGGCTCTAGCGGCATTGGTGTGACGGCGATTCAAATGGCCAAGGCCATGGGAGCCACTGTCATCGTCACTGCGGGTAGCGACGACAAGTGTGCTGCGTGCGTGGCGCTGGGTGCCGACCATGCGATCAACTACAAAACCCACGACTTTGCGGCCGAGGCCAAGCGCCTGACCGGTGGCAAAGGTGTGGATGTGGTGCTCGACATGGTGGCTGGCGACTATGTGGCACGTGAAGTGGAATGCTTGGCAGAGGATGGCCGTTTGGTCATCATCGCGTTGCAAGGTGGTACCAAGAGCAGCTTCAACGCTGGTTTGGTGCTGCGCCGTCGTTTGAGCATCACGGGTTCGACCTTGCGTCCACGCTCGGTGGCTTTCAAAGCGGCGATTGCACGTAATTTGCGCGAGCATGTGTGGCCGTTGATCGAAGCCGGGCGCATCAAGTCTGTGATTCACGCCACATTTGAGGCGGCTTCTGCCGATGGTGCTGCCAATGCACACCGTTTGATGGAGTCCAATCAACACATTGGCAAGATTGTTTTGACTTGGAGTAAGTGATGAAACAAAAACTTATTGCGGGCAATTGGAAGATGAATGGCAGCCTGGCTGCCAACGAAGCTTTGGTGCACGGTGTGCAGCAGGGCTTGGCGCAAGCCTTGGGTGGTAAACACGCCCAGGTCGCGGTGTGTGTGCCTGCGGCGTATTTGTCGCAAGTACAGCAGTTGGTCAAAGGCTCGGGCATTGACTTGGGTTCACAAGATGTGTCGGCGCACGAGCAGGGCGCTTACACAGGTGAAATTTCGGCTGCGATGCTGAAAGACTTTGCGGTGCGTTACGCCATCGTCGGTCATTCAGAGCGTCGCCAATACCACGGTGAAACCGATGAGCAAGTGGCGCACAAAGCGCAACATGCTTTGTCAGCGGGCATCACGCCCATCGTGTGTGTGGGCGAGACTTTGGCTGAGCGTGAGGCTGGCAAAACCGAAGAAGTGGTCAAGCGACAATTGGCCGCTGTGATTCACACCAACGGCCATTGCATCAGCGAAATCGTGGTGGCTTACGAGCCAGTCTGGGCCATTGGTACAGGTAAAACGGCCTCGCCCGAGCAAGCGCAAGCCGTGCATGCTGTGTTGCGTGCGCAGCTCAAAGCGGCGACCGAGCATTCTGAGCGCGTGCACATTCTGTACGGTGGCAGCATGAACGCGGCCAATGCGACTGAATTGCTGGCGCAACCCGACATTGATGGCGGCCTGATTGGTGGCGCTGCCCTCAAGCCTGCAGATTTCTTAACCATCATCGCTGCTGCGGCACGTTGAAATTAATACATTTTTCGGAGTTTTTATGAGTTTGATTTTGAATATCGTTCAAGTGGTTCAGTTGTTGGCTGCATTGGGCATGATTGGTTTGATCTTGGTTCAGCACGGCAAAGGTGCGGACATGGGCGCTGCTTTCGGCAGTGGCAGCTCTGGCAGCTTGTTTGGTGCCAGCGGTGGTGCTAACTTTATGTCGCGCACGACGGGTGTGTTGGCTGCTGTTTTCTTTGTCTGTACATTGGCTTTGGCTTACTTTGGTAACTTGCGTCCTGTCAGCTCTGGCAGCGTGCTCGAAGGTGCTGTGGTTGCCCCTGCGCCAGTGGCCGAAGTGCCTGCCTCTGGTGCGGCGCAAATCCCCACCAAGTAATCGCAAAACCTTCACGCTTCAGAGCGAATGGGGCCCTTTTTCGGGGTAAACTCTGAGGCTGTTCAGGAAGCGTTATCCCTCTTCGCTTTTGTAGAACAAACAACCCAAAGCCGTCGTGGTGAAATTGGTAGACACGCTATCTTGAGGTGGTAGTGGCGAAAGCTGTGCGAGTTCGAGTCTCGCCGACGGCACCATCCAAAAAAAGTCTGCTGTAACTCTGGTGTCAACCAGTTACGGCAGACTTCGCAGACTAAAAACCAGATAGTCAGACCGCGAGATTGAGATGAGCTTAGAACAATACCTTCCCGTCCTCTTATTCATCCTTGTGGGCCTTGGCGTGGGGGTTGCTCCCCAAGCGATCGGCTTTTTCTTAGGCCCACGCCGTCCTGATCCGGCTAAAAACTCTCCTTACGAATGCGGCTTCGAAGCGTTTGAAGACGCGCGCATGAAGTTTGACGTGCGCTACTACTTGATTGCCATCCTCTTCATCTTGTTTGATTTGGAAATCGCATTTTTGTTCCCTTGGGCCGTGGCGCTCAAGGAAATTGGTTTCATTGGCTTCATCGACATGATGATCTTCCTTGCCATCCTCGTTGCAGGCTTTGCCTACATGTGGATCAAGGGCGCCATCGATTGGGAGTAACCCAATCGGCTCTCTGTCCTATTGGGAATAAGGAATAACTATGTCACTTGAAGGCGTTTTCAAAGAAGGCTTCATCACCACGTCGTATGACTCGGTGGTGAATTGGGCCAAAACGGGCTCGTTGTGGCCCATGACATTCGGCTTGGCTTGCTGCGCGGTGGAAATGATGCATGCGGGTGCTGCCCGTTATGACATCGACCGTTTCGGCATGTTGTTCCGTCCAAGTCCCCGTCAGTCCGATCTGATGATTGTGGCTGGCACCTTGTGCAACAAAATGGCCCCCGCTTTGCGTAAGGTGTACGACCAGATGTCTGAGCCACGTTGGGTGTTGTCCATGGGTTCATGCGCCAACGGCGGTGGTTACTACCACTACAGCTACTCGGTGGTGCGCGGTTGTGACCGCGTCGTGCCTGTGGATGTGTACGTGCCAGGCTGCCCGCCCACGGCTGAGGCTTTGTTGTACGGCATCTTGCAGTTGCAAAGCAAGATCCGCCGCGAAAACACCATCGCACGCTAATTGCACATTGCGTAGGAAAGACAAATGAGCCATTCCATTCAAACGCTTGAAGCGGCCTTGCACGACGTGCTGGGCAGCAAAGTCAAGCTTCTCGAATCCGCTTTGGGCGAGTTGACCTTGACGGTCTCTGCGGCCGATTACCACGGTGTGTGCCAAACCCTGCGCGACGATGCGCGTCTGGGTTTTGAGCAGTTGATGGACCTGTGTGGTCTGGACTACTCGGGCTACAAAGACGGAGCCCATTCCAAATTCACCGATGGCCCCCGCTTTGCGGTGGTGAGCCATTTGTTGTCGGTGACTCACAACTGGCGCCTGCGCGTGCGCGTGTTCGCTGTGAGCGAAGACGTGCCTGTGGTTGCTTCCGTCAACGACTTGTGGAACTCTGCCAACTGGTTCGAGCGCGAAGCGTTTGACTTGTTCGGCATCGTGTTCGAAGGTCACCTCGACTTGCGTCGTTTGTTGACCGATTACGGCTTTGTGGGTCATCCCTTCCGTAAAGATTTTCCAACCTCGGGTCACGTGGAAATGCGCTACGACGCCGAGCAAAAACGTGTGGTGTACCAACCCGTCACCATCGAGCCGCGCGAAATCACACCGCGCATCATTCGTGAAGACAACTACGGCGGTACGCACTGACCATGGCTGATATCAAGAACTACACCCTGAACTTGGGCCCTCAACATCCCGCAGCACACGGCGTGCTGCGTTTGGTGTTGGAACTCGACGGCGAAGTGGTCCAACGTGCCGACCCACACATCGGTTTGTTGCACCGCGCTACTGAGAAGCTGGCCGAGAGCAAAACCTATATCCAATCGTTGCCCTACATGGACCGTCTCGACTACGTGTCCATGATGTGCAACGAGCACGCTTACTGCTTGGCCATCGAAAAAATGATGGGCATCGAAGTGCCTGAGCGTGCGCAGTACATCCGTGTGATGTATTCCGAAATCACCCGTTTGCTCAACCACTTGTTGTGGCTGGGCTGCCATGGTTTCGACTGTGGCGCGATGAACATCTTGATTTACTGCTTCCGCGAACGTGAAGACTTGTTCGACATGTACGAAGCGGTGTCGGGTGCGCGCATGCACGCGGCTTACTTCCGTCCAGGCGGCGTGTATCGCGACCTGCCAGACAGCATGCCTCAGTACAAGGCCAGCAAAGTGCGCAACGCCAAGTCGGTGGCACGTTTGAACGAAGGCCGTTCAGGTTCTTTGCTCGACTTCATCGACGATTTCACACAACGCTTCCCCAAGTTGGTGGACGAGTACGAAACCCTGTTGACTGAAAACCGCATTTGGAAACAACGCACGGTCGGTATCGGCGTGGTCACGCCAGAGCGTGCGAAAAATCTCGGTTTCTCGGGTGCGATGTTGCGTGGCTCAGGCATCGCTTGGGATTTGCGTAAGCACCAGCCTTATGACGTGTATGACCGCATGGACTTTGACATCCCTGTGGGTAAAACCGGCGATTGCTACGACCGTTATTTGGTGCGTGTCGAAGAGATGCGTCAGTCCAACCGCATCATCAAACAGTGCGTGGACTGGTTGCGCGCCAATCCAGGCCCTGTCATCACTGACAACCACAAGGTGGCCGCGCCTAGCCGTGAAGGCATGAAGTCCAACATGGAAGAGTTGATCCACCACTTCAAGCTCTTCACAGAAGGCTTCCATGTGCCCGAAGGCGAGGCTTATGCCGCCGTTGAACATCCCAAAGGTGAGTTTGGTATCTACCTCGTGAGCGATGGTGCCAACAAACCTTACCGTATGAAGATTCGCGCCCCTGGTTTTGCCCACTTGGCAGCCATGGATGAAATGGCGCGCGGCCACATGATCGCTGACACCGTCGCGGTCATTGGCACCATGGACATTGTGTTCGGGGAAATTGACCGATGAGTTCTGTAAACACCCACCACAGCGCACCGCTGTCGGCCGAGACCCACGCGCGTTTTGTGCGTGAAGTTGCCAAATACCCAGACGATCAGAAGCAATCTGCCGTCATGGCTTGCTTGTCGATTGCGCAGCAAGAACAGGGCTTTGTCAGCGCCGAAAGCGAGCGCGTGATTGCTGAGTTGCTCGGCATGGCCCCCATGGCTGTGCACGAAGTGACCACCTTCTACAACATGTACAACCAACAACCGGTTGGCAAGTTCAAGATCAACGTGTGTACCAACCTGCCTTGCCAGTTGCGCAACGGGCAGGGCGCTTTGATGCACTTGGTGAAGACCTTGGGTATTGAAGTCGGCGAAACCACCGCAGATGGCATGTTCACCGTGCAACCTGGCGAATGCATGGGCGCTTGCGCCGATGCGCCTGTGTTGTTGGTGAACGACCGCACCATGTGCAGCTACATGAGCGACGACAAGATCGACCAAATGGTCGCAGGCTTGCGCGCGGTGAAGGAATAAGCATGACTACCTCTAGCCAAGCTTTACAAGTTCTCTCCCAATTCCAAACGACCGCAGTGGAAACATGTTTCCACGACCGTCACATCGGCCCCCAAATTTTGGCTGGCTTGAACGGTAACAACTGGTCGTTGCAAGACTACGTCGCACGCGGTGGCTACCAAGCTCTGCGCAAGATCTTGACCACAGGCATGACGCAAGACGAAGTCATCGCCACTGTCAAAGAATCAGGTTTGCGCGGTCGTGGCGGTGCGGGCTTCCCCACAGGTTTGAAGTGGAGCTTCATGCCTCGTCAGTTCCCAGGTCAAAAATACCTGGTCTGTAACTCGGACGAGGGCGAGCCCGGTACGTGCAAAGACCGCGAGATCTTGCAGCACAACCCCCACATCGTGATTGAAGGTATGGCCATCGCCGCTTTTGCCATGGGCATCAGCGTGGGTTACAACTACATCCACGGCGAAATCTTCCAAACTTACGAGCGTTTTGAAGCAGCCCTCGAGGAAGCCCGCGCAGCAGGCTTCTTGGGTGACAACATCTTGGGCTCCACGTTCAGCTTCCAGTTGCACGCCGCCCACGGGTTTGGTGCTTACATCTGCGGCGAAGAAACCGCTTTGTTGGAGTCGCTCGAAGGTAAAAAAGGCCAACCTCGTTTCAAGCCACCGTTCCCTGCGAGCTTTGGTTTGTACGGCAAGCCCACCACCATCAACAACACCGAAACATTCGCAGCGGTGCCTTGGATCATCAACAACGGTGGTCAGGCTTACCTCGAATGCGGCAAGCCCAACAACGGCGGCACCAAGATCTTCTCGGTCAGCGGTGACGTCGAGCGGCCTGGCAACTACGAAATCCCGATGGGCACACCGTTCTCCAAATTGTTGGAGTTGGCCGGTGGCGTTCGCAAAGGTCGCAAGCTGAAAGCTGTGATTCCTGGCGGTTCGTCTTCGCCGGTGTTGCCTGCCGACATCATCATGGACTGCACCATGGACTACGACAGCATCGCCAAAGCGGGTTCGATGTTGGGTTCAGGTGCGGTGATCGTGTTGGACGACTCGCGCTGCATGGTCAAGAGCCTGCAACGTTTGAGCTACTTCTACATGCACGAGTCATGCGGCCAATGCACACCTTGCCGTGAAGGCACGGGATGGTTGTGGCGCATGGTCGACCGCATTGAGCGTGGTGAAGGCCGCGAAAGCGACTTGGCATTGCTCGACAACGTGGCAGAGAACATCATGGGCCGCACGATTTGCGCCCTCGGAGACGCAGCAGCCATGCCCGTGCGCGGCATGATCAAGCACTTCCGCCATGAGTTTGAACACCACATCACGCACAAGACCTGCACGGTCTCTGCCTACGTTTGACACGGATAAGTGCCATGATTGAAATCGAACTCGACGGTAAAAAGATTGACGTCCAAGAAGGCTGCATGATCATGCACGCAGCTGAAAAGGCCGGCACCTATATTCCGCACTTCTGCTATCACAAGAAACTCAGCATCGCGGCCAACTGCCGCATGTGCTTGGTCGATGTGGAGAAAGCTCCTAAGCCTATGCCTGCTTGCGCTACGCCCGTGACGCAAGGCATGATTGTTCGCACCAAGAGCGACAAAGCCATTAAGGCTCAACAATCGGTGATGGAGTTCTTGCTCATCAACCACCCTCTGGATTGCCCTATTTGCGACCAAGGCGGTGAGTGCCAGTTGCAGGACTTGGCTGTGGGTTACGGCGGTTCTACTTCACGTTACGAAGAAGAAAAGCGTGTCGTGAACCCCAAGGACGTCGGTCCTTTGGTGAGCATGCAAGAGATGAGCCGTTGTATCCAATGCACACGCTGCGTGCGTTTTGGTCAAGAAGTGGCCGGCATCATGGAGCTGGGTATGTCCCACCGTGGTGAACACGCTCAGATTGAAACCTTCGTGGGTCAATCGGTCGACTCCGAGCTCTCAGGCAACATGATCGACATCTGCCCCGTGGGCGCGTTGACCAGCAAGCCATTCCGTTACAGCGCACGTACTTGGGAATTGAGCCGTCGCAAGTCGGTCAGCCCACACGATGCGACCGGCGCCAACTTGGTCGTTCAAGTCAAGAACAACAAAGTCATGCGCGTCGTGCCTTTGGAAAACGAAGACGTCAACGAATGCTGGATTGCTGACCGCGACCGTTTCAGCTACGAAGCTTTGGACAGTGCAGACCGCTTGACCAAGCCCATGCTCAAGCAAGGCGGCGAGTGGAAAGAAGTCGATTGGCAAACAGCCCTCGAATACGTGGCCAACGGCTTGCAAGGCGTCAAAGCCCAGCACGGCCCACAAGCCATCGGCACGTTGGGAAGCCCACACAGCACAGCTGAAGAGTTGTACTTGGCCGCAGCGCTGACGCGCGGCTTGGGTAGCCAAAACATCGACACACGTTTGCGCGCTGCAGACTTCCAGCACGACGGCAAAGCCCGTTGGTTGGGTACTTCTGTGGCGTCTCTCACCACGCTGCAACGCGTCTTGGTGATTGGCTCGAACGTGCGCAAAGACCAGCCTTTGTTGGCCCAACGTCTGCGCCAAGCTGTGCGCAACGGTGGCAAGGTCAACGCCTTGAACGCACAAGCCTACGACTGGGCCATGCCTGTGGCCAACACCTTGGTGGCAGATGCTGCCAACTGGGTGCAAGCCTTGGCTGACATCGCAGCGGCTGTGGGGGCTATCACGGGTGCTGCTGCACCTGTGGCGGGCAACGCCAACAGTGCTGAAGCACAAGCCATCGCCAAGTCATTGACCGGCGGCGAACGCAAAGCTATTTTGTTGGGCAACGCAGCGGCGCATCACGCCAAAGCATCGAGCTTGCTCAGCTTGGCCAACTGGATCGGCGCACAAACCAGCGCAACCGTGGGTTACCTCGGTGAAGCTGCCAACACCGTGGGCGCTCAAGTGGTGGGCGCCTTGCCAAAAGCGGGCGGTCAAAACGCCGGTCAAATGTTGGCAGGTGGTTTGAAGGCGGTGGTGTTGCTGAACACCGAACCCGCTTTCGACGCTGCCAACGGTGCAGCTGCCGCACAAGCCATCGGCCAAGCCGAAATGGTGGTCACCTTGTCTCCCTTCAAGGCCAACATGGACATCAGCGATGTGCTGCTGCCCATCTCGCCCTTCACTGAGACTGCGGGTACGTTCATCAACACCGAAGGTCGCGCACAAAGTTTCCACGGTGTGGTCAAGCCTTTGGGCGAAGCACGTCCTGCATGGAAAGTTTTGCGCGTGTTGGGCTCCATGCTCCACGTACCTGGCTTCGAATTCGAGACCATCGAAGAAGTCCGTGCCCAAGCGATTCCTGCTGATGTGCAAGCCTTGCTCTCCAATGCATGCACAGCCAGCGTGGACGTGAGCCCAGTTGCTGGTCAGCCAGCCTCTGCGGCGATTTACCAACTCGACAGCTTGGTGCGTCGCGCACCATCGCTGCAACTCACCGCTGATGCGAAGCAACCTGCGGTTGCGGCCCAGTCGCAAGGAGGCCTGTGATGGTTGACAACATTTACAACGCAGGCTTCGGCTTGATGTCTGACGTGTGGTGGACCACACTGGCTTGGCCCGTTCTGTGGGCTTTGCTCAAGATCGTGGCGGTGCTGTTGCCTTTGCTCGGTTGCGTGGCTTACCTGACTTTGTGGGAACGCAAAGCCATTGGTTACACCCAAATCCGTAAAGGCCCCAACCGCACTGGCCCTGGTGGCTTGTTGCAGCCCATCGCTGACGCGCTGAAGTTGCTCACCAAAGAAATCATCATCCCGACTCAAGCGACCACCAGCTTGTTCTTCTTGGGCCCAATCATGACCATCATGCCAGCCTTGGCTGCATGGGCGGTGATTCCTTTTGGTCCTGATGTGGCTTTGGCCAACGTCAACGCTGGCTTGCTGTTCTTGATGGCCATCACCTCGCTTGAGGTGTACGGCGTCATCATCGCGGGTTGGGCGTCTAACTCCAAGTACGCTTTCATTGGTGCCATGCGCGCATCGGCTCAAATGGTGAGCTACGAAATTGCCATGGGCTTTTGCTTCGTGATCGTCTTGATGATCTCGAACAGCTTGAACATGACCGACATCGTCATGGGCCAAGCCAAAGGCATGATGGCTGACAAGGGCTTGGGCTTCTTGTCTTGGAACTGGTTACCTTTGTTCCCCGTGTTCATCATTTACTTCATCTCCGGTTTGGCTGAAACCAACCGTCACCCGTTTGACGTGGTGGAAGGTGAATCCGAAATTGTGGCTGGCCACATGATCGAATACTCGGGCATGTCCTTTGCCATGTTCTTCTTGGCCGAATACGCCAACATGATCTTGGTCTCGATGTTGACCGTGGTGATGTTCTTGGGCGGCTGGTTGTCACCCTTCGACAACGCACTGTTCAACATGATCCCTGGCTGGATTTGGCTTGGCATCAAGACCTTCGTGGTCGTGACCATGTTCTTGTGGGTGCGTGCCACGTTCCCACGTTATCGCTATGACCAAATCATGCGTTTGGGCTGGAAGATCTTCATTCCGCTCACCCTGATCTGGTTGTTGGTGGTGGGTGTTTGGATCCAAACACCTTGGAATATCTGGAACTAAGGCCGGAACTACACCATGACAACGACTACACATTCCGCTCCTTTCTCGTTGCGCGACTTTTTGTCGAGCTTCTTGTTGCTCGAGCTGTTCAAAGGCATGGCCCTCACAGGCAAATACATGTTCTCGCGCAGCATCACCATTCAGTTCCCGGAAGAGAAGACACCTTTGTCTCCACGCTTTCGTGGCCTGCATGCTTTGCGTCGTTATGAAAACGGCGAAGAGCGTTGCATTGCTTGCAAACTCTGCGAAGCCGTGTGCCCAGCGATGGCGATCACCATCGAATCAGACCAGCGCGAAGACGGCAGCCGCCGTACCACCCGCTACGACATCGACTTGACCAAGTGCATCTTCTGCGGTTTCTGCGAAGAAAGCTGCCCCGTTGATTCGATCGTTGAAACACACATCTTTGAGTACCACGGCGAAAAACGCGGTGACCTGTACTTCACCAAAGAAATGTTGTTGGCAGTGGGCGACCGCTACGAACCCGAAATCGCTGCCAACAAAGCAGCTGACGCCAAATACCGTTGAAAGATTTCATGATGGACGTTCAATCGGCTCTTTTTTACGCGTTCTCAGCAGTCATGCTGTTTGCGTCATTCCGCGTCATCACGGCGCGCAACCCTGTGCACGCCGCGCTGTACCTGGTCTTGGCCTTCTTCCAAGCCTCGGGCATCTGGATGTTGCTCAAAGCAGAATTCCTCTCCATCGCTCTCGTGCTCGTGTACGTGGGCGCGGTGATGGTCTTGTTCTTGTTTGTGGTGATGATGCTCGACATCAACATCGACAGCATTCGCCAAGGCTTCTGGAAGCATTTCCCACTCGCAGCCACTGTGGGTGCGGTGATCGCTCTGGAATTGGCGGGTGTCTTGTTGGGCGGTTTCCGCATCAGCGAACCTCAAAAACAACTGACTGCACAAATCATTTCCCCAGCGGCGGTCACTGCGGTGGCGCCTGTTGATGTGGCTTCGGCTGCCGTAGATGCGGCATCTGCTGCATTGACCACAGCCGCTGCTGCAGATGTGGGCCACGTGGTGGTGGCGCAAGCTTCTAACACCAAAGCCTTGGGTGTGTTGCTCTACACCGAGTACCTGTACCCCGTGCAAGTGGCGGCATTGATTTTGTTGGTGGCTTTGATTGCTGCCATCGCTTTGACTTTGCGCGCACGCAAAGACAGCAAATTCCAAAACGCGGGCGACCAAGTTCGCGTCAAGGCCCGTGACCGTGTGACGTTGGTGAAGATGGACGCGGTCAAACCCGTGCCTGCAGCACCCGCCGCCGAGGAGACAAAAGCATGAGCATCACCTTAGGCCACTACCTCACGCTGGGTGCGATTTTGTTCGCACTCTCTGTGATCGGCATCTTCTTGAACCGTAAAAACTTGATCGTCTTGTTGATGGCGATTGAATTGATGTTGCTCGCGGTCAACATGAACTTCGTGGCGTTCTCACACTACTTGGGTGACTTGAACGGCCAAATCTTTGTTTTCTTCATCTTGACCGTGGCGGCTGCTGAATCTGCCATTGGCTTGGCGATTCTGGTGCAGTTGTTCCGCAACAAGTCCAGCATCAACGTGGATGAACTCAACACGCTCAAGGGTTAATTCATCATGTCACAAACCCTGCAAGCTTCTACATTGTTGGCAGTGCCCATGGCACCGCTGGTGGGTTCGGCCTTGGCTGGTATTTTTGGTACACGCTTTGGCGGTAACAAAATTGGCCGCGGCTTGACCCACTCACTCACCATCTTGGGCGTGTTCATCGCCTTCGTGTTGTCTGCCATGACGCTGCAAAGCGTCGCCATGGACGGCGCACGTTTCAACGAAACCCTCTACACATGGATGGTGGTGGGCGATTTGAAAATGGAAATCGGCTTCATGGTCGATGGCCTGACCGCCATGATGATGTGCGTCGTGACCTTTGTGTCATTGATGGTTCACCTCTACACCATTGGCTACATGCAAGAGGACGAAGGCTACAACCGCTTCTTCTCGTACATCTCTTTGTTCACCTTCTCCATGTTGATGCTCGTCATGAGCAACAACATGTTGCAACTGTTCTTCGGTTGGGAAGCTGTGGGCTTGGTGTCTTATTTGTTGATCGGTTTCTGGTTCAACAAACCCACAGCGATCTTCGCGAACATGAAAGCCTTCTTGGTCAACCGCGTGGGTGACTTCGGCTTCATCTTGGGTATTGGTTTGATCGCGGCTTACGGCGGCACTTTGAATTACACCGAAGCTTTCGCTAAGGCTGGTGAATTGGGCGCACTCACATTCCCTGGCACCGACTGGATGCTGGTGACCGTGATCTGTATCTGCTTGTTCATCGGCGCGATGGGTAAGTCGGCTCAGTTCCCACTGCACGTGTGGTTGCCTGACTCCATGGAAGGCCCCACACCCATCTCTGCGTTGATTCACGCAGCGACCATGGTGACGGCCGGTATCTTCATGGTCACCCGCATGTCGCCTTTCTTTGAGTTGTCAGACACCGCGCTGAACTTCATCTTGGTGATCGGTGCCATCACAGCTTTGTTCATGGGCTTCTTGGGCCTGATCCAAAACGACATCAAGCGCGTTGTGGCTTATTCCACACTGTCGCAGCTCGGTTACATGACTGTGGCTTTGGGCGCTTCTGCTTATTCAGTGGCCGTGTTCCACTTGATGACCCATGCGTTCTTCAAAGCCTTGCTGTTCTTGGGTGCCGGTTCCGTCATCATGGGTATGCACCACAACCAAGACATCCGTTGGATGGGCGGCGTGCGCAAGTACATGCCCATCACTTGGATCACTTCGTTGCTGGGTTCGCTGGCTTTGATCGGCACACCGTTCTTCTCTGGCTTCTATTCCAAAGACAGCATCATCGAAGCTGTGGCTGAAAGCACCTTGCCTGGTGCTGGCTTCGCCCACTTCGCGGTGCTGGCTGGCGTGTTTGTGACAGCTTTCTACTCGTTCCGCATGTACTTCCTCGTGTTCCACGGCGAAGAGCGTTACGACCAAAACCCTGACGCACACCACGGCCACGATGACCACCATGGTCACGACGATCACGGCCATGACCACGGCCCACACGAGTCCCCATGGGTGGTGACAGTGCCTTTGGTCTTGCTCGCCATTCCTTCTGTGCTGATTGGCTTCTACACGATTGACCCCCTCTTGTACGGTGAGTTCTTCAGCGACGCCATCTTCATCAATGCCGACAAGCACCCCGTGATGCACGAGCTGGCCCATGAGTACCACGGCGCTGTCGCCATGGCCTTGCACGCCCTCAGCACCGCACCGTTCTGGTTGGCTGTCGCAGGTGTGGCTAGCTCTTACTACATGTACATGATCAACCCAGCTGTGCCTGCGGCGATCAAACGCGTGTGCCATCCCATCTATGTCTTGTTCGAAAACAAGTACTACTTAGATTGGTTCAACGAAAACGTCTTGGCCCGTGGCGCACGCGCTTTGGGTACCGGTCTGTGGAAGGGCGGCGACCAAGCCATCATCGAAGGTGGTGTGGTGAACGCTTCTTGGAAGTTGGTGGGTTGTGTGTCTTCATGGACACGTCAGTTGCAAACTGGCTACCTCTACCACTATGCCTTGGTCATGATCCTGGGCGTGTTCTTGCTGATGACGTGGTTCGTCTGGCTCAAATAAGGAGAATAAAAAATGGGTTTATTGAGCCTTGCCATTTGGACGCCAATTCTGTTTGGTGTCATCTTGCTCGCCTTTGGGCGTGACGAACATGCAAAGGTGGTGCGTTGGATCGCATTGATCGGTTCTGTGGTCAGCTTGGCTGTCACCTTGCCTTTGTTCAACCACTTCGATGTCTCTACTTCAGCGCTGCAATTTGTTGAAAAATCGATGTGGATCGAACGCTTCAATGTGTTCTACCACCTCGGTGTAGATGGTCTGTCTTTGTGGTTCGTGCTGCTGACTGCTTTCATCACCGTGATCGTTGTGATCGCGGGCTGGGAAGTGATCACTGAGCGCGTGAACCAATACATGGGCGCGTTCTTGATTTTGAGTGGTTTGATGATCGGCGTGTTCAGCGCGGCCGACGGCATGCTGTTCTATGTGTTCTTCGAAGCCACATTGATTCCGATGTACTTGATCATCGGTGTGTGGGGCGGCCCCAACAAAATCTACGCTGCGTTCAAGTTCTTCTTGTACACGTTGCTGGGTTCTTTGTTGATGTTGATCGCCTTGATCTATCTGTACACCCAATCGGGTGGCAGCTTTGATTTGGCTGTTTGGCACAAACTGCCATTGCCAGCCAATGCGCAAACCTTGTTGTTCTTTGCTTTCTTCGCTGCGTTTGCAGTGAAGGTGCCGATGTGGCCTGTGCACACCTGGTTGCCAGACGTGCACGTGGAAGCACCTACCGGTGGCTCTGCTGTGTTGGCTGCGATCATGTTGAAGCTCGGTGCTTATGGTTTCTTGCGCTTCTCAATGCCCATCGCACCTGATGCCGCACACGAATACGCATGGCTCATGATTGCTTTGTCGCTCGTGGCCGTGGTCTACGTGGGCTTGGTGGCCATGGTGCAAGAAGACATGAAAAAGCTGGTGGCTTATTCATCCGTGGCGCACATGGGCTTCGTGACTTTGGGCTTCTTCATCTTCAACGACATCGGTGTGTCTGGCGCTTTGGTGCAAATGATTGCCCACGGTTTTGTGTCTGCCGCCATGTTCTTGTCGATTGGCGTGTTGTACGACCGCATGCACTCACGTGAAATTGCCGCCTACGGTGGCGTGGTCAACACCATGCCTAAGTTCGCTGCTTTTGCCTTGTTGTTCGGTATGGCCAATTGCGGCTTGCCAGGCACCGCAGGTTTCGTGGGCGAGTGGATGGTCATCTTGGGTGCCATCAAATACAACTTCTGGGTTGGCTTTGCTGCTGCCTCAGCCTTGATTTTCGGTGCGGCTTACACCTTGTGGATGATCAAGCGCGTGTATCTGGGCCCCGTGGGCAATGACCACGTCAAAGAGTTGACCGACATCAACGGCCGTGAGTTCGTGATGTTGGCCTTGTTGGCAATCGCCGTGTTGGCCATGGGTATCTTCCCCAAGCCCTTCACCGATGTGATGGATGTGTCCGTGGCTGACTTGCTCAAGCACGTGGCCATCTCCAAGTTGCCCCAATAAAGAGGGATTGAAAAATGTTTGAAAAACTGAGCATCGCTGCGGTTTATCCCGAAATGCTATTGGCTGTCATGGCCATCGTCATTGCGATGGTGGACTTGTTCGTCAAGTGCCCACGTCGCACCACCACGTATGCCTTGTCGCTGATCACCATCGGTGTGGTCGCGTACTTGGAAGCCGTTGCCGCCACACAAGGCCAAACGGTTTATAGCTTCGGCAACATGGTGGTCTCTGACCCCATGGGCAGCTGGCTCAAGTGCTTTGCAGCTTTGGCTGTGATGGTCACTTTGGTCTACGGCCGTCCTTATGCTGCTGAACGCGACATGTTGCGCGGTGGCGAGTTGTTCACCTTGGGTCTCTTTGCTTTGTTGGGCATGTTCGTCATGATCTCGGGCAACAACTTCCTCGTGTTGTACCTCGGCTTGGAATTGCTGACTTTGTCTAGCTACGCCATGGTGGCCTTGCGCCGCGACAGCGCCGTGGCCAGCGAAGCTGCGATGAAATACTTTGTGTTGGGTGCGATGGCCAGCGGCTTCTTGCTCTATGGCTTGTCCATGTTGTACGGCGCCACAGGCTCGCTCGACATCAGTACCGTGTTCAAGGCTGTGGCCTCGGGCCAAATCAAGCACCAAGTGTTGGTGTTGGGTTTGGTCTTTGTGGTGTGCGGCTTGGCATTCAAATTCGGTGTCGTCCCTTTCCATATGTGGATTCCTGACGTGTACCAAGGCGCACCAACCGCCATCACCTTGATGATTGGCGGCGCGCCTAAATTGGCCGCATTTGCCATGACCATCCGTTTGTTGGTGGAGGGCTTGTTGCCCTTGGCCGTGGACTGGCAGCAAATGTTGATGGTCTTGGCCATTGCCTCCTTGCTGATTGGTAACTTGGCCGCTGTGGCGCAAACCAACCTCAAGCGCATGTTGGCGTTCTCGACCATTGCCCAAATGGGTTTTGTGTTGATCGGTTTGCTCTCGGGTGTGGTCAACGGCAACACCGCTGCCGCTGCCAACGCCTACAGCTCATCCATGTTCTACGTCATCACCTATGTGCTGACCACCTTGGCCACCTTCGGCATCATCTTGCTGTTGGCCCGTGAAGGCTTTGAGAGCGAAGAAATCTCTGACCTCGCTGGCTTGAACCAACGCAGCCCCCTGTACGCAGGTGTGATGGCCGCTTGTATGTTCTCGTTGGCAGGTGTGCCTCCGCTGGTTGGCTTCTACGCCAAGCTGTCGGTGTTGCAAGCGTTGATCGCTTCAGGCCAAACTGGCGCCATCGTCTTGGCAGTCTTCGCTGTGATGATGTCTCTGATTGGCGCGTTCTACTACTTGCGCATCGTCAAGGTCATGTACTTTGACGCACCTATTACCGCGACCACCGTGTCTGCGGGTGCTGATGTGCGCGTGGTCTTGAGCCTCAACGGTGCCTTGATCTTGATCTTGGGCATCTTGCCTGGTGGTTTGATGGCCTTGTGTGCCAAAGCCATTGTGTCTACGCTGGGTACCTAAGCACTTGCCACCTCACATAAGCCAGCTTTCGAGCTGGCTTTTTTCATGATGACTATGAAACCCACATCTGATGACCATTTGGTCGAACACACGCTAGACCACGTTGAGCTGCTCAAAGGCCACTTCTTGCACGCCTTTCGCGACACCGTGCGCTTGCCCAGCGGAGACACCGCCACACGTGAGTTTGTGATTCACCCCGGCGCGGTGATGATCATCGCCATCCGCGACGATGGCCGTTTGGTGATGGAGCGCCAATACCGCTACCCCGTGCAACAGGTGATGATTGAGTTCCCTGCGGGCAAGCTCGACCCAGGCGAAGACCGTTTGGTGTGTGCCCAACGTGAGTTGCTAGAAGAAACTGGCTACCGCGCCACCGAGTGGGCCCATGCGGGTGTCTTGCACCCCGTCATCAGCTATTCCACCGAGTTCATCGACATTTGGTTTGCCCGCGGCCTGACCCAAGGCGAGCGACAACTGGACGAAGGCGAGTTTCTCGATGTGTTTGATGCTAGCGTAGACGAGCTGCTAGCATGGTCACGTGATGGCCAGCTGACGGACGCCAAAACCCTCACAGGATTGCTCTGGCTGCAAAACCACCTCAGTGGTGCATGGCCCCTGCAATGGCAGAGCCTATGACTGTGGCAACGCGTGTGAGACGTGCTGCGGGATAATTGAACTATGAAAGTGTTAGACCTTCAATGCGCCCAACACCACGTGTTTGAAGGCTGGTTTGGTTCCGAAGATGACTACCAAAGCCAGCTCACACGTGGCTTGCTGAACTGCCCGATGTGCGGCGATGCCAACGTGAGCAAAAAACTCAGCGCACCTCGCTTGAACCTGAATGCGACCGAGTCCGCTGACAACGCAACGCCTACATTGCCCAGCCTACAAGACGCGGCTAATTTAGAGCCCGCGCAGTTGCAAGCCGCTTTGCTCAAGATGGTGCGCCATGTGGTGGCGAATACCGAAGACGTGGGCAACAGCTTCCCCGAAGAAGCCCGCAAGATGCACTATGGAGAAGCTGAGGCACGCAACATTCGCGGCCACGCCACACCTGAAGAAACTGAAGGGTTGATTGACGAAGGCATCGCCGTCATGCCTTTGCCGTTGCCTGACGTGCTCAAAGAGCCGTTGCAGTAAACCGCTGCACAGCGGCCAGTGTTTGCGCCAACGCATCGGGTGCATCACAGGGGATGACGATGCGCTCGTCCATGCCGCGCAGCCAAGTGAGTTGTCGTTTGGCCAACTGCCGCGTAGCCGCCACGCCCAACTCGTGCAGTTGGGGCAAGATGCTTTCTGGGGCGGCGCCTACAGCCTCTGCACGGTCGAGCAACTCCCACGCTTGGCGGTATCCCACACAGCGCATGCTGGGCAAATCGATGTGCAAGTCACCTCGCGCACGCAGGGTTTGTACCTCAGCCACAAATCCTCCCGCCAGCATGATGTCAAAGCGCAGCGCAATGCGCGCATGCAGCCATGCGCGGTTGACGGGCTCTAGCGAGAGCAGGGGCATATTCAGTGCTGGTTGCGTTGCACGCGTGGCGTCTGCTTCAGCAAACCATTGCGACAAAGCTTTGCCGCTCACGCGCCACACTTCGAGTGCGCGCGAGATGCGCTGTGCATCGTTGGGGGCGAGTCGTTCGGCCGTGATGGCATCGACCTTCGCCAGTTCGGCATGCATAGCAGGCCAACCCAAGGCGAAGGCTTGTTGCTCGATTTCGGCGCGCAGCTCGGGCTGTGCAGTGGGCAAGTCGTCAATGCCATCGCGCAAGGCTTTGAGGTAGAGCATGGTGCCGCCTACCAGCAGAGGCAGCTTGCCGCGCGCGCGGATGTCGGCCATCAAGGTGGTGGCATCGCGGGCAAATTCAGCCGCGCTGTAGGCGTGCAGTGGGTCGCGAATGTCAATCAGGTGGTGCGGCACTTGTGCGAGTTCATCGGCATTGGGCTTGGCCGTGCCAATGTCCATGCCGCGATACACCAAGGCCGAATCCACGCTGATGATTTCAACGGGCCATGCTTGGGCGATCGCCAAAGCTGCTGCAGTTTTACCGCTGGCCGTCGGACCAA
Source organism: Limnohabitans curvus (assembly GCF_003063475.1). Classification (NCBI taxonomy): domain Bacteria; kingdom Pseudomonadati; phylum Pseudomonadota; class Betaproteobacteria; order Burkholderiales; family Comamonadaceae; genus Limnohabitans; species Limnohabitans curvus. The sequence goes on from NZ_NESP01000001.1 coordinate 2,256,057, forward strand.
CGAGGGCGATGGCGTCAACGGTCCAGCCTTGTGCCAGATGCGATGCGTTAGACACGCGGGCCTCCACGGCGCAACACCAGCAGCCAAGCCGACAGCGCAGTGATGACAGACCAAAACGCGATGCTTTGCGCCATGGGCAGCGCAGAGCCGTCTTGCACCGCACCCAGCCACAGCCCTGTGATGAAAGCTGCCACCATCATCAAGAAGCCGCCTAGGGCCGATGCCGCACCCGCCGCTTTGGGGAAAGGCCCCACCGCACCACTTTGACCGCATGGCTGATGGATGCCGTGCGCCAAGATGAACCAATAAAACGGCCCCATCAGACTCACCACACTTTGCCCACCCAGCCACGCATTGAGTGCCATCCAGCCGCCGCCTACCAAGCTGAACACCCCGCCAATGGCGACCGTTTGCGTCACGCCAAATCGAGCCAACAAACGACGGCACAACACGGTGCCCAGTAAATAAGTGAAGGCCATCGAAAACAACAACAACCCGTATTGCCAGCGCGCCAATCCCAACAAGTTGATGAAAACGAACGAAGACGATGCCAAGAAGGTAAAGAGCCCGCCGTATGAGCCAATCGACACACAGGTGAACGCCACAAACGTGGGGTGGCGCACGATGTGCCACCACGTCTTTGCTAGCACCTTGACCTGTAGCGCATGTGGGTTTTTACGATGCACCGTTTCTTTGAATGTCAGGGCCACCAAGATCAGTGCGATCGCCCCAAATCCCATCACCAAACTCAGTGCAGCGTGCCAGCTCCACAAGTCGGTCAGCAAGCCGCCCAAAGGCGCACTGGCGCAAGCCAAAAAACCTAAACCTGTCAGCGCCTTAGACATCACGCCTGCGCCCGTCTCGGGGGTGTACAGGTCGCGCACGATGGCACGTGCACACATCACCACCGCACCCATAGCAGCGCCTTGTAAAGCACGCCACACGATCAGCTCTTGCATACTGCTGGCCAACACACAGCCCAAGCCTGCGAGCGTGAAAGTGCCCAAGCCCCACAACAAAATCGGACGACGGCCAAAGCGATCGGACAGGGGGCCCCACACCAACTGCGATGTGCCAAAGGCCAACAGCAAAGCGCTGAGCGTGAGCTGCACCTGCGACAGCGTTGCACCAAACTCTGCCTTGATGGCAGGCAGTGCGGGCAAGTACAAGTCGGTGGCCACAGGCTGAATACCCAGCAGCATCGACAGCAACACAATGATGAGCGTGGGGGACATCAGCGACCGCGTAAAAACAGCGCGTCGAGCTCACGCATCGACAGTTGTCGCCAGGTGGGGCGGCCGTGGTTGCATTGGTCGGAGCGCTCGGTCACTTCCATTTGGCGAAGCAAGCCATTCATTTCGTCCACTGTGAGTTTGCGGTTGGCACGCACCGCACCGTGGCAGGCCATGGTGGCCAGCAGTTCGTTACGGGCGCGTTGCACCACCGTGCTGGCGTCGTGTTGGCTCAACTCGGCCAACACGCTGCGCGCCAGTGCCACGGCATCGCCTTGCGCCAAGCTGCTGGGCACGGCACGCACAGCGAGTGTTTTGCTGGAGAGCGTGGAGATTTCTAAACCGAGCTCTTGCAACGCTTCAGCGCAGGCCTCGGCGGTGGCCACCTCTTGCGCGGTGGCAGGGAAGGTGGCGGGAATTAGCAGCGGTTGGCTGCTGATACGCTGCGCGTCAATTTGTGTTTTGAGTTGTTCGTACACGATGCGTTCGTGCGCGGCGTGCATATCGACCAACACCAAACCTTGCGCGTTCTCGGCCAAGATGTACACGCCGTGCAGCTGCGCGATGGCTTTGCCCAAAGGCCAAGTTTCGGGGGCCGCCTCTTGCAGCGATGGGGTTGGTGTGTTGGCTGCGCTGAAAGCGCTGGGTGCGAAGCTTTGCGCCGTTTGTTCTTCCGCGGGCAAGCCGGTGCGGGGTGTGGGTTGCCACAACGCGCCCAAGTCAGACACACGCGTGCCAGCCAAAGGCATGGGCGCTTGCTGCCAATTGGCGTTGGGCCAAGTGGGTGGTGTCGATACGCCCAATGTAGCGGCGTCGCTAAAAGCGCCACCCGCGCCAAAAGTGCCCGCCATTGGTAGCTCATGGTTTTGCAAGGCATTGGCCATGAGCATGTTGGCGCGTGGCACCGCCAAGGCGTTTTCTACCGCGTGGCGCACCGCTTGGTGCACCTCACGGCCATCACGGAAACGCACTTCAATTTTGGTGGGGTGCACGTTGACGTCCACACGCGTGGGGTCAATCTCGACGTACAGCGCATAAATGGGTTGGCGGTGGCCGTGCAGCACATCTTCATACGCGCTGCGTGCGGCGTGGGTGATGACTTTGTCGCGCACATAGCGGCCATTCACATAGGCAAACTGGTGGTCGGCACGTGAGCGGGCGGCGTCTGGAATGCCAGCGCGTCCCACCACGGTCACGTTGCCCGATTGGTAATGCACGGCCACCGAGTTTTCTAAAAAATCGTCGCCCAACACATCGGCCAAGCGGCGGTCTAGCGCGGCTTGGTGTTGCTTGTTCAGGTCTTCACCCGAAGCCGCGTCAATGGTTTGCGCACGCCATTGCTCGACCAACTTGCCTTCGTGCCAAATGGCAAAACCCACCTCAGGGCGGGTCAGGGCATGTCGACGCACGGCTTCTACGCAGTGGGCCAGTTCGGTGTTGTCTGTCTTTAAAAATTTGCGGCGTGCGGGTGTGCTGTAAAACAGCTCTTTGACTTCCACCGTCGTGCCTTGGGCGCGGGCGGCGGGTTGCAGCTCGCCGCTGCGGCCATCGAGCAGCATGGCGCTGTCTTGGTTTGCCGTGCGTGACAGCACCGACAACTCAGAGACCGATTGAATCGCGGCCAACGCTTCGCCGCGAAAACCCATGGTGCCCACCGATTCAAGCTCGGTGAGGCTGGTGATTTTGCTGGTGGCGTGGCGCTTCAAGGCCACGGGCAACTCATGGGCGGGAATGCCCACGCCGTTGTCTTCCACGCTGATCAGGCGCACACCACCGGCCAACAACCGCAGCGTGATGTGTGTGGACCCCGCGTCTAGCGCGTTGTCCACCAGTTCACGCACGACAGCGGCGGGGCGTTCGATCACCTCGCCAGCGGCGATTTGGCTGATCAGTTCATCTGGGAGTTCGCGGATGGCGCGTGGGGGTTGGGTAGCAGGGTGCACGGCCTCATTTTAGAGGCAGGGATAATGCAGCCTATGGAACTTATTACTTTCTTGATCGACTTCATCCTGCACGTAGACCGCTACTTGGAAGCCTTTGTGCAAGCCAATGGCACTTGGGTCTATGCCTTGCTGTTTCTCATCATTTTTGTGGAGACCGGTTTGGTGGTCATGCCCTTTTTGCCCGGTGACTCGCTGCTGTTTGTGGTGGGGGCTATGTGCGGCGTGGGCTTGATGGATTACGGCTTGTCCGTGGCCTTGCTGCTCACCGCTGCGGTGGCGGGCAACCAAACCAATTACACGATTGGCCGCTTCTTTGGTCCGAAGGTGTTTGCGTGGGAGGATTCCAAGTTTTTCAACCGTCGGGCCTTCGACCAAGCCCACGCGTTTTACGAGCGCTACGGCGGTGTGACCTTGATCGCCGCACGCTTCATGCCCTTTGTGCGCACCTTCGCGCCCTTTGTGGCAGGCGTAGCGCAGATGACGCGTCGCAAGTTCACCTTCTTTGACATCACCGGTGGCGCGTTGTGGGTGGGCGGTATCGTGACGGCGGGTTACTTTTTTGGCAACATTCCGTGGGTCAAAACCCATTTGGACAAGATCATCTGGGCGATGATTTTTATTCCCGGCGCTTTGGCTATTTATGGCTCGTGGAAAGCCTCACGCGCTGCACACATCAACGCTGACTGAAGACGGCGTTAAAACCCACGTTCTCCGCGGCGCACGTCGCGCAGCATGAACAAATACAAGCTCTCCACCTTGTCACGTGCCCAAGGTGTTTTGCGCAAAAACTTGAGGCTTGATCCCACGCTGGGGTCCTGCGTGAAGCAGCGAATGTTGATGCGCTCGCCCAAGCCTGCCCAGCCGTAATAGTCAGCGAGCTCGGTGACGATTTTCTCCAGCGTCATGCCGTGCAGTGGGTTTTTGGGTTGTTCGGGTGCGTCGGTCATGGTGTCAGGTATTACGGGTTTTGGCCAGCGGTGGATTGCGTGAGAAGTAGCGCTCAATGCCTTTCATCAGCGCATCAGCCAAGTCGTTTTGGTATTGAGCGCTGACCAAACGTTTCTCTTCTTCGGGGTTGCTGATGAAGGCGGTTTCCACCAACACGCTGGGAATGTCGGGCGCTTTCAACACGGCAAAGCCTGCTTGCTCTACGCGGCCTTTGTGCAGTTTGCCAATGTGTTTGATTTGCCCCAGCATGGCGCTGCCGAGTTTTAGGCTGTCTTTGATTTGTGCGGTGGTGCTCATGTCAAGCAGGGCGCGTTGCACGGCGGCATCTTGGCTTTTGATGTTCAAGCCACCAATCAAATCGGCGCGGTTTTCTTGCTTGGCCATCCACTTCGCAGCTGCGCTGGAAGCTGCACCATCGCTCAGGGCAAACACGCTGGCACCTTTGGCTTCAGGGGTTTGAAACGCGTCTGCATGGATGCTGATGAACAAATCGGCCTGCACGCGTCGGGCTTTCTCGACGCGCTGTTGCAGTGGCACAAAATAGTCGGCATCGCGTGTGAGGTAAGCCCGCATGGGCAAGTTGCCGTGTTTTGTTTTGATGACGGTGTTGTTGATGCGGTCACGCAAGCGGTGCGCAATTTTCAGCACCACATCTTTTTCGCGTGTGCCACTGGGGCCTGATGCGCCGGGGTCTTCGCCGCCGTGGCCAGGGTCGAGTGCCACGATGATGAAGCGTTCGCCGTCTTGTTGTTGGTTCACCGATGCGGCAGTGGTGATGGGCGCAGAAGCTGTGGATGCCGCAGGCGATGGCACCTCGGGCGTCACGTTCGGTTTGGCCATCAAATCGCCCACAGGGTCGGCACGTGTGCCCAACTTAGACGCCGATGGTGTGGGTGTGGCCGTCATCGACGGCGCGTTGAAGGCCGTGCCGCCTTTGAGCTTGTCCACAATCAAGGCTTCCAGTGGGTCTGCCACATCAGAAGGGTAGAGGTCAAGCACCAAGCGGTGTTGGTACTGGGTGTTGCCGGTTTTCACGGGCAACAAGTTGAACACCTGTGGTTTGACCATCTGGCGAAGGTCTAACACCAAGCGCACGGTTTTGTTGGCGTATTGGCCCACGCGCACACCTGTGATGTAGGGGTCGTCCGAGCGCACTTTGCCCACCAGCTCTTTGAGGGCGGGGTTGAGTTCAATGCCCTCAATGTCCACGGCCAAGCGCGGTGGGTTGGCTACAAAAATAGGTACGGTTTTCAGTGCTGTGTCGCTCTCAATCGTCACGCGTGTGTAGGCCGCTGCGGGCCACACGCGCACGGCCACGATGCTGGCACCCCAAGCAATGTCGGCACTGCCTAACAGCAAGGCGAGCGAGCCGCCTTGAAGCAGGCTGCGTCTTTGGATGCCCTTGTGTTGCGTCATGCCAGTAGCTCCTGCCCGCGCGCGGTGAGGGCGCTGATGCGCACTTGGCGTTGCTCGGCGTTGTCCACTTGGATGTCGAGTTCAAGGTCTGGCGTGGGCATCACGCCTGCGGCGTTTTGCGGCCATTCGCACAGCTTTAAGCCCGTGCTGGCGAAGATGTCACGAAAGCCTGCGTCTTCCCATTCGCGTGGGTCGCTGAAGCGGTAAAAGTCAAAGTGCCACACCTCGCCTGCGGCCACGGTGTAGGGTTCGACCACGGCATAGGTGGGGCTTTTGATGCGGCCCTCGACGCCCAAGGCGCGCAGTAGGTGGCGCACAAAGGTGGTTTTGCCTGCGCCCAAGTCGCCATGCAAGGCAATGCAAGCATTCAGGTTGGCGCGTGTCAATGCGGCGGCCAGCTGCGTGGCAAACGCAGCGGTGGCGGCTTCATCGGGCCAAACCAGAGTTTTTACAATGGGCGAATTGTTCAAAGGTATCCGTTGTCTATCGATTACAAATTGTTGCTCACGCAAATTCAGGCTCTAGGGCAAACACTGGGATTTTCGCAAATTGCGGTGGCCCCTTTGGACCTGTCTTCCGCCGAGCCGCATTTGCAACATTGGCTGGCCCAAAACTTCCACGGCAGCATGGACTATATGGCCCGTCACGGCCTCAAGCGCGCGCGTCCTGCCGAGCTGGTGCCGGGCACCTTGAGCGTGCTGACCGCCCGCATGAACTACCTGCCGCGCGACACCGCTGAGGGCTGGCAAGACGCCGAGTGGCAACGCTTGCGCAACCCTGCTGAGGCCGTGGTGTCGGTTTACGCCAGAGGGCGCGACTATCACAAGGTGCTGCGCAACCGGCTAGACACACTGGCTCAACAAATTGATACCTTGTTGATAGACACCTTAAAGCCCAATGGATTTGAATACCGAGCCTTCACTGATTCAGCCCCCGTGATGGAGGCTGAGCTGGCCACGCGCAGCGGCCAAGGCTGGCGCGGCAAACACAGCTTGGTGCTCAACCGCGAAGCAGGCTCCATGTTTTTCTTGGGCGAGATTTTTCTGAATGTAGCCTTGCCCGCATCCGAATCCACCAGCGCCCACTGCGGCCAGTGCACGGCGTGCATGGATGTGTGCCCCACGCAGGCCATCGTGGCCGAAGGCTTGGTGGATGCGCGTCGCTGCATTTCATATTTGACGATTGAGCACGAAGGCTCAATTGATGTGGCGCTGCGCCCCTTGATGGGTAATCACATCTACGGCTGCGACGACTGCCAGCTGATTTGCCCTTGGAACAAGTTTGCGCAAGCGTCGAGCTTGCCCGACTTTGATGTGCGTGCGGGCTTGGTGGGGCAGGGCATGGCGCGCTTGTTGGCTTGGACCGAAGCAGAGTTTTTGCGTTACACCGAGGGCAGTCCCATTCGTCGCATCGGTCACGTGCGCTGGTTGCGTAACCTAGCAGTGGCGGCGGGCAATGCGCTGCGGCAAGCGGACGATGCGACTTTGCGCCAAGCACTGCAAGTGCATCTCTCGCACAGCAGCGACGTGGTGCGTGAACATGTGCAGTGGGCGTTGGCGCAAAGCGATCGCCTTCGCGCGGTTTGACTGTCAAGGATTACAAAAATCACACCGACTTGGGTCTGCCAAACGATCCAAACTCAGATGCTTGTGATCTTCGTGTCCGCAAGTTGCACAGCACCAGATCTCACTGATGGGCAGGTGCGTTTTGTGCCCGCACGCGCTGCAAGGTAAACCTGCCGTTTGTTCTGTGATCCAGTAACCCGGGGTGTTGCATTGGGGGCATCTGGAGCGTAGTTTTTGAATGAGGTTGTCGCACGCTTTGCGGATCACGCCCTGCCGGGTCGGATTGGCATGTGCACGCAGATCGTTTTCGACAAAGACCCTGCCCTGGATGGATTTTTGCTTAGCCCAGTCAAACGCTTGCAGCAAATCCGCTAGGTTGTCGATACCTTTGAGAATGTCTGGGTCGTCTTGGTTGTTTGGTCTCAAGACCAAGAGATGGTTGGGGAAATTTGCGGCGCTCGCAAAGGCCTCTAATTCATTTTTTGATTGGATGGTTTTGTGTAGGCTTTGGGCTGGACCATGTGCGATGCCGTGTACTTCAAGGCCTAAGTTTTGGTCTATCCACACCAGCACTTCGGTGTTCCAAGGGATAAAGCCACCGAATGGATCCATGCCAAACGAACCTTCGCTCGCTATGCCGATCGTCGTCTGGGTGAGGCGCATGCCAATCAAGGCCTTTTGCCTTGCAGCTTCAATTTGTGAGCATGGCCTGCTTTGATCTCTTGTGAACGTGCCCAATAAGTCCGTGTCATAGCCGTCGGTGTGCACAAGTTCGCAGCCTAATGCGGTTTCAAGTGACCCCCTCAGAAGCGTTTGCTTGCCATGCTGCGTCAGAAAGGCAACTTTGTGATGTTTGTATAAATGGACAGCAGACATCTTCCAAACACCTCATGACAAAACCGCTTGTGCCAGCGACACATAAGCAGGGATGCCAAACAAAATATTCAACGGAAACGTCACACCCAGACTCATGCCAAAGTACAACGAGGGGTTGGCTTCAGGCAGTGCGTACCGCAACACGGCTGGCACAGCAATGTATGAAGCGCTGGCAGCTAGGACCATCAACAACGCACCATCGCCCGGGTTGAGTTGCAGCGCATAAGACAGGCTCAAAGCCAGGCCCGCATGCACAACAGGCCCCAACACCGCGTAGGCAATCAAGAGGGGTGACTTGCCCTTGACTTGAGGCAAATTGCGTGCAGCCATCAAGCCCATGTCCAGTAAAAAGAAGGACAGCATGCCCTTGAATAAATCGCCTGAAAAGGGTTGCATGGCCGCCTTTCCCGACTCTCCCGTGATCAAGCCAACCACCATAGCCCCCAGCAGGAGCAGTTGTGCGCCATCTGTGAAGGATTCGTGCAAGACCTTGCCCACCGACATGCTGGGCTTGCCGCCAGCGACCAAGGCGTGTGCGCCGTTTGCTTTGAGTCGCAGTGAGTTGGCAAAGACAACGGCCATGATGATGGCTGGTGACTCCATCAAAGCCATGGCTGCTGCCATGTGGCCGCCATAGGGGATGTGCATGTTTTCTAGGTATTGCACAGCAGTGACAAACGTCACAGCGCTGACAGACCCATACGTGGCGGCTACCGCCGCCGCATCAAAGCCGCCTATATAACGCTTGAGCATCCAATAGCCCAGCAAAGGAATGCAAATGGCAAGTGAAACAGCAGCCCCCAAACCCACCCCGACATCTGCTGTCAACCCCGAGTGTGAAAGCGCAAAGCCGCCCTTTAAGCCCAAAGCCATGAGCAGGTAGAGCGATAAAAAACGAGAAATAGCGGGTGGTATTTCTAAATTCGATTTAACGGCGCCTGCGAGCACACCGAAGATAAAAAACAAGATAGCGGGGTCTAGAAGGTTCTGCATTTTTATTTCCTTTGACCGCATCGTAGGTTTCATGTGTTGTTTTGTAAAATCGATTCTTTGATTTCTATATATAGATAAAAGTCTATGAATTTCACTTTCCGACAATTGCGACTTTTTCTGGCTTTGGCTGAAACCGGCAGCGTCAGCGCTGCCGCCAAAGCCATGCACGTCACGCAGCCAACGGCGTCGATGCAGCTCAAAGAAATCAGTGCATCCGTTGGTTTGCCTTTGTATGAAGTGATTGGGAAGAAAATTTTTCTCACTGAAACGGGAAAGGCGCTGGCTGTCACTGCCCGCGACATCACGCAGTCGTTGGCGTCGTTTGAGCAACTCGCCCACGCAACCAAGGGCATCGCCAAAGGTCATTTGCGGATTGCGGTGGTGAGCACTGCGAAATATTTCATGCCCCGATTGATTGGGTCTTTTTGCAAGCGCTATCCCATGATTGATGTCTCGCTTGAAATCTTGAACCGAGACGGCGTGCTGGGACGCTTGAGGCAAAACACAGACGACCTGTACATCATGTCGATGCCGCCTGACGATGTAGTGCTGATTGATGAGGTGTTGATGCCCAACCCGATTGTGGTGATCGCCGCCTCGGCAGACCCTTTGGCCAAACAACACAACGTCACCCTGAACGACTTGAGAAATCGTCGATTCATCTTGCGCGAGCCAGGGTCTGGCACACGCATGGCAGCTGATCAGCACTTTCGCAAAAAGAAATTTCGTGCAGATATTCGCTTAGCGCTTGGCAGCAACGAAGCGGTCAAAGAGTCGGTGGCTGGGGGTCTTGGGATTGGCGTGATTTCCCAATATGCGTTGCACGGTCATCAAAAGGAACATGGCGTTCGTGTGATCAACGTGGATGAGTTTCCTTTGAAATCATCTTGGCATTTGGTTCACTTGGCTGCCAAAAACCTGTCGCCTATTGCGCTTGCCTTCAAGGCGCATCTGATGCGAGAAATAAACGGCAAATGAACCCCCATGGATCCAGGTGTCAGCGTGTGCTCGATTGAGAAAAGGCCAAAGCGCGATTTGCTTTGACCGCTTGGCCCAACTCAATCACCGCCAGTGCGTAGTAGCTGCTCCAGTTGTAGCGTGTCACCACATAGAAGTTGTCGGTGCCCGCCACATAGCTGGGGGGCTCATCGCCATTGAACAGCTCGACCAACGCCAGCGAACCGTTGTGCTTTTGCGCTTGTTCGTCCAGCACCGCGCCTTTGGCGGTGAAGTTGCTCACGCTGAACGAGGGCAAGATGTCGGGGGCCAACAAGGTGGGTTTGTCCAAACGTGCTTCATCAAAGCTCACGGGGTAGTGGGTGGGCATACCGGTTTGCCAGCCAAAGGCTTTGAAGTAATTGGCCACCGAGCCAATCGCGTCTACCGGGCTGTTGCGCAAATCAATGCGGCCATCGCCATCAAAGTCCACGGCAAATTTGGCCGCGCTGGAGGGCATGAACTGGGGCCAGCCCATGGCGCCCGCAAAGCTGCCGGTGATGCTGGCATCGCCTTGGTGGTGGGCTTGTGCCAAGAAGTAGCCTAGCTCTGATTTGAAAAATGCGTGGCGCTCAGCCGCGCGTGGGTGTGATGCAGGGAAGTTGAGGGTGAGCGTGGTCAGGGCATCGAGCACGCGGTAGTTGCCCATGTTTTGGCCGTAGAAGGTTTCTACACCGATGATGCCCACAATCATTTCGGCAGGCACGCCATAGGTTTGCTCCGCACGGGCGAGGTCGCTTTGGTGGGTTTGCCAAAACTGGGTGCCCGCATCAATGCGGCGGCTTTCAATGAAGCGCTCGCGATAGGCACGCCAGTTCTTGGCGGTGGGCACGGTGGGCGGCAGCACCATCTTGGGCACGCCCTTTAAAAACTGTGCTTTGCTGATTTGGTCGCGCACCCAAGCTTTGGGCAGTTTGTGCTGCTGGGCCAGCTCATCTGCCAGTGCGATGGCTTCTGTGGTTTTCCCGTAGACAGGGCCGCGCGTGGAGGCTTTGTGTGCGGCGGTTTTGTGAGCTTTCGCATGCGACTTGGCCACCGTGTCGCCTGCAAATGCAGCCATTAGCAACAACACGGCAGTGATTTGACGTAACGCAAGAGTTGGCTGCAAAGCCATATAAAACGGGGATGTATGTGTTTTCACGCAGTGTTTGCAAGGGAAAAAGCAAGGTCACCATGGTAAGCTGACTTGAAGAAGAACCGAGGCAGACGAGATGAGTAAAACAGGCTATTACACGCATCCCCTGTGCATGAAGCACGAGATGGGTGAAGGGCATCCTGAGTGCCCAGAACGGCTCAGCGCCATCCAAGACCGCTTGCTCATCAGCGGCGTGGATCTAGGTCTTACGCAGATCGAAGCGCCCGAAGCCCCGTTGGCCGACATTGAGCTGGCGCACGACCGCATGTACATCGCGTCCTTGCGCGGTTTGTCTGATCAACTGGTGGAAGACATCGCCGCAGGCGGTCCTGCTTATGGGCACTTGGATTCAGACACCAACATCAACAGCTACACGTGGAAAGCAGCCTTGGCTTCTGCAGGCGCTGCGGTGGCAGCTACGGACGCGGTGATTGCCGGTGAACTGGCCAATGCGTTTTGCGCTATTCGCCCACCCGGTCACCACGCCACACGCAACAAAGCTGGCGGATTTTGTTTCTTCAACAACATCGCGATTGCCGCTAAGTACGCGCTAGAGCGCCACGGTTTGAAGCGGGTGGCGGTAGTGGACTTTGATGTGCACCACGGCAACGGCACCGAAGACATCTTGAGTGGCGATGACCGTGTGCTGATGGTTAGCTTTTTTCAACATCCGTTCTACCCACACACGGGTACTGAACACCCGGCATCCAACATGCTCAACATTCCTGTGCCGGCCTACACCAAAGGCATGGAAGTACGTGAGTTGATCGAGACCCATTGGGTGCCTCGTCTAGAGGAATTCAAACCCGAGATGATTTTCATCAGTGCCGGTTTTGACGCCCACCGCGAAGACGACATGGGGCAGATGGGGCTGGTTGAGCAAGACTACGCTTGGATCACCCACCGCTTGCGCGACATTGCGGCGCGTCATGCACAGGGGCGCATCGTGTCGTGCCTCGAAGGCGGCTACGATCTGAGTGCGCTGAGTCGCAGCGTGGAAGCGCATTTGCGCGTGTTGGCAGATATTTAAACAATGAACGATTTACAAGAACTGTTGCTGGACTTGCAAAGTCCAGCGATTGCGTTAGAACTCGCCGGTTTGGCACTGTGTTTGGCTTTGGCTTGGGGTTTGAGCTGGGCTTTGGGGCGTGGCGCCACGGCGCGTGGGTCTATTTTGTTTGGCCGGCGTTTGGTGGATGGCGTGCTCTTTCCAGCACTGGCCTTAGTTTTCACCTATGACTTGAAGCTGGTGCTCATGAAGATGCAGCGTGTGCCCGTGCTGAAGATGGCTTTGCCCGTGCTGATGTCGCTGGTGCTGATTCGCTTGATTGCGCGTGTCTTGGCTGCGGTGTTCCCCAATTCGCGGGGTGCGCGTATCTTGGAGCAAGTTGTGTCTTGGCTAGCTTGGGCGCTGGCCGTGCTGTGGATCACGGGTTGGTGGGGCCCGATGATGGAAGAGTTGGATGGCCTGCAATTCATGCTGGGTAAGACACGCATCAGCGTGTCGCATGTGCTGGAGGTTGTATTCACTTCGGGCTTTGTGTTGGTGCTGGCGCTTTGGCTGTCGGCCACGCTAGAGCAGCGCGTGCTCAACCGCGCGTTTGAAGATTTGTCCATGCGCAAGGTGGCAGCCAATGCCATGCGCGTGCTGTTGTTGGTCATCGGCACTTTGTTTGCTTTGTCTTCGCTGGGCTTTGACTTGACAGCCTTGTCGGTGCTGGGCGGCGCCTTGGGTGTGGGTATTGGTTTTGGTTTGCAAAAGCTAGCCGCTAACTATGTGAGCGGCTTTGTCATCTTGCTGGAGCGCTCGCTGCGGATTGGCGACTTTGTGCGTGTGGATGGCTTTGAAGGCCGCGTCACTGACATCAAGACCCGCTACACCTTGGTGCGTGCCAGCAATGGCAGTGAAGCGGTGGTGCCCAACGAGTTGCTGTTGACCCAACGTGTTGAGAACTTGTCGCTGGAAAGCCGTCACATGTTGCAGACCTGCACGTTTTGGGTTGGTCTGGAAAGTGACGTGGACCGCGTGCAAACGTTGTTGACCCAAGCAGCCTTGAGCGCTGAATGGGTTTTGTCGGTGCCTGCCCCTCAAGCCTTGCTGGGCGAGGTGGCCCCTCAAGGTTTGCGTTTCAACCTGAATTTTTGGATGGAAGACCCTGTGAATGGCCAATCTTTGACGCGTTCGCGTGTCAACATCGCAGCGCTGAGCGCTTTGCGGGCGGCTGGTGTGGTGTTGGTGCATTCGCCGCAAGAGGTGGTGCTGCGCCATCCGGCTTAAGTTTTTCCTAGGGACTTCCCTAGAAAAGCACGGTCGTTCGATGAAAAAGCGTCTTTGATCTCTACAATGTTACGTTTACGTAAACGTCAATCTGTTTAATTTAAATATTGGAGCTTTTGCATGAAAGTTTTGGTCGCTGTCAAACGCGTGGTGGACTACAACGTCAAGGTCCGCGTGAAGTCGGACAACTCGGGCGTTGACATTGCAAACGTCAAGATGAGCATGAACCCGTTTGATGAGATCGCGGTGGAAGAAGCCGTGCGCCTCAAAGAAAAGGGCGTGGTCACGGAAGTCATCGCGGTGTCTTGTGGCGTCGCGCAGTGCCAAGAAACCTTGCGCACCGCGATGGCGATTGGCGCAGACCGTGGCATCTTGGTCGAGACCGCTGAAGAGCTGCAACCCTTGGCCGTGGCCAAGCTCCTCAAAGCCTTGGTGGACAAAGAGCAACCTGGTTTGGTGATTCTGGGTAAGCAAGCGATTGACGATGATTGCAACCAAACCGGCCAAATGTTGGCGGCCTTGGCTGACATGCCTCAAGCCACCTTCGCTTCCAAGGTTGAACTGACAGCCGACAAAGCCAGCGTGACCCGCGAAGTGGACGGCGGTTTGGAAACCATTTCTATCAGCCTGCCTGCGGTCATCACGACCGACTTGCGTTTGAACGAGCCTCGCTACGTGACCTTGCCCAACATCATGAAGGCCAAGAAAAAGCAACTCGATGTGTTCAAGCCTGAAGACTTGGGCGTTGACGTGAGCCCCCGCATCAAGACCCTCAAAGTGGTCGAGCCTGCCAAGCGCAGCGCGGGCATCAAGGTGCCAGATGTGGCCACTTTGGTGGACAAGCTCAAGAACGTGGCAAAAGTTATTTAAGCCCGTCATCTCAACGAATACGCAGGAGAAACACACATGACATCCCTCGTGATTGCAGAACACGACAACGCCAGCATCAAAGGCGCAACCTTGAACACCGTGACAGCCGCAGCAGCCATTGGCGCTGACGTGCATGTGCTCGTCGCTGGTCACAACGCCGGTGCCGCCGCTGCTGCAGCCGCGCAAATCGCGGGTGTGAGCAAAGTCATCCACGCCGACGGCGCCACACTGGAAGCCGGTTTGGCTGAGAACGTGGCAGCGCAAGTCTTAGCCATCGCTGGCAACTACACCCACATCTTGTTCCCCGCCACAGCGGCGGGCAAGAACGTAGCCCCTCGCGTGGCTGCCAAGTTGGACGTGGGCCAAATCAGCGACATCACCAAGGTGGACAGCCCAGACACGTTTGAGCGCCCGATTTACGCAGGCAACGCGATTGCTACTGTGCAAAGCACAGATGCTGTCAAAGTCATCACCGTGCGCACCACGGGTTTTGATGCAGCGGCTGCCACAGGTGGCGCGGCTCAAATCGAAACCACAGCAGCAACAAGCGACTCAGGCAAGAGCAGCTTTGTGGGCCGTGAAGTCACCAAGAGCGACCGTCCAGAGCTGACAGCCGCCAAGATCATCGTCTCCGGTGGTCGTGCCTTGGGCAGCTCAGAGAAGTTTGACGAAGTCATGACCCCACTGGCTGACAAGCTCGGTGCCGCGATTGGTGCTAGCCGCGCAGCGGTAGACGCAGGCTATGCGGCTAACGATTTGCAAGTGGGTCAAACCGGCAAGATCGTCGCGCCGCAGTTGTACGTGGCGTGCGGCATCAGCGGCGCGATCCAACACTTGGCGGGTATGAAGGACAGCAAGGTGATCGTGGCGATCAACAAAGACCCAGAGGCGCCGATCTTCAGCGTGGCCGACTTCGGCTTGGAGGCTGACCTGTTTGTGGCTGTGCCAGAGTTGGTCGCAGCGTTGTAAACCTTCTGTGAAAAGGCACTCTTCGGGGTGCCTTTTTTGTATTGAATTTTGGAGACATAAAAATGAGCTACATCGCCCCCATCAAAGACATGGTGTTCAACATGGAACACTTGGCCGGCCTCGAACAAGTGGCCCAAATTCCTGCGTTCGAAGACATGGGTGTGGAAACCGCCCAAGCCGTACTCGAAGAATGCGCGAAGTTGAATGAGTCTGTGCTCGTGCCTTTGAATTGGGAAGGCGACAAAAACCCATCGTTCTTTAAAGATGGTCATGTGACCACCACGCCCGGCTTTAAGGAAGCCTACCAACAGTACTGCGAAGGCGGCTGGCAAAGCCTGCAGCACCCTGCAGAATTTGGTGGTCAAGGCTTACCCAAAACCATCGGCGCGGCTTGCGGCGAAATGCTCAACTCGGCCAACATGAGTTTTGCTTTGTGCCCCATGTTGACCGACGGTGCGATTGAAGCTTTGTTGACCGCAGGCTCTGACGACCTCAAAGCCACTTACCTTGAGAAGCTCATCTCCGGCGAGTGGACCGGCACCATGAACTTGACCGAGCCACAAGCGGGCTCTGACTTGGCGGCCGTGCGCACCCGCGCTGAGCCTCTGCCAGATGGCACCTACAAAGTGTTCGGCACCAAGATTTTCATCACCTACGGTGAACACGACATGGCCGAGAACATCGTCCACCTCGTGCTGGCGCGTGTGCAAGGCGCACCCGAGGGCGTGAAGGGCATCAGCTTGTTTGTGGTGCCCAAATTCATGGTGAACAAAGACGGCTCGTTGGGCGCGCGTAACGATGTGCACTGCGTGAGCATCGAGCACAAGATGGGCATCAAAGCCAGCCCCACCGCGGTGTTGCAGTATGGCGACCACGGCGGTGCGATTGGCTTCCTCGTTGGTGAAGAAAACCGCGGTTTGGAATACATGTTCATCATGATGAACGCGGCGCGTTACGCTGTGGGCGTGCAAGGCATTTCCATTGCCGAGCGTGCGTACCAAAAGGCTGTGACTTTCTCGCGTGACCGCGTGCAAAGCCGCCCTGTGGACGGCAGCATGAAAACCAGCGCCCCCATCATTCACCACCCCGACGTGCGCCGCATGTTGATGACCATGCGCGCTTATACCGAAGGCTGCCGCGCCATGGCCACCGTGGCCGCCGCCGCGTATGACGCGTCGCACCACCACCCAGATGCCGACACGCGCAAAGACAACTTGGCGTTCTACGAATTTTTGGTGCCGTTGGTCAAAGGCTTCAGCACCGAGATGAGTTTGGAGGTCACCAGCTTGGGCGTGCAAGTGCACGGTGGCATGGGCTTCATCGAAGAAACGGGTGCGGCACAGTACTACCGCGACGCCAAAATCTTGACGATTTACGAAGGCACCACCGCCATTCAAGCCAACGACTTGATCGGTCGCAAAACAGGCCGTGATGGTGGCCAAACCGCCAAAGGCATTGCCGCGCAAATCGCCAACACCGAAGCTGATTTGCTCAAGAGCGGCAGTGCCAATGCCAAGGCGATGGCCGCACGTTTGAAAGCGGCGCGCGAAGCCTTCTTGAATGTGGTGGACTTTGTAGTGGCAGGCGCCAAAGCCAGCCCCAACGCTGTGTTTGCAGGCAGCGTGCCTTACCTCATGCTCACCGGTAACTTGGTGGCCGGTTGGCAAATGGCACGTGCCTTGTTGGTGGCCGAGGCTGAATTGGCCAAGGGCAATGAAGCGGTGTTCATGCAATCCAAAATCACCACCGCGCGTTTCTACGCCGACCACATCCTGACCAAAGTGCCAGGCATGCGCGACAGCATCGTGGATGGTGCAGACAGCGTGACTGAGTTGGCGCTCGACGCCTTCTAAGTTTTTAGGTTCGCTCAATTCAAAACCATCATCAGGGCACTTCACGTGCCCTGAACTTTCTCAAGGGCCAGATATGTCGCGTTTACCTCCGGTGTTGCAATCGCTCAAGTTCCCTGTCATTGCGTCTCCGCTGTTCATCATCAGCAACCCCAAGCTCTTGATTGCGCAGTGCAAAGCAGGCGTGGTGGGCTCTATGCCCGCGCTCAATGCGCGCCCAGCTGAACAGCTCGAAGCGTGGTTGATTGAAATCACCGAGGCATTGGCCGCTCACAACCGTGAACACCCAGACCAACCCGCTGCGCCATTTGCCATCAACCAAATCGTCCACAAGAGCAACGACCGTTTAGAACACGACATGGCTTTGTGTGTGAAGTACAAGGTGCCGATCATCATCACGTCGCTCGGCGCGCGTGAAGACATCAACGCCGCAGCGCACAGCTACGGCGGCATCGTGCTGCACGATGTCATCAACAACAAGTTTGCCAAGAAGGCGATTGAAAAGGGCGCGGACGGCCTCATCGCCGTAGCCGCTGGTGCTGGTGGCCATGCGGGTGTGAAGAGCCCGTTTGCCTTGATTCAAGAAATTCGCGAGTGGTTTGACGGCCCTGTGGCTTTGAGCGGCTCCATCGCTACCGGTGGTGCCGTGCTGGCCGCACAAGCGATGGGGGCAGACTTTGCCTACATTGGTTCCGCCTTCATCGCGACCGAAGAAGCGCGTGCCGCGGATGACTACAAACAAGCCGTGGTGGACGGCACATCCGATGACATTGTGTTGAGCAATTTATTCACGGGCGTGCATGGCAACTACTTGGCACCTTCCATTGTCAAAGCAGGCCTAGACCCCGAACACTTGCCCGAGAGCGACCCCAGCCAAATGAATTTTGGGGGTGGCGCACAAAAAGCATGGAAAGACATTTGGGGCTGCGGTCAAGGCATTGGCGCGGTGAAGGCGGTGGTACCTGCGGCTGAGTTGGTGGCGCGTTTGAAGCGTGAGTACCAAGCGGCCAAGCAACGCCTCACAGCTTGATACGAAAACCTAGTGCTTGAACCCAAAGAAAAAGCCGCTCAGCAGAGCGGCTTTTTTGTGAGCGATGCCGGCGTGATTAACGCAGCACCAGCACTGGCACGGTGGCGTGCGTCAGCACTTGTTGTGTCTCGCTGCCCAGCAGCAAGCGCTTGATGCCACGACGACCGTGTGAGGCCATCACGATCAAATCGGCTTTGTGTTTCTTGGCGGCGGCAATCAAGGCGTCAGACACGATGTCAGACTTCACAACCACGGCCTTGGTCGTGACACCTTTGGCTTTGGCAGCTTTGACCACAGCGTCCAACACTTTTTGCGCGCCGTCAGTCCAACCTTTTTCAATTTTCGAAACTTCAGTCGCAGTCAAAGGCAAGGAGCCTTCGAAGTAGCTTTGCGGGTAACGGGGCGTTACTTTGACAGCGACCAGCTCGGCGCCGCTCAGAGCAGCCAGTTCAATCGCGCTGGCAATGGCTTTTTTGGACAAGGTCGAGCCGTCGGTGGCCACCAAAATTCGTTTGTACATAAACTGCTCCTTTTGTTAATTTCAACTAAAGCTTAACGCATGTTGTGCGTCTCGTGTTGATACACGTCAAGCTCTGGCAAGACGAAACCGTTAGGCTACATCCCTTATGCATTCTGATTCTTCCATGGTTGAACTGCTAGACGACCGCCAAGAGTGGTTGCGTTTTAGCCAACCACACAAACCCACCCTCCAAGGCGCTGACGACTGCTGGGATTCGCACGTGGTGATCCAAGGCATGCACTGCGCTGCTTGTGCTTTCACGGTCGAAGAGGCGCTCATGTCCGTGCCGGGTGTGCAATCCGCTGAGGTCAATGCTGCCACGCATCGCGCCAAAGTTGTGTGGTCTGCCGCACGCGTGACGCCATCGGCATGGATGGCGGCCATTGCCAAAGCAGGCTATGGCGCTCTGCCAGCGGCCGACAGCAGTTTGCGCCAGGCCCGCCACGAAGAAAGTCGCCGGGCTTTGTGGCGTTGGTTGGTGGCTGGCTTTTGCATGATGCAAGTGATGATGTATGCCTATCCCGCGTATGTGTCGCGCGAGGGCGACATCACGCCTGATATGGTGTTTTTGTTGCGTTGGGCGTCATGGGTGTTGACGCTGCCCGTGGTGTTTTTCTCGTGTGGCCCGTTTTTTGGCAATGCCTTGCGTGACATCCGTGCGCGCCGCGTGAGCATGGATTTGCCGGTGGCGCTTGGCATGGTGATCACGTTCTTGCTGAGCTCTGTCGCCACGTTTGAGCCCGAGGGTATTTTTGGTGCCGAGGTGTATTACGACTCGCTCACCATGTTTGTGTTTTTCTTGCTCACAGGCCGCTGGTTAGAACTGCGCGTGCGCGACCGCACGGCGGGGGCGCTGGAAGCTTTGATGAACCGTTTGCCCGACAGCGTGGAGCGCCAGTTGCCAAGTGGCGAGTTTGAGCGCGTGGCCGTGCGTCGCGTGATGGTGGGTGATGTGATTCGTGTGTTGCCGTCAGAGAGCTTTCCTGCCGACGGCGTGATTTTGCAAGGCCAGACCTTGGCTGATGAGGCCTTGCTGACCGGCGAGTCACGCCCGCAAGTGCGTGGCGTGGGCGACACGGTGGTGGCGGGCAGCCATAACCTGAGCGGCATTGTGACGGTGCGGGTGGTGCAGGTGGGCGAGGGCACGCAGTTCTCGCAAATCGTGTCTTTGATGGAAAACGCTTCGCTGCAAAAACCCCGCTTGGCGCAGTTGGCCGATCGCATTGCCAAGCCCTTTTTGGTAGGTGTGCTGGTATTGGCTGCACTCTCAGCTGTGTATTGGTGGCCCACCAACCCTGGTCACGCCTTGATGGTGGCAGTGGCAGTGCTGGTGGTGACGTGTCCGTGTGCCTTGTCGCTCGCCACACCGGCGGCCATGCTGGCCGCGGCGGGTAATTTGGCGCGCCACGGTGTGCTGGTGCGCAACCTGCAAGCCTTGGAGTCATTGGCTGAAATTGACACCTTGATTTTTGACAAAACAGGCACGCTCACCCAAGACGGTCAGCGCGTGACGCAGGTGATGACGGCAGAAGGGGTGACGCCAGCGTTCGCCTTGGGCTTGGCTGCAGCGTTGGCCAAACATTCGCTGCACCCCTTGTCACGAGCGCTGGTGCAAGCGCATGAGTCTGCGAGGGATGTTGCTGCACCGGACGTTCAAGATGTAAACGAAATGATTGGTCAGGGCTTGGAAGGGTACCTAGACGGACGTTTGCGCTTGGGGTCGTTCACGTTTTGCGCACCAAAAACCAAGGGAATACCCGATGCGGCGGGTGTTTGCCAAGTACACTTATGCAGTGAAAACGAGTGGCTTGCCAGCTGGCAACTGTCTGAAGACATACGTGCCGACGCGGTCCAAACCGTGAAAGCATTGAAAGACCTGAATGTGGATGTGTGGTTGCTCTCGGGCGACCAGCCTGAGTCAGCTCAGCAAGTCGCACAGCAGGTGGGCATTACCCAAGCATTTGGGGCGTGTACGCCGCAAGACAAGCTCTCACGTATGCAAACTGCGCAGTCGCAAGGCGCGCGGGTGGCGATGGTGGGAGATGGCCTCAATGATGGCCCTGTCTTGGCCGGTGCCCATGTGTCGATGGCGTTTGGCAATGCGGTGCCCTTGGCTCAGTCCAAATCGGACTTGGTCTTGATGGGCGGCAGCTTGTTGGTGGTGGCGCAAAGCGTCAAGTTGGCGAGGCACACCCTGCGGGTGGTGCGGCAAAACTTGTTGTGGGCTGCGGCTTACAACGCTTTGTGCGTGCCGTTGGCCGTGGTGGGCTTGTTGCCCGCATGGCTGGCTGGGTTGGGAATGGCGTTGAGCTCGTTGTGGGTCGTATTGAATTCTTTACGACTCACCAAAGGATTTTGATGGATATCTTGTATTTATTGATTCCGCTGTCGGTGTTGTTGGTTCTCTTTATTCTGGGCGGCCTTTGGTGGGCTGTTCATCGAGGCCAGTTCGACAGCGTGGAGCAAGAAGGCGAGCGTATTCTTAGAAACGATTGATATGAATCAATAACTCGCAAGAGTGATTTGAGGATACTGGTTTGAAAATGAAAGGTGACCGATGAACTCATCAGAGCAAGCCGTTTACAGCGATACCGTTGTACGGCAGTTTTCCATCATGGCGGTGGTTTGGGGTGTGGTTGGCATGTTGGTGGGCGTGATCATCGCTTCTCAACTGGCTTGGCCCGAACTGAACTTTGGCATCCCTTGGTTGACCTATGGCCGCTTGCGTCCATTGCACACCAACGCGGTGATCTTTGCGTTCGGCGGCTGTGCGCTGTTCGCAACCAGCTATTACGTGGTGCAACGCACCTGCCATACGGCCTTGTTCCTGCCTAAATTGGCTGCTTTCACCTTTTGGGGTTGGCAGTTGGTCATCTTGGCGGCAGCGGTTAGCTTGCCTTTGGGT
Source organism: Limnohabitans curvus (assembly GCF_003063475.1). Lineage (NCBI taxonomy): Bacteria > Pseudomonadati > Pseudomonadota > Betaproteobacteria > Burkholderiales > Comamonadaceae > Limnohabitans > Limnohabitans curvus. The sequence continues at coordinate 2,277,583 of NZ_NESP01000001.1, forward strand.
TTCACCCAAGGTAAGGAATACGCTGAGCTCGAGTGGCCCATCGACATCTTGATTGCTGTGGTGTGGGTTGCCTACGCTGTGGTGTTCTTCGGTACGGTTGGCACGCGCAAGGTCAAACACATTTACGTTGCCAACTGGTTCTACGGTGCGTTCATCATTGCGGTGGCCTTGCTGCACATCGTTAACAGCGCGGCCATTCCTGCCGGCATGATGAAGTCTTACTCTGCTTACGCTGGCGCACAAGATGCGATGGTGCAGTGGTGGTACGGCCACAACGCGGTGGGCTTCTTCTTGACCGCTGGCTTCTTGGGCATGATGTATTACTTCATCCCTAAGCAAGCAGGTCGCCCTGTGTACTCGTATCGCTTGTCGATTGTTCACTTTTGGGCTTTGATCTTCACTTACATGTGGGCGGGTCCTCACCACTTGCATTACACCGCGTTGCCTGACTGGACTCAGTCGGTCGGTATGGTGTTCTCTTTGGTGTTGTTGGCACCTAGCTGGGGCGGCATGATCAACGGCATCATGACTTTGTCTGGCGCATGGCACAAGCTGCGCGACGACCCTATCTTGCGTTTCTTGATCGTGTCTCTGTCGTTCTACGGCATGTCCACCTTCGAAGGCCCCATGATGGCCATCAAAACTGTGAACGCTTTGAGCCATTACACCGACTGGACCGTTGGCCACGTGCATTCAGGTGCTTTGGGCTGGGTGGGCTTGGTGTCCATGGGCTCTATCTACTATCTGATTCCTAAGTTGTTTGGCCGCAAGGAAATGTTCAGCGTCAAGGCGATTGAGGTCCACTTCTGGTTGGCCACGATCGGCATCGTGTTGTACATCGCTGCGATGTGGATTGCCGGTGTGATGCAAGGTTTGATGTGGCGCGCGATCAACGCCGACGGCACATTGACTTACACCTTCGTCGAGTCAGTCAAAGCGACTTATCCGTTCTACGTGATTCGTATGGCCGGTGGTTTGTTGTACTTGACAGGCATGGTCATCATGTTGTGGAACGTGGTCAAAACTGTGACCAGCGGTAATACCGTGAGCGTTGCCATTCCAGCACCTGCACACGCCTGAGGAGAAATAAATGTCTGATAACAATTCCAAAGGCTTCTCCCACGCGAGCGTGGAGACCAATAACTTTTTGATGATCGTGTTGATCTTGATCGCCGTCGCTTTTGGCGGCTTGGTTGAGATCGTGCCCTTGTTCTTTCAAAAGTCCACCACTGAGCCCGTCACTGGCGTGAAGCCTTTGACTGCGTTGCAGTTGGCTGGCCGCGACATCTATGTGCGTGAAGGTTGCTACAACTGCCACTCGCAAATGATCCGTCCTTTCCGTGCCGAGACATTGCGCTACGGCCATTACTCGGTGGCTGGTGAGTCTGTGTATGACCACCCCTTCCAATGGGGCAGCAAGCGCACCGGTCCAGACTTGGCTCGCGTGGGCGGCAAATACAGTGACGAATGGCACCGTGTTCACTTGAACAACCCACGTGATGTGGTGCCAGAGTCCAACATGCCTGAGTACCCATGGCTGTTGAAGAACACGGTGGACGCAGCAGCAATGCCCGCACACATGAAGGCATTGCGCACTGTGGGCGTGCCTTATACGGATGAAGAAATCGCTAAGGCCTCAGAAGACGTCACGGGTAAAACCGAGATGGAAGCTGTGATTGCTTTCCTCCAATCACTGGGCCTCGCGCTCAAATAAGGAGACACCCCATGGATGTCAATGATCTGCGAATCGCGACCACGTTGATTTCGTTTGCCGTGTTCATCGGCATCATGGTGTGGGCTTTTTCTCGACGTAACAAAGAAGATTTTGAGGCAGCATCAAAGCTGCCCCTCGATCAAGACTAAGGCCTAGAGGCCTTTGTAAAGGAATCGAATCATGAGTGATTTCACAAGTAATTTTTGGTCGATCTTCGTATCGTCCATCTCCATTTTTGGCATCGTGTACTGCGCATTTTTGCTGTGGTTCTCGGCCAAAGTCAAAGTGTCAGCGCACGAAGAAGACGGCACAACTGGCCACGTCTGGGACGAGGACTTGCGTGAAATGAACAACCCCCTCCCACGTTGGTGGCTGTGGCTGTTCATCATCACCATGGTATTTGCTGTGGTGTACTTCATTGCTTACCCAGGCTTGGGTGGCTATGCCGGCAAGTTGGCTTGGACATCGCAAGGTCAATACGAAGCTGAAGTGGCCAAGGCCAACCAAGAACTCGAGCCTTTGTATGCAGCGTTCAACGCACAAACACCCGAACAACTGTCGCAAGACCCCAAAGCCATGGCTGTGGGTGAGCGTTTGTTCATGAATAACTGCGCACAGTGCCACGGTTCTGACGCCCGCGGTTCAAAAGGCTTCCCCAACTTGACCGACAGCGATTGGCTGCATGGCGGCACGACTGACAAAATCAAAGAGACACTCACCAAAGGTCGCATTGGTCAAATGCCTCCTATGGCCGCAGCTGTCGGAACACCTGATGACATCCGTAACGTGTCGCACTATGTGTTGAGCTTGTCTGGCAGCCCACATGACTCCGTGCGTGCCGCTTTGGGTAAGTCGAAGTTCGGTGCTTGTGCTGCATGTCACGGTCCTGACGGTAAAGGTATGCAAGCCATGGGCTCGGCTAACTTGACCGACAAGATCTGGTTGCACGGCTGGGGCGAAGAAGCCATCACCGCGATGATCAACAACGGTAAGGTCAACCAAATGCCAGCACAAGAAGGCCGTTTGACTGAATCACAAATTCACGTGTTGACCGCCTATGTTTGGGGCTTCTCGAATAAACCTGCTGTTGCGAAGTAAAACGCTTTGAACTCTGCTGACGACTCCAAGCAGCGCAAGACCATCCCCATCGTTCCAGAGCCTTCGGGCTCTGCGGACGAGGCGATGGTCTCGCTTTATGCTGCATCGAAAAAAATCTACCCTCGCTCTGTGGAGGGTATCTTTGCTTATTGGCGCTGGATTTTGGTGGTCCTGACGCAGCTGGTGTTTTACGGTTTGCCTTGGTTTGAGTGGGGCACACGTCAAGCGGTGCTGTTCGATTTGGCGTCGCGCCGGTTTTATATTTTTGGTTTGGTCTTGTACCCGCAAGACTTTATTTATCTCACGGGCTTGTTGGTGATTTCAGCCTTGGCGCTGTTTTTGTTCACGGCAGTGGCGGGGCGTTTGTGGTGTGGTTATGCCTGTCCGCAAACGGTTTACAGCGAAATTTTCTTGTGGATTGAGCGCAAGGTCGAAGGCGACCGCTCCGCCCGTATGCGCTTGGACGACGCAGACTTCTCGTTGGAGAAGTTGGTTAAGAAGTGGTACAAGCACATCATCTGGATCTTCTTGTCGATCTGGACTGGCTTCACTTTTGTGGGTTACTTCACCCCCATCCGTGAGCTGGCAATGGAGTTTTTCCTGACGCAGATGAGTTCATGGGAACTGTTCTGGGTGTTCTTCTACGCCTTTGCCACGTATGGCAATGCGGGCTTCATGCGTGAGCAAGTGTGTAAATACATGTGTCCTTACGCGCGCTTTCAAAGCGCCATGTTTGACAACGACACACTCATCGTCACGTATGACACAGAGCGTGGCGAACCACGTGGCCCACGTTCTAAGAAAGCCGAAGCAGGAGCTTTGAGCTTGGGTGCCTGCGTGGACTGCACTTTGTGTGTGCAAGTGTGTCCCACCGGCATTGATATCCGCGATGGCTTGCAATACGAATGTATTGGCTGCGGTGCTTGTGCTGACGTGTGCGACACCGTGATGGACAAGATGGGCTACGCCCGTGGTTTGGTACGCTACTCCACGCAAAATGCGATGGACAACAAGTGGACGCCTCAACAAATCTGGCAACGCTTGATGCGGCCTCGTATTCAGATTTACACCATGATCTTGGTGGCGGTGACGGTGGGTTTATTTGTTTCACTCAGTTTGCGCACGCCCTTTAAGGTTGATGTGGTGCGTGACCGCTCAACCTTGTCTCGTATCACCGAATACGGCACGCTGGAAAACGTGTACCGTTTGCAAATCATGAATGCGGCTGAAACTGTTCAAACGTACCGCTTGTCCGTCAAAGGCTTGCCCGGTTTGAAAATCACGACCGATACTGAGGTGATGGTGGACCCTGCACAAGCCCGTTGGGTGGTATTGCGAGCCGATATCCCTTATGGTTCTGTCGAAGGCGGTTCGCACAAAATCACGTTTGAAATCCAGGCCCTGGGTACGGATGACTTCGTGGTCGAGAAATCTGTGTTCATCGTTCCTAGGTAATGCATCATGAAACAAGACACACCTGATACCAAACCTTGGTGGCAATACGGCCATGTATGGCTCATCATTGCGGGGCCTGCTGCAGTGGTTGTGGCTGGCTTCATCACCTTGGCGATTGCGATTCGCATTCCTGACCCCGTGGTGGCCGATGACTACTACCGCCGAGGTTTAGACATCAACAAAACCTTGGCAGCAGAAAAAGACATGCAGTTGGCGCCCGCCATGCAGGCGCGCAACCATGTGGTGACCCCCAAAGCTGAATCAGCTAAGCCAGACACCCCCGCGAAAACCCCATAACTTTTTAGCGCATTCAGCCCTAAACTGAATTAGTTCCTTCTCAGGAGAATCAGAATGTTGGCTCAGCGAATGATGTGGATTGCATGGCCCGCCTTTTTAGTGGCGGGTGTTTTGGAAATGCTGGTGTTTGCATTTGTAGACCCGCAAGACATGCAATGGTTTGGTCAGCCCATTGAGCTTTCACGACAAGGTGTGTACACCTTGTCGTTTTTTGTTTTTTGGAGCATCACAGCGGCATCAAGTGCTTTGACAACCTTGCTCTCGGTGTCGCCATTTGAAATGAACCGTTGCCCGTTGGTGCCCACCGAGCGTCCAGATGGTTGCCCCAAGCAAGAGGCGTGTTGCGAGCCTGTTGCGGTTTAACCTGGCTGACAGGTTTGTGCGTTCACGATAAGTTTGAGCGCGTCTGGATTGAGGATGCGCACGTGGCGCTGCTTGACCTCAACAATGCCGTCTTCCACAAATTTAGAAAACGTGCGGCTCACGGTTTCTAATTTGAGTCCTAAGTAGCTGCCAATCTCTTCACGCGTCATTCGCAAAACCAATTCTGACTGAGAGAAACCCCTGGCGTGCAAGCGTTGCACCAGGTTCAGCAAGAAGGCGGCTAAGCGCTCTTCAGCCCGCATGCTGCCCAGCAGCAACATCACCCCGTTTTCACGCACGATTTCACGGCTCATGATTTTGTGCACATGACGCTGCAGCGAAGTGATTTCGCGTGACAACTCTTCAATGCGATCAAACGGCATCACACACACTTCAGCGTCTTCGAGCGCGACAGCATCACAGGTGTGGTGGTCGCTCACGATGCCATCTAGGCCAATGATTTCGCCCGCCATTTGAAAGCCCGTCACTTGATCGCGGCCATCCTCAGATGAGATGCGTGTCTTGAAAAACCCTGTGCGAATGGCGAACAGCGCGTTGAACTTGTCACCATTTCTGAAAAGGTTATCACCGCGAGTCACTTTGCGACGCGTCGCCACCACCTCATCCACACGTTCCATTTCGCTCTCATTCAAGCCCAAAGGCATGCAGAGCTCTCGCAAATTGCAGTTGGAACAGGCGACTTTGATACTGGTGGAATTCATGGGTGCTGACAGTCGTTTGTGTTGATGCAGGTCAACTTTTTAATGTGCCTGCACGCCTATTATGGAGCGCAAATTTAGGTGTGAACTTATGCATTCTCTTGTCCTCAATCCAGAACTTTTACGGCGCTATGACGTGGCTGGGCCGCGCTACACCTCGTATCCCACGGCAGACCGATTTGTGGAGGCGTTTGGTGAGGCTGACTACTTGCAAGCGCTAGAACAACGCCGCGATGGTGTAGGCGCAAAAGCCTACCCCTTGTCGCTGTATGTACACATCCCGTTTTGTGAGTCGCTGTGTTATTACTGTGCGTGTAACAAAATCATCACCAAGCACCATGAGCGTGGCGCCGAATATTTGCGTTATCTAGAGCGCGAGGTCGATCTCAACATTGCCCACTTAGGTCAAGGCCAAGTGGTGTCGCAGCTTCACCTCGGTGGCGGCAGCCCTACGTTTTTGAGCGATGCAGAGTTGGCGCAACTCATGGCCATGCTGCGCCGCAATTTTCAGTTTGCGCCCGGCGGTGAATACTCGGTTGAGATTGACCCACGCACGGTCACGCGGGAACGATTGGCCGCTTTGGCAGAGCAGGGTTTTAACCGTTTGAGCTTTGGCGTGCAAGACTTTGAACCCGCCGTGCAAAAGGCGGTGCACCGCATCCAGCCCGCAGAGCAAGTGTTTGATTTGGTGGCGGCCTCGCGCGAGCTGGGGTTTGAGTCGGTCAACGTGGATTTGATTTATGGCTTGCCCATGCAAACGCCTGAGACCTTTGAGCGCACGCTGGGCCAGGTGGTCAAGCTTCGTCCAGACCGCATCGCGTTGTATGCCTATGCCCATTTGCCCGAGCGCTTCAAACCGCAACGCCGCATCCATACCCAAGACTTGCCACCTGCGGCCTCTAAGCTGGTCATGCTTTCAAGTGCCATGCGCGTGCTGATGGACGCGGGCTATGTGTATGTGGGCATGGACCACTTCGCATTGCCCACTGATGCGCTGGCGGTGGCCAAGCGTCAGGGCCGTTTACACCGCAACTTTCAGGGCTACAGCACGCAGCCTGATTGCGACTTGATCGCCCTAGGCGTGTCTTCCATTGGCCGTGTGGGTCCGACCTTCAGCCAAAACGTGAAAACATTGGACGAGTACTACGACTTGCTTAACCAAGGCCGCTTGCCCGTTGCGCGTGGCATGGCCCTGACGCGTGATGACTTGGTGCGCCGCACCGTCATCATGGCGCTGATGTGCCAAGGCAGCGTGCTGTTTGAATCGGTGGAGTTGTCGCATTTGGTGGACTTCAAGCAGTATTTCGCCCCAGAGATCAAAGCGTTAGAGGCGATGCAAGAACAAGGTTTGTTGACCATGGATGACGCTGCTATTCACGTGACTGAGCTGGGTTGGTTCTTTGTGCGTGGTGTGGCCATGGTGTTTGACAAATACCTGCAAGCCGACAAGAACCGCGCAAGGTTCTCTAAAATCATCTGATGAACACAACTTTGGCCCTTACCGCACTCCTCATGGGGCTCGCGGGTGGGCCGCACTGTTTGGCCATGTGCGGTGCGGCTTGTGCGGGCATTGGCCGTGCGGCCCAAAAGCAAACGGGAGGGCAGGGCACTTCGGCCATGCTCTTATTTCAATTGGGGCGCGTTGTGGGCTACAGCGCTTTGGGCGCATTGGCGGCCAGCACCATGCAAGGCGTGGGGTGGCTCAGCACACAGTCGGCGGTGTTTCGCCCCTTGTGGACGTTGCTTCACATCGTGGCCTTCATGGTTGGGCTGTTGTTGCTTTGGCGTGGTGAACAACCCATTTGGCTCGAAGGCTTTGGTCGCGGCATTTGGCGGCGTGTGCAGGCGATGACAGCGCACCTCAAATTGCGCAATGGCGGTGCTGTGGTCCTTGGTGTTTTGTGGGCCTTGATGCCTTGCGGTCTTTTGTACGGTGCGCTTTTGGTCGCTGCACTCAGCAACAGCCCCGTTGAAGGTGCTGGTGTGATGGCGCTCTTTGCATTGGGCAGCGCCGTGGTGTTGACGATTGGCCCATGGGTTTGGTTGCGCTTGCGAGGCGTACAAACCGTAGATGGCCGCAGCGGCGCATGGGGTGTGCGTTTGGCCGGGGCCGCACTCGCCGTCAGTTCAGGCTGGGCCTTGTGGATGGGCCTTGTCGAGTACCAAGCCCCGTGGTGCTTGGTGCCTCAGTAATTTCAGCTCGTGATGCCTTTGTAAAACATATAAGCGGCCAGCACATAAAGCACGCTGGCAAACACGCGTTTGAGTTTTTTCACGGGCAGCATGTGTGCTGCTTTTGCGCCTAGCGGGGCTGTGAACACGCTGCAAGCCGCAATGACAGTCAAGGCCGGCACCCAAATGAAACCAAACGCATCGTCAGGCAAACCTTGTACCGACATGCCGCTGATGATGTAGCCCACCACATTGGCCACGGCAATCGGAAAGCCCAAAGCTGCACTGGTGGCCACGGCGTTATGAATGGCCACGTTGCACCACGTCATGAATGGCACGCTGATAAAGCCACCGCCAGCGCCCACCAAACCAGAAATAAAGCCAATCACACCACCCGCGCCCATGAGGCCTGCGGTGGCTGGCACTTGGCGTGTGGGTGCGGGCTTCTTGTCTAAGAACATTTGCGTGGCTGAGAAGCCCACGAACAAACCAAAGAAGATGGCCAAGTAAGACCCCTTCAACAAGGCAAATACGCCCAAGCTGCCAATCATGCTGCCCAACACGATGCCGGGTGCCAAGCCTTTGACCAAATCCCAGCGCACTGCGCCACGTTTGTGGTGGGCGCGCACGCTTGAGATCGAGGTGAAGATGATGGTCGCCATTGACGTGGCAATGGCCATCTTGACGGCCAGGTCTGCGTCCACGCTACGTTGCGAAAGCATGAAGGTGATGAAAGGCACCATGATCATGCCGCCTCCAATGCCGAGCAGGCCGGCCAAAAAGCCAGTGCAAATGCCAAGCGCGGCGAGTTCAAGAATCAATTGGGGCTGGAGGTCCATGAGCGTGCAGGCCTTAAAGAGTAAAAGGTGTCTGCAAGGAGCCTCAGGGCCGTCATCCTGAACCGGGGGTTCAGGTGGGCGAGGTCAGGTCAACGTTGGGTTCATCTGACGCGAGACGATCACGCTCATCAACCGATGTTCCAAGCCCGAGCTCTATGAGCATTGGTTCAAGGAAATATAAAGCCCCAAGGACTTGCAGACGCTTAGATTGTAGGCGTGCTTAGATGAGCTGGTTGTCGCGTGCGAGCACCGCATCCATGCGCTGCAGCAAGTTGTGCAGGTCAGTGCTGTGTGCGCTGCCATCACCGCTGGCTTGTACAGCAGCAGCGGGGCGGTCGGTCAAGTCGAAAGCCAAGTTGAGGGCGGCGAGTACGGCAATGCGGTCGCGCGCTTTGATCTTGCCAGCATCGCGAATTTTGCACATGGCCTCATCCACTTTGCCCACGGCTTCGCCCAAGCGCGTTTCACCACCTTCGGGGCAACCCAGCACATAGCCTTGGCCCATGATTTGAACTTCGATTTGTTTCACGCGTTGTCCTTGGTCGTAGCCTCTGCGCCTTGGGGCAGTCGATCAATCAATGCGTCAATGCGGTGGCGGGCTGCGCCTAAGCGAGACTTCAGCAAGTCGCGCTCGTGCGTCAGCTCTTGAACTTGGGTCGCCAGCAAAGCATTGGTGCGCTGCAGTTCTTCGTGACGCAGTAGCAAATGCTCGACGCGCTGGGCAATTTGATCAATCAGGGGTGTTTGTGACATGGCCCAGACATTTTAAGGTGGCTGCAAGGTTAATCGTTAAAATTGTCAATGTTGGTGCTCGAGGTGTGGTTCACATGCCTCAGTTCAACGGGAAGCAGGAGGGTTGCGTCGATCAGCTCGACAAAAACCAAACCTGCGCTGCCCCCGCAACGGTCAAGCGGACGAGCCCTTTGGCTCCGCTTCTGTCACACAAGCCACTGAACGCCTTGAACAAGCGCTTGGGAAGGCGACAGAGGTAGTCTCCGCCAGCCCGGATACCGGCCAACAAGGTGGCGGTGCGTCTAAAACGCGCCGCTAAATCGCTCAAGCACTGTCGGGGAAGGCGGTGAGAGCACACAAAGTTGGTATTTAAATCATGAAGAAATCTATCCGTCTCCGTGCGCGTGCACTCGCGCGTTTTTCTGCGCCTGCGCTTTCTGTTTTGTCTTTGGCAGTTGCTGCTAGTGTTCAAGCGCAGGGCATAGAAGTTAATCCTGTGGTGGTTTCTGCTTCGCGCATGGAGCAGCCTTTGTCTGATGTGTTGTCGTCTGTGTCGGTCATTACCCGTGCAGATATTGATAAGTCGCAGGCTGTCACATTGGCAGATTTGCTGCAAGGAGAAGCAGGGTTTGAGTTTGGTCGTAACGGCGGACCTGGCGCTACAACTTCGTTTTTTTTGCGTGGGCAAGAAAGTAAAAGCGTGGTCGTGCTGATTGATGGCGTTCGATCGCAAATTGATGGTGCAGGTGCATTGACCATCACAGATTTGCCTCTGAATCAAATTGAGCAGGTTGAAGTTTTACGCGGTAATGCAGGAGCTTTGTACGGTGAGTCTGCCATTGGTGGTGTCATAAATATCATCACGCGGTCTCGTAAGGGCGCTCCTAAAGCATATGGTATTGCGACGATTGGGTCTCGTAAAACGGGAGATCTGAGCGTTGGCTATGGTGGACGTGCCGATGAAACCAGTTTTGACCTCAATGCAGGCGTTTCCGGTACCGCTGGTTTCTCTGCCATGAATGCTGATAAGAGCGCGAGCGTTAACCCTGATCGTGACGCTTATCGCAATCAATATGCAGCCGCTAAGGTTGATCAAAGAATCGATCCCACATTACGTGTTGGCATTCGTGGTAGTTTGAAGAATTCGGTCATTGACTACGACGACAGCAATTGGGGCTCAGGTTTAAAAACTGATACGCATCAATTATTAATAAAAACTGATTTGGTGGGAGGTTACGTCAATAAACGTTTGACGGAAAACTGGGTGACGAATTTTGATGCAACCGCGGCTAATTATTCATACGATGCAGTTAAGAATGGCTTAGTGGCATCAGATGGCTACTACGCAGGTCATCAAGATGTATTTCGTTGGTCGAATAACTACGCGATTCATTCCTCCACTACATTAAATTTTGGTTTAGATCAGTCAAATGAGAAGTTTCAGCAACGTAGCTCATATGACTTAAACAGGGACACAACAAGTTATTCATTGGGGATGACAAGCAAGTTGGATCGCTGGAGTCTTCAAGGCAATGTGCGCCGCGATGAGTTGACGATGAATCGATTGAGCGGCTCGGCTTTAAAGAAAGAATATGCCAACAATAACCACTTACTGGGGCTCGGCTACCAACTGTCTGAACCTTGGCGTCTAACTTCCACAATGTCTACAGCTTTTCGTGCGCCCACTGGCAGTGAGTTAGCGTACGGTGGTCCTAATTTGCTTCCTGAAACTCATCGATCCCAAGAGTTGGGTGTTGTCTACAGCGTAGACAAGGCGCTGATGCGAGTCGTTTACTTTCAAACCAAAACCCAAGATGCAATTGATTGGTTGACTAACGGCTACAACAACGTCGGAGAGGTTCGCAATCGAGGGTACGAGTTCACTGCTCGACTTGATGTTTGGGGTAACAACATCAAAGCTTCCTATGTGTCTCAGGATCCTTTGAACGTGACGGGTAACTATTTACCAGGTCGTCGCGCTAAGCAGTATGGTTCTTTTGATATTTCTCGTTGGATTTCTGGCTATGAAGTTGGTACCAAATTTGTTGGTGCATCTGATCGCGGTGATATCAATAGCAGCAGCTCGGGAACTTTAGCCGGTTACACCACATGGACTTTCTATGCGAGTCGCAAAATCGATACCGATTGGACTGCCCGTGTGAAATTAGAAAACGCTTTCAATCGAAATTACGAATTGGCGGGTGGCTACAACACCCCAGGCCGAGGTATCTTTGCAACCTTGCAATACCAACCCAAGTAAATTGAATGCTTGATCTATACCCCCAACGCATCGTCTGCCTCACCGAGGAAACGACCGAGTGGCTGTACATGCTGGGGGAAGAGGCGCGCATTGTGGGCATCTCGGGTTACACCGTGCGACCGCGCCGTGCGCGTGATGAGAAGCCCAAGGTCAGCGCGTTCTTGAGCGCCAAGATTGACAAGATCTTGGCGCTCAAGCCCGATTGCGTGTTTGGGTTTTCTGATTTGCAGGCGGACATCGCGGCCTTGCTCATCCGTGCGGGTGTGCAGGTCACGGTGTTCAACCAACGCAGCGTGGACGAGATTTTTTCGATGCTCTACCAAGTTGCTGCGATGGTGGGTCAAGCCGAGCAGGGCTTGCAACGTTTGCAGCAAATGCGTACCGAGTTAGACGCCATTCAAGCAACTGCGGCCACATTCAAGCGCCGACCCAAGGTGTATTTTGAAGAGTGGGACGAGCCGCACATCAGCGCGATTCGTTGGGTGTCTGAGTTGATTGGCATCGCGGGTGGCGACGATTGCTTTCCTGAGTTGGCGCAAATGCCCATGGGCAAAGACCGCATCATTGCCAAAGGCCAAACCATCGTGGACCGTGCGCCCGACATCATCATTGGCTCGCTGTGCGGCAAAAAGTTTCGCCCTGAGAAAGCCGCTGCACGCGAGGGTTGGCAAGACGTGCCAGCGGTTCGGAATCACCAAATTTTTGAAATCAAGTCCGCCGATATCTTGCAACCAGGCCCTGCGGCCTTGACCGATGGTGTGGCGCAGTTGCACCAGATCGTGAAGCAGTGGGAGGCCACTTATGCGTAAGCGCTCGCCGAACGAGCGCATGGCTGTATGGTGCGTGCGGTGGTTCCTTATGGTCATCACCAGTTTCACCTGCCTCGCGCAAGCCGTGATGCTCCGCGATGACCGCCAGATAGAGGTGACCATTACCAAGCCACCGCAACGCATCGTCAGCCTGTTGCCCTCACTCACCGAGACAGTGTGTGCTTTGGGGCAGTGCGAAAAACTGGTGGGCGTGGACCGTTATTCCAATTGGCCCGAGAGCATTGCCAAGTTGCCGCGCATGGGCGGCGGCATCGACCCTAATATTGAAAGCGTGGTGGCGGCTAAGCCCGACTTGGTGTTGATGGCCACCTCGGCGCGTGGTGCAGAGCGCTTTACTTCTTTGGGTTTGACGGTGTTAGCGTTGGAGCCTCGCTCGCATGCCGATGTGCAGCGCGTCATGCGCATCGTGGCCCAGGCTTTGGATGTGCCGGTGGCTGAGAGTGACCGCGTGTGGCGTCACATCGATGCGGCTGTGAATGCAGCCGCACAATCTATTCCAGCGCAGGCCAAAGGCCAGCGTGTGTACTTTGAAGTCAGCCGTGCGCCTTATGGTGCCAGCGAATCGTCGTTCATTGGTGAGACCTTGCAGCGCTTAGGCGCGCGCAACATCTTGCCTGCATCGCTCGGCCCCTTTCCCAAAATCAATCCTGAGTTTGTGGTGCGTGCGCAGCCTGACATCATCATGGTGGGCGACAGCAACTTTGCCGACATGGCCACGCGCCCTGGCTGGCAGAACATGCGGGCTATGCGCACGCAACGTGTGTGTCATTTCAAGTCAGAAGAATCCGATGTGTTGGTGCGTGCGGGCCCGCGCATGGCCGAGGCCGCGCGTTTGATGGCGAAATGCTTGACTGAGAAAGGCCAACCATGACGACGCACGGTGCGCGTTGGTCCCCTATGCTGGTGGCTTTGAGCTTGCTGGTGTTGTGCGTGCTCGGCATTGCTTTAGGCAGTGCCGTAGGCAGCACAGGGTTCGAGAGTTGGCTCAGCGCCATGCACGACGACACGGCTTGGCAAATCGTGTGGGACATCCGTTTGCCGCGCAGCGTAGGCGCTTGCGCCGCAGGTGCATTGCTGGGGCTTGCAGGCGCGTTGGCGCAGGGCTTGTTTCGCAATCCCTTGGCAGATCCGTATTTGTTAGGCAGTGCCTCTGGTGCATCGTTGGGCGTGGCGGTGGCTTTGGCCCTGTTTGGTGGCAACCCGTTTGCCACAGAATTTTTGGTACGCCTGGGGTTAACAGGCGCAGCGTTTGTAGGCGCAGTGTTGGCCGTGATGCTCACGCTGGTGTTGGCGCGTGGCGTGCAGCACACGCTGCGTTTGTTGTTGGCGGGTGTGATTGTGGGTGTGGTGTTGGGTGCGTTGGCGTCACTCATCACCCTCATGCGCCCAGATGTGTTGCAAGGCATGCAAGGGTTTTTGTTGGGCTCCACCAGTTTCATCGGTTGGAACGCTTGCGTGTTGATGCTGGGCGTGTTGCTGGTGTGCGTGGTGTTGGCCTTCGCGCTGAGCCGCGTGTTGGACGCTTTGAGTTTGGGTGAGTCCACTGCGTTGAGTTTGGGCTTGCCGCTCGCGCCCGTGCGTGTGGCGCTGGTGTGTGTGTTGGCGTTGGCTACCGGCACAGCGGTGGCACAAACGGGCTTGGTGGCGTTTGTCGGCTTGGCTGCGCCGCACTTGGTGCGCTCTCTGGTGAAGACAAAACACAACTGGGTCGTGTTGTTGTCCGCCTTGATGGGCGGCGCGTTGTTGCTGGCAGCTGACCTGCTCGCCCGCATGCTGTTGTCGCCCCAAGAGATGCCCGTGGGCGTGCTCACTGCGGTGTTGGGCGGTGGTTATTTGCTCTGGCTGATGTACCGCAGTCAAACGGCGAGGGCTGCATGATGCATACACCGCTGATGGCTTTGCAATTGCGCGATGTGCATGTGTCTCTTGCTGGGCAAGCGGTGTTGCATGGCATCGATCTGTCGTTTGTGGCAGGCCGCTGGACCAGCATCGTTGGCCCCAACGGTGCTGGCAAATCCACTTTGCTCAAGGTCATGGCGGGCTTGCTTCCCGTCCGTGGCCGCATCTTTTTGTTTGACCAAGAGTTGATGGCCATGGACCGCAAGCAGCGCGCGCAGCAACTGTCATGGTTAGGTCAAAACGAATCAACCTCTGACGACTTGCGTGTGTGGGACGTGGTCATGTTGGGTCGTATGCCGCACCAAGACTGGTTGGCAGCACCCAATGCCCATGACCATGCCGTGGTAGAAACCGCGTTGAAAGCTACACAAGCGTGGGATTGGCGCGAGCGTTCGATTGGCCAGCTCTCAGGCGGTGAACGTCAACGCGTGTTGCTGGCCCGTGCCATGGCCGTGCAAGCGCAAGTGATGTTGATGGACGAGCCACTTGCCAACTTAGACCCACCCCACCAAGTGGATTGGCTAGAGCAAGTGCGCTGCTTGACTGCGCAAAACACCACCGTCATCAGCGTGCTGCACGAAGTGGGCATGGCTTTGCATGCAGACGACATGGTGGTCATGCAAGCAGGCCGCGTGGTGCACCAAGGTGCGTGCGCCGATGCCGCCACACACCGTGCCGTCGAAGCCGTGTTTGACAAACGCATTGCCATTCACTCGCTGGATGGCCAGTGGGTGGCCGTGCCTAAGCTTTAACAAGAGCACAGCGCGTGGACATTGAACAACCTCCCGTTAATTACGCGCGTGTCACGCCGCAAGCCGATCGACGCGGCTTGCTCATCGTCAACACGGGCGATGGCAAAGGCAAAAGCACTGCGGCGTTTGGTTTGGCCCTGCGCGCGCATGGGCGTGGCAAAGCGGTGAAGATTTACCAGTTCATGAAAGTACCCACGGCACGCTTTGGTGAGCACCGCATGTTTGAACAATTGGGTATTCCTGTCGAAGGCTTGGGCGATGGCTTCAGCTGGAAAAGCAAAGACCTCGAACATTCCGCACAGCTTGCCCGTGACGGTTGGCAAAAAGCCAAGGCCACCATCTTGAGTGGCGACTTTTTCTTGGTGGTGCTGGATGAAATCACCTACCCACTGATTTACGGCTGGTTGTCGTTGGCCGATGTGTTGGCCACCCTAGCGGCGCGACCCAAGGACGTGCATGTGTGCATGACCGGTAGACGTTGCCCACCAGAGCTGATTGCGCTGGCCGATACCGTGACCGAAATGACCAAAATCAAACACGCCTTCAATGCAGGCATTCCCGCACAGCGCGGCATCGAAGACTAAATTAAACGCAAAAGGAACGTATCCATGACCGCCAAATGTGTGATGGTGCTGGGCACCTCCAGCGGTGCTGGCAAAAGCTGGTTGACCACGGCCTTGTGCCGCTGGTATGCGCGCCAAGGCTTGAAAGTGGCGCCGTTCAAAGCGCAGAACATGAGCAACAACGCGCGCGTGGTGGCCTCGCACAACGGGCTGGGTGAAGTAGGGTCTGCCCAATACTTCCAAGCGCTCGCGGCCAAGGCCGAGCCCGATGTGCGCATGAACCCTTTGCTGCTCAAACCCGAGGCTGACACACACAGCCAAGTGGTGTTGCTGGGTGAGGTGAACAACGAGCTAACGAACACCCCTTGGCGTGGCCGAAGCGAAAAAGTGTGGCCACAAATCGCCGCATCGCTTGACGCTTTGCGTGTCGAAAATGACGTGGTGGTGATCGAAGGTGCAGGCTCTCCCGCCGAGATCAACCTCATGGCCAACGACATCGTCAACCTGCGCGTGGCGCGTCATGCCGATGCGCGCTGCTTGTTGGTGACCGACATTGACAAAGGTGGCGCGTTTGCCCACTTGTACGGCACATGGGCTTTGTTGCCTCCTGAAGATCAAGCACGCATCAGCGGCTTTGTGCTCAACAAGTTTCGGGGCGACGCGTCGTTGCTCGCACCCGCGCCCCAGATGCTGCAAGACCTCACCGGCGTGCCCACCGTGGCGGTGTTGCCCATGTGGTGGCAGCACGGCTTGCCGGAAGAAGATGGTGTGTTTCACTACGGCCCCACGCTCGGCACTGCCGTGTCCTCGCTGTCCCCCGAGGGGGTGCGTTCCCGCACAGTGGCCGTCATCGCCTATCCGCGCATCAGCAACTTGGATGAGTTTCAGCCGCTCAAAAACGTGCCAGGTGTGCGCTTGCTGTGGGCGCGCAGCCCTGCTGACTTAGTGGGCTTGCAGGTGAGCGATTGGGTAATCTTGCCCGGCTCAAAACACACCAGCAGCGACCTGGCTTGGCTGCGCGCGCAAGGCTTAGACGCGGCCATTGCCAAACACGCCGAGCAGGGCGGTGCCGTGCTGGGCATTTGCGGTGGTTTGCAAATGTTGGGCGAGGCCTTGATTGACACACACGGCATTGACGGCAATGCAGCGGGCCTAGGGCTGTTGCCCGTGGTCACGCAATTCGCGGCTGACAAAACCGTGCAACGCACCCGCGCCAAGTTTGGTGAGTTGCGCGGTGCATGGTCTGCCTTGTCGGGCGTGCAAGTGAGTGGCTACGAAATTCACCACGGCCAAACCCAAGCTCACGCCGCCATGGCTGCAGCAGGGCAGGTGGCACATGAGGTGATGCCCGGTTTGTCGTGGCAAAACGATGCAGGCAACGTGATGGGTTCTTACCTGCATGGTTTGTTCGAAGACCCTGCGGTGTTGCACGCTTTGTTTGGCGCGCAAACGCCCACGTTAGAAACGGTGTTTGAAGGCTTGGCCGATTACCTAGACCAACACATGCGCCGAGAGGTTTTGCAGGGGCTGCTCGTGTCACTAAGGAATTAAGGGCTAACCCTAGATTTCAAAAAAGCACAAGGGAAGCTTATACAAATCGAGATTCCCCTTTGTTGGTTTTGCCGTAATGATGGCGGCCATGACAACAAAGCTCGACATGAATTTGCTAACGACATGGGTCGGCAAGCAAGAGACATTGAATGATGAAATCTCTGCGGCCCCTGTGCGTGCCTTGTCCGCAACCTTAGACAGAGATGACCCATTGCCCATGCCTGGGGATGCGCTTCCTGCGCTGTGGCATTGGTTGTACTTTTTGCCTGCTGCGAAGCAGTCTCAAATTGGTGAAGATGGTCATGCCAAGCGGGGCGGTTTTTTACCGCCCGTGCCCTTGCCGCGTCGCATGTGGGCAGGTGGGCGTTTGCAATGGCACGCTCCGCTGAAAGTGGGCGATGCCGTCAAACGCGTGTCCACCATTGAGTCCGTCACACACAAATCGGGCCGCTCCGGCGATTTGCTTTTTGTCCTCGTCAAACATGAAGTGCACAACGCGCAAGGTTTGTGCCTGACAGAAGAGCACGACATTGTGTATCGGCCTGCCGCCCAGCCCGGTGACCCGGTGCCCGCGCCCATTGCGGCGGCAACTCTGGCAACGCAAGGCGAGCCCACGGGTGAGTTATGGACACGTGATGTCATTCCAGATGATGTGCTGCTGTTTCGCTACTCAGCGCTCACCTTCAACGGCCACCGCATTCATTACGACCGCAAATACGTGACTCAGGTCGAAGGCTATCCCGGCCTCATTGTTCATGGCCCCTTGATTGCCACGTGGTTGGTTGATTTGGTGCGCCGACATACCGACCGTCCGATCCGACGCTTTGAGTTCAAAGCATTGCGTCCCACGTTTGAATGTGCCGACCAACGCCATGTGCGCGTCAGTGGTCAGCCACAAGTGGATGGCAAACACGTGCGTTTGTGGGCACAAGACCATGAAGGCTGGCTGACCATGCAAGCCACGGCTGAGCTTGCTTAATTTAATTTTGAAATCTTGATGAAAACCCAAATCCCTACCCCCGATGCGCATCAAGAATTGCGCGAAGCACTGCGCGCCATGTGCGGCAGTTTTGATTCTGCGTACTGGCAAAAAGTAGACGACGAGCGGGGCTACCCCGAAGCGTTTGTCAACGCACTCACTGAAGCCGGCTGGCTGGCTGCCTTGATTCCTGCCGAGTACGGCGGTTCGGGGTTGGGGCTGGCCGAAGCTTCGGTCATCATGGAAGAGATCAACTTCGCGGGTGGCAATGCAGGCTCATGCCACGGGCAGATGTACAACATGGGCACGCTGTTGCGCCATGGCTCCCAAGTGCAAAAAGAGTTGTACTTGCCCAAGATTGCGACGGGCGAATTGCGTTTGCAGTCCATGGCCGTGACCGAGCCCACCACAGGGACGGACACCACACAACTCAAAACCACGGCCGTGAAAAAGGGCGACCGTTATGTGGTGAATGGCCAAAAAGTTTGGATTTCACGCATTCAACATTCCGACTTGATGATTTTGCTGGCACGCACCACACCGCTCGCAGATGTGACGCGCAAGAGTGAAGGCATGTCGATCTTCATCGTGGATTTGAAGCAGGCGATTGGCAACGGCATGACCGTCAAGCCCATTCGCAACATGGTGAACCACGAAACCAACGAAGTGTTTTTCGACAACCTTGAAATCCCTGTCGAGAATTTGATTGGCGAAGAAGGCAAGGGCTTCAAATACATCTTGGATGGCCTGAACGCTGAACGCACCTTGATCGCCGCCGAGTGCATTGGCGACGCGTATTGGTTCATCGAGCGCGCCCGTCGCTACGCCACCGACCGCACCGTGTTTGGTCGCGCGATTGGGCAAAACCAAGGCATTCAATTTCCCATCGCAGACAGTTACATCGAAACCGAAGCTGCCAACCTCATGCGCTTCAAAGCCTGCGAGTTGTTTGATGCCGGCAAACCTTGCGGCGCAGAGGCCAACATGGCCAAGTACCTGGCAGCCAAAGCGTCGTGGGAAGCAGCCAATGTTTGTTTGCAAACCCATGGTGGTTTTGGCTTTGCGTGCGAGTACGACGTGGAGCGCAAGTTCCGCGAGACGCGCTTGTACCAAGTGGCACCCATTTCCACAAATCTGATTTATTCCTATGTGGCAGAGCATTTGCTCGGACTGCCGCGTTCGTTTTGAGCCGCAACATGAAACGACCTCTCGATCACATCACCGTCGTGTCTTTAGAGCACGCCATTGCCGCACCGTTTTGCACACGACAGCTCGCAGATTTGGGGGCGCGTGTCATCAAAGTTGAAAGACCCGAAGTGGGCGATTTCGCCAGAGGGTATGACCAGCGCGTGAACGGCATGTCTTCGCACTTCACTTGGACCAATCGGTCCAAAGAAAGTTTGACGTTAGACATCAAGCACGGACAAGCGATGGACGCGCTCTTGAAGTTGCTTCAAACAGCGGACGTGTTTGTCCAGAACCTGGCGCCCGGTGCCACCGCAAGGCTGGGCTTGTCTGCAGAAGATTTGAAAAAAATCAACCCACGCTTGATCGTGTGCGATATCTCTGGCTACGGCAATTACGGGCCGTACCGCGACAAAAAAGCATACGACCTGTTGATTCAAAGCGAGGCGGGGTTTTTATCTGTCACAGGCACCCCAGACAGTCCCTCAAAAGCTGGGTGTTCCATTGCAGACATCGCGGCTGGCATGTACGCCTACACCAACATTCTTTCTGCCTTGTTGTTGCGCGAAAAAACAGGCCATGGCTCACACATTGATGTCTCCATGCTCGAAGCTTTGGGTGAGTGGATGAGCTTTCCTCTTTACTACGCCTTCAACGGTGCCGAACCGCCTGCCAGATCCGGCGCATCGCACGCCACCATTTATCCGTATGGTCCATTCCCCGTGGGGGGCGGTGCAACCGTTATTTTGGGTCTTCAAAACGAGCGCGAGTGGCAAGTCTTTTGCGAGAAGGTGTTGCTGAACTCGGCGCTGGCAACCGATGCGCGTTTCAACAGCAACACCAAGCGCCATGAAGGCAGGACCGCGCTGAAAGCCATCATTGATGCATGCTTTCAAACGCTCAGCATCACGGAAGTCGAAGCTCGGTTGGATGACGCCAAGATCGCCAATGCGCGCATGAATGAGATGAAAGACGTTTGGGACCACCCCCAACTGGGTGCGCGCCATCGTTGGCAATACGTTGAGTCTCCCGTGGGGGACGTGCCTGCGCTCTTGCCGCCGGGCGTGAACAACGAGTACACCTACCGAATGGATGCCATCCCCGCGGTTGGGCAGCACACAGAAACGATCCTCAAAGAGCTGGGGCTCAGTGCCTCGGTCATTGCTGAGATGAAACAAGTCGGAGCGATCTAAGCCATGGACAAAACTTTCCCAAGCCAACAGCTCGCAACGTTTGCCGCGCAGCTGCAAGCCCGTGACATTCCGCCTCATGTTTTGCGCAAAACAGAAGACCTGTTGGTGGATTGGTTTGGCTCTGCGGTTGCTGGAAAAGGCGCGCGTGCTGTTGAAACCATTGGCACATTCATTGAAAGAATGGGGCCTAGTACCGGTCCATCAGAAATTCTTTACAACCGCAAACGCAGCACGCCTTACTTTGCCGCCATGGCCAACGCGGCGGCATCGCATGTGGTGGAGCAAGACGACGTTCACAACGGATCCGTTTTTCATCCGGCAACCGTCGTCTTTTCACCCGCTGTGGCCGTGGCCCAAGCCATGGGTGCCTCTGGGCAAGACTTGCTCGTGGCATCCATCGTGGGTTACGAAGTGGGCATCCGAGTGGGCGAGTTTTTGGGCCGCTCACACTACAGAATTTTTCACACCACAGGAACCGCTGGCAGCATTGCGGCGGCAGCGGCTGTGGGGCGCCTGCTCAATTTAACGCCCAGTCAAATGCTGCATGCGTTTGGATCGGCCGGCACGCAAGCCGCTGGTTTGTGGGAATTTTTGCGCGATGCCGCCGATTCAAAACAACTGCACACGGCGCATGCGGCTGGCACGGGCTTGATGTCGGCCTATTTGGCCAAAGATGGCTTCACGGGCGCGCAGCAAATTCTCGAAGGCAAGCAAGGCATGGCTGCGGGCATGTCCACCGATACGGACGTGACCAAGCTCACAGACCGACTCGGCAGCCGATGGGCCACGGTTGAAACATCGTTCAAGTGTCATGCCTCTTGCCGCCACACACACCCTGCGGCAGATGCGTTGCTGCAAGTGATGCGTGACCACCATCTGACCATCAGCGATTTGAAGAAAGTCACGACGCACGTGCACCAAGGTGCAATCGATGTGCTTGGCCCTGTCGTTGATCCTGCCACCGTGCATCAATCCAAGTTTTCAATGGGCACCGTGTTGTCCCTTGCCGCAAAACATGGTTTTGCCGGATTGAGTGAGTTTGACCAAGACTTCAAAAAGCCAGAAATCACCGATCTCAGAGATCGGGTTGTCATGGTTTTAGACGACGAGGTCGATGCCGCTTACCCCAACCGTTGGATTGGCAAAGTCACGGTCGAAACAAACGCTGGACACGTCTTTGCAGGCCGCGTCGATGAACCCAAAGGTGATCCTGGCAATACGCTGTCGCGTGATGAGATTGAAGAAAAAGCCATGCGCATTGGCGTGTACTCACACGGTGCCACCCGTGATGAACTCAAGCAGGCCATAGATGCGCTTTGGCACATCGAGTCGGCCCAACAAGTGGGGGCGCTTCTGCCATGACCGCCTTCAAACGACTGAAGGACGCGTTGAGCAGTGCGCAAGCCTTCCTCTTTGTTCCGGGCAATCGCCCCGAGCGATTTTCCAAAGCGCTGGCAACCCATGCGCACGCGGTCATCATTGACCTGGAAGATGCGGTGCCTCTGGCGCAAAAGCAGGACGCGCGCCACATGCTGTTGAAAGCGCTGCCTGATTTACTCAAAGAATTTTCGAGCCGCATCGTGTTGCGCATCAACGCCTACGGCACGCCCTTTTTCCATGAAGACCTTGAGCTGGTGAAAAAGTTAGGCATCAACGCCGTACTTCTGCCCAAGGCTGAATCCAAGGCGCAACTGGCTGAGATCGAGAGCAAATTGCAGCGCCCCGTTTGGATCATTCCGATGATCGAAAGTGCGCATGGCATTGATCAAATGAAAGACATCGCCTCACACCCCTCGGTGGTTCGGCTGACATTGGGGAACATCGATTTGCAGGCCAACTTAGGCATGGCGTGCGGCGCTGACGAGCTGGAGCTTCTTCCCTTGCGCTACCAGATGACAGTGATGAGCCGCTTGTTTGAACTTGCAGCGCCCATTGATGGCGTCACCGTCAGCCTGACATCGGATCAGATCATCCAAGGTGACATTGCCCGGGGCAAGCGACTGGGCTTCACTGCAAAACTTTGCATCCATCCCGCACAAGTGGACCCAGTCATTGCAGGCTTTCGTCCCTCAGACGCTGACATAGAAAAAGCCAAAGCCATTGTGCTGGCCGATGCCAATGCCGCTGGCGGCGCCGTGCAACTGGACGGAAAAATGGTGGATCGTCCGGTGGTCCTCATGGCCAAACTCGTACTTCAACAAGCAGGTATTCAATGAATTTAGACACACTATTACTGGGCGTGGCAGACGGCATTTCTTATGCTGGTTTGCTTTTCTTAGTGTCCCTTGGGTTGACGCTGATTTTTGGTGTTTTGGGCGTTCTGAAC
Source organism: Limnohabitans curvus (assembly GCF_003063475.1). Lineage (NCBI taxonomy): Bacteria > Pseudomonadati > Pseudomonadota > Betaproteobacteria > Burkholderiales > Comamonadaceae > Limnohabitans > Limnohabitans curvus. The sequence continues at coordinate 2,300,510 of NZ_NESP01000001.1, forward strand.
ATCGCACATGGCAGCTTGTATGCGTTTGGTGGCTATTCCGCTGCAAGCATCACCAGCTTTGTGATGCGACATGACTTCGCCTCGACGCCTGTCTTGTTCTTGTCGTTGCTCACCGCTGCCATTGTGGTGGGCGTTGTGGTTGGCTTGATCTTGGAAGTGGCGCTTCTGCGGTATTTCCAAAAGAAAGACCCCGTCATTCAGTTGCTGGTGACATTCGCGGCTTTTGTGATTTTTGAAGATGTGCAAAAACTCATTTGGGGCACATCGCCGTATTCAGCGGGCGAGCTTGTGACGCGGCTGGGGACGGTTGAATTTTTTGACGTGACTTACACGGTTTATCAAGTGCTCGTCATTCCTGGCATTGCATTGGTCAGCTATTTCGGTCTGAACTTTTTTCTCAAGAAAACTTCTTTAGGAAAACAAACGGTGGCGATCACGCATCACCGTGAGGTGGCCACCGCTATGGGTGTCAACGTTAAAAAAATCGCCACCTTGGTGTTCGTCTTGGGCGCGATTTTTGGCGCACTGGGTGGTGCATTGGCTGTACCGGTTTCGTCGTTGTCGCCAGGGATTGGCGCCGAAATGATCGTTGTGTCCTTCACGGTGGTGGCCACCGCAGGTCTGGGGCAAATCACGGGGGCTTTGATCACGTCACTCATGATCGGTATGGCGCGATCGATCGCGGTGTACATCGCGCCTGAGTTTGAAGTGGCCATGCCTTACATCATCATGCTGGTCGTTTTACTGGTGCGTCCAAACGGGCTTTTCACCGTCGCGCAATCTCGGAGAATTTGATGAAATTCGGTTTAATTTCCTTCGTTCTCGCATGCGTTGTGCTTGCTTTGGGGCTCATGTTCCCTTGGTCTAAAACAATCGTCATCTTGGGGCTTTGTTACGGGCTTGCGTCTTTAGGCGTTGCTTTGCCAGCAAGGTCTGGCCAGGTTTCTTTTGGCCATGCCATGTTTGCTTGTGTTGCGGCTTACGCTGTTGCATTTGTTGCCAAAGCGTTCCCTGCCGCTGATGGGCTGGTGTTGATCTTGGCGGGCACGGTCATCTCCACGCTGTTTGCCGCAGTGACAGGCTTGTTCATCGTGCGCTATCGCGGTATCTTTTTTGGCATGCTGAACCTCGCGGTCAGCATGGTGATCGTGGCCTTGTTGGGCAAGTTGTATTCACTCACCGGCGGGACCGACGGAATCCGTGTGGACCGTCCAGCCTTCTTGGGCTTTGTGACGGAGCGCAACGAGTTTGAAACCATTCTGCTGGTGTTCACCTTGGTCATGTCGCTGCTTGCTGGATGGTTCTACCAACGGTTCATCAAATCTGGATCGGGTGAGGCGTTGTTAGGCCTCAAGAGCAACGAGACACGACTTGAGTATTTGGGGCTCTCCGCCCACCGCGTGCTGTGGGTTGGCTACGTGATTTCTGGTTTGTTTGTCAGTTTGTCAGGTGCCATTTTTGCGCTGGCGCAAGGTTTGGTGACGCCCGACATCGGTTCGTGGACCCGCTCAGGAGAGCTGGTGTTCATCACGATTTTGGGTGGCGTGAGCCATTCACTCGGTGCGTTCGTGGGGGCTGCCATTTTTGAAGCCGTCAAGCTCACCGCGTCGGCCTACATGGCGGGTGTGTGGCAACTGCTGTTGGGGTTCACGCTGTTGGTCGTGATTGTGGTTGCACCCGATGGAATCATTGGTGCGCTTGAGAAGCGAAAAGAAAAAAAGGGAGCGCAAGTATGAGTCGTCCAATCTTGCTGGCAAAGGATGTCAATCTGGCGTTCGGTGGCGTCATCGCGGCTGACCACATCAATTTTGAACTCAACGAAGGTGAGCGTTTGGCAGTGATTGGCCAAAACGGTGCAGGAAAAACCACGTTCATCAACATTTGTACGGGCTACCTCAAGCCGACCTCTGGACAGATATTTTTCAATGGCACCGACATCACGGGCAAAACGCCAAGAAGCATTGTTCGTCTGGGACTCGGACGCTCGTTTCAGCTCCCCCAATTGTTTGTTGAACACACAGTGCAAGAGTGCTTGGAAATTGCTGCGGCTGCTAGAAATGGCAACCTATCGATTTTGAAATCATTGTCGGCATCTGTGGATCGCCATGAAATCATTGAAACGATGGAGCTGGTCGGGCTTCGTGACAAAGCAAACGAAATCGCAGGCGCGTTGCCCGAAGGCCATAAAAAGCTGTTGGATGTGGCCATGGCGCTCATGTTGCGCCCCAAGCTCATCATCATGGATGAACCCACCAGCGGTGTCTCGTCCGAAGACAAGCACGATTTGATGGCCTTGGTGATGCAAGCCCTAGAGGAACGCAAAGTCACCAGTTGGTTTGTTGAGCACGATGTCGACATCGTTTCGAAATATGCAACGCGTGTGGCCGCTTGGATTTCAGGAAAGATTGCAGCCGATGGCTCTCCCGATGAGGTGCTGAAAAATCTCCAAGTCCGAAAAGAAGTTTTAGGAGATTTGACATGCTAAAAATTGAAAACTTGTGCGTGTCGCTTGCCGGGTCTCCCATCCTGCGGTCTTTGTCCTTAGACATTCACGCAGGGACGACCATTGCGATCGTGGGTCGCAATGGCGCGGGTAAGACCACCTTGTTGCGCAGCATCATGGGCCTCATCCCCGCCACCTCGGGCGAGATGCATTTGGATGAACACAACTTGATGCGCTCTGCGGCGCATTTGCGCACCAGCCTCGGTATCGGTTATGCACCCGAAGACCGCGTGATCTTTCCAACGCTGTCGGTTCAAGAAAACCTAGAACTCCCTTGCGAAATTCTTGAGTTATCAAGCCAAGAGGTTGAGGAACGACTCGCGCATGTCTTGGATGTTGTGCCGCAATTGAAGCCCATGCTCGCAAGATCGGGTGCAGCCTTGTCTGGTGGTCAAGGCAAGATGGTGGCGCTGGGGCGTGCCTTGATGGTGGGCAGCGCCATTGTGTTGTTGGATGAGCCATTTCAAGGCTTGGCACCTGCGCTGGCACTTCAATATTCAGAGGCACTGGGGCGACTGCGCACGAGCCGTCCAGATCTATCCGTGGTCATCACCGAATCCAACTCGGCCTTGTTGACCGATATTCCTAACCAAATTTTGACGATTGAGCGCGGCTCATTTGTTGAAGCCATTCACTAAAGAAAGTTTGAGGCAAACCCCATGACAAAAATGTTTATCAATGGACAGTCTGTCAATGCACTGTCCGGCAAGGTGTTAGATGTTCTTTCACCCGTCGATGGTCAAAAATTCGAAGAAATTCCTAGAGGCGAAAAGGCCGATGTCGATTTGGCTGTGAATGCCGCGAACAAGGCGTTGGATTCTGCCTGGGGAAAAATGACAGCGCTTGAGCGCGGTCGTTTGCTCATGAAGTTGGGCGAGAAGGTGCTTGAGCATCACGCCGAACTCGCCGCGCTGGAAGCCCGTGATACGGGCAAGCCGATGACGACGGCTAAAACAGACATCACTGTTTTGGCGCGTTACTTTGAGTTTTATGGTTCAGGGGCGGACAAGATTCACGGTTTGGTGTTGCCATTTCTGGATGGTTACACCGTCAACGTGTTGCGTGAGCCACTGGGCGTGACGGCACACATCATTCCTTGGAATTACCCAGCACAAATGTTGGGCCGAAGCATCGCACCTGCATTGGCCATGGGCAATGCGGTCGTTGTGAAGCCCGCTGAAGATGCGTGCTTGACCCCCATTCGTGTGGCGGAACTGGCCAGAGATGTTGGCTTCCCTGACGGCGCCATCAACATCGTGACCGGTTTGGGCGAAGAGGCGGGCGCTGCACTGTCTGAGCATCCTGGCATTAACTTCATTTCATTCACGGGTTCGAACGAGGTTGGGGTGCTGATTCAAAAGGCTGCCGCCAAGAATGTCATCAAATGCGTGCTCGAACTGGGTGGCAAATCACCGCATGTGGTGTTTGGCGATGCAGACCTGGACCGTGCCGTGCCAATCATCACGCGCGGCATCATTGCTAATACCGGCCAAACCTGCACGGCAGGCAGCCGCTTGATTGTTCAAAAAAGCATTTACCCAGAAATCATGGAGAGGCTTGCCAAGCAATTTGCCCAAATCAAAGTCGGCACGCCCGACATGGACTTGGACTGCGGCCCCGTTGTGAATATCGCGCAGCGTGATCGCGTGGCGTACTTTTTGAAAGAGGCCGAGAAGTCTGGCATTGAGATGGTCGCTCAGGGTGTGCTTTCACCAGGCCTGCCGAAAGAAGGCTACTACGTCACACCCACGTTGCTGGGCAATGTGCCAGCCAACCATCGTTGTGCACAAGAAGAAATCTTTGGCCCCGTTTTGGCGGCCATGTCGTTCGACACCGAGGCTGAAGGCATTGCGTTGGCCAATGGCACGGACTTTGGCTTGATGGCCGCTGTTTGGACCGAAAACGGTGGTCGTCAGCAACGTGTGTCAAAGGCAATCAAAGCAGGTCAGGTGTACATCAACGCGTTCGGCGCAGGCGGCGGCGTTGAGCTGCCTTTTGGCGGTGTCAAGCGCAGCGGCCACGGTCGTGAAAAAGGATTCTTGGCACTTGAAGAAGTCAGCACAACCAAAACAGTCATCAACTATCACGGATAAAAACAGGAGACAAACATGGGTAAATTAAAAAACAAAGTGGCCATCGTGACAGGGGCCGGCGGCGGCTTCGGTGAAGGCATTGCTGAGCTTTACGTGAAAGAGGGCGCCAAAGTCATCGTGGCTGACATTCGCGGTGACGCCGCGAAGGCCGTGGCTGACAAATTGGGCGCCTCTGCGAGCGCCTTCACCTGTGACGTGTCTAACGCAGACAGTGTGAACGCGCTGGTGGCGTACACGGTGCAAACATTTGGTATTCCCGACATCGTGGTGAATAACGCCGGCGTGACGCATTTGAACAAGCCGATGCTTGAAGTCACGGAAGCTGAGTTTGACCGTGTGTACGACATCAACGTCAAATCAATTTTCCACATGGCGCATGCCGCTGTGCCGCAAATGCGCAAGAACGGTGGGGGTGTCATTTTGAACGTCGGTTCGGTGGCGGGTATCCGTCCGCGTCCAGGCCTGACTTGGTACAACGGCTCTAAGGCCGCGGTGAACATCATTTCAAAGTCGATGGCCGTTGAGCTGGGTCCAGAAAAAATTCGTGTCAATGCGATCTGCCCCGTCATGGGTGAGACCGGCATGTTCACTCAGTTCATGGGTATGCCAGACACCCCAGAAAACAGAGCCAAATTTTTAGGCTCTATTCCATTGGGTCGTTTCTCGTTGCCAAGCGATGTGGCGGCGGCAGCGCTCTTCTTGGCAAGTCCAGAAGCAGAGTTTTTTACAGGCGTTGAGTTGCCTGTGGATGGTGGTCGGACTGTGTAATTTGGGTTAGTGGTTCATTCATAAAAGGAGATAAATCATGAAGATGAAAATTGCGAAAAAAGCAACGGTGCTGTTGAGTGCCTTGATGCTGTCTGGATTGACTTTTGCGCAGCAAAAGCCAGCCGAGATCAAAGTGGGCATTACGACGTTCTTGTCGGGCCCTGCCTCTGTGTTTGGCGTGCCAGCCAAGGCGGCAGCTGAACTCATGATCGATGACATCAATGCCAAGGGTGGCATTGCCGGCGTGAAGATTTCACCTGTCTTTATTGATGAAGGTTTGGGTGGTGACAAGCTCTTGTCCGAATACCGCCGCGTGGTGCAAGACCAAGGTGTGCGCACCATGTTCTCGGCCATCTCCAGTGGCAACTGCAACATTGTTGCGCCCGTTGCGGAAGACTTGAAAGTTCTGAACGTGATGTGGGACTGCGGCACTGAGAAGCTTCTGGAAGAAAAGAAGTTCCGCTACGTCGTGCGTACACAAGCGAACGCCACCACAGAAATGGTGGCCACGGTTGTTTACCTGCTCAAGACCAACCCTAACTTCAAGACCATCGCTGTGGTGAACCAAGACTACGCTTGGGGTCGTGACTCTTGGGAAATTTTCCGCAACACGTTGATGGCACTGAAGCCTGATGTCAAGGTTGTGGGTGAGTTCTTCCCGAAATTCGGTGCGGCTGATTTCTCAACGGAAGTTTCACGTTTGTCGGCGCTCAAGCCCGATGTCATCTTGTCGACCTCTTGGGGCGGTGACCTTGACACCTTCGTTCGTCAATCGGTACAGCGTGGCTTGTTCAAGCAATCGAAATTTGTGTTGCCTTTGGCTGAGAGTTCGTTGGAGCGTTTGGGTGCCACGTTGCCTGATGGCGTGATCGTGGGCGCACGTGGTGACCACTACTTCTTGCATCCAGAAACCAAAGACGATGCAAGCCATAAGCAGTTTGTGCAGAAATTCAAAGCCAAAACTGACACGTACCCCATCTACTCCGTGTATCACATGGTTCAAGCCATCACAGGCTTGAAGGCAGGCTACGAGCAAGCCATGAAAACCAACGGCGGCAAATGGCCCAGCACAGAAGAAGTGGCCGATGCCATGCACACCATTGAGTTCAAAGGCTACGGTCGTCCTGTCAAGATGCGTGCGGATGGTCAAGGCTTGGAAGATCAACTGTTGGGCGTGACCAAGAAGACTGCCAAATATCCCTTCCCTGTGATGGATCAGATGATGATCATTCCTGCGGATACTGCAACGACACCTGTGGGTCAGAAGTCACCTGAGTGGGTCAAGACAATCAAGACTGATTTGTTGGACCAAAAACTCAAGACTTACTCGGCGAACTAAGCCAAAGCACGAAAGGTAATTGTTATGAAAATCAGAGCGGCAGTTCTTAACAGCGTGGGTGCGAGTTCTCCTTTTGTGGAGTCAAAGCCTTTGTCCATTGAAGAGTTGGATCTGCGCGATCCAGGTCCAGGCGAAGTGCTGATCAAGCTCAAAGCTGCGGGGCTCTGTCACTCTGATTTGTCTGTGATTACTGGTGTGAGGCCTAGGCCCACGCCCATGGCTTTGGGCCACGAAGCCTCCGGTGAGGTGGTGGGATTGGGTGCGGGCGTTCTCGACTTGAAAGTCGGTGATCTTGTCGCGCTGGTTTTTGTGCCGAGTTGTGGCCACTGCATGATGTGCATGGAAGGCCGTCCTGCTTTGTGTGAGCCTGGTGCCAAAGCCAACACCGAAGGCACGCTGCTCAGTGGCGCGCGTAGGCTGTATGGGTTTGGTGGCAAGCCCATTCATCACCATGTGGGCGTTTCTGCATTTGCTGACCATGCGGTTGTTTCACGCAGATCATGCGTGAAGATTGAAGCCGACATTGATCCGGTCGAGGCTGCATTGTTTGGCTGCGCTGTGTTGACGGGTATGGGCGCTGTGGTGAACACCGCTGGCGTGAAGGCTGGCAACTCGACGGCTGTTGTTGGCTTGGGCGGCGTTGGTTTTTGTGCCGTTTTAGGCGCGTTGGCTTCTGGTGCGCGCCATGTGATTGCGGTGGATCTGCATGAAAGCAAATTGAACCAAGCGCTGAGCCTGGGTGCCACCGCTGCATTCAATGCCAAAGATCCTGATTTGTTGAAAAAAATCCAAGAGCTCACCAAAGGCGGCGTTGATTTCGCCTTTGAGTTTGCAGGCTCTGTGCATGCCATGGAGTCCGCTTACCGGATGACACGACGTGGTGGAACCACTGTCACGGCAAGCCTGCCGCCTCCGGGCGATACCTGGGGTTTGCAACATGTAAACTTGGTCGCAGAAGAGCGAACCGTCAAAGGTAGCTATGTGGGTTCTTGCATCCCCGAGCGAGACATTCCTCGCTATGTAGACCTCTACTTGGCAGGAAAACTTCCCATCGATAAGTTAATGGGTGAGCGACTGACCCTTGAGCAGATCAACTATGGTTTTGATCGATTGAGTACGGGTGAGGCGATGAGAGATTTGATTGTCTTTTGATGCTGCATTGCACTTGATCGTGGGCCTGGCTGGCGTGTCTGTATTGGGTTGAGCCGACGCCTGATACAGGTAGAGAAAAGTCATGCTTCCAGATAATGATTCATTAGCGTTGTTTGTGAAAGCTGCCGAGTGTGGCAGCCTCACCAAAGCAGCCGAGGTCTCGCACATGAGTCTTGGCGCTGCGAGCCGCCGCATCGCGTTGCTTGAGCACAAATTCAAAACCATTCTTTTTGAGCGCACCTCCAAAGGCATTCACCTCACCCCTGCAGGGGCTGCGCTGGTGCACTATGCCAAAGATCTTTTGGTCGACCTCAACAAAATGCAATCGGAAATGAGCGCATTTGAGGCAGGCAACAAAGGCGTGCTGCGCGTTTTGGCTTCGACATCGTCCATGGCGCAATGCTTGCCAGAAGACTTGGCGCTTTTTTCAAAAGCCCACCCTGATTACAAGCTGATTGTTCACGAGGCGTGGAGCAACGAGATCACGCAGTCCATCCTTGCTGCCGAAGCCGATGTGGGCATCATCATGAAGGGCGCGTTCACGGCGGGATTGGATGTGTTTGACTATCGAACCGATCACCTGGCCGCACTGTTTCGAAGCGACCATCCTTTGGCTCACAAAGACAACTTCAGTTTCAGTGACGTGCTTGACTACGACCTCATCGGACTAGAGGGCAGCGCCAATTTGATGAAGCTCTTGACGATGGAGGCGACCAATCTAGGGAAGACGATGAAGTTGCGTGTTGAAGTGCGCAGCTTTGAGGCTGTTTTGAAAATGGTTCAGTCTGGGCTAGGCGTTGGCTTGCTGCCCAAAGATGTGGGTTTGTCCAAGGCTGCGAGTGGTGATGTGGTTTGCCGCCCCTTGCCCGAACCTTGGGCCGTGCGACAAATGCTGATTTGTACGCGTCAGGGGCAATCTAAAAATCTTGCCCTGACGAATTTCTTGTCAACTTTATTGGGCAGTATTCCCAAAGCAGCTTGAGGTGTTTCTCTCCTGTCCCCTGGTTGACAAAAATAGCCTCTTTCAGAGGGCGTGTGCGGGTTTTTAGGGGGACGAATAGCGGGCTGATGCGGCGATCATCTGTACCAATTCAGAAAGAGGAGATGAGATGACAAAAATCAAAACACTGCTGACCGCTTGTGCTTTGGCATGTGGCTTGGCCCACGCCCAAACTTACCCAGACAAGTCCATCACCATGGTCGTGCCTTTCGCCGCAGGTGGCCCCACCGATGTGGTGGCTCGCATGATGGCCATTCCAATGGGCAAATCTTTGGGCCAACCGGTGGTGGTGGAAAACGTCAACGGTGCCGGCGGCACGATTGGTGCCACCAAGGTCGCTCGTGCAACGCCCAACGGCTACACCATCTTCTTGCACCACATGGGCATGTCGACAGCGCCTGCGCTTTACAACAAGCTCAACTTCGACCCCCTGACTGATTTCGAATATATCGGGCAAGTGCTGGATGTGCCGATGACACTGTTGGCTCGTAAAGATATTCCTGCCAACAACTTGCAAGAGTTGATTGCCTACATCAAAGCCAATGAAAGCAAAGTGTCCTTGGCCGATGCAGGTTTGGGTGCTGTGTCTAACTTGTGCGGTTTGATGTTCAAAAGCGCGATTGGCGTGAATATCAACACCATCCCCTACAAAGGCACAGGCCCTGCCATGAACGATTTGTTGGGTGGCCAAGTAGACATCTTGTGTGACCAAACGACGCAAACTGTGCCGATGATCAAAGACGGCCGTGTCAAAGTGTTTGGCGTGACCACGCTCAAGCGCTTGGCTGCATTGCCCAATGTGCCAACCTTGGATGAGCAAGGCTTGAAAGGCTTTGAGGTGAAGGTGTGGCACGGCATGTATGCGCCCAAAGGCACGCCAGCGCCTGTGTTGAAAAAACTCAACACAGCGATGCGCTTTGCCATGGCTGATCCCACCATCAAGCAGCGATTGGCTGATTTGAGTTCAGACATCCCGTCCGCAGACAAGATGACCGCCGATGGTTTGAAAGATCACCTCAAGTTGGAAATCAACAAGTGGGGCCCCATCATCCGAAAAGCGGGTGTCTCAGCGGATTGATTCGCCAAGACTTGATTTCAAGGTCACCGTCAGGTGGCCTTTTGTGTTTTAGGCTTGAAGCTGCAAAACTCAGACACACCACACTGCCAGCACAGCGGCTTGCGCGCTTGGCACACATAGCGCCCATGCAAGATGAGCCAGTGGTGTGCATCGACCAAGTACTGTGGCGGGATGCGCTTCATCAGTTGCATTTCCACCGCCAGCGTCGTTTTGCCAGGCGCTAAGCCCGTGCGGTTGCCTACGCGAAAAATGTGCGTGTCCACCGCCATGGTGGGTTCGCCAAATGCCACGTTCAGCACCACGTTGGCCGTTTTTCGACCCACGCCAGGCAGGGCTTCGAGCGCTTCGCGTGTGCGCGGTACGAAGCCTTGGTGTTGTTCTACCAAGATGCGGCAGGTCTGCATCAGATGTTTGGCTTTGCTGTGGTACAGGCCAATCGTCTTGATGTAGTGCTCTAGGCCATCGAGGCCCAAATCCAAAATTTGCTGCGGTGTGTTGGCCACCGCAAACAGCTTGCGCGTGGCCTTGTTCACCCCCACGTCGGTGGCTTGTGCGCTGAGCAACACAGCGCTGAGTAACTCGAACACGCTGGTATATTCCAACTCGGTATTGGGCTGCGGATTGGCTGCTTTCAGCGTCGCAAAAAAAGGCTCAATGTGCTGTGTTTTCATACGACCATTATTCCCCACCATGCAATACGCCGACCGCCTCAACAACGTTGAAACCTCCGCCATTCGTGAACTGTTCAAACTGCTGGGCAAGCCCGGCATCATCAGCTTTGCGGGCGGCTTTCCCGACAGCGCCATGTTTGATGTGGAGGGCATTCGCGAAGCCAGTAATTTGGCTTTGACCCAAGAGCCAGGTGCGGCCTTGCAATACGGCGCCACCGAAGGCTACCAACCCTTGCGCGAACAACTCGCGGCCTTCATGGCCAGCAAGGGCGTGAAGGGTTTGTCTGCCGATGGATTGATCGTCACCACCGGTAGCCAGCAAGCGCTGGACCTGATTGCCAAAACCTTGCTCAACCCCAACGACGTGGCCTTGGTCGAAGGCCCCACGTTTTTGGCCACCATCCAGTGCTTCCGTTTGTATGGCCCGCAAGTGGTGGGCGTGCCCATCGACGCGCACGGTGTGCAAGTGGACAAGCTCGAAGAAATGATCGTGCAACACAAGCCCAAGCTCGTGTACCTCATTCCCACCTTTGGCAACCCCAGCGGTGCCACGCTGAGCCTTGAGCGCCGCTTGCGTGTGTTGGAGCTGGCGGTGAAATACAAAACCGTGGTGGTGGAAGACGACCCCTACGGTGACCTGTACTTTGGCGAAGCGCCACCCCCTTCCTTGCTCGCTCTGAGCGACCAAGTGCCGGGCAGCCGCGAGTGGCTGATTCATTGCGGTTCGCTCAGCAAAGTGCTGTCGCCCGGCCTGCGCGTGGGCTGGATGATTGCGCCACCCGAGCTCTTGGCGCGCGCCACCATGTGCAAGCAGTTCAGCGATGCCCACACCTCCACCTTCGCGCAAGCCACTGCCGCGCACTACCTCAAAGCGGGCCGCATGCCTGCCACCTTGGCGCATGTGCGCAGCGTCTACGCCGAGCGCGCCCAAGCCATGGGCGACGCCTTGAAGCGTGAACTGGGCGATGCCTTGACCTTCACGCAACCAAAAGGCGGCTTGTTTTTCTGGGCCAACCTCACCGGTGTAGGCGGCAAGCTAAATGATGGTGCTGAGTTGGCCAAACGCGCGATTGAAAAAGGCGTAGCCTTTGTACCGGGCGCTCCGTTCTTTGCCAACAACCCTGACACGACCGCGATTCGTTTGAGCTTTGCCACGGCGGATGTGGAGAAGATCAAAGAAGGCATTGCCCGCTTGGGGCAAGCGCTGTAAATTTTCTGGGTCAGGTTGTCAGATGCATCACGACACAATGTTTCACACGGAGCGCACACTGCTGTTCTCACCGAAAGCGGTGTACAACGCATTTGCTTCGGCAGATGTGCTGGCCACTTGGTGGGGGCCAGACGGATTCAGCAACGAGTTTGAAACCTTCGAATTGCAGGTGGGTGGTCGCTGGACCTTCGTGATGGTGGGGCCAGATGGCGCACGCTACGCCAACCAAAGCGTGTTCACCGAGCTTGAACCCGCATCACGTGTGGTGATTCGTCACGATTGCCAACCATTTTTCACACTCACTGTGCAACTGACCCAAGTTGCAGACGGGACGCATTTGCAGTGGCAGCAGGTGTTTGATGATGCGCACATCGCGCAGGCTGTTAAAGCCATTGTGGAGCCAGCCAATGAGCAGAACCTCGATCGGCTGATGCAAGCGCTTGAGCGTTTTGCCTGAATTCATGCACGGGTTCTGAAATTGCACATAACAAAAAGGCTGCTCTATGAGCAGCCTTTTTGTTTGTCGGGGCCTATGAATTAACCTGTGATCGCCTGATAAGCCGCTGCATCCATCAACCCATCTAACTCAGCCGCGTTGCTGAGCTTGACCTTGTAAAACCAACCTGCACCCTCTGGATCGCTGTTGGCCAGCGAGGGGTCGGCGCGCAGGGCCTCATTGGTTTCCAAAATTTCCACACTCGCGGGCATGTGCACGTCGGCGGCGGCTTTGACCGACTCGACCACACCAGCCACGGTGCCTTGTGCGAAGGTTTTGCCGACTTCTGCGAAGTCCACAAACACGATGTCGCCCAAGGTGTCTTGTGCGTGTTGGGTGATGCCCACCAACGCGGTGTCGCCTTCGATGCGCACCCAAGTGTGTTCTGCGTGATATTTGTTCATAGTCTTTACATGCCGCTGTAGTTGGGGCCGCCACCGCCTTCAGGCGTGACCCATACGATGTTTTGTGTGGGGTCTTTGATGTCGCAAGTTTTGCAATGCACGCAGTTTTGCGCGTTGATTTGCAAGCGGTCGGTGTTGTCGTCGTTCTTCACAAACTCGTACACACCAGCAGGGCAATAGCGGCTTTCGGGGCCTGCGAATTTGGCGAGGTTGATGTTCACCGGCACGGACGCGTCTTTGAGCGTCAAGTGCGCGGGTTGGTTTTCTTCGTGGTTGGTGTTGCTGATGAACACGCTGCTCAAGCGGTCAAACGTGAGCTTGCCGTCTGGCTTGGGATAGTTGATTTGGGCGTGTTGTGCCGCAGGTTCCAAGCTCACATGGTCGGGCTTGTTGCCGTGCAGCGTCCAAGGAGGCGTGTCGATGCCGAGCTTGGGCAACAGCCATTGCTCGATGCCGGTCATCAACGTACCGACCAACATGCCTTTTTTGAACCACAGTTTGAAGTTGCGGTACTGGTTGAGTTCTTTGCTCAGCCAGCTCTTTTCGAACGCAGCGGGGTAGGCGCTCAGCTCGTCGTTGGCGCGTCCGGCAGACACGGCCTCGAAAGCTGCATCCGCAGCCAACATGCCGCTCTTGATGGCGGCGTGGCTGCCTTTGATACGGGCGGCGTTCAAGTAACCCGCATCGCAACCAATCAATGCGCCGCCTGGGAACACGGTCTTGGGCAAAGCTTGTGGTGTGCCGTTGTTGATGGCGCGTGCGCCGTAGCCAATGCGCTTGGCGCCTTCGAGGTGGGCGGCAATGGCTGGGTGTGTTTTCCAGCGTTGCATTTCTTCAAAGGGGCTGAGCCAAGGGTTTTTGTAGTCAAGGCCGAGCACAAAACCGAGGGTGACTTTGTTGTCTTCGAGGTGATACAAAAAGCCGCCGCCAAAGGCGTCGTCTTGCATGGGCCAGCCCGAGGTGTGCACCACCAAGCCGGGTTTGGCTTTGGATGGGTCAACTTCCCACAGTTCTTTGATGCCGATGGCATAGCTTTGTGGGTCGCGGCCTTCGGTCAAGTTGTATTTGGCGATGACTTGTTTGCCCAAGTGGCCACGTGCGCCTTCGGCGAAGATGGTGTACTTGGCGTGCAACTCCATGCCGAGCTGGAAGTTGTCGGTGGGCTCGCCCTCTTTGCTGATGCCGAGGTTGCCGGTGGCGACGCCTTTGACAGCACCTTGCTCGTCATACAAAACTTCAGCCGCCGTGAAGCCCGGGAAGATTTCCACGCCAATGGACTCAGCGTGCGCCGCCATCCACTTGACCACGTTGCTGAGTGACACCACGTAGCAACCGTCGTTGTGGAAGTTGCGGGGCATTAACCAGCTGGGCACGCGGCTCGCGCCAGTTTCGGTAAGCGTCAGCAAGTCGTCGCCCGTGACTTCTTGGTTCAGTGGGCAGCCGAGTTCTTTCCAGTTGGGGATGAGCTCGGTCATGGCCTTGGGGTCCATCACCGCGCCCGACAAAATGTGTGCGCCAGGCTCTGAGCCTTTTTCCAGCACCACAACGGAAACATCGTTGCCATTTTCAGCGGCGAGTTGTTTGATGCGGATGGCTGTGGCCAAACCACCGGGGCCGCCACCAACCACGACCACGTCGTATTCCATGGCTTCACGTGGGCCGAACTGGGCGAGGATGTCTTCTTGTGTCATTTCTTTTGTCTCAGTCTGTTGTCAGAGGTGAGACAGATTTTAGGGCCTGTCAACAACGCACTTGTCATAATGAAATAACTCAACATTCAGGAGGCGTACATGGCATACAGCATGGATTTGTCGGGCCGCGTGGCCTTGGTCACCGGTGCATCCAGTGGTTTGGGGGCGCAATTTGCCCGCACCTTGTCACGTGCGGGTGCTGCTGTGGTGCTGGCCAGCCGTCGCGTGGAAAAACTCAAAGAGCTGCGCGCCGAGTTGCAAGCCGAAGGCGGCGACGCCCATGTGGTGAGCTTGGATGTGACCACCCTAGGCAGCATCAAATCTGCCGTGGCCCATGTAGAGACCGAGGTGGGCAGCATCGACATCTTGGTGAACAACTCGGGCGTCAGCACCACACAGCGTGTGCAAGACGTGACTGAGGAAGAGTTTGATTTCACCTTCAACACCAATGTGAAAGGCTCGTTCTTTGTGGCCCAAGAAGTGGGCAAGCGCATGTTGGCCCGTGCCAAGGGCGCGGCGCCCGGCACCTACACAGGCGGGCGCATTATTAACATTGCTTCCGTGTTGGGCTTGAAGGTTCTGCCGCAGGTGGCGCCTTACGCCATGAGCAAAGCAGCGGTGATTCAAATGACCAAGGCCTTGGCCTTGGAATGGGGGCGCTTTGGCATCAACGTGAACGCGATTTGCCCTGGCTACATCAGCACCGAAATGAATGAACACATTTGGACCACTGAGCAAGGCCAAAAGTTGGTGAGCATGTTGCCGCGCAAACGTGTGGGTCATCCACACGATTTAGATGCTTTGCTGGTGCTGCTGGCGAGCGCTGAGAGTTCTTTCATCAACGGGGCCATCATTTCGGCTGACGACGGGTTTGCACTATGAGATACGAAATTCCTGAAAACAAAAAGCTGGTGTATGAATGCACCATTCCCATGCGCTGGGGCGACATGGATGCGATGGGCCACATCAACAACACGATTTACTTTCGTTACCTAGAAATTGCACGTGTGGATTGGTTGCGCCAGTTCAACGCCGAGCCCAAGCCCGAGGGCGAAGGTCCCGTGATCGTGAATGCGTTTTGCAATTTTTACAAACAGCTCGAATACCCGGGCGATGTGCTGGTGAAGATGTACACCAGCGATCCCGGTCGCACCACCTTTGAAACGTGGGCCACGATCGAGCAAGCCGCCAACCCTGGCGTCATTTATGCCGCAGGCGGTGCGACCACCATTTGGGTGGATTTTCCTCAACAAAAAGCGGTGGACTTGCCCGATTGGGTACGTGAGATGGTCACGCCTTAAAACGTCTCAATGCGTCGCGGGTGCGGTGGCTGCATCCAATTGCGTGAGCCACAGCAAGGCGGCTTCGCGGTTGGCACCGCACATGTCAGGCGAGGGCTGCAAGCCGCCACAAAATGCGGGTCGCTCGGGTTTGCCAAACACGGCGCAGCGCATGTCGGGCAGCAGTTGCGCGCATGGCACACCTGCAGGTTTGCCATGCGGCATGCCGGGCAAGGCGCTGGTGATGGAGGGCGCAATGCAGCACGCGCCGCAGCCGTTGCGACATTGCATTTATTTTTGTTTGGGCACGCGGCCCAGCACGTAAAACTCGGGGTTGGGCATCATGCCGCTGAAACTCGCCATCCGGTTGCTCAAGCCAAAGAAGGCGGTGATGGCGGCGATGTCCCAAATGTCTTCGTCGTTGAACCCGTGGACGTGCAGCGTTGCAAAGTCTGTTTCATCAAGTAAGTCACTGTGTTGGCACACCTTCATGGCGAAATCGAGCATGGCACGTTGACGTGGCGTGATGTCGGCTTTGCGGTAGTTCACGGCCACTTGATCGGCTACCAAAGGTTTCTTTTCGTAAATGCGCAAAATGGCGCCGTGTGCCACCACGCAATACAAGCAGTTGTTGGCTGCGCTGGTGGTGGTGACGATCATTTCGCGGTCACCTTTGGTGAGGTTGCTGTCGCGCCCCACAGACTCCGGCACCATCAAGGCATCGTGGTACGCAAAAAAGGCGCGCCATTCTGCGGGGCGGCGGGCTAAGCCCAAAAATACATTGGGTACAAAACCAGCTTTTTCTTGCACTTCCAAAATCTTGGCCCGAATGTCTTCGGGCAGGTCCTTCAGCTCGGGGTGGGGGTAGCGGCTCATGCGTGGGTCTCCAAATTTTTGTTCGTTTGCGCGATTATCCTTGGCGTGAATTCGAATCTGAGGAACCCACATGACAGACAAACACACCCACCCCACAGACGCTGCTTTTGAAAAAGGCTTGGCCAAACGCACCCAAGTGATGGGGCAACCCTTTGTGGACAAAGCCTTTGCCGGTGCGAGCGACTTCACCTTGCCCATGCAGCACCACATCACGCGTGCCGCGTGGGGCGACGCATGGCAACGCGACGTCTTGGACTTGAAAACCCGCAGTCTCATCACGGTGGCCATGCTGACCGCATTGGGCAAAACGCATGAGCTCAAAGGCCATGTGCGCGGTGCGTTGAACAACGGTGCGACCAAAGAGGAGCTGCAAGAAGTGCTGTTGCACGCCGCCATTTACTGCGGCGTGCCCACCGCTGTGGAAGGCTTTCGTGCAGCGGCTGAGGTGGTGGACGCACCCAACGCCTGAGTGAGGGCCTGAGGCTTTAGCCCACCACCAGCTTGTGTACCAAGTCGGCCGTGGTTGAGGCTTTGTATTTGCGCATCAGCTTGGCGCGGTAAATTTCGACCGTGCGGTGGCTGATGCCCAGTGCTTTGCCGATTTCTTTGGAGGTCATGCCCTCCATCAAAAATGCAGCCACCTCACGTTCACGCGCTGTCAGCTCGGCACGCACAGGGCGTGTGGCGCTGAGGTCTTCAAAACTCCAAATGCCTGCTTCGTGCGGTGAATCAAGGTTCAAGGCGCGGCCTGTCACGTGGCACCAAAACGGCTCGCCTTTCATGCGGCCATCGATGCGTTTCATCAGGCGGTCGTCGGCATACAGGCCTTTGGTGTTGAGGCTGAGTTTGATGCGCGCGCCCGTGCGTTCGTACTCATCCGCGCTGGGGTAGAGCACCTGAAACGATTGGCCAATCAGTTGTTCGCGCGTTGTGCCAAACATGTCGCACACGTGTTGGTTGCAATCCACCATCGTGCGGTTGCGCGACAGCACCAGCCCCACAGGGGCGAGGTCAAAGGCTTGGCGGTAATCAATCATGTCAGGGGTCTGTGCTTACGGAGAACTACGTAGTCTGTTACGTAGTATCGTAACGTCACTCTGTTGCACTTTTTGGAGCATCCCTTGAACAAAGTTTTTCCTTCTGCTGCTGAAGCGATCAAAGACATCGTGGCCGACGGCCAACTGATGGCTGTGGGTGGTTTTGGCTTGTGTGGCATTCCTGAAGCCCTGATTGACGCTTTGCGCGACAGCGGCGTGAAGGACTTGACCGTCATTTCTAACAACGCTGGCGTCGACGGTTTTGGTTTGGGCAAGTTGCTCGAAACCCGTCAAATCAAAAAAATGATTTCTAGCTATGTGGGCGAGAACAAAGAGTTCGAGCGCCAATACCTCTCAGGCGAGTTGGAGTTGGAATTCACGCCGCAAGGCACGCTGGCTGAAAAGCTGCGCGCTGGTGGTGCTGGCATCCCCGCCTTTTTCACCAAAACAGGTGTGGGCACCTTGGTGGCCGAGGGCAAAGAGTTACGTGATTTCGATGGCGAAACCTATGTGATGGAACGCTCGCTGGTCCCTGAAATTTCATTCATCAAAGCCGACGTGGCTGACCGCTCAGGCAACCTGCGCTTCAACATGACGGCTCGCAACTTCAATCCAGCCGCTGCCACCGCTGGCAAGATTTGCGTGGTCGAGGTGGAGCGCATTGTGGCCACGGGCGAACTGGCCCCTGACGACATCCATTTGCCTGGTATTTACGTGCACCGCATCGTGCTCAACCCCACGCCCGAGAAGCGCATTGAAAAGCGCACCACCCGCGACCGCAAAATCTAAAGGACAAAACACCATGGCTTGGACTCAAGACGAAATGGCCGCACGTGCGGCAAGCGAACTGCAAGACGGTTTTTATGTGAACCTCGGCATCGGCATCCCCACGCTGGTGGCCAACCACGTGCCAGACCATGTGGAGGTTTGGTTGCAAAGTGAAAACGGCATGTTGGGCATTGGCCCATTTCCCTACGAAGACGAAGTCGATGCCGACCTCATCAACGCAGGCAAGCAAACCGTGACCACCATCAAAGGCTCGGCGATTTTTGGCAGCGACCAATCGTTCGCCATGATCCGCGGTGGCAAGATCAACCTGTCGATCTTGGGCGCCATGCAGGTGAGCGAGAAGGGCGATCTGGCCAACTGGATGATCCCCGGCAAGATGATCAAAGGCATGGGCGGTGCGATGGATTTGGTGGCGGGTGTCAAGCGCGTGATCATCTTGATGGAGCACGTCGCCAAGAAAAAAGACGGCACCGAAGATTTGAAAATTCTGAAAGACTGCACCTTGCCTTTGACAGGTGTGGGCGTGGTGGACCGCATCATCACCGACCTTGCCGTGATGGACGTGGTGCCCGAAGGCCTCAAAGTGATTGAACTGGCTCCCGGCGTGACCCGTGAGTTCTTGCAAAGCAAGACGGGCGTGACTTTGCTTTGAGTGGCGCGTTAAACTTAAGCCATTCATCACAAGAGGAAACACCATGAAAATTTTGGTTGCAGTTGACGGTTCTAAATCTTCTTTGAATGCGGTCAAGTACGCCGTGAAGTTGGCCTCCAATTTCCGCACGCAAGATCGCATCACCTTGATCAACGTGCATGACGACCAAGGCTTGCGCCACGCGCAGCAGTTCGTCGGTAAAGATGGCATTGCCGATTACCTGCGCGAATTGAGCGACAAAGAGCTCAAGGCCGCTTTGGCTGTGTTGGTGAAAGCTGGCGTGAAGCACGACAGCATTATTCAAACAGGCCATGTGGCAGACGTGATTTCTAACGCCGCAGACAAAAAATTTGACATGGTGGTCATGGGCTCGAAAGGCCGCAGTGGCTTGGTTGACATGCTGGTGGGTTCTGTGGCGCAACGCGTCATGGCCACTTGTAAGAAGCCTGTGCTGTTGGTCAAGTAATCGCCCGAATCAGGTGCCCCGAGGCACCAACCTCAAAAAGCCGCTCTCAGAGCGGCTTTTTTTATTCCCCCTTCGGGTGTGCGTTCTCTTTCAAAATCCGACAAATTTGCTTGACTTCTAAATAAATGTGCAATTAGCACATTTATTGATTTATACTCATCGCCACTAGCCAAGTTACATACATGAACAAGATCACACCCGACGCCTTGTACACAGAGCAGCAAGCCCTCCTTGCCGCCATGGGGCACTTGTTAAAGCCGTTTGCCAAACTGGGTTTGGCGAAGGGTGTGCCCATTCAGGCGATTGAAGAGCTGGTGCGACATGCTTATGTGGACGCTGCCAAGCAAGCGTGTCAGGGCGACAACCCTGAGCGCTTGACCAGCCGTATTAGCACCATGACAGGGCTCACGCGGCGAGAGGTGGGGCGCATTCAGCAAACGCCCACCCCTGAATTACCAGTCACTCGATCTGCTGCGACCGATTTGCTGACTTACTGGACATCGCAGACCGGCTATGTGGACAAAGCCAAAAACCCCATCCCAATTCCACGGCAAGGGCCAGCCCCTAGCTTTGAAGCTTTGGCTGCCACCGTCACCAAAGACGTGCATGCGCGTTCGCTACTGGCCGAGATGATTCGGCTCAATTTGGTGACGCATCGCAAAACCACAGACACCATTGAATTGCTGGAAGATATTTTTGTACACAATAACGACTGGTCGCAAATGGTTGGTTTTTTGGGGGTCAACGTGGGCGATCACTTGGAAGCTGCAGTGACCAACGTTTTAGGCGATGGTCACCAGCATTTCGAGCAAGCCCTCTTTGCTGATGAGCTCTCAGCTGAATCACTCACCCAAGCCAAGACCTTGATCAGCGCGCAATGGCGTCACTTGATCACCACGCTGGGGCCTGAGTTGCAAGCTCTGATGGATGCAGACAAAGCCGCCAACCGACCACAAGACCAAGCCGTGCGGATTGGTCTGTACGCCCTATCCCAGGCGATGCCATCGCCAGAAACTTCTGCAGATTTATCCAAATGAACGGAGCGTTCCAAATGCGATCAATTCAACCCAACGCCACACTCACACGTCGCACCATTCTTTTGGGTATGGTCGGTTCCGTTGCGCAATTGACAGGTTGCGGTGGCGGGGGCTCTGATGTTGCTGGCTTATCCAGCGGCGGCACGGGCTCATTCACCAGTGGCACGATTTCAGGGCTGGGTTCCATCATCGTTAACGGTATTCGATACAACGATGACAGCGCCAGCTTGATTTCACGCGACGATGGTTCTGCGTTTGGAGATACGTTGAAAGTGGGCATGGTGGTGTCCATCGAAGGCTCACCCGTGACCGCAGCCGCCACAACAACCGGCATTGCTACAGCCACCGCCTACCGCATCAGCTGTGGCAGCGAATGGGAAGGACCTGTGTCTAGCGTTGGGACCACCAGCTTTGACATGCTGGGGTTGACTGTGGATGTTTTGGCCACCACGGTGTTTGAAGGTGCTGCCACGCAGCTGACAGGCCTGACCTCTTTGCACTTTGTTGAGGTTCATGGGTATGTCGATCAAACCACGGGGCGTCTTCAAGCTAGCCGTGTGGAAGTGTCCACCACGGCGCCCACGCATTACAAGCTCAGTGGCGTGGTCAACAGTTTTGATGCTGGTAATCGCACCTTCAAACTGGGGGCTGGCACACAATTTTCGAATCAAATCAGTTGGGATAACAGCACATTGATTCCGACCACTTGGTCTGATGGTGTGTTTGTTCGCGTCAAGATGGCAGCCGCGACACCACTGCGTGCAACCCAGATTCGTTTGCTCACGTCACCGCTGACGCAACTCAGTGCAGAGGATGACCGTGATGCTGAAATTCATGGATTTGTTTCGACCTTCGTGTCGATTGCCAACTTCACTGTCAATGGCATTCCGGTAGATGCCAGCACGGCACGCATATCGGGCGGCACTGTGGCATTGGGTGTCCGGGTTGAAATTCACGGCAGCATCAGCAACGGTGTTTTGATGGCCACCAAGGTCGAAACCCCAAGCAACACAGATGTGGCAACGCGCAAATTCGAATTCCACGGAACCGTCAGCGCTCTGAACGCTACCGCACAGAGGTTTGTGCTACACGGGCTCACATTCAAATACGACACCGCCACCAGCATTCAAGGGGTCGTCATGGCCGACGGCGTACGTATCGAGATCAAAGCCACCCGCTCATCGGGCGCGTGGCTGGCGACAGAAATCCGAGCAGACGATTAATTTTTTTCATCCACCACGAAGGGACACACCATGATCCGCAAAACAGGTTTTTCTCATTTATTCATCACCACAGTGACCGCTGCCATGCTGGTTCTTTCGCCTGTGGCGCGCGCAGAGATTGTGGACACACAAGAGCTCGCGACACAGAACCAAACGGAGCAAGACCGAGCCAAAGTGCAAAGTTTTGTAGAGCGCGCCACCGTGAAAGAAAAGCTCGAAGCCATGGGTGTGGCTGGCTTGTTGGCCAAAGACCGTGTGGCGGCTTTGAGCGAACAAGAAGTTCACGCCTTAGCCGAACGCATTGATGCCATGCCCGCTGGCGGCACCTTGAGTCAAATGGACATGGTCGTTATTTTGTTGATCGCAATTTTGGTTGCGGTTGCACTTTAAAAAAGGGGGTCTTATGTATTGCTCTCAAAGGGTCAAGCGCACGTGGGTGATTCCCGCCTTGTGTGCTGTGTTGATGGTGCCTGCTGCGTGGGCAGATCGACCAGATGATGCGGGGCAACGCAAACACCCTCGCATGCAAGAGCAGCCGATGCATGACCGCGCTTCGGGTGAAATGCGGGAGTCTCGTGCGTCAAGGGAAGTGCACCCAGGTGCGTACTTCGAACCGCGACACCACCAAGCCGTGCGAGATATGTATGGGCAACAAATTGGTAAGGGCAAATGCCCTCCAGGGCTTGCAAAAAAGGGCAACGGCTGCTTGCCGCCAGGTCAAGCGAAGCAGTGGGCCATGGGGCAGCCGCTGCCTGCAGACGTGGTGCTTTATCCGGTACCACTTGAATTACAACGTCGTTTGGGCACACCGCCAGCCGGCTACAAATATGTGCGTGCTGCCAGTGACATCTTGCTGATTGCCGTGGGCACCAGCATGGTGGTCGATGCGATTGAGGATTTGGGTGGGCTTTAACCGAGTTCGGGCCTGTGGACTCACGGCAGCCCTTGTGTTGAGCCTTGTCGGCTGCGCCTCGGTGCCCCTGTCGAATGGCTTTGCACACAGCAGCCAGCTTGCGAGGCAAGTCGAGCTTCAAGACGTTGCGTTTTATCCGCAAACACAAGACCAATGTGGCCCAGCCGCTTTGGCCACAGTGCTGCACCATGCGGGTATTGAGCGCACGTTGCAACAGCTGGAGGCCGATGTGTATGTGCCGCAGCGCCAAGGCAGCTTGCCATTGGAGATGTTGGGCGGTGCTCGGCGCGCAGGCGTTTTGCCTTATCTTTTAAAGACAGAGCCGCAGGCTTTGTTGCAAGAAGTCGCGGCAGGTCATCCCGTTGTGGTGTTGCAAAACCTACGTTGGGATTGGTTGCCGCTGTGGCATTACGCTGTCGTGGTGGGGTACGACCAAACGGCAGGCACGGTCGTCCTGCGCTCGGGGGATGAAAAGCGTTTGCTGATGTCCATGGCTGATTTCGAGTCAAGTTGGGCCAAAGCCAACCGTTGGGCATTCGTTGCTTTGCCCCCTGATCAACTCCCTGCAACAGCTTCTGCCGCTGAGTTTGTTGAAGCTGCGATCACCCTTGAGCGAGTGGCACCCAGCCAAGCTGTGCGGGCTTACCAAGTTGCGCTTCAGGCGTGGCCTGATAACTTAGAGGCGCGGCTTGCGCTGGGCAATAGCCACTACAAACAAGGCAATTTACAAGCTGCACAAGCGCAATACGCGCAAGCCACCGTCGATCACCCCAACGCCCCAGATGCATGGAACAACCTGGCACAGGTTTTGTATGAAACACGTCAGCTGGCGCAAGCAAGGGCCGCCATTGTCAACGCTGTGGCTTTGGGGGGCGCGCGTGCTGAACGTTACAAAGCCACGCAAATGGCGATAGACAAAAACCCCTGACGCGAGGGTTTAAAAGTTAAGCCGAGAAAGATGGAGCGGGTGATGGGAATCGAACCCACGTTATTTGCTTGGGAAGCAAGAGTCCTACCATTGAACGACACCCGCAGACGTGCACATTCTAGGTGAGCGGTGCTGTGTGCGTCGTGATGGGTGCTGGTCGGGTTAGTGCAGGGTGCGACTGGGTGTAGTGGGATGGGGACGTGGATTCAAACCTCTGAGCAGCAGTCAGCAACTTGATCAAGCCACTCGTCTACCTTCCTATGAAACTTTTCAGTTGCCACGAATGACTTGAATCGTCGATCAACGTGGTCCTTTGGAAGCTCAATCCAACCGTCTTCTTCGAGATTCCTGAACAAGAGCCTAATCGTGCTCTCAGCGTATGGGACCGACAGATACAAACCCTTTAGGGTGATGTCCGATCCATCTTCAAGTGATGCTAATTCAAGCAGCAAAGCGTAGCCAGCATCAGTTCCGTAAGTGGGTAAGTTCTTTTGTTCCCACGATCTGATGCGCCTTAAATTACTAATTTTATTTATTTTTATTGAATTCGACATTCTGCGTTGCACGCAGAACAATAAGTGAACTTAATAAAAACGACAACGAAAAATACCAATGAAAATCATCGCTAATTTTGATGATTCGATCATTCTGGGCGGTCTTTTCTTGCTGAAAATAACAACGGTTATTCAAACCAACAACGACCCATTTAAATGGGTTGTAATTTAAAAGCCAAAGGAACACCAATGTTTACAGTGCATGAGTTAGCTACTGAGCCTACAAAAATCAACTTAAAAGAGGTTGATTATTCGTGTGAGACGCAAACTCGGTTTAATATCGGAAATGAAGCTCTCGCCATCACTTGGAATGCGACACAGACTTTTGATCATAATGGCAAGCCAAAAGATTCTGATAACGACAATTAATTATAATTAATTTAAGCTGGATTTATCCAGCTTTTTTTATGCGTACATTGCTAATAACAAATTCATACGATGTAACTTCTGATATTTTAATTAATAATCTAGGGGCTGCAAGTTTTATTCGTCTAAACTTTGATCTTCCAAGAGATTGGTCGATTATCCTAACACCAACTGATTTGAATATATCGTCAATACACGGCATATTCAATTCAGATCATATTTCTAAGTGCATTTGGCGTAAACCATTTATTAGCAAGCCCGAGGATGATTCCTTCTGTGAAAAATTCACTCAAGAAGAGTGGAAATACACTTTGTATGAGATCGCGCTATTAATGCAAGATCAAGGAAAACTCTACATGAATTTTCCTTTCGCTGACTATGAGGTTGGCAAACTTAAACAACAAAGACACGCTGAGCGTTTTTTCAAGCTATCTAAGGCCACGGTGTATGCAAACGCAAAGCCTGTGACTAACGAACCTACGATTGCAAAATCACTGTCAGGTCAAACACTTTCAGATGGAAGAGTTCTTTATACCACCGAGGTAACATCCAAAGAGCTCTCGGAGGACATTTGGTATATACAAGGTTTGATTAAAGCCAAATTTGATCTGACCGTAGTGTATCTTTATGGAGAAATTTTCACCTTTCGGCTCGATCGTTCAAAAATTAGTGCATTAGATTGGAGGCAGGATCAATTTGAAATAGTCAAAGAATGGGACAAGGTATTGCTTGGCCATGAGTTTGAGGCACGTGTAAAAGGCTTTATGAATGAAATGGGTTTAGTGTATGGGCGGTTAGATTTTCTCCAGCCAGAAGTCGATGATGAGCCTGTATTTCTTGAAGTCAATAAAAATGGGCAGTGGGCATGGCTCGACCCAGAAAAAAACAATGGTTTATTTACTGCCATGTGCAAAATTTATAACCCAATGAAGAAATAATTTAACCTTCTTATGGTATTTTTTTGGAGTTGTCGATAAATGGAGTTTCTAGCAATACTGTGTGGCTTAGGTGGTTTTTTTATTACATGGAAAACATACCATTGGTTCTGGTCTTTGGCTGATCTTGTTCACGAGAGCGGATACTCATATTTCATGAAAAGGGCAGGGATGTCAGTTGTCGTGGGGTTGTTGGGTTATGTCTTCACGTCGCCAGATTTTCAATCTTCTTCACCAGTCAGTCCCACTAATCGAGGTGGTTCTATTGATTATATTAAATCAGTAAATTCAAATACTCTTGCTGATGAGAGTCCCCCGCAAGAAATACTGATCAATATTCCGAATTCTCCGCAACGGGATGATGCTGATAGCAATGGTGCATCGAGTGATAAAGGTGGGGATTCAGTTGATTATAAAGACGAGCCTAAGACTATCAAGTCAGATGATCTGATTAATCAATCAGTTACCCCTAAGGAGTGACAGTTCTTGCCATGGCGTTGGTTTTGCAGATCGACCGCAAGTCCCCAACCTATTAACTCTGACATGGATGGCGTCTATTGCCATCTGGGGTAAACCACCCATATGAGTCAGCCAAACCCTAGATGGGTTGCTATCTAAGCAATCAACATACCCTTAAATATCTCGGTTTGATGCGGGCTTCATCGAGGTTAAGGCAAATATGGGGTAATTTACTGTGAATTTTGGGTTGAGCTCCTGTGGTTTTTTCTGAGTCGTAAAAAGGGCGTCGGAGGATAGCAGATAGAGTTTTTTTGGTTTTTTATATAAATTGGGGTCTGTTATCCGCCGATTTGACTTGAGATTTGAATCCGTATGTCCGATTGGCAAGTTCCCACTCATTGCTTGTTGTGTTTCTCACGTTGACCAATTCAAGCATCTCCTCCAGATTGACTGTGTCAAGTGCATAGAAGTAGGTTTTCAGCCCATCTGCAGTCTTAGTTTTAGTTCGATCGTGAGAAAGGCCAACTATTTTCAGAAGTTTGTTCAATGTTTTGGTGGGAGATTTTTCTATTTCTTCCCCAATGGTGAAACCAAACTGAGCCTCAACGAAGAGGCTCAGTTTTTTGCATAGTTCGGAAAAATCAGCAAGATCATGTGCAGAAAAATCCGAATTCTGGAATTCGTGGTCTTTAAAAACAGGTGTTGACGCTAGTAGCTCATCCAGTAATACGACTCTCGCATACCTGTCAGGCATTCTGTCGAATGGCGTTCGTGTTTTGTTTGAATATTTTTCCTTGAAACTCTTGGAAGCATCTCGCACACTTTGATGATCTGTTAAATCTCTCAGTAATCTGACCGCTCGACGAAGTTTCCCCCGCTCGTCTTTTTCTAGCAGGTCGGGAGTTACTTGTCGCTGATAAAAGACCTCAATCTTCATCCGCAGGAATGACCAGTAATCTGCTCTGGATATTTCAGCACTGTCTTCAATGAGATCTTCGATTCGTTCGTACTGCCACTCATCTATGGGTTTCGCTGTCATTATGTTATTTACGTAGTCTGCTTGCTCCAGCTTCGTTCCAATCGCAAGAGTTTTCTCCCCTAGAAGCTCAAGTTCATCATCTTTGGGCACATAGACAGGCTGCCAACCAGTCTTGACTTTGTAGTCAATGAAGTTTTTCTTGAGTTGATTTTTTGACTTGCGTTGATCTGTAATGATGTGGGTTGCAAGAGTTAAAAATTCGTCCTCTTCGTTGTAGATTTCACTGTGAGTAACGGGATCAAATCCGATGAACGTGTTTGCAATAACTCGGTTTGCAAGCAGCTCGTGCTTGATTACGCCGAATTCAGTCTCAAAGCTGAAGGTTTGGGGCGATACCCAGACGCGTACCTCTTTGGGATGTCGTACTCGTCTAATCTGTTGATCAATGTCTTGGTGTGTGTTTATTTGTGTTTCAAAGAAGCCGTAGCAGCAGTCAACAATCTGCTGATCCCCGTTGAAAGAAATATCAAGACCTGTTCCTAAAGATGGACTGCACAATATTACGTTGTGGGTGCTATAAGCCTCTTGGAAATTCAGGATGATGTACTGAGCTTCGGCAGTTTTTGAATTTGTCGATGTGATGCTCTTAGAGATTTCGTTACCGAATTCCTCGACAATCGCGGCCTGAAGTCGATCTACAAGAGCTTTTGAATTACATGTGACGAAGAGCTTCTTGTTGTCTGCAATGTCTCGCTTCATCCTACCAATTAAGTCATTTTTGGAGGTGAACATCTGAAAAACTTCATTGCTTGGTATGTACTCGTTGATGATGATCCATACGCGGTTTTTGTTGCTGTCGTACGGAGTTTCGATTTTTCTAAATCTCGTGAGAGCTTGGTAGGTAGTCCACCCGAGATCTGCATCTAGTGCAACCACGTTTTTTGCAGATGAAACGGTGTGTTTTAGTAGCTGAAAAACAGTTTCTCGGTTTTTCACTGTCTCAGATAGGAGATGAGCTAAAACTTGTTCGCTCTCGTCAATGATGACTAGGTCGTAAACCCTACCTTGCACTTTCCAAAGGCTGTCTAAGCAAACGCCATATTGCTCTTTGCGGTTGATGTTTTCCTGACGGCTGTAATCCTTGTCGTCAAGATAACAGTTCAACTCCAGACGATTGCACAGTTGTTTGATCAATGCTTGTCGGTGACCTATCAACAGAATCCTGTAGTCGTTGCGTAAAGAGCGTGGAGGTTCGTCAAAATCTGTATTTTCAAGTTGTTCGAGAGTTGCAAAGTCTCGAGACCTAACCACGTTCCGGATCACTTCGATCAATGACTCTGTTTTCCCAGATCCCTTCGGGCTTCGTATTAGGGTGAGGCCTCCGTGTAATGCACTGATTTCTAAATATTTTTGGTTTAGAAATTGAATTTGACTAGCTCCGTTAAACGGATCTTTCCACTTGACGTCGATCAGCCGCTCGTTTTGTCGATTACGGATGTCTGCTTGAGCATGTTTAATTGCATCAACGAAATCAAATTCATCAACTGTCTTGTTCGCCTTATTGCTATCGGATTCCATCCACCAAGTCGTTGTGCATGTTGAGCAGCGCAAGTATGTGTTTTGTTGGGCATTTAGGTTGACAAATGCGCTTGCATTCTTGTCGTTGTGTTTTGGACAGTAGATTTTTGTGTGTTCTCGGATGTCTGCAAGTCGAATGAGCGCGCCGTCTAATTTTCTAACTTCGAGGTCTTTTTTTAGCTTCTGTTTTGACCTTCGTGAAGTGATTCCGAAAGTGGCTACTTCATCGCTGTTCGGATTAATGCCTCTTTCTACCTGTCCTAGTTCGATTAATTCATCTACGACATTCGATGGGATGTGTCTGTTGAAAAGTTGGTGGCGAGCTTGCTGGTTTCCATATGAAATACGGGATGGGTCATGTGTGCTGGGATCTCCACAATATTTCAGCCCCAGTGCGCGTTTGATAGCTCTGTAATCGTCGGGTTCGGTTATATCGTGATCAACTAAAAAGCAGAGCCTAAATCTGTTTTTCTCAACTGTGTGATTAGCGGTGGTGTAGTAAAACGTAAGGTGGTTTTGTGAAAATTCGTTCTCAAGAGCTTCACGTAATGTCGTGCCAGCATCAACATCTACGGCAATCAGGTTCGTAAGGTGGTAGTTCTTACTAGAGCGTTTGTCGCTCAAAAGTTGAGCGCAAAAGGGGTGTCCGTCTGAGATGTGTGCAATCAGCTCTTGCACTGATAGTTCGACGTTTTTCCAGCCATTTCCTAGATAGTGTGTGTCTCCGTTGATGTGTTTATCAACGATATTTGGGTTGATGGCAACCTTGATTCTGTTTTCTTGCATGTAGTCCCCCTAGTAGGTCGAGTCCGATTGACCTGTGACCGTGAATACATGCAGGGGAGGGGGATGAGGTCGGACTCAAGTTCCCCTGCACGTATTCCGTGTCTGGGGGTATTTATACCCTGTTGATAACCGTATTGGACTCCAAGGATGCTTGATTCATCTTGTTAATCAGGTCTGTGGCCTTGCGCGATACCTGTGCTTGCTCAATGTGGGCATAGCGCATGGTTGTTTTGATGTCCGAGTGACCTAGGATTTCCTTGACCTCATAGAGGTTCATGCCGTTCTGAATAAGACGGGTTGCAAGCGTATGGCGCAAGGTGTGAGCTGAGCAATCAGGCAATCCAGCTCGTTGGAATGCCTTGTGAAACGTCATGTTGATGTGTTTTCTTGCCGCCCCCTGTGAATCGGTGAAAACGAACATGGAATTCCTGTTGGCATACCGTCTAGAAAGCACTTCAAACACTCTGTCCGACATGAACAAGATTGATTCGTTCTTGACCTTGGACCTCCAGAGGGCAATCGACCTGTGTGTGAAGTTGATTTGGGACCACTCAAGCGTGCAAATCTCACCGTGCCTTGCCCCTGTATCCAGCAAGGTGATGATGAAGTCGTGAACGTCCTGCATCTGGGTCTTGATGCGAGGAATACGGTCTTCATAGGGTGCTAGACCCTTTACATCACGCCTTGGGTCAACTGCCTCAAGAAGCCGCTGTGGACTTCCCACGCAACTGTAGACAAACTCAAGCCTCAAATTGAGGCGCGTTCAAACGCCTCTGGACTAACGCCACCCAAATGGCTGTGGCGTCGGGTTCGATTGTAAAAAGCTTCTATGTAATCAAATACATCTGCCCGAGCCAGATCACGGGTTTTGTAAATGCGCTTGCGAATTCGTTCTTTTTTCAAAGAACTGAAGAATGACTCAGCCACTGCGTTGTCCCAGCAATTGCCACGACGACTCATACTCGGCAACAGTTGATTGGCATCACAAAACCGTTTCCAGTCATCGCTGCCGTATTGGCTACCTTGATCTGAATGGACGATCACCTCCTGATTAGGTTTGCGACGCCATACAGCCATCATCAACGCATCCAAGACCAGCTCTTTAGCAATCGTAGGTTTCATGGACCAGCCAACCACTGCACGCGAGTGCAAATCTAATACAACTGCCAAATACAGCCAACCTTGCCATGTTCGAATGTAGGTAATGTCCGTTACCCATACACGGTCTGGCGCGTCAACTGTGAATTCACGATTGACACGGTTGGGCGCAAGAATAGACGGACGACCCTTAACGGACTTAGGACTTTTGTAGCCCCTCACAGCTTGTATCTTGTGGCTGCGCATGATCCGCTCTACGCGATGCTTGCCGCATGTCTCGCCAGCTTCTCGTAAATCGGCAAACACGCGCGGCGAGCCGTAGACGCCGCCACTGGCCGCATATGAGTCACGGATCAGGCCAAGTAGGCGTTCATCTTGAATCGCACGATTTGAGTTTGGCTGGTGTAGCCAAGCATAAAAACCTGCACGCGCGACCTTCAACACCCGACACATCGTTGCTACTTTGTATTCATGCCGATGATCATTAATGAAACGGTACTTCACTCGAGCTCCCTTGCAAAGTACCGAGCGGCCTTTTTTAGAATATCGCGCTCCTCCTCTGAACGA
Organism: Limnohabitans curvus; assembly: GCF_003063475.1. Taxonomy (NCBI): domain Bacteria; kingdom Pseudomonadati; phylum Pseudomonadota; class Betaproteobacteria; order Burkholderiales; family Comamonadaceae; genus Limnohabitans; species Limnohabitans curvus. The sequence goes on from NZ_NESP01000001.1 coordinate 2,331,438, forward strand.
TGAAGTTGAGCTCTTAGTCTGAGAATTTCACTTTTTGCAGCAAGCAGCTCGGAAGCTTGTTGGTCGGTTTTGTCTGGCTTAACAGCATTAACCCACTTGTAGAGGCTGTGCGCTGAAACGCCAAGCCTTGCTGAGACTTCAGCGACTGAATAGCCTCGCTCGATGATTTGACGAACTGCTTCGTCTTTAAATTCAGGGGTAAAACGTGGTGGCGACATGGTCTGCTCCTATGAAGAAATCATAGGCCCGAGCTGTCTACTGCACCGTGGGAAGTCCACTGTTCCTCCTCGACTGTCAGGTAACGCAGACGACCACGAGACAGTTTGACGCTGGGGATTTCGACTTCGGGGACCTGATAGCCCATCCGTTTGGCATATTTGATGGTGCCACCAACTTGGTTGAGAGCATGCTTGATCGTCTGGTTGCTGTATGCCTTACGTTCCATGTCCACCTTGAAGCGCTCGATGTCACGACTTTGCAATAGATGGAGGTGGGGGACGTAGGAGAAGAACTCTGCCGCCCGCATTGACCAGAGATTGACCACGTAATGGCTGACGATTTTCTTCTTGGATGCTGAATATGCCTTGAATGCTTCCAGCGTGTCGATGGTTGGTTTGACGCCGAGTTGATATTGCTCAATTAACTGCTTGCGCCAGTTTGATTCGAGTCGTTCGGCAAGGGCTTTGTCAGTTGTTTTGGACGACTTGATGTGGCTCTTACCCAAGTACTGGAATTGGATGTACCAGTACTTCGAGCCGTCGCGCTTGATGATTGCCATTGACGGATGCGCTGTCAGTCGGATTTCTGTTTACGGAACTTGCGGCTGATGTTGTAGTGATAGGTCGGTGAACCCTTCGGTGTTACGTCCGCCCCCTCGATGAATGCGCGAAGTACAACTTCACGGTGCTCGTCATGGATTAACCGATAGATTGCCCTTGCCGCATCTGCCTTGCTGCCTCCTTCACTGAGGATGGTTCGACCGTCTTGCACTGCCTTGGCATAGCGGTTTTTGTCCTTGGCTTCGATTGGTTGTTTTGGGGTTTCGGGGGATGTTTTGGTCATGGATGCTCCACACGTTTATTAAGGTGCGGGGACCATCCCTGAGATTTTGAATAGGGGCAACATTTGATTCGATGCCTTCAAGCTGAGACGCTACCCCTAGTGTCTTGCAACTTCTGACTGCTCTAGATATAGTGTTTGTGCCAGAACGTAAAAAACCAAGGTTGCAGCCTTGGTTTTCACGTCCCGCCTGTTACGAGCAGGGAGGGCAATCAGCAGATTTGTTTACTGAAGATTTTGAATCTTGCCATAGATTTAGGCTGGTTTGCTCGGGTCAGACCCCAATGGGGAGAAAGATCTACAACATGAAGATCGGACGCAACGCTGAAACCGGGAAATTTACTCCCGTGAAAGATGCCAAAGCCCAGCCGAAAACCCATGTGGTGGAGACGATCAAGCGTACGCCTAAGTCGCCGTCGTCAAAACCTCGTGGTAAGTAAGCTGCCGCTTTAGCTATATGCCCTTGGTTTGGAGTGAAAACTTTGTACCAAGGGCATTGATTATTTTTTCTCGTTGCTTCTTCGTCCCCGACGCTTAGGTTCTTCTTTTTCGAATTCGTCTTCAAGCATTGAGAAGAGTGCAAAGAAGCCGGCAACTGACAGCGTGACCGTATTAGCTTCGAGTAATGCCTCAAGAATATCGCTTGAAAATACCGACAGTCCAAGCATTAGCATTGGAAATAGCGAAGTTCCTGTTGCGAAGTCATAGGCGGTAACTCTCGATATGAACTTTTTTCGTTCAAGGAGAAAGTATTTGGCCAACGAAAAAAGTAGTGCGATGGCGACTGATACTAGGTCAACCCAGCTGCCATCTATCTCGAAAGATGGCATTAACGTATTTGGTACAACTTTAGAGCGACTGCTCCAGCTCCACCTATTGCGGCACCATAAGGTCGAAGATCAAAGTCCACGAACGCACTGAAGAAGGCTCCGGCGATAACCGTACCCAAAAGCGCAAAAGACGCAATGACTTTTGCTTTGTGAAAGTAGTTGTGCTTCTTCATGAACTTGATGGTACTCACGGCTACCTGTGGATAGTGTGGATAACTCATATTAATTTTATATTGGTAACCACTTCTTGCAGCTGGTTATTGTTACCTGCCCCGATTGTGGTGTTCGGGCATCCCCCTGCGGAAATCCAGTCTGGGTTGTGACTGGGGTGACCCAATACACCACCTGTATGTGTGGAACTGCTGGATGAGGGGAGTGTGATGTCCTCTGCGGAAGAGGTGTGAATGCCACGACACGCAAGTAGGGGGTTGGGAAGCAAGAGTCCTACCATTGAACGACACCCGCATAAGTCTGGATTGTAGGGGCGAGTGATCTAGACTAATATTTCAAGCAGTTAGATATTCTGAGAGAAGAGCTGCATGAAAAAAGTCACAAAAATTTGCATTGGCTTATCCATCTTGTTGCCTATGTGGGCATCCGCACAAAGCTGCAACGACATCAAGGACAAAGACAAAGCCAACTACTGCCGCGCACTCGATACCAACGACAAGTCACATTGTCAAAAAATTGGTAGCAATGATTTGCTTAACCTGTGCATGGGCAAAGTCGAAAACGACATCAAATATTGCCGCCGCATCACCACCGACAAAATCAAGAAAAGATGTGAAAACAGCATTCGCTGAGAATGCAAAAAAGCATCCACCAGGGATGCTTTTTTAGGGTGAGCGTGGCTCAGTCTTAAGCTTGTGCGAGGGCTTGCTCCATCACTTTGCCAACTTGGTCAAAGTAATTTTGAGCAGCTTGTGTTGGCACCAAGTATTTGGTGCGGCGGTTTTTACCTTCAAACACGGTGTCAATCATGCCGAGTTCACGCAACTGGTCGAGTTTGCGGTGAATCGTGGCAGGCGAGGCGATGGTATCCAAACCCATGGCATCGGTCACGGTCAATGGTTTTTCTTGGGCGTGACGCACAGCGATCACTTCAAGAAGTTTCTTGGCATCCAAATCCATGGATGGCGTGCTTGCCCCACCATCCAGTGCGTGGATGAGGTTCAGAAATCGCAAATAGATTTGTTTAGAGTCCATGGTAGGTATGCCTTTTCTTACGTAGGTAAGTCAGGCTTGCATTGTATACGTCGATTTTGTTAAAAACATCGTAAAAACACGTAAGCCTCATGTATTTAAAGGTTTTTGCCGTTATTTGGTGATGTCGCCCAAGCAGAGATATTTCATCTCAACGTACTCATCCATGCCGTGGCTAGATCCTTCGCGGCCAAGGCCTGATTGCTTCACACCGCCAAACGGCACATGTTCGGACGCGATGATGCCGACGTTGATGCCCACCATGCCATATTCCAGTGCTTCGCTGACGCGGTAGATGCGGCCAATGTCGCGGCTGTAGAAGTAGCTGGCCAAGCCGAACTCGGTGTTGTTGGCGGCATCGATGGCTTCTTGATCCTTGTGGAAACGGAACACGGGCGCGAACGGGCCAAAGGTTTCTTCACGGGCGCACAACATGTCGGCGCGAGCGTCGGCGATCACCGTGGGTTCAAAAAATTGACCGGTCAATTTGTGACCGCCAGTGATCAGCTTGCCGCCTTTGTGGAGGGCGTCTTGCACGTGGCGTTCTACTTTGTCCACCGCGGCATCTTCGATCAAGGGGCCTTGCGTTACGCCATCTTCGAAGCCGTTGCCTACCTTGAGTGCTTTGACTTTGGCCGCGAACTTTTGCACAAACTCGTCGTACACCGCGTCTTGCACGTAAATGCGGTTGGCGCACACGCAGGTTTGGCCTGCGTTGCGGTATTTGCTGGCCATCGCCCCTTCCACAGCGCTGTCAATGTCGGCGTCGTCAAACACGATGAAAGGGGCATTACCGCCGAGTTCCAAGGCCAGCTTTTTGATGCTGGGGGCCGACTGTGCCATCAAGATGCGGCCCACTTCGGTGGAGCCGGTAAAGCTGATGTGGCGCACGATGTCGCTGCTGCAAAACACCTTGCCAATAGCAATGCTGTTGTCGCTGTCGGCGGTGAGGATGTTCAACACACCGTCAGGAATGCCTGCGCGAATGGCCAGCTCAGCAGCGGCCAAGGCGGTGAGGGGGGGCAGTTCTGCGGGTTTGATGACCACGGGGCAGCCCGCGGCCAATGCAGGGGCCACTTTGCGGGTGATCATGGCCAGTGGGAAGTTCCAGGGCGTGATGGCAGCGCACACGCCGATGGGTTGCTTCAACACCATCAAGCGGCGGTTGTTGTCGAACTGGGGCAGGGTTTCGCCGTTGACGCGCTTGGCTTCTTCGGCAAACCACTCCACAAAGCTCGCGCCGTAGACCACTTCGCCTTTGGCTTCGGCAAAAGGCTTGCCTTGCTCGGCGGTCATGATGCGGCCTAGGTCTTCTTGGTGAGCCATCAACAGGTCAAACCATTTGCGCAAGATGATGCTGCGCTCTTTGCCTGTTTTGTTGCGCCAGGCTGGCCATGCCGCGTTGGCAGCGTCAATGGCTGCCGAAGCGTCTGCTGGGCCTAGGTTGGCCACATCGGCCAGCTTTTTACCCGTGGCGGGGTCATGCACATCGAAGCGGCTGGCGCCCTTGACCCAATGGCCGTTGATCAAGGCATCGGTCTTGAGCAGCGTGGGGTCGTTGAGCAAAGAAAGGGGCGCCGTTTTCATGTCCATGTGGGTCTCCAAATTTGATGGGGCAGAGCATACCGCTGGCCCAGTGCCCGCGATGACTCTGGGGTGACACCCAAACCTATAATTTGAGGATGACTACACCCAAATTCACCGTCGCTGATATTCGCAAAACGTTTCTGGACTTCTTTGAGTCCAAAGGCCACACCGTCGTGGCTTCTAGCCCACTGGTGCCGGGCAACGACCCCACCTTGATGTTCACCAACTCGGGCATGGTCCAGTTCAAAGACGTGTTCTTGGGCGAAGACAAGCGCTCTTACGTGCGCGCAGCCTCCGTACAAGCCTGCTTGCGCGCCGGCGGCAAACACAACGACTTGGAAAACGTGGGCTACACCGCACGCCACCACACCTTCTTCGAAATGCTGGGCAACTGGTCGTTCGGCGATTACTTCAAACGCGAATCGCTCAAGTGGGCGTGGGAGTTGTTGACCGAGGTCTACAAGCTGCCCCCAGAGCGTTTGCTGGCCACCGTCTACCAAGAAGACGACGAAGCCTATGACATTTGGACCAAAGAAATTGGCCTGCCCCCCGAGCGCGTGATTCGCATTGGCGACAACAAAGGTGGCCGCTACAAGAGCGACAACTTCTGGATGATGGCCGACACTGGCCCTTGTGGCCCTTGCTCTGAAATTTTCTACGACCACGGCGACCACATCCCCGGTGGCCCTCCTGGCAGCCCCGACGAAGACGGCGACCGCTTCATCGAAATTTGGAACAACGTGTTCATGCAGTTCAACATGGACGAAACAGGTGCCGTCACCCGCTTGCCCGCGCCATGCGTGGACACGGGCATGGGCTTGGAGCGCTTGGCTGCCATCTTGCAGCATGTGCACAGCAACTACGAAATCGACATCTTTGATGCCCTCATCAAAGCGGCGTCGCGTGAAACCGGTTGCACCGACATGGGCCACAAGAGCCTGCGCGTGATTGCCGACCACATCCGTGCCACCTCGTTCTTGGTGAGCGATGGCGTGGTGCCCAGCAACGAAGGCCGTGGCTATGTGCAACGCCGCATCATCCGTCGTGCCATTCGCCACGGGTATTTGTTGGGCCAGAAAAAACCGTTCTTCCACAAGCTCGTGCCAGATTTGGTCAAGCTCATGGGCGATGCGTACCCCAACATGGCCAGCCAAGCCGAGCGCATTGCGTCGGTGTTGAAGGCCGAGGAGGAACGCTTCTTTGAAACCCTCGAAGTGGGCATGTCAATTTTGGATGCCGCATTGCAAGGCGGCGCAAAAGTGTTGCCGGGCGAAGTGGCGTTCAAGCTGCACGACACCTATGGCTTCCCACTCGACTTGTCGGCCGACGTGTGCCGCGAGCGCGGCCTGAGTGTGGACGAAGCAGGCTTTGCCGCTGCGATGGAAAAACAAAAGAGCCAAGCCCGTGCCGCAGGCAAGTTCAAGATGGACAAGGCTTTGGAATACACCGGCGCAGGCAACGCGTTTGTGGGCTACGACGACCTCAAAGCGACAGCCAAAGTGGTGGCGGTGTACTTAGACGGCAACTCGGTGGCCGAACTCAAGCACGGCCAAACCGGCGTGGTGGTGTTGGACACCACACCGTTCTACGCCGAGAGCGGCGGCCAAGTGGGCGACGCTGGCGTGTTGGTCAGCGGCTCTGCCAGCTTTGCTGTGGAAGACACCTTGAAGATAAAAGCCGATGTGTACGGCCACCACGGCACCTTGACCCAAGGCACTTTGGCCGTGGGTGACCACGTCGATGCACAGGTCAATACGCAAGTGCGTGCAGCCACTGTGCGCAACCACTCGGCCACCCACTTGATGCACAAAGCCTTGCGCGAAGTGCTGGGCGATCACGTGCAACAAAAAGGCAGCTTGGTGAATGCCGAGCGCACACGTTTTGACTTTGCACACAACGCCCCCGTGACTGATGCACAGATTCGCGAGATCGAAGCCAAGGTCAACGCTGAAATTTTGGCCAACGCCGCGGCACAAGCGCGTGTGATGGACATTGAATCGGCTCAAAAAACCGGCGCCATGATGCTGTTCGGCGAGAAGTACGGCGAGACCGTGCGCGTGCTCGACATCGGCTCTAGCCGCGAGTTGTGCGGTGGCACACACGTCAAAGCCACCGGCGACATCGGCTTGTTCAAAGTGGTGGCAGAAGGCGGCGTGGCCGCTGGCGTGCGCCGCATTGAAGCCGTCACAGGCGCCAATGCGCTGGCTTATTTGCAATCACTCGAAGATTCCGTGGCTCAAGCTGCTGGCGCCCTCAAAGCACCTCCCACAGAACTCAACGCACGTTTGGCCCAAGTGTTGGAACAAGTCAAAACACTTGAAAAAGAAGTGTCAGCTCTCAAAGGCAAAGTGGCTTCTGCTCAAAGCGATGAGTTGCTCACCCAAGCGGTGGACATCAAAGGCACCAAGCTTTTGGTGGCCAAGCTCGACGGTGCTGACGCCAAAACTTTGCGCGACACCATGGACAAACTCAAAGACAAGATGAAGTCTGCTGTGATCGTGCTGGCTGCTGTGGACGGCGAGAAAGTCAACATCGCCGCAGGCGTGACCGCTGACAACGTGGGCAAAGTCAAAGCGGGCGAGATGGCCAACTTTGTGGCCCAGCAGGTCGGCGGCAAAGGCGGCGGCAAGCCCGACATGGCAATGGCGGGTGGCACTGATGCCGCTGCGTTGCCCAAGGCTTTGGCCAGCGTGCAAGCTTGGGTGACTGAGCGCGTTTGATTCAGATGAACGCACGCGCCGTCATCGTGCAAGCAAAGGCCCAACCCGTGTTGGGCCTTTTTCTTGGCGTTTGCCTCGCTGTGTTGTTGTCAAGCTTTGTGGCCAGCAATGCGTGGGCGCAGTTCGACAAAACCGCATGGCCTGCCAATGTGGCCACGCCCAAAATTGAAGCCGTCGATTTGCAGGGCAAAGCATGGAATACCACCGAGCTGGCGGGCAAAGTGGTGGTGCTCAACTTTTGGGCCACGTGGTGCGCGCCGTGCAAAGACGAATTGCCCACGCTACAAACCCTGCATGACATCAGCGACAGCCAAACCGTGGTGCTGACCATCAACGTGCGCGAGCCCGCAGCACGCGCGTCGCGCTATATGCAGAGCACAGGCATGACGTTTCCTGTTATTTCCGATGCCAAAGGTGAGTGGGCCAAACGCTGGGGCGTGACGGTGTATCCCACCACCATCCTCATTTCGCCCAATGGGCAAGCCCGCTGGCGTATCGTGGGTGATGTGGATTGGAGTGGCGCGCAGGCCAATGCATGGTTAGCTGATGTACGCCAAAACGGTTCACCATCCAACGCCACATCTAAAGCCGCCAGCCCCAAGCGATAATTCGCACGCCTCGCGCACTTTGCGTGAGGTGACCTGCCTTCGGGGCATTTATGCATGCGCCGACAGGTCTTACACATTATTCGGAGCTCTCTTTCATGACTCTCGTGCGTCGTTCCCTTCTCAAAGGGGCCGCAGCTGCGTGCGCCCTCAGTGGTGTGCCTGGCTTTGCTTTGGCCCAAACATCTTCTCAAGCTGCTCGCCGTTTTGAGCCACAAGCGGGCCAATGGCGCACGTTTGAAGTCACCACCCGAGTGGACTTGGCCGATTCAAAAGGCGCTGCCTCTCGCGTATGGTTGCCTGTGCCCAGCATCAACTCGGACTGGCAACGTTCGTTGGAGAGCAATTTCAGCAGCAACGGCACCTCACGCATGGTGAGCGATGGCACGGATGGCGCGCGCATGATCTACACCGAGTTCGCCGCTAGCGTCACACCGTTTGTCGAAGTGACCAGCCGCGTGCAAACGCAAAGCCGTTTTGTGGACATCAGCAAAACCACCGCCCACGCATTCACACGTGAAGACACCGGCACTTTGCGCTACTACACCCGCGCCACACATTTATTGCCTACCGACGGCATCGTGCGCACCACGGCCCTCAAAGCCACGCAAGGCACTAAGACTGACGCACAAAAAGCACGCGCGATTTACGACTGGGTCGTTGCCAATGCATGGCGTGAACCCAAAACACGTGGCTGTGGTGAGGGCGATATCAAAGCCATGTTGGAGACTGGCAACTTGGGCGGCAAGTGTGCCGACATCAATGCCTTGTTTGTCGGCCTGTGCCGCTCGGTGGGTGTGCCTGCACGTGATGTGTATGGCATTCGTTTGGTGCCTTCGGCCTTTGGTTACAAAGAGTTGTCGGGCAACCCCGCCAGCTTGAAAGGCGCGCAACACTGCCGCGCCGAGGTGTATTTGCAAGCCCACGGTTGGGTGGCGATGGACCCCGCCGACGTGGCCAAAGTGATGCGCTTAGAAACCCCCACTTGGATCAAACGCACCGACGACGCTGTGGTGCAACCCGTGTACAACCGCTTGTTCGGTGGTTGGGAAGGCAACTGGATGGGATGGAATACCGCGCACGATCTGGCCTTACCCGGCAGCAAAGAAGACCGCTTGGGCTTCTTGATGTACCCCGTGGCCGAGACAGTGGATGGCCGCGCAGACTCTTATGCGCCTGACACCTTCAAGTACCAAATTACGGCACGCGAAATCAAGGCTTAACGCTTTTTCACAGCGCGATGCTCAAACGCAAGGCGCTTTGAAACGCACGGGCCTCACCCGTCACAGGGTCAGTGAAGGCCACGCTTTTGGCCAGCAGCTGCAACGGGTGGCTGAAGTCTTCTTCCGCATCTGGCCCGCGCAACACAGTGGGGTAAAACTGGTCACCTTCTAGCGGCAGGCCCAGCGCCATCATGTGCACACGCAGTTGGTGGCGTTTGCCGCTGACAGGCTCTAGCTCGTATAGCGCACGCGTGCCTTCTGTTTTGAGAAGGCGGATGCGCGTTTCGCTGTTGGGTTCGCCATCCACCTCTTGTGTTCTGAAAAAAAGTTCGTCGGGCTGTAGGCGACTGATGTGCACGCGTGGCAGCGTTAACGCGGGGTTGTAAGCCGCCACTGCTTCGTACACCTTGTGCATGGCCTTGTCGCGAAACAGCGCGTGGTAAGCGTCGCGGTCTTGCAGACGTTTGCCAAACATCACGAGGCCCGCAGTTTCGCGGTCAATGCGGTGCAGCGGCACGAGGTCGTCGTTGCCTGTGAGGTGTTTCAGCTGCACCAACAAGCTTTGCTGTACATAGCGACCCGCAGGTGTGACGGGCATGAAGTGCGGCTTGTCGGCCACGATCAAATGCTCGTCTTCAAACACGATGCTGGCTTTCTCAGGCAACACGGGTTCGTTGGCGATGTGGCGGTAGTAGTAGAGCTTGGTGCGCGGTGCGTAGGCCTGCGTGGCCGGCACGGGTTGGGCAGCTTCATTCAGTACCAAGTCATGTGCGAAGCGGTGCAGCCACTCGTCGCGCGAAATGTCGGGCATGCGCTCCAACAAAAAATCTAGCACCGTGGGCCAAGGCCCAACGGGTAATGTCACGCGGCTGGCGCCTACGCCGTTGCGCGTGGGGATACGCATGTAGCCTTGGTCCTTTAGACCCTGGTGAACACCAAGTCCCACACACCATGGCCGAGTTTCAAGCCTCGGTTTTCAAACTTGGTGAGTGGTCGGTAAGCGGGCTTTTCGGCAAAGCCACTGGGGTCAGTGGCGGTGTTCTTGAGCAGCGGCTCGGCAGACACGACTTGCATCATTTGCTCCGCATACGGTTCCCAGTCGGTGGCCAAGTGCAAATAGCCGCCGGGTTTGATGTGTTTGGCCAAGCGGTTGACAAACGCGCTTTGAATCAAGCGGCGCTTGTGGTGACGACTTTTGTGCCAAGGGTCGGGGAAGAAGATGTGTACGCCGTCTAAGCTGTTTTCGCCCAGCATGTGGTCCATCACCTCGATCGCGTCGTGCTGCACGATGCGGATGTTGCCAATGCTTTCTTCGCCGCAGCGCTTGAGCAACGCACCCACGCCAGGCACGTGAACTTCGCAGCACAAAAAGTTGTCGTCAGGGCGCGTGTGCGCAATCTTGGCCGTGGCGTCGCCCATGCCAAAACCAATTTCCAAAATCAACGGGGCAGAGCGGCCAAAGGCTGCAGCCACATCCAAGCGCTCAGGTGTGTAAGGCACCAAAAACTTGGGCCCAAATTGTTCAAACGCGCGCGTTTGGCCAGGGCCCATACGTCCAGCACGCAGCACGTAGGTTTTGATCACGCGCATGAATGGCGTGTCGGATTTTGTGGCTTCTGGAGTTGTGGGCGTGTCGGCGGTGGTCATGTCTGAAAAATCTAGAAATATGCGCCCATTATCGCGGGACCGCATGGACACAAGTTTGGCATGGCAACGGCTCTCGCATAATTCGTTTCTTAAAGAAAAGGACTCAGATTGATGCAAGACATGATTAATTTTTTCAAGCGTTACCAATCCGAGTTTGATCAACAAAACTGGGCGAGTTTTGCCGCCTTGTTTCATGAGCCTGCGATGAGCGTGCGAGCTGATGGTTCGGTGATGGTCATTCCTACGCATGCAGACGGAGCGCGTTTGTATGCGTCTGTTTCAAGCGCTTGGCGGGCCGAAGGGTATGCACGGTTTGAGACGGGAAATTTTGAAGTGCTGGCGCTAGGGCAAGACAGTTGGCTCGTGTCTTTTGATTGGCTGATGCTGTCAAACGAAGGTGAGTTGATTCGCCGTTGGAGGCAGTCGTACCAGGTGATACGCACGAAGGATGACTGGCAGGTCTTTACATCGACTTTTCATAAGCCTTGACCCAGAAAGTCAGTGCCTCTGTGTGCGAGCCACTTTGGGGCGCTAGTTTGAGTCGTGCGGCAGCGGCATTCAGTGCAGCCAAAGGGTTGGAGAGGTCCAAAGCCTCAGCGCCGTTTTGTTTGCTGAGTTTTTCCCCGTTCTCGCCCAACACCAACGGCGTGTGCATGTAGCAAGGTGTAGCCAAAACCAATGCACGTTGCAACACGATTTGTCGTGCAGTGTTGTCGGTCAGGTCTGCGCCGCGCACGATGTGTGTGATGCCTTGTGCAGCATCGTCCACCACCACCGCGAGTTGGTAGGCCCACAGGCCGTCGGCACGAAGCAGCACAAAGTCGCCTACTTCCTTCGCAACGTCTTGTTGTTGATTTCCCAGCAAACGGTCTTGCCATGTCAGGGGTGTGGGCAGTTTTGAATCGTCGATCACACGCTGAATATCCAGCCGCCATGCTCGTGCGGCTTTGCCTTTCAAACCATCACGGCAGGTGCCGGGGTAAACGGCGGCGGTATGGCGCTCACGCGTGTGACCCATCAAGGCTTGGGCATCTTCAATTTCTTTGCGTGAACAGCCGCAGGGATAGGCCCAGCCTTTGGCGATCAACGCATCCAGCGCGGCTTGGTAGGCATCGCTGCGTTGCGATTGCCACATCACAGGTGCATCAGGGACAAGACCGCACGTGGCGAGCTGTTGCAGGATGCGTTGGTCTGCGCCGGGTATGCAGCGCGGTGTGTCCACGTCTTCGATGCGCACCAGCCATTGGCCGCCGTGTGCACGAGCGTCTAGCCAACTGGCAAGAGCAGCAACGAGCGAGCCCGCATGCAGCGGGCCCGTGGGAGAGGGAGCGAATCGACCGGTGTACGGCAATTACAAACGCTTGGCGGATTGGCAAACAGCCAAGGCGAGTTCAAGGCCAGACACAAACGCGTCTTCCACGCGGTGGCCCAAGTGCCAGTCACCACAGGTGCCCAAGCCATTGGCTGGGTTGTACTGGTGCGAGACACCCAGTGGTGTGATGGTTTTGGCATACAGCCAGCGGTGCAACTCGGCATGTGCAGGCTCTGCGCGGATGCCCGTCAGTTCAGCAAACGCGCGCAAGAGTTTGGCTTTCACACGGGCTTCGGTGTCGGTGATGTGTTCGGCAGACCAAGCGGCACTGGCTTGCACGGTCCAACGTTCCACCTTGCCACGACCAGGCTTGGATGACTCGCGGGCCAACCACGCAATGCGGTGGTGAATGCTGCGTGCCGCGTTCCACTGTGGGCCGATGTGTAGGTTGGGTTGCGTGGCGTTAGGGAAGGCCACCATCATGGTCCAGCATGGGGCCACGTCGACGGCGTTCATGGCTTTGAGCCATTGCGCATGCGCAGCTTCTTTGCCGGAAGCTTTGAGTAAGTTCTCGGCTTGCACCGAGGGTATGGCGAGCAACACATGGTCAAAGCCGGCGTGCTTTTGCGCCACTTCTTTGCCAGAGGTGCTATTGACGGCATGCAGTGTCCACAAGCCTTTGGCGCCGCGTTCTAAGCGGTTGACTTGCGTGTTGTAGGTGATGGCTTTGCCCAGAGGCTCGGCCCAGTGACGGACCAAGGCGTTCATGCCGGGCTTGGCCACAAAGTGCGCGTCTTTGGTGGCGCGTGCTGCTTCAAACACATGGCCCAGTGGGTCGAGCACGCGCACGGCGTTGGCGCTCCAAGGGCGGCAAATGTCGGCAGTGCCGGGGACGGTTTGCAAGGCCAGCGAGAAGCGTGGGTCGCGCACGGTGAAGTACTGCGTGCCGTGGTCAAAAGTGCCGAAGTTACTCAGGCGGGTGGACATGCGACCACCTGCGCCTCGGCTCTTTTCAAACACGTGCACATGGTGGCCAGCGTTGGCCAAAGTGCGGGCTGCTGTGATGCCAGCGATGCCGGCTCCGATGATGGCGATGTTTAATGTCATGGCTGCACTCTACACCTTCCGTGTGGGTGAATTGGGGCGGGGGTTCACCAATAGCGCAGAACGTGTGGTGGTGCTTTTGAGTTGTTTGAGCCACCACTGCAAAGCGCGACCGCCGCGCTCGCCCTCGCTGCCATCGGGGATGCGCCAAGCGTAACTGAGTTGGGCCACGCGTTGCGGTCGGTCCACTTCGCGCACCACCAACACGCCTTGGTCAATCAAGGGCTGCACCATCAACTCGGGGACAAAGCCTACGCCGAGGCCGCGCACCTGCGCTTCAATTTTGCAATGCATGGTGGACACGGTGAACACGTCTTGACCGGGCAGCAAGCCAATGGTCACCCCTGCGCCGCGCTGCACCGAATCGGCCACCGCCACGGCTCGGTGTTGGCCAATAAGTGCATCGGTCAATGGTTCGGGTGCTTGTGCCAACGGGTGGTGCGGTGCCACCGCAAACACGAAGCGCATAGGGCCAAGCACATGGCTGTGAATGCCTGAGGCGCTCCCGCTGTCGCTGAAAGAGCCGGGAATGCCTAATGCCAAGTCGGCTTGGCCGCTGGTGAGGGCTTCAAGTGTGCCTGTGAGTGTTTCGTCGCGCAGCTTGAGCCGTGTGGGGGCATTCAGGGCCATAAATGCCTCGCACAATTCCATCACGGTGGTGCGGTCGATGATGCCGTCCACCGCGATGGTGAACTGGCTTTCCCATCCTGTGGCCACACGCTTGACACGGTTGGCAATGGCATCCATGTCGGCCAGCAGGCGCTCACCTTCGCGCAACAGTTCATGACCTGCGGCGGTGAGCTTGGCTTGACGCGAGCTGCGGTCAAACAGCAGCACGTCGAGTGCGTCTTCTATCTGGCGCACGCGGTAGGTGAGGGCGCTGGGCACCAGCCCGAGCGCGCGGGCGGCAGCCGCGAAGCTGCCTGCTTTTTCAATCGCGTGCAGCATAGACAGCGAATCGGGGGTGAGGACGTCACGGGGAGAAGTCATGCAATCAGGCTTTAATCATTCAAATAATTTGAATGATGCCATCAAATGCGATGCATGGCAAAAGGGCGGCGAAGACCTAAAGTTCAGGTCAAGAGAAAACAGGAGAACAAGTCATGTTGACCATTCGCAAATCACAAGACCGAGGCTATGCCGATCACGGCTGGCTCAAGTCGTTCCACAGCTTTTCGTTTGCCAATTACTACAACCCTGAGTTCATGGGTTGGGGGAATTTGCGCGTCATCAACGAAGACCGCATTGCGCCGGGCACAGGTTTTGGCACGCACGGTCACCGTGACATGGAAATCATCAGCTATGTGCTCAGCGGTAACTTGGCCCACAAAGACGACATGGGCAACATCAAAGGCATCCCGCCTGGCGATGTGCAGCGCATGAGTGCGGGCAGTGGCGTGCAGCACAGCGAGTTCAACCACGCGCCAGCTGAGACCACACATTTCTTCCAGATTTGGATTGAACCCAATGTGCGCGGCATTCCTGCCAGCTACGAGCAAAAAGAAGTGCCACCCGCATCAAAGCGTGGGGCGCTGAGTCGCATTGCTGCACCCGATGGCGCAGTGGTGAAGATCCATGCCGACGCGGCGCTGTACGCGGGCTTGTTTGAAGGCAACGAGGCCGCCACCTTGACCATCGCCCCTGGACGTAAAGCCTATGTGCACTTGATTCGTGGTGCCTTACAAGTCAACGGTGTGGCATTGACCACGGGCGACGCCGCACTGTTGGATAACGAACCGACCATTAGCTTGACCCACGGCCAAGATGCCGAGGTTCTGGTGTTTGATTTGGCGCCCTGATTTTTATTTCATTTTTTAATTCATCAACTCAATCAAAGGAAACTTTTTATGAACAACGCAATCAACCTCATCGGCCGTCTTTTGTTGGCGGCTCTTTTCTTGCCAGCAGGCTTGTCAAAGCTGTCTGGTTTTGAAGGCACTGTGGGCTACATCTCTTCGGTCGGTTTGCCATTGCCCACTGTGGCTGCGGCTGCAGCGCTGGCTGTCGAAATTTTGGGCTCTGTTGCTTTGATCGTGGGCTTCCAAACCCGCATCGCAGCTGCCGTGCTGGCGGTGTTCACGTTGGTGGCATCTGTCTTCTTCCACGCTTTCTGGGCAGCTGCGCCTGAGCAAGCGTTTGTGCAACAGCTCTTGTTCTTCAAGAACATCGGCGTGATTGGTGGCTTGTTGGTGTTGGTGTCTTCTGGTGCCGCAGGTTTCAGCCTTGATGCCAAAAAAGAAGCTCAATAATTGACAGCATTTCTTACTTGTATTTTTTTAACCTCATTAGGAACACACCATGACTAAAACTGTCGTCGTTTATCACTCAGGCTACGGCCACACACAACGCGTGGCACAGTTCGTGGCCGAAGGCGCAAAAGCCACTGTCATCGCCATCGATGCAGACGGCAACATCACCGATGCCGATTGGGAAGCTTTGGATGCGGCTGACGCCATCATCTTTGGCTCGCCCACCTACATGGGCATGGCCTCATGGCAGTTCAAGAAGTTTGCAGACGCCACGTCTAAGCGTTGGTTCAGCAGCGCTTGGAAAGACAAAGTCGCTGGCGGCTTCACTATCTCTGCCAGCCCGAGCGGCGACAAGCTGTCGACCGTTCAGTACTTCATCACTTTGGCCATGCAACAAGGCATGGTGTGGGTGGGTCAACCCGCCATGAACGACGGCAACATCAACCGCATTGGTTCTAACTCGGGCGTGATGGCGCAAGTCGGCCCTACCAGCCCAGCGGCTGACATTCCTCAAGGTGACTTGGACACCGCCAAAGCCTACGGCGAGCGCGTGGCCGCTGTGGCTGCCAAGTTGCGCGGTTAATTCGCGGTCAACCTACCCCGTCATCTACGGGGTGTGAAATAAAAGGGCAGTTCGACAGAGCTGCCCTTTTTCTTTGGTTAGTATTCAGGCCATGAAGATCATTCAACTGCTGCCTTGGGCCGATTGGTTCGCACTCGGATTTTTTGTTTTGGTTTGGATGGGCTACGCCGCATTTGCGAAGTACAGCAGCGAGCACCACCACTCCATCTTGGCCATGACCAACCGTTATCGCCACCTGTGGATGTTGCAAACCACCGCACGCGATCCGCGCATGTTGGACGGCATCATCACGCAAACTTTGTCGGCCACGCCTGCATTTTTTTGTTCCACCACCATTTTGATTTTGGGCGGTTTGTTTGCCTTGCTGGGCACCACCGACAAAGCGGCTGAGCTGGTGCGCGAAATTCCGTTTGCTGTGCAAACCCCCATCTTGGTGTTTGAATTCAAGATCTTGGTGCTAGTGGTGATTTTTGTGTACTCGTTCTTTCGCTTCTCATGGTCGATGCGTCAGTACACCTTTGTAGCGCTGCTGATTGGCGCCATGCCTCCCGCTGAGAGCTTTCAAAGTGGTGAGGTGACAGACCGCCAGCACTATGCCGATCGTGCGGCTGCCATGACAGGCTTGGCCGCTGAGACCTTCAATGGCGGCTTGCGTGCCTACTATTTTTCGTTTGCTGCACTGGGCTGGTTTTTCTCACCCGTCATGTTTTTGCTGACCACGCTGCTGGTGACGGGCGTTTTGTACACCCGTGAATTCAAGTCTGAGGTGTTGACGCTGTTGGAGCAGTGACGGGGAAGGTGCCTTCGGGCGTCAAGCCCGTGGCACTCAAATCAGCGCCCACAGCACGGCGCTCGTCAAACACAAAGCAGCCGCCGTCGTAGTGGTCGTTGCCCACTTCTTCAAAGTATTTGAGGATGCCGCCTTCGAGCTGGTACACATGCGGCAAGCCCGCATTGCGCATGTAAATGGCGGCTTTCTCGCAGCGAATGCCGCCGGTGCAAAAGCTGATGACGGTTTTGTCTTGCAACTCGTCTAAGTGCGCTTGCACCGCATCAGGAAATTCGGTGAACTTGGTGATGCCCCAGTTGATGGTGTTTTTGAAAGTGCCGGCATCCACCTCAAACTGATTGCGTGTGTCCAGCGTGACCACCGGGCGGCCTTCGTCGTCGTGGCCTTGGTCTAACCAACGTTTCGCTGTTTCGGGCGTCACCGCAGGTGCGCGGCCTTGGGCGGGGCGAATGCTGGGGTGGTTCATGCGGATGATTTCGTTTTTCACCTTCACCAGCATCTTGCGAAACGGCTGCGTGTCAGACCAGCTTTCTTTGGGTGCCAGGTCGGCCAAGCGTGCATCGGTGCGCAGCCAGTCGACAAAGCTGCGCACATCTTCGGCGCTACCGGCTAAGAAGAAATTAATGCCTTCTTCTGCTATCAGGATGGTGCCTTTGAGCTGGCGCGCCAAAGCGTTGTCCAAGCAAGGCTGGCGCAGGTCTTGGGCGTCGGGCAGGGCGACGAATTTGTAGCAAGAAATATTCAGAATTTGGTTCACCCAGCGATTCTATGTAACGGCGTGTCCCTACAATCTGTCGCATGTTTGTTCACCTGCGCCTCCACTCTGAATTTTCTGTCGTTGACGGGACCAACCGCATCGACGAGGTGGTGAAAGCAGCCGCAACTGACCAGCAACCCGCACTGGCCATCACGGACATCAACAACCTGTATGGCGCCATCAAGTTTTACAAAGAAACCCGTGGCAAGGGCGTCAAGCCCGTCATCGGCGCCGAGATTTACCTAGAGAGCCTCACCCAAGACGCCGCGCAGACCTCGCGCATGGTGCTCTTGGTGCAAAACCATCAGGGTTACTTGAACCTGTGCGAACTTATCAGCCGTGGCTGGACACAAAACGTGCACAGAGCCGTGGCTGTCATCAAGCTAGAGTGGCTGCAAGAGTTGTCGCAAGGCCTGATTGCTTTGTCGGGCGCGCAAGCCGGTGCAGTGGGCCAAGCCTTGGTGCAAGGCGACACCACACGTGCAGGCGAAGTGGCCTTGCTGTTGGCAGGCATCTTTCCGCATCGTTTTTACATTGAGCTGCAACGTGCAGGCCGTGCGGATGACGAAACCCATGTGTCTGCCGCTGTTCAGCTGGCCGCGCGCCTGAGCCTGCCCGTGGTGGCCACACACCCTGTGCAGTTCACACAGCCCGACGACTACGAAGCGCACGAAGCGCGTGTGTGCATTGCCGAAGGCGAAATCTTGGGGAACCAACGCCGTGTGCGCAAGTTCACACGTGAGCAGTATTTCAAATCATCCGCACAAATGTGCGAGCTGTTTGCCGATGTGCCCAGTGCCATTGCCAACACGGTGGAGATTGCCAAGCGTTGCAACTTGACCTTGGTGCTTGGCAAGCCGCAGCTGCCCAACTTTCCCATCCCGCCTGTGAACGGTGTGGTGATGTCTGTGGAAGCGTATTTCCGCCACGTGTCGCACGAAGGCCTCGAAGCACGCTTGCTGCACCTTTATCCAGTGGAGGCCAAACGCAACGAGGAGCGTCCACGTTATGTGGACCGCTTGGAGTTTGAGCTGAACACGATTTTGAACATGGGCTTTCCCGGCTACTTCTTGATCGTGGGTGACTTCATTCAGTGGGCCAAGGCCAATGGCTGCCCCGTGGGCCCAGGCCGTGGCTCGGGTGCTGGTTCACTTGTGGCCTATGCGCTGAAGATCACCGACCTTGACCCGCTGCAATACAACTTGCTGTTCGAGCGTTTCTTGAACCCCGAGCGGGTCTCCATGCCCGACTTTGACATTGACTTTTGCCAAACCAACCGCGACCGCGTGATTGACTACGTGAAAGACAAATACGGCCGCGATGCCGTGTCGCAAATTGCCACCTTCGGCACCATGGCGGCGCGTGCCGCGATTGGTGACGTGGGGCGTGTGCTCGACATGAGCTACACCTTCTGCAAGGGCATCAGCGGCTTGATTCCCAACAAGCCGGGGCAGCACATCACCATCGCTGGCGCGATTGAGGTGGAGCCCATCTTGGCCGAGCGTTTGGCCAAAGAGGATGAAGTCAAAACCTTGTTGGAGCTGGCGCAAAAGCTCGAAGGCATGACGCGTAACGTGGGCATGCACGCGGGTGGTGTGTTGATTGCGCCGGGCAAGTTGACCGACTTCTGTCCGCTGTACCAACAGCCGGGCAGCGAATCGGCGGTGAGCCAGTTTGACAAAGACGACGTCGAAGCCGCGGGCTTGGTGAAGTTCGACTTTTTGGGCTTGGCCACCCTGACCATTTTGGAGATTGCGCGCGAGTTCATCATGGCCCGTCACAAGGGCCAAGAGAACTTCGCGTTTGAAAACATCCCGCTTGACGACAAGCGCACGTACGAACTGTTCCAAGACGGCAAAACCGAAGCTGTGTTCCAGTTTGAAAGTCGCGGCATGCAGGGCATGTTGCGCGATGCGCGTCCCACGCGTTTGGAAGACTTGATTGCGCTGAACGCCTTGTACCGGCCCGGTCCGATGGACTTGATTCCAAGCTTCGTGGCGCGTAAGCACGGACGCGAAACCATCGAGTACCCACACCCCATGGTGGCTGAGATGCTGTCCGAGACCTACGGCATCATGGTGTACCAAGAGCAGGTGATGCAGACCGCGCAGATTTTGGGCGGCTACTCACTCGGTGGCGCCGACATGTTGCGCCGCGCCATGGGTAAAAAGAAGCCCGAGGAGATGGCGGAGCACCGCGAAATCTTCCGCGCTGGTGCTGCCAAAAACAACATCACCCAAGACAAAGCCGACGAAATTTTTGACTTGATGGAGAAGTTTGCGGGCTACGGTTTTAACAAGTCGCACGCCGCTGCTTATTCGCTGCTGGCGTATCACACCGGTTGGTTGAAGGTGCATTACACGGCCGAGTTCTTCTGCGCCAACATGACGGTGGAGATGGACAACACCGACAAGCTCAAGGTGTTGTTTGAAGACGCCCACAAGATGGGCCTCACCTTTGAAGCACCCGATGTGAACCGAGGCTTCTACCGCTTCGAACCTATTTCAGACAAAGTCATTCGCTATGGCCTAGGCGCCATCAAAGGTTCAGGCCAACAAGCGATTGAAGCCATCGTGGCTGCGCGCGAAGAGGGGCCATTCACCAGTCTGTTCGATTTTTGCCGCCGCGTGGACCGCAGCCGTTTGAACAAACGCACGGTCGAAGCCCTCATCAAAGCCGGTGCGTTTGACAACTTGCACCTCAACCGTGCCGAGCTGTTGGCCAGCGTAGAACGTGCGTTTGACTTTGCCTCAGCCAGCGAAGCCAACGCCAACCAAGGCGGCCTGTTTGACATGATGGGCGAAGACGCCCACGGTTCCAGCACCCAAGAACCCGAATACGTGGAGATGCTGCCTTGGGGCGTGAAAGAGCGCCTCACGCACGAAAAAGTGGCACTGGGCTTTTACTTGTCTGGCCACTTGTTTGACGAAGTCGAGCGCGAGGTGCGTCGCTTTGCCCGCACCCGCATTGAAGACTTGATGGACTCGCGCGAGCCACAGTTGTTGTCGGGCATCGTCAGCGATATGCGTGTCATCAACGGGCAACGCGGCAAGCTCGCCATCTTCAAGCTGGACGACAAATCAGCAGTGATTGAAGCCACGGCTGACGAGGCCACCATCAACACCTACCGCAACACCTTGAAAGATGACGAGCTAGTCATCATCATGGGCAAGGCGCAGCCCGATCGTTTTTCGGGCGGCTTGCGTTTGTCCATCCAACAAGTGTGGAGCTTGGAGCAAGCGCGTTGCCGCTTTGGCAAATACCTCAGCGTTACTGTCAACGGCACCTCGCCCGACATCGCCCGTCTCTTGCGTGAACACCCCGCCAAAGTGGAGCAATCCGAGCAGGGCGAGTTGGTGCGCGGCATGGGCGTACGATTGAAGCTGCTGCGCGACGGCGCCACCGCTGATGTACAGCTGGGCGATAGCGCCAAATTTTTCCCTAGCGATGCGGCCTTAGCCAGTTGGATGGCACAGGCCCACGATGGGCAATCACACATCATTTACGAGTAACCATTTATGTGGACCATTCCTACGCTCATGACACTGGCACGCATTGCGGCCATTCCTTTGATCGTGGGGCTGTTTTACTTGCCCATTGAAACCGCAGAGCGCAACCTGTGGGCCACCGTGATGTTTGTGGTGTTCGCTTTGACCGATTGGCTCGATGGTTACTTGGCGCGCAAGCTCAACCAGTCGTCAGCCTTCGGCGCTTTTCTCGACCCAGTCGCCGACAAGTTTTTGGTGTGTGCGAGTTTGCTGATCTTGGTGCACCTTGGGCGCGCCGATGTGTTGGTGGCGCTCATCATCATTGGGCGCGAAATTGCCATCTCTGCTTTGCGCGAGTGGATGGCACAAATCGGCGCGTCGCGCAGTGTGGCTGTGCATGTGCTGGGCAAGCTCAAGACCATGGTGCAAATGGTGGCGATCCCGTTCTTGTTGTTTGATGGTCAGTTGTTTGGCTTGATTGACACCGCCTTGTGGGGCACGGTACTCATTTGGATTGCAGGCGTGTTGACCGTTTGGTCGATGGTGTACTACCTGCAAAAGGCTTGGCCTGATATCTTGGATCACGCCAAGTAATGGAGAACCAGCACAGCCAAGCATGGCTGCGCGCCATGCCTGTGGTGTTTGTGTTGATATGGAGCACAGGCTTCATCGTGGCGCGCTACGGCATGCCCAATTCGCCACCGTTTACTTTCTTGCTGTGGCGCTACATTTTTTCCATTCTGTGTTTTGTGCTGTGGGTCAAATGGGCGCGTGTGCCTTGGCCACAGGGCAGGGTGCAGTGGCTGCATTTGGCGGTCACGGGTGTGTTGATGCACGCTGGTTATTTGGGCGGCGTCTGGGCTGCCGTCAAAGTGGGCATGGGCGCAGGCTTGACCGCTTTGATTGTGGGATTGCAACCCGTGCTCACGGCCATTTGGTTGTCGGCACGCGGTGGCCATGTGTCGCGTCGCCAGTGGCAAGGGTTGGCTTTGGGTTTTGTGGGCTTGGCTATGGTGGTGTCGCGCAAACTCGACGGCGGTATTGAAGTCACGCCATGGAGCCTGACCATGATCATCATGGCCTTGGTGTCCATCACCACCGGCACGCTGCATCAAAAACGTTTTGTGAAGCCATGCGATGTGCGCACCGCCAATGCCGTGCAGCTCATGGCCGCGTACGTGGTGACCTTGCCAATCGCGCTGATGGAAACTGAACCCGCCTTGTGGAATGCTGAGATGACCTGGGCGCTTGCATGGTCTGTGCTGGCATTGACCTTGGGCGGCAGCTCGCTGTTTTACATCCTCATCCAACGTGGTGCTGCCGCGGCAGTGACCAGTCTCATGTATTTGGTGCCACCCACCACCGCCGTGATGGCATGGGTTTTGTTCAACGAGCCCATCACCTTGGTGACACTTGCAGGCATTGCGGTGACCGCTGTTGGGGTGAGCTTAGTGGTACGGCCACCTAAAATCACGGCTTGATTTTTAAAGGTTGAAGATGAGTCAAAAACGCATTGCAGTGATCGCCGGCGACGGCATTGGCAAAGAAGTCATGCCCGAGGGCATTCGCGTCATGGACACCGTGGCCCGCAAATTTGGCATCGACTTGAAGTTTGACCACTTCGATTTTTCAAGCTGGGACTATTACGAGAAGCACGGCAAGATGCTGCCCGATGATTGGAAAGATCAAATCGGCGGCCACGATGCCATCTACTTTGGCGCGGTGGGTTGGCCTGACAAAATTGCCGACCACGTGTCGCTGTGGGGCTCGTTGTTGATGTTCCGTCGTGAGTTTGACCAGTACATCAACTTGCGCCCAGCCCGCTTGATGCCTGGCATCATCGCTCCCGTGGTGCGCCGTGACGGCTCGCCACGCCAGCCCGGTGAGATTGACATGTACATCGTGCGCGAAAACACCGAAGGCGAATACTCCAGCATTGGTGGGCGCATGTACCCCGGCACTGAGCGCGAAATCGTGATGCAAGAAACCGTGATGTCACGCATTGGCGTGGACCGCGTGTTGAAGTTTGCGTTTGAGTTGGCTCAGACGCGTCCTAAAAAGCACTTGACCAGCGCCACCAAATCCAACGGTATCGCCATCACCATGCCTTATTGGGATGAGCGCGTGGTGGAGATGGCCAAGAACTATCCAGGCATCAACGTGGACAAGTTCCACATCGACATCTTGACGGCGCACTTTGTGCAGCGCCCCGACTTCTTTGACGTGGTGGTGGCCAGCAATTTGTTTGGCGACATCTTGAGCGACTTAGGCCCAGCATGCACTGGCACGATTGGCATTGCGCCCAGTGCTAACTTGAACCCCGACCGCAAGTTTCCGTCGTTGTTTGAACCCGTGCACGGTTCGGCGCCAGACATTGCAGGCAAGGGCATTGCGAATCCGATTGGCCAAATTTGGTGTGGCGCCATGATGCTTGAGTTCTTGGGCCACAAAGACGCACACGATGCGGTGATGGCAGCCATTGAAAAGGTGTTGGACCCCAAGAGTGGTGCACCCAAAACACCTGACATTGGTGGTAACGCTAGTACTTCAGATGTCGGTCGTGCGATTGCTGAAGCCTTGTGATTTTTAGCTTCAAAAAACGACTAGAATTCGCTCCCATGCTGTCTTGCGCGCCGCTTCTCTTTCAGTGAAGTTTGTCGCAAAAAGGGCCGAGACTCCCATAGCAGCGTTACACCTCGTATGGCTTGTAAACTAGCCATACCTATTGATCAACATCACATCTCATTGAGAGGGGATTTTTGTGAATAAAACAGAACTGATTGAGCACATTGCTAAGCACGCCGATATTTCCAAGGCTGCGGCCACTCGCGCACTCGAGTCCACCATCGGCGCGGTGAAGACCACCTTGAAAAAAGGCGGCACAGTTTCTTTGGTTGGTTTCGGTACTTTTGCAGTTGGCAAACGTGCTGCACGTACAGGCCGCAATCCTCGCACTGGCGAAGCCATCAAGATCAAGGCAGCTAAAGTGCCTAAGTTCCGTCCAGGTAAAGGTCTGAAAGACGCCTTGAACTAATTTAAGGTTCAGGATGGGTGCTTAGCTCAGTTGGCAGAGCGGCTGCCTTACACGCAGTAGGTCGGCGGTTCGACCCCGTCAGCACCCACCACCCATTAAAAAGGCGAACTCCGATGTTCGCCTTTTTTCTTGGCTTCTCACACATCACGATGAGTCCACTTCATGTTTGATTTTGTTCGCAAGCACACGCGGGTCATGCAATTTTTGCTGTTCCTGTTGATCTTCCCGTCTTTTGTTTTGTTCGGCCTTGAGGGCTACAACCGTTTTCGCGAAGGCGGTGCAACGGTTGCCACCGTCGATGGTCATGACATCACGCAAGCGGATTGGGATGCAGCACATCGCAGCCAAGTCGAGCGCATGCGCAGCAGCATGCCCAATGTGGATGTGAAGTTGTTTGACACACCTGAAGCCAAATACAGCACGCTTGAGCGCATGGTGCGCGACCGCCTTCTGCAAGTGGCGGCGAGCAAATTGCGTTTGGGTGCCAGCGATGCGCGTTTAGCCGCAGAGTTGCAACAAAACCCAACCATTGCAGCTTTGCGCCGCGCCGATGGCACGTTGGACATGGAGCGCTATCGTCAGTTGCTGGCCACGCAAGGCATGTCACCAGAGTCGTTTGAGGCGCAAGTGCGTGGCGACTTGGCCTCGCGTCAAGTGATGTCAGGTGTAGGCGTGACCAGCTTTAGCGCTAACGCCTTGGCCGATGTGACCTTGAATGCTTTTTATGAGCAACGCCAAGTGCAGGTGGCAAAGTTTGTGCCTGCTGACTTTGTGTCTCAAATCAAACCCAGTGATGAAGATCTGGAGACCTACTACAAAGCCAATGCCGACAAGTTTCAGTCCGCTGAACGTGCAGACATTGAATATGTGGTTTTAGATTTGGCTGCAGTGCAAAAAGGCATTGTGGTGCCAGAGGCTGAACTCAAGTCGTACTACGAACAAAACGCAGCCCGCTTGGCTGGCTTGGAAGAGCGTCGTGCGAGCCACATCTTGATCAATGCCGACAAAGGTGCCTCTGCGGCTGAGCGTGATGCTGCTCGTGTCAAGGCCCAAAGCTTATTAGCTGAGGTGCAAAAGTCGCCCAATCAGTTTGCTGAGTTGGCGCGTAAAAACTCGCAAGACACAGGCTCTGCTGCCAAAGGTGGTGACCTCGATTTCTTTGGCCGTGGTGCCATGGTCAAGCCTTTCGAAGAGGCGGCTTTCGCCCTGAAAAAGGGCGAGACCAGCGGTGTGGTGGAAACCGAATTTGGTTTTCACATCATCCGTCTGACTGACATCAAACTGCCTGAGCAAAAAAGCTTTGAGTCGCAACGCGCCAAGCTGGAGCAAGAAGTGCGTGGCCAACTGGCGCAGCGCAAATTTGCTGAGGCTGCTGAGCAGTTCACCAACATCGTGTACGAACAGTCTGATAGCCTGAAGCCCGTGGCTGAGCGCTTGAAGTTGGACGTGCAACATGCCAGCAACTTGGGACGTGAAGTGGTGGCGGGCATGACCGCAGCCAATAACCCTAAGCTGTTGGCTGCTGTGTTCTCACCAGATTCGATTGAGAAAAAGCGCAACACCGAAGCCGTGGAGTTGGCGCCCAATGTCTTGGCTGCAGCCCGCATCACCAGCTACAGTCCCGCGCGCACCTTGCCTTTGGATGAAGTCAAAGCCCGCGTCCGCGAACAAGTGGTGGCGCAACTTGCCGGTGAACGCGCACGCTCAGAAGGTGCAGCCAAGTTGACCGAGTGGAAGGCCAGCCCAGACGCTGCCAAATTGCCAGCTGCCATCGTGGTGTCGCGCGAATCCAAGCAAGCACAACCTTCGGCTCTGGTCGAAGCCGCTTTGCGTGCCAGTACCCAAACGCTGCCAGCGTGGGTGGGCGTTGATTTAGGCGTCAGTGGTTATGCCGTGGTAAAGGTTGAAAAAGTGTTGCCACGCGATGCAGCTAATTCACAAAGTTTGGCTCGTGAGCGTGAGCAGTACGCCCAATGGTGGGCTTCCGCCGAGGGCTTGGCTTATTACAAGCTATTAAAAGAAAAATTTAAGGCGGAAATCAAAGTAGCTCGGTTATAATCTTTGCTTCTACGGTGGCTGTAGCTCAGTTGGTAGAGTCCAGGATTGTGATTCCTGTTGTCGTGGGTTCGAGCCCCATCAGCCACCCCAGCATTTACTCCCGCAGTTTTATGTGCCGTCCAAGTTAGTTTGGGTGCATGTTGAGGGTTCAGATTCAAGCCTCTAAGTGTCATGCTTAGAGGCTTTTTTCTTGTCTGAGTTGAACGGATGTCTTAAAGCTTGTACGCATCCCATACGGATCAATGACGACTGGGTCTGCTCTGAAGAGATTCGTTGGGCTCTTGTGTAATCTGCACCAACGCTCCCTTGCGCATCTTTGTTGTAGGAAATACCCAATCCATAAATCGTGTGTGTACAGCTTGTCGTGGTTGTCGTTTGCAACACGCTTCGTCGAGCTGTTGTTATATCAGTTAAATATGTAACATTGCCAAGATGAAATCTACCTACCTTCGCTTCTTGCAACTCCTCCATGTTGTGGATGGCAATTCCACATCGCTTGTGGATATTGATGAGACAGCGAAACAGTTACTGAATGTGATTGCACGTCATCATGCACAAGGCAAGGCGCTGACGGTGACTGAAGCGATGGCTTTGAGTTCAGTCGCAAGCCCTGCGACTATCCATCGCAAGCTGGATGATTTGCGTGAAGTTGGATTGATTGAACAAATCTTTGAAGGCAAAAATCGCAGAACAAAGTATCTCGTGCCAACACAAGCTGCCGACAAATACTTCTCAAACCTCGGTGACGTGATCAAGCAGACATTCGCATCTGAGTAAATCTTTCTTGGCATGACGCCACCTATTGAATGCGTCACTGCCAATTTCTGATCACAGGCCGAGCCAATACACGGCTTTCCCTCTCCAAGGGAGGAGGGGGTGACGTTACGCCTTCACATGTTTTTCCAAGTTGGCTCAGAAAACTCGGTGACTAAGAAATCTAAGAACACGCGTACTTTAGGCATTCTGTGCCGCCCAGGGGGGTAAACCGCAGAGAGTAGAACGGGCTTTGGCACGTGGAACTTCGTGAGGATAGGCACTACCCATCCACGGCGAACGGCATGCTCGACTTGCATGTTCGCCACCCGTGCAATGCCTCCGCCAGCCATGATGATGCGCAAGGCTGTTTCTGCGTTGTCCGCCGTGATTCGTCCATTCACCTCGACCTCCGTTTCATGGCCGTTGACAAGAAACGGCCACTTCGACGGCTGCTGTTGCTTATTGCCCAAGACGATGCAGTCGTGCGCGGCGAGGTCCGAAGGGACTTGAGGAATTCCCCGACGTTCGAGATATTCGGTGGAGGAATAAATCATCCTTTCAAATTCTGAAAATTTGCGCGTGATGATGCCCTGGTCGCCAATGATTCCCGAGCGAATTCCCACATCCGCGTTCTCTGCCAGCAAATCAACGACTTTGTCGGTCACGGCCAACTCCACCTGTACATCGGGATACATCGCCATGAATTTTGGCAAGTGCAATGCCAGCACGTTGTAGGCAAATCCTGTGACGCAGTTCACGCGCAGCTTGCCCCTGGGGTTGCTGCCTGCTTGAGAGACTTCGGATTCCGCATCTTCAATGATTTGAAGAATATCTCTGGCACGCAGATAGAAGGTTTCGCCCTCGGCTGTCATGGATAGGCGACGTGTGGTTCGGTGAAGCAGTCGAACCCCCAATCTGTCTTCTAGCCTTGTGATGAGTTTGGACATCGCGGATGGGGTCAGTCCTAAATCGACAGCAGAGGCAGAGAAGTTTCCCCTTTCCACAACTTTGACAAACGCAAGAAACTCATGGCTCATATGTGAATTATTTTCATAAATATTGTTAAGGATAAGGTATTTATCTCATTTTTTTCGAGTGATACGATGAATTCAATCGCTGGTGATCGCTGGTCCATCGCCGTGATGAGAAAGCGTAAAAACCGCTGTTTAACTAAAAAACTGGAGACAAAAATGAAACGACTGGTTCTCAAAACCCTCATTACCGCAATGGCTGTAACGGCCTGGGGCATAAGTTTTGCTCAAGATGTGAAAGAGCGAACCATCAAAATTGCCTTTAGTCAAAGTGACAGCCATCCCCAAGGTTTGGGAGCCCAAAAGTTTGCCGATTTGGTGGCAAGCAAAAGTGGTGGCAAGTTAAAGGTGAACTTGTTCAGCAGCGGCAAGTTGGGCGGAGACCTTCAGGTGATCTCATCACTGCAAGGTGGTACGGTTGAAATGTTGATCACCACACCGGGTTTGTTGGCTGGCATGGTGAAAGATTTCGAAGCGGTTGATTTGCCATTCATGTTCCAAAGCCCAGAAGAGGCGTTGGCTGTGTTGGACGGACCTTTTGGCAAAAAGCTGTACAGCAAGATCCCTGAAAAGGGTCTGATTGGCATGGCGTATTGGGACTTCGGTTTTCGAAACGTGACCAATAGCAAGCGACCCATCACAAAGATGGAAGACCTGAGCGGTTTGAAGTTGCGTGTTGTGCCCGCTGCGATGTATGTGGATCTATTCAAAGGCTTGGGTGCAAACGCTTCGCCATTGCCATGGCCAGAGCTGTACGGTGCGTTGGAGCAAAAGGCGTTTGATGGTCAAGAAAACCCTGCTTCTGCCATTGCAGCCGCGAAGTTTTTTGAGGTTCAAAGTTATTTGTCTTTGACCAAGCACACTTACAACGCGCAAGCTGTCTTAGCCAGTAAGCGGTTCTGGGATCAGTTGTCATCCGCTGAGCAGAAAATTTTGCAAGATGCCATGAGTGAAGCCACACCGTATCAACGCCAAGTTTCTAGAGCATATGACGAGTCATCCTTAGATGTGCTGAGAAAAGAAGGCATGAAGGTCAATGACATCAGCCCAAGTGAGCGCAACCGCATGCGTGTGGCTTTGAAGGATGTCATTGAAAAGCACAGCGCACCTATTCGCGCAACCGTAGATGACTTGAATGTGGAGCTCGCCAAGTACCGCGCAGCTGCCAAATAACCCCGGATCATTTAACGGAAAGAGACAGAGATAGCCATGACTGCAAAAAAGATCTTTATCCTCAACGGCCCCAACCTGAATAGGTTGGGCACACGTGAGCCGCACATCTACGGAAAAGAAACGCTCGTCGATCTTGAGAAACGTTGCCGCGTCAAAGCAAAAGCCTTAGGGCTTGAGCTTGAATTCAGACAAACCAACTTTGAGGGCGTCTTGGTCGAGAGTGTTCATGATGCGATTGACCACGCCCACGGCATCATCATCAATCCCGCAGGCTTGACGTTCACATCTGTGCCGATCATGGATTCTTTGAAGATGTTTGACGGCCCCAAGGTTGAGTTGCACATCAGCAATGTGCACACCCGCGAGGCCGTCTATCACAACTCTTTGATGTCCAAGGTGGTGACTGCGGTCATGGCTGGCTTTGGCACCTCAGGGTATCTGCTGGCATTGGACTGGATGGCCGAGCGTTTGTCCGTCGAGAAATAAGCGAAAGATCAAGCCATGCACTTTGTTATGTATTGCCTTGACGTGCCCGGCAGCGCTGAAATTCGCGCCAAGCACGTGGAGGCACATAAGGCTTATTTATCTGCAGCCCCATTCAAAATTCTTGTGTCGGGACCTTTGCTTGAGGACGATAACGAAACCATCAACGGAAGTTGCTTTTTGATTGAGGCGGTAGACAAAGCGCAGCTGGTGAACTTCAATCAAAACGACCCCTTCATGAAAGCTGGGGTTTGGCAACAGGTTGAAATTCGTCATTTCGCCAAATGGCGGGACAACAGATGAATCAGTAGAGGCGAGCCCAAGGACTTTCAGTCAAGCACAGACACAAAGGCCGCTGGTTCAGACCGTGTTCTTTGGGGTTTGTACGCTGTGACGTGACCAAAGGCCAAATAGCAAACGCATTCTTCGTCGATGTGTAGCTTGAACAATTCGCGAATGCTCGACGCATTCATGGATTGCCCGCTGGTAATGCCGCTGCCGATCGCGAGTGTTTGCGCCATCAGCAACATGTTTTGAATCGCACACCCCAAAGAAACCAAGCGTTCATGTGTAGGCACTTGAGGTTCGGAGGGAACATGGCTAAGCACGGCCAATACCAAGCACGGCGCACGAAATGCTTTGTCATATGCGGTGTTCAGTTCTGCTTGGCTGGCCTTGGCGTCTCGCGCCTGCAATGCTTGTACAAATGCTTGACCCAAGGCCTCACGCTTTTCTTGCGGTATCACGATGAATCGCCAAGGGCGAATGCGACCGTGGTCAGGCGCTTGTGCGGCGGCACTGAACATCAAATTCAGTGCATCGGCATTCGGCCCTGGCGCTTCAAGCCGCTTGGGCGCGACATGGCTTCTGGCACGCATGTGCGCCAGAAGCAACTCAGCCGCGTCCGTGCGCATGGTCAATATTGTTTATAGGGCAAGAACTTGCCAGAGAGCACCACATTCACACGGTCACCTTTGGGGTCAGATTGACGCACGATGTCCATGGAAAAATCAATCGCGCTCATGATGCCGTCGCCAAATTCTTCGTGAATCAATTCTTTGATGGTGGTGCCGTACACGCTGACAATTTCGTACCAGCGGTAAATCAACGGGTCAGTGGGCACAGGCGTGGGCAACGAACCTTTGTAAGGCACCACTTGCAGCCACTTTTGTTCTTCTACATTGAGACCGAAAATTTTGCCAACGATTTTGGCTTGGCTGGCATCCAAGGTCATTTGGCCAAGGCAGGCGGCAGTGGTCCATTCTTTGGAAAGCCCCACTTTTTTAGCCACGTCTTCCCATTTGATGCCTTTAGACACTTTGGTACTGATGATTTTCTCTGTCACGTCGAGGCGGTTCATGTGCATTCCTAGGTTGGTTGAAAAGGTTTAGCCCGCAGCGACAAGGCGCTGGTTGCTCTGTTCGAGTTGTAAGAGACCAAGAATGACATCGCCCACCACGATGACGGAGGGGCTGGCCATTTGGTTTTGCACCACCGTGTTGTGTAGCTCATCCAGCGTGCACACCACATGGCGTTGTGTGGGAAGACTCACGTGTTGAATCACAGCGACGGGTGTGTGGGGGCTTAATCCGTGCAGCAGCGCTTCTTGCAGTTGCGCTGCACCGTGCATCCCCATGTAGATGACCAAGGTGAGCTTGGCTTGCGCTGCCGTGCGTGACAACCCGGTCCAATCCACCGTGTCGGTGGCACCTTGTTTGGCGTGGCCAGTGATGAACAACACACCATGCGCATGTGTGCGGTGTGTCAATGGCACGCCCAACGATGTCACACCTGCTAAACCTGCGGTGATGCCGTTGATGACGGTGACCTTCACACCTTGCGCGCGCAAGTGTTCGACTTCTTCACCGCCACGTCCAAAGATGAAAGGGTCGCCGCCTTTGAGTCGCACCACGTTTTCCCCGCCCAAGGCTTCTTGCAGCATCAGCTTTTCAATGAAGGCTTGTGGGGTTGATTTGCAACCGCCCCGTTTTCCGACATAGATGATGCGTGCGGTGCTAGATGCGTAGGCCACGATGGCGTCGCTCACCAAATCATCGACCAATAAGACGGTGGCTGCTTCAATGGCCTTCACCGCTTTGAGCGTTAGCAGTTCAGGGTCGCCTGGGCCTGCGCCCACAAGTGTGACGTGCGCCTGTGTGTGCGTATCGTTGTGTGTCATGTTGTGCTCTCGGTGAGTTGAATCATGCGGCGCAGCTCGGGGACGCATGAGCCGCATTGGGTACCGCACTTGAGCGTGCCTTGCAACGATGCCAAGCGCTGTGCGCTGTCGCCTTTGTAAATCTTCAGGTGATTGCGAATGGCCACATCTTTCACGCCCACGCAGCTGCACACGGTGATGCCTGCATCCACCAAGGCGACTGGTGGCTTGCTGCCTGTCATCAGCAAGCGGCGTCCGTATTCTTGGGTGGAAGCTTGTGTTTGCAGCAAAGCTTTGAGCCATGTCTCAGCTGAGGTGTCGCCCGCGATGATGAAGGCCTCCAGCTGAGTGTCATGCACTTTGTTTGCTTCGCTGTGTTGCAGGCGGATGCTGCGCAATTGGCTGCGTTTCGCATCGACGTAACGCAAGCTGTCGCTGCCGCTCAAACCCAAGAGTTGCTCCATGTCGTGCACCAAGGTCATGTCGGGCGCTTCGCTGCACGCGGCGCGCATGAGCACGCCTTGGCGTGCGGGGCACTGGATGACGCCGTTGTCGGGGGCGTCGCCACTGAAAGGCACGCAGCTGGCAAATTCAAACTGCACCATGCGCGCACGCAGGGCTTGCAAAATGGTTTGGGCTTTGTGCTCGGGCAACCAAGCCACGGCCAGCAAGGTCCAAGGCAGTTCGGCTTTGAGCACTTTGACCGCCGCATGCTTGAGCTCGGGTTGCTTGGAGCTGGGGCAATACGCCGAGGTGGTGATGGCGTTGACGCCTGCGAGCGGTTTGTTTTGGTGGTCGCGACCGCTCAAAAACGCAGGGCCCCAATGCATGGCGATGAAGGCTTGGTGGGCGCCGAGGTCGCTGCTGGCTTGGGCAGGCACCACGATGGAGCCGCGCTTGCTGGTGACGTGCACCAAGCTGCCTTCGGTCAGGTTGAGTCGCGCCATGTCGTCGGGGTGCAACTGCACCACGGGTTCAGCCACATGGCCAAAGAGTTTGCCGACCAAGCCGGTGCGCGTCATGCCGTGCCACTGGTCGCGCAAGCGGCCTGTGTTGAGCGAGAACGGAAAGCGTGACTCGCGTGCTTCCGCTGTGGGCACGTAGGGCAGTGCCGCAAATTTGGCGCGGCCGTTGGCGGTGGCGAACACGCCGTCTTCGTACAAACGCGCTTGGCCGTGGGCTGCACCTTCGCGCATGGGCCACTGCTCGGGTGTGCTTTCCAAGTGCGCGTAGCTCAGGCCCGTGATGTCGAGGTCACGGCCGCGGGTGGATTCGCGGTGCTCCACCCAAATTTCTTCGGGCGAGGTGTAGGCCATGTGCAGGCCATGTGGGGCGTTGTTGAGGTGTCCCAACGAGGAGGCGTTGTTGGGTGTGGCGTGTGCCGTGACACCCGGCTCTTCGGCTAAACGCGCGGCCAAGTCCACCACGATTTGCCAGTCGTGCCGTGCTTGGCCGGGTGCGGGCACCGCCGCACGCACGCGGGTGATGCGGCGTTCGCTGTTGGTGACGGTGCCTTCTTTTTCGCCCCAGGTGGTGGCGGGCAGCAACAGGTCAGCGAAGGCGCAGGTTTCGGCTGTGGCAAAGGCTTCTTGCACCACCACAAACTCCGCACGTTCTAAGGCGCGGCGCACGGTGGCTTGGTCGGGCATGGATTGTGCCGGGTTGGTGCAGGCAATCCACAGCGCTTTGATTTCGCCGTCGGCAGCGGCTTCAAACATTTCCACCGCGGTTTTGCCGGGCTTGGACGGCACATCGGCAATGCCCCACAAAGCGGCCACTTCGGCGCGGTGTTCGGGCTTGCTCATGTCGCGGTGCGCGCTGATGAGGTTGGCCAAACCACCCACCTCGCGACCGCCCATGGCGTTGGGTTGGCCCGTCAGCGAGAAGGGGCCTGCGCCGGCTTTGCCAATTTGAGCCGTAGCCAAATGCAAGTTGATCAGCGAGGCGTTCTTGGCTGTGCCGCTGCTGGACTGGTTCAAGCCTTGGCAATACAGGCTGAGCGTGCGCCATGCGGGCTCAGGCGCGTTGCGTGTGCTGTGCGGTGGCACTCCCGCAAACCAGCGGGTCGCTTGCAGCAGTTGTTCGGGGGTGATGCCGCACACCTCATGCACGCGTGCGGGCGTGTAGTCGGCCACCAAAGTTTGCAGTGCTTCAAAGCCCTCGGTGTGCGCGGCGATGTAGGCCGTGTCGACCCAGCCCTCGGCCAACATCACATGCAGCATGCCGTGAAACAGGGTCACATCCGTGCCGGGTTGCAGCTGCAAATGCAGGTCGGCGCTGCTCGCGGTGTCGGTGCGGCGCGGGTCGGCCACGATGATTTTGAGGTTGGGGTTTTTCGCCCGTGCGTCCTCGATGCGCCTGAACAAAATCGGGTGCGCATAGGCCGCGTTGCTGCCCGCGATGAACAGGCAGTTGGCGTGCATCACGTCGTCATAGCAAGCGGGTGGGGCGTCGGCGCCGAGGGTGAGCTTGTAGCCCGCCACCGCGCTGCTCATGCACAGGCGCGAGTTGGTGTCGATGTTGTTGGTGCCCAGCAGGCCTTTGGCCAATTTGTTGAACACGTAATAGTCTTCGGTCAGCAACTGGCCCGACACATAAAACCCCAAAGCATCAGGCCCGTGTGCGCGCACGATGCTGGCCAGTGTTTGGCTGGCCAATTGCATGGCGTTGTCCCACGCCATGGGTTGCAAACTACCGCCACGCACCAAGCGGCGCATGGGTTGCAGCAAACGCGTTTGTTCGGCCATCACGGGGCTGGCTGTGAGGTGCAGCGTTGAACCTTTGCTGCACAAGCGGCCAAAGTTGGCAGGGTGCGCGGGGTCGCCACGCACGCCCGTGATGTGCCCACCCTTGGATTCAATGATGACGCCGCAGCCCACACCGCAGTAGGGGCAGGTTGAACGCGTTTCTTTCATGGCGGCTTTCGGGCAGTGGGTGACGGGGTGTGAGGCGGTGGGTGTGTGTTTTAGTGTGGGGCGTCGTCAATGGCGAGCGTGTTGAGCTCGTTCACATCCAAGGCCACATCGCCGTTTTCCACCCGCACCGCAAAGCGGGTGGTGCAGCCTTCATCGGGCGCGTGGGCGCAGCCGTCGACCAAACCAATGTGCCAGTTGTGCAACGGGCACACCACGGTTTCGCCAAACACCAAGCCTTGGCTCAAAGGACCGCGCTTGTGCGGGCATTGGTCGAGCAGGGCAAACACCTTGTCTTCGGCGTTGCGAAACACCGCCACCTCCACGCCTTTGGCGCGCTGCACGCGGCGTGCGCCCAGCACGGGGATGTCGTCAACTTTGCAAATGACTTTCCATTCGGTCATGGTGTGTGTCCTTAAACGGTGATGGCTTCAAACTGGCGCGTGTCGACTTGTGCTTTGTCGAACTCAAACCAAGGGTCGGGTTCGCCGTCGAGCGCAAATTGCAAACGTGCCCACAAGGCTTTGCGGCCTGCTTCGTCGTCCAAGATTTTTCTCTTCACGTAGTCCATGCCCACGCGATTCACGTAGTGCACGGTGCGCTCCAAGTACCAGCCTT
Organism: Limnohabitans curvus; assembly: GCF_003063475.1. Classification (NCBI taxonomy): domain Bacteria; kingdom Pseudomonadati; phylum Pseudomonadota; class Betaproteobacteria; order Burkholderiales; family Comamonadaceae; genus Limnohabitans; species Limnohabitans curvus. Next base: position 2,366,818 of record NZ_NESP01000001.1, read on the forward strand.
CTTCGCGGTAGAGCTGCATGAAGGCGCCGGTGTACGCCATCACCTCTTCGGAGGTTTTCACCTTCACGAAGAACTCGGCCACTTCGGTTTTGATGCCGCCGTTGCCTGCGATGTACATCTCCCAGCCGCTGTCCACGCCGATGATGCCCACGTCTTTGATGCCTGCTTCTGCGCAGTTGCGCGGGCAGCCCGACACCGCAAACTTCACCTTGTGTGGGGCGTACATGCGCCACATGGCTTTCTCAAGGTCCTTGCCCATTTGTGTGCTGTCTTGCGTGCCCATGCGGCACCACTCGCTGCCCACGCAGGTCTTGACGGTGCGCAAGGCTTTGGCGTAGGCGTGGCCGCAAGGCATGCCAATGTCTTTCCACACATTGACCAAGTCTTCTTTCTTCACACCAAGCAAGTCAATGCGTTGGCCGCCCGTGACCTTGACGGTGGGAATGTTGTACTTGTCCACCACATCTGCAATGCGGCGAAGCTCGTCGGCGGTGGTCTCGCCGCCCCACATGCGTGGGATGACGCTGTAAGTGCCATCCTTTTGGATGTTGGCGTGGCTGCGCTCGTTGATGAGGCGGCTTTGCGGGTCGTCCAAGGCTTCTTTGGGCCAGCTGCTCATGCGGTAATAGTTGATGGCTGGGCGGCAGGTGGCGCAGCCTGTGGCTTTGCTATCGGCGCTTGGTTTTTTCCATTCTAAGAATTCGAACACTGCATCGTTGGTCAACAGCTTGTGGTCACGAATGGCATCGCGCACTTCTTGGTGGCTGTGGTCGGTGCAGCCGCAGATGGCTTTTTTCTTCGGCGTGGCCGAGTAGTCGCCACCGGCGGTGAACATCAAAATCTGTTCGACCAAGCCCGTGCAGGAGCCGCACGAAGCGCTGGCCTTGGTGTGCTTGCGCACCTCATCCAAGGTGAACAAACCTTTGTCTTTGATGGCTTTGCAAATCGCGCCTTTTTTCACGCCGTTGCAACCGCACACCTCGGCATCGTCGGGCATGCTGGCGGCTTTGTTGTGGCCTTCATGGCCCACGTCACCGATGTTGGATTCGCCAAACATCAGCTTCTCGCGGATGTCGGCCACGCTGCGGCCATCGCGCAGCAGCTTGAAGTACCAGCTGCCGTCGACGGTGTCGCCGTATAAACACGCGCCCACCAATTGGTCGTTGCGGATGACGAGTTTTTTGTACACGCCTTCGTGCGGATCGCTCAGCACAATTTCTTCGGTGCTGCCGTCGTTACTGCCCATGAAATCACCCGCGCTGAACAAATCAATGCCCGTGACTTTGAGCTTGGTCGAAGTGAGCGATCCGGTGTAGCGGCCAATGCCGAACTCGGCCAAATGGTTAGCCAGCACCTTGCCTTGTTCAAACAAAGGCGCCACCAAACCATAGGCAATGCCACGGTGGGCCGCGCATTCGCCCACGGCATAGATGCGTGGGTCGGTCACGGTTTGCAGTGTGTCGCTGACCACAATGCCGCGCTCGCAATGCAGGTGCATCTTTTCGGCCAGCACTGTGTTGGGTCGAATGCCCACAGCCATCACCACCAACTCGGCGGGCACGTGTGAACCGTCTTTGAACAAGACCGAGGCCACGCGCCCGTTTTTGTCCGCTTGCAATTCTTGGGTGTGTGCGCCCATGCGGAATTGCATGCCGCGTTCTTCGAGCGAGCGTTGCAACAAACCGCCCGCGACTTTGTCGAGTTGACGCTCCATCAGCCATTCACCGACGTGCACCACGGTCACGCGCATGCCACGCTTTATCAAACCGTTGGCGGCTTCAAGGCCTAGCAAACCGCCGCCAATCACCACCGCATGTTTGTATTTCGTGGCCGCATCAATCATGGCCTGTGTGTCGGCAATGTCGCGGTAGGCCAGCACGCCGTCCAACTCGCGGCCCGGCACAGGCAGCATGAAGGGGTTAGAGCCCGTGGCCAAAATCAAGCGGTCATACGCTGCGCTTTTGACTTCGCCTGCGGCGTTGGTGGCATGCACCACGCGCTTGACACGGTCCACCTCGGTCACCGTCCAGCTGGTGTGCAGGGTGATGTGGTTGTCGCTGTACCAGTCGCGTGGGTTGAGGATGATTTCATCCAAGGTTTGTTCACCCGCCAACACCGGCGACAACAAGATGCGGTTGTAGTTGGGGTGTGGTTCCGAGCCGAAGACGGTGATGTCGTACAGGTCGGGCGTGAGCTTGATGAGTTCTTCCAAGGTGCGCACACCGGCCATGCCGTTGCCCACCATCACGAGTTTGAGTTTGTTGGTCATGTCCAACTCCTTAGTGTTTTTCCACGTGCGCTTGGCGCGTGTACAAAAAGTCAATCACGGCTTTGCGGTAGTGCAAATAGGCAGGGTCGTCGGCCAGCGTCACGCGTGAGCGGGGGCGAGGCAGGTCCACATGCAGCACTTCGCCGATGGTGGCAGCGGGGCCGTTGGTCATCATCACAATCTTGTCGGACAGCAACACGGCTTCGTCCACATCGTGCGTCACCATCACCACGGTGCTTTGGGTGTTGGCCACGATGGCCAGCAACTCGTCTTGCAGCTTGGCGCGGGTCAATGCATCCAAAGCGCCAAAGGGTTCGTCCATCAACAACACTTGCGGCTCCATCGCCAAGGCGCGTGCAATGCCCACACGTTGCTTCATGCCACCCGAAATTTCGCCAGGGCGTTTTTGTGCGGCGTGGCTCAAGCCCACCATGTCGAGTGCCGCGTGGGTGCGTGCGGTGAGTTGGGCTTTGTCTTCTTTGGGCTTGCCGTCCACGATGCCGGTTTGGCCGAACACGCGTTCCACGCCGAGGTAAACGTTTTCAAAGCAGGTCAGCCAAGGCAAGAGCGAGTGGTTTTGAAACACCACCGCGCGCTCGGGGCCTGGGCCTGCGATTTCGCGGTTGGCGCAAATCAAGGTGCCTTCGGTTGGCGTGGTCAAACCTGCAATCAGGTTGAGCAAGGTGGACTTGCCGCAACCCGAGTGGCCGATGAGGGCGACGAACTCGCCTTTGCCCACGGTCAGGTCGATGTCGCGCAGCGCAGGGAAATTGCCTTTGGCTGTTTTGAAGGTTTGGGCCACGCCCTGAATTTGCAAATATTTGCTGGTCAACGATGCGTTCATGACTGCACCTCCTCAAAGGTGAATGCGGTGGCGAGTTTGATGAGGGCGTACTCCAACACCAAGCCCACAATGCCAATCACGAAGATGGCGATGATGATGTTTTTCACATTCAGGTTGTTCCACTCGTCCCACACCCAAAAGCCAATGCCCACGCCACCGGTCAGCATCTCCGCAGCGACGATCACCAACCACGCTGTACCCACGGCCAAGCGCACGCCGGTCAACATGTAGGGCAACACCGCAGGGAACAAAATCTTGCTGACGATCTTCCATTCCGAGAGGTTGAGCACACGCGCCACGTTCATGTAGTCTTGCGGCACACGTTGCACACCCACCGCGGTGTTGATGACCATGGGCCAAATCGAACAAATGAAGATGGTCCAAATGGCCGCAGGGTTGGCGCCTTTGAACACCAACAAACCAATGGGCAACCAAGCCAGGGGCGACACAGGGCGCAACAAGCTGATGAGCGGGTTGAACATGCGCGACAAAAACTCGAAGCGCCCAATCAAGAAGCCCAAAGGAATGCCCACCAACGCAGCCAAACCAAAACCCAGTGCCACGCGCTTGAGAGAACTCCACACGTTCCAGCCCACGCCTTGGTCGTTGGGGCCGTTGCTGTAGAACGGGTTGCTGAACACATCCACGGCTTGCCAGAAGGTGTCGGTTGGGTTGGGAAAGTTGTTGGTGCTGGTGATGGACACCAGTGACCAAATGCCCACCAGCAGTGCCAAGCCCATGAAGGGCGGCACCACGCGTGACAACAGGTGTTTCAAAGTCATGAGATGTGTCCTTGTGCGAGAGCGTTCGTGGGTGCTTTAAGCGTGAACTTTGAAGCTGTCGGCGTATTTCTTTGGGTCAGAGCCGTCCCACACCACACCGTCCATCAGTTTGCTGCTGCGCATCGCGCTCTTGGGCACGGGTGTGTTGCTGGCGGCTGCCGCTTGTTTGAAGATGTCGATTTGGTTGATCTCTTTGGCAACCTTCAAATAGTCCGGGTGGTCTTTGAGCAAACCCCAACGCTTGTGCTGTGTGAGGAACCACATGCCGTCCGACAGGTAAGGGAAGTTGGCCGTGCCGTCGTTGAAGAACTTCATGTGGTTGGGGTCGTCCCAGGTTTTGCCCAAACCGTTTTGGTAGCGGCCCAAGATGCGTTGGTTGATCACGTCCACGCTGGTGTTGACATACGACTTGTCGGCGATGGTTTCGGCCATCTTCATTTTGTTTTGCAAGCCTGCGTCAATCCACTTGCCCGCTTCCAAAATCGCGGCGGTCACGGCGCGTGCGGTGTTGGGATATTTCTTCACGAAGTCGCCGGTGGTGCCCAACACTTTTTCGGGGTGGTCACGCCAGATGTCTTGCGTGGTGGCTGCGGTGATGCCAATGCCATCGGCAATCGCGCGGTGGCCCCAAGGCTCGCCCACGCAGTAGCCGTCCATGTTGCCCACGCGCATGTTGGCCACCATTTGGGGCGGCGGCACGGTGATGACCTTGGCATCTTTGAGTGGGTTCACGCCCACGCTGGCCAACCAGTAATACAGCCACATGGCGTGTGTGCCGGTGGGGAAGGTTTGGGCGAAGGTGTATTCGCGTTTGTCGGTGGCCATCAACTTGGCGAGGCTGGCTGCATCGACCGCGCCTTTGTCGGCGAGCTTTTTGGACAGCGTGATGGCTTGGCCGTTTTGGTTCAAATTCATCAACACAGCCATGTCTTTTTTAGGACCGGCGGTACCCATGTGCACGCCATAAATCAAGCCGTACAAGGCGTGGGCAAAGTCGAGCTCGCCGTTGACCAACTTGTCGCGCACACCCGCCCAGCTGGACTCTTTGGACGGGATGATCTTGACGCCGTACTTTTTGTCGATGCCCAGCACGGAGGCCATCACCACGCTGGCGCAATCGGTGAGGGGAATGAAGCCAATGCGCACTTCTTCTTTTTCAGGCTTGTCTGAACCTTGGGCATACACCGCGGCACGCAAAGCGGGGGCGATGGTGAGAGCGCCTGCGGTGGCGGCTTGCAAGACATTGCGGCGGCTCATGGGGGTCTCCAAAAGTTTCGTCATGACATCACTCCTAAATAAAAAACTGGGGCAGAAACGACAAAGGCGTCCTCACCGCACGCACCTGGGGTGCATGGGTGGGGACGCCTTTGTCCTTGAACCGTCATTGGTTCTTGCCGTGAACTGTTTGCAATAGCTGTGCCAGCTGTTGAGGGTTCTCCTGTATGAAAAAACGCCCCATGGCGGGGCGTTTGCATCAAAGCGCACCAAGAAGGCGCACCAAACTAGGACAAGAGGTCTGCCATGTCCAAGGTGCGTTGCGCCACCTCGGCCATCTTTAGGCCTTTGTCCATTGCAATTTTGCGCAGCTTGGTGAAGGCGTCTTTCTCGCTCAAACCTTGGCGTTCCATCAGCAGCGCTTTGGCGCGGTCGACCACGGTGCGTTCTTGCAGCGCATGGCGCGCATCGTCGCGCTCATCGCGCAAGCGTTCTTCATATTCAAAGCGGGCCATGGCCACATCGAGGATGGGGCGAATGCGTGTGCTCGATAGCCCGTCGACGATGTAGGCCGACACGCCCACCGCCACAGCGTCGCGCACATGGGTGGTGTCGTTGTCGTCGGTGAACAGCACGATGGGGCGGCGCTCGTCACGGGTGGCGAACACCACGTGTTCTAAGGCATCGCGTGCTTCAGATTCAGCGTCCACGATGATGAGATCGGGTTGCAACTGGTGGATGCGGTCTGACAAGAACACATCGGCAGGCAGCGTGGCAATCAGGTTAAAGCCGCTTTCTAGCAAACCAATTCGCAAGGCGCGAGAACGCTTGGCCTGAGAGACGGCGTGGTCGTCACCCATGTCTTGCACATCCAAGTCTGGGGCGACCACGACGATCTTCAAGGCTTCGTGTTTTTTATTTTTTTGAGACTTGCTTTTCATGAAGGTTCATCGTGTGGACCTTCATGGTGAGCAAGTATTGGGCCAAACGGCCGCTTGTTTACCAGCTGCCGATGTTGGGCATGTCCACCCACGGCGCAAGTGGTGCCAAGGCTTCACCTTTTTGCAACAGCTCCACCGAGATGTCATCGGGCGAACGCACAAACGCCATGCGGCCATCGCGGGGCGGACGCAGAATCGTCACGCCATGCGCTTGCAACTTTTCGCAGGTGGCGTAAATGTTGTCGACGGCATAAGCCAAGTGACCAAAGTTGCGACCACCGGTGTAGACCTCGGGGTCCCAGTTGTAGGTGAGCTCCACTTGTGCGTCTTCATCGCCAGGCGCAGCAAGGTAGACCAGGGTGAAGCGACCTTGCGGGTACTCGTTGGTGCGCAGCACTGTCAGGCCCAGCGCATCACGGTAAAAGTGCAGCGACGCTTCTAGGTCGGTCACGCGCACCATGGTGTGTAGGTATTTCATGGTGGGCCTTTCTTTAGAGGGTGGGGTAGTCGGTGTAGCCAACGGGGCCGGGTGTGTAGAAGGTGTTGGGGTTGGGCTCGTTCAAAGCCGCATTCAACTTCAAACGCGCCACCAAGTCGGGGTTAGAGATGAACAAGCGGCCAAACGCGATGGCATCTGCCTTGCCAGATTCAATCGTGTCGATGGCCATTTGGCGGTCGTAACCGTTGTTGGCGATGTAGGTGCCTTTGAAGGCTTGGCGCGCCCATGTGTAGTCAAAGCCAGGTACGTCACGTGGGCCACCGGTGGCACCTTCGATGAAGTGAATGAACGCGATGCCGCGCTTGTTGAGTTCTTCCACCAAATAGCCAAACACGGCTTGTGGGTTGCTGTCAGCCAAGTCGTTGAAGGGCGTGAGGGGCGACAAACGAATGCCCACACGGCCCGCGCCGATTTCGGCCACACAGGCATCCACCACTTCGAGCGCGAAGCGGCAGCGGTTTTCAATCGAGCCACCGTACGCGTCAGTGCGTTGGTTGGCGCCGTCACGGATGAACTGGTCGACCAAATAACCGTTGGCACCGTGAATCTCCACGCCATCAAAACCCGCGCGAATGGCGTTGGCGGCGGCTTGGCGGAATTGCTGCACCACGTCTTTCACTTCGGCGGTGGTCAACGCGTGTGGCACGGGCACATCGACTTTGCCGTTGGGTGTGTAGGCCACCACCTTGGGCTGAATGGCCGAAGGCGCCACGGGCTGTACGCCACCCGTCAGGTCTGGGTGGGTGATGCGGCCCACGTGCCAAATTTGCGCAATGATTTTGGAGCCTGCGTCATGCACGGCTTGGGTGATGGGCTTCCAGCCATCGACTTGGGCATCTGAATAAATGCCGGGAGTGGCCATGTAGCCTTTGCCCACGGGCGAAATCTGTGTGCCTTCGCTGATGATGAGGCCTGCGCCACTGCGTTGGCGGTAATAGTCCACATTCATGGCGCTGCCGGGGATGTCGCCGTCATCTGCGCGGCTGCGCGTGAGGGGCGCCATGACGATGCGGTTGGCTACGTCGATGTCGCCGATGCGTGTGGGTTGGAAAAGCTGAGATGTCGTCATGTGTAATTTCTAAAAATCGTGAAATAGTAAAAAAGTTCAGTGGGGGGTTCTCACTGCCGTGCATTTTTTTATATGGGGCGTATTGTTCTTTTTTCAAGCGACTTGTTTCGTGGTTCCGCTAATATGCCCAGACCAATAGAGGGACATTCGATGAAACAGCTGTGGTGTGCTTGGATGATGGTGTGCACTTGCGCAGGCGCTGCGGCTGCCGATGACTACAAAATCAAAGTCGATGTGACGCAACAGGGCAATGTGTTTCTGACCCAAGCCAGTTTTTATTTACCCTTGAGCGGTTGCCAGTCGTACCGCTACCTCACGGACTATGACGCTGCCACCAATATCCCCGGTGTGGTGGCCTCAACGACCACGCGTCTTGAGGCCCGTAAGGCACGTGTAGAACGTTTGCTACAAGAGCGCATTTTGTTTTTCCCCATCAAGATGCGCATGGTGTTGGAAGTCACCGAGCTGCCTAACATTGGCACAGACTTTGTGCAAATCAGTGGCGAGGCCAAGTCGTACAAAGGCGCATGGCGCTTAGAGCAAGACGGCAATGGCACGCGGTTCAAGTACCGCACCGAATCTGAGCCAGATTCGATTCTCCCCATCGCGGTGATTGAGTATTTCATCAAGAACCGCTTGAACAGCAGTTTTGAAGCGATGGCCAAGGCTGGGGCTGAGCGCCTGAAACAGCCTTGCTGAGAATGTTTGGCCGTGTCAGTTCTGCGAATGCAACCAACCCAAGCCATCGTGCGTGCCATTGGCCACAGCACCTCGGGCAGGACGGTATTCGCAACCGATCCAACCTTCCCAACCGCAAGCGGCGGACACTTCGTCGATGACCTCAAAAAGGTAAGGGTGGTTCAACTCACCTAAATCGGGTTCATGGCGCATGGGCACGCCTGCAATTTGGAAATGGCCCACACGGCCAGTTGGCAGGTATTGGCGAATCTTGCTCGCCAAGTCGCCCTCCATGATTTGGCAGTGGTACAGGTCCATCTGCACTTTGACGTTGGACGCGCCGATGTGTTGAACAATCTCGTGCGCCTGCGCTTGGTAGTTCAAGAAGAAGCCAGGAATGTCACGGGTGTTGATGGGTTCAATCAACACATCACGGCTAGATTTTTTGGCTTCAGCGGCGGCCCACGCGATGTTCTGAATGTAGGTTTTTTCTAGCGCGGCAGCGTCTGCACCATTCGGCTTCAAGCCAGCCATGACGTGGATGCGTGGGCAATTCAACACATCGGCGTAGGTCAGCGCTTTGAGAAAGCCCGTTTGAAATTCGTTTTCGCGCCCGGGCAAGCAGGCCAAGCCGCGTTCGCCTGCATCCCAATCGCCGGGAGGTGCATTGAAGAGCACTTGTTGCAAACCGTTGTCGCTCAAGCGTTGCTTCAAGTCATGGGCATCGAAGGCGTAAGGGAACAAATATTCAACAGCCTGAAAGCCGTCTTTGGCAGCTGCAGCAAAGCGGTCTAAAAATGCATGCTCGTTGTAGAGCATGCTGAGGTTGGCGGCGAAGCGTGGCATAGGTGTATCTTGAAAATGAAGGGTTACCAGAGCGCGCCAAAGCGCTCACGGAGTTCGTGAATTTGGGCCTCGCTCAGTGCGCTGGCTTGGCGCTCTGACATGAGCCAGAGTTTGGCTGTCTCTTCGAGTTCTTCGAGGACGGCACTGGCCTCGGCAGGCGTTTGGTGCCACACCACAGGGCCAAGGCGTTCGAGCATGACGCCGCGAAGGGGCATGTGCTGTGTGTTGCTTTTGGCAATGAGGGATGCAACCTCTGCGGCCACCTCTGGTGCGCCGGGGAGTTGGTACGGCACCAAGGGGATGTGCCCCACTTTCATCACGTAGTAAGGCGTGATCGGTGGGACGATGTCTGAGGTGCGCCACACGCCTTGCAGAGTGAGGCTGACCAAATGCGTGGCATGGGTGTGAATGACGCAATGGGCTTGCGACGACGCATCGTAGATGCTGCGATGCAGGGCCAAAGTTTTCGAGGCGCGTGCGCCGCTGAGTTGTTCACCCTCAGCGCTGACGTGCGCCAATTCACTGGCAACCAAGTTGCCGAGGCAAGCATCGGTGGGTGTGATTAAAAAACTACCGTCTGGCAGCTTGACGCTGATGTTGCCAGCGCTGGCATGCACATAACCACGTGCATACAGCGAAGCGCCGACGCGGCAGATTTCTTGGCGAATTTCAAGTTCAGTCATGGGCGTGTCACTTCAACAGCGAAAACGATTTTTCAAAAAAATCATGCGTGCCGAAGTTTCCAGATTTCAAAGTGACATGAACTGTATCGCCGTGGCAGACCTTGGATGTCACGGAGGTCCATGGCACGCCGGGATCAATTTGAGGGCCAATGACCATGCGTTCGACGTCGAGGGCTTGCACCACGGCACCAGAGGTTTCGCCGCCCGCTACCACGAGTTGACGCACGCCGGCTTGTACCAAACCTTTGGCGATGTTCGAGAGGGTGTGCTCCACCAGTTCACCGGCTTGGGCCACACCCAATTGGTTTTGAATGGCTTTGACGGCTGCAGGTTCTGCGGTGGCGTAAATCAACACGGGGCCGTCTTTGAGTTGAGGTGCGGCCCAGCTCAGGGCTTGTTGCACCACGTCTGTGCCTGAGGCCACAGCCAAAGGGTCCACGGCAAATGCGGGCTTGCCCGCTTGGCGCCAGTGCAGCACTTGGGCATTGGTGGCGACCGAGCAGCTGCCAGACACCACGGCTTGGTAGCCTGTGGCGGCAGGCAGTGTGTCTGCCGCTGCGTTGGCGGCTAAAACGCCACGCGCTTTCCAGTTTTGAGGCAGGCCAATGGCCACGCCCGAGCCCGCGGTGACGAGGGGCATGTCGGCCAAGGCTTGGCCCATGTGCATCAAATCTTGGTTGCTGATGGCGTCCACCACGGCCACGCCAACACCTTCGGCTTGCAAGGCTTGAAAGCGAGCCCGAATGGCGTCAGGTCCGGCAGAGACGCACGATTGCTCAACCAAACCCACCTTGCGTTGGGTTTGTGATTGCATGACGCGTACCAAGTTGGCATCCGTCATGGGGGTGAGCGGGTGGTTGCGCATGCCGCTGTCTGACAGCAGCACATCGCCCACAAACAAGTGGCCTTTGAAAATGGTGCGGTTGTTTTCAGGGAAGGCGGGGCAGACGATGGTGAAGCCTTTGCCCGGGCCATCCATGGCGTCCATCAGGGCTTCGGTGACGGGGCCGATGTTGCCCTGCGGGGTGGAGTCAAAGGTCGAGCAGTATTTGAAATAAATCTGTTCCACGCCTTGCGCTTTCAACCACGCATGGGCTTGGAGCGATTGGGCGATGGCGTCTTGGGCTGGAATAGTGCGTGACTTGAGCGCCACCACGATGGCGTCTGCGTCAATGGGCTGATTGTCCGTGGGCACGCCAATGGTTTGCACGGTGCGCATACCTGCGCGAACCAAGTTGTTGGCCAGGTCAGTTGCTCCCGTAAAGTCGTCGGCAATGCAGCCCAGCAAAGGCTTTGTCAAATGTTGAGTCATGTGTGTTTAAAACTTCAGCGCACAGGTGATGGCGTGTGGGTGGCGCGCGGCATACGATTGAATGAGGCTTTTGACCGAGCTGTCTGCCACAAGACCAAGGCGCTTGGCGCGGTCGTTGTCAAACTGGCTGGGCCAGCCACTGACGATGGCTTGTACTTTGGCGTCCACTTTCCAATCGAGCAAAGCAGCGCATGCATCGCCTGCAATTTCTTTCAACGCTTGCGCCATCTCGCCCACCGTGGTGGTGAGTGCGGGCAGGTTCACGGCCGTGGGGGCGCCCCATGTCGCTGTGGGCGCGGTGAGGGCGCACATCAAGCCTTGCATGGTTTTGTCCGTCGATGCAAGGGCCACACGGGTGTCAGCAGGCACGGGGACGGTGCATGCTTGGCCTGCCAAGGGTTCGCGGAACATGCCGCTCAAAAAGCTAGAGGCCGCACCGTTGGGTTTGCCCGGGCGAACCGACACGGTCATCAATCGCACGTTGCGTCCGTGAATCAAGCCTTTGCGTGAAAAGTCGGCGACCAGCTGTTCGACCATGAACTTTTGAATGCCGTAGCTGCTTTGTGGTGTGGGCTGGTACGTGTCGGAAATGCTGCTGGGCAGTTGTTGACCCGCCGACGCACCAAACACCGCCACCGAGCTGGCAAACACAAACACGGGTTGCTTGGCTTGGTGACGCGCGGCTTGCAGCAAGTTCAAAGAGGTTTGCAAGTTGCTTTGCAAGCCCAAATCCAAATTGGCTTCGCATTCGCCGCTGACCGCCGCTGCCAAATGCACCACGGCATCGACACCGTCGAGCTTGAGGGTTTGTGTGTGGAGCAAGTCACTCAAATCGCCCACCACTGCGCGCACGCGCGTGTCTTGCTGCAAGTCAGCCGGTGGTGCGACGAGGTCGGTCAGCACCAATTCGGTGACAGGGCCTGAACCTTTGCCTTCGAGGTGAATGGCCGGCTGCTGCAACAGTTCGCGCGCGAGGCTCGCGCCCAGAAAGCCGCTGCCGCCTGTGATGAGGATGCGCATTGCTTGACCTTTGACTCAGTGGGCTTGTGGCAACTCAATGCCAGGGAAGATTTTGATGACAGCCGAGTCGTCTTCACGGCCATGTCCTGCCGTGGAGGCTTGCATGAACATTTGGTGAGCGGTGGCTGACAAGGGCAGTGGAAATTTGGTGGCACGCGCGGTGTCAAGCACGAGCCCCAAATCTTTCACAAAAATGTCCACGGCTGACAGCGGGGTGTAGTCGCCCTTGAGCACGTGGGCCATGCGGTTTTCAAACATCCAGCTGTTGCCCGCGCTGTTGGTGATGACTTCATACAAAGCGTCTGCCGCCACACCTTCGCGAAGACCTAAGGCCATGGCTTCGGCGGCTGCGGCAATGTGTACACCGGCCAACAACTGGTTGATGATTTTGACTTTGCTGCCATAGCCCGCGCGGTCACCAAGTTTGTACACATGGGCGGCCATGCTCTCGAGTGCGTTGCCCGCTTTGGTGTACGCGGCAGCTTGACCTGAGGTCATCATGGTCATTTGGCCAGAGGCCGCTTTGGCAGCCCCTCCCGAAATGGGGGCGTCTAAATACAAGAGGCCCATGTCGTTGAGGCGCTTTTCCAATGCCACGGACCAATTGGGGTCCACGGTGGAGCACATGATGAACAAGCTGCCCGCTTTCATGTGCGCAGCAGCGCCGTTGGCACCAAACAAGACTTGCTCGGTTTGGTCCGCGTTGACCACAACGCTGACGATGATGTCTGCGGCTTGCGCAAGCGCTGCGGGGGTCTTGTGGGCTGTGCCGCCTTCTTGTGCAAAGGCTTCGGCCGCTTCGTAACGCACGTCGCACACACTGACGTGGTGGCCAGCACGGCGCAGCGAGTTGGCCATGCCTTTGCCCATGGCACCTAGGCCAATCACGCCAATCGACAGTGTGGTTTGGTTTTGAGTTGTCATAACGTCTGTTCAGTGTTTATTGAAAACCGAAGGCATGTGGTGCCCACGTGCTCAAAGCGGGGATGAAAGTCAGCATGACCAAAATGATGGCGTGCGCAATCAAGAACGGTTTGAGCTCTCGCGTGAGCGCATCCAAAGGTACTTTGGCCACGTTGGAGGTGACGAACAACAGGCCACCCACAGGCGGCGTGATCATGCCCAGCGTCAAGTTGAAGATGACCACCATGGCAAAGTGAATCGGGTCAATGCCCAGCTTGGCAGCCACGGGTGCCAAGATTGGCACCAACACCATCACGCCTGGCAGTGGCTCGATGAAGATGCCAAAGATCAGCAAGAAGATGTTCACGGCAATCAAGAACGTGAAGGCCGACATGTCTTGTCCGCCCATCCATTCGGCCAGTTTGATGGGCAAGCCGTCGATGGTCAAAATCCAGGCAAAGGCGTTGGACGTGCCGATGATGATGAGCACCGAAGCCGTCATGAGGGCGGAGCGCGACAAGATGTCAGGCACCGCTTTCCATTCCAGCGTGCGGTAAATCCATTTGCCACACACCAAGGCGTAGAACACCGCCACGACAGAGGCTTCGGTGGGTGTGAACCAACCTGCGCGCATGCCGCCCAAAATGATCACGGGCAACATGAGTGCAGGAATGGCTTTCCAAGTGACCAGCATTTTTTCGGCAAAGGTTTCGTTGCCCGGGATGCCTTTGTAGTTGCGCTGTTTAGAGATGTACCAGTTGACCGCGGCCATGCCGCCGGCAATCAAAATGCCGGGGATAAAACCTGCGATGAACAGCGCCCCCACAGAGACACGTTCATCTTGCAGCGCATAGATGATCATGATGATGGAGGGCGGAATGATGGGGCCAACGATGGCCGTTGCTGCAGTCAGTGCTGCGGCGTATGAACGGTCGTAACCGGCTTTGTCCATCATGCGAATCATCATGGAGCCAGGGCCTGCAGCATCTGCCAAGGCTGAGCCAGAAATGCCTGAGAAGAAGGTGAGTGACGCCACGTTGGTGTAGCCCAAGCCGCCGCGTTTGTGGCCCACAAACTGCGCCGCAAACTTCAGCAACACTTCTGTGAGTGAACCACCACTCATCAGCTCCGCCGCCAAGATGAAGAACGGCACAGCCATCAATGGGAAGCTGTCCACACCTTCGTAGGTTTGCTTGAGCAACACAAAGAGTGGGAAGTCCGCGCCAAACACCAAGGCGGTGAGTGTGGAAAAGCCGAGCGCAAACGCAACGGGTAAGCCAATTGCCAAATAGAAGCAACAGCTGAGTAAAAGAATTAGGCTGAGACTCATAGGGATGCGCTGGCGTTAGCGTCGAAATGTGAATCGGAAGCGAAGGTGCGGGTGAGCACATAGTCGCGAACAATGATGAGCCAATGTGCAAGCAGCAAAGCGCCGCCTACGGGCATGGATGCATACACCCATGACATGGAAACTTGTGTGGTCGGTGTCATTTGGTACTGAACACGGTCCACATAGATGAGGCCATACCAAATGATGAAGATGAAAAAGCCAGTGAGCATCACGGCAATCAAGACGCGAATGGCGCGTGCCCAAGCGATGGGCAAACTGTCTTGTAGGTTTTCGACGGCAATGTGGCCGCCGTAGCGCAACACGGGGCCGGCGCCCACGAAAGTGAGCCACACCATCATGTAGCGAGCCACTTCTTCGGCCCATTCGATGGATTGGTTGGTGGCGTAGCGCAAGACCACGTTAGAGAAGATGATGATGGCCATGGCAGCAAGCAAAGCGATCAACACGCTTCGGTTGGCGATCATTAAATATTTTTCGAAAAATTTCATGGTGTGTCCCATGCTCAACGAGCCAGCAAGCTGGCTCGTTGAAAGGTGAAGAAAACCCGATTACTTCACAGCTTGGATTGCTGCGAGCTTGTCTGCGCCAAATTCTTTGGCGTAGTTGGCGTAAGGGCCTTTGAGTGCATCGCTGAAGCTGGTGCTGTTGACCTTTTTCACCACTTGCATGCCTTCACGTTCGAGTTGGGCAATGCCATTGGCTTCGTCGTCATTGACTTTCTTACGTGTGGCGGCCACGCTCTTGGTCGCTGCGTCCATGAATGCCTTTTTGTCGGCATCGCTGAGCTTGTTCATGATGCGTGGCGAGGTGATGATGAGCGCAGGTGAGTACACATGGCCTGTGAGTGACAAGTGCTTTTGTACTTGTGAAAACTTGGAAGCCAAGATGACTGGGATGGGGTTTTCTTGACCATCCACAACGCCTTGTTGCAAGGCACCAAACACTTCAGGAAATGCCATGGGGGTGGGTTGGATGCCGAATGAGCGATAGCCTTCCATGTGCACCTTGTTTTCCATGGTACGCATCTTCAAGCCGCTGGCGTCCGAAGCACTGACGATGGGACGCTTGTTGTTGGTCATGTGACGGAAGCCGTTTTCGCTCCAAGCCAAAGCCACCAAGCCGTGGTTGCTGAACTTGGCCAACATGTCTTGACCAATTTTTCCGTCCAGCACTTTGCGCGCGTGGTCGTAGTCACGGAACAAAAAGGGCACGTCCACGATTTTCATTTCAGGAACGAAGTTGCCGACGGGCCCTGTGGAGGTGATGACTAGGTCTTGTGTGCCGATTTGTACAGCTTCAATTTCTTCGCGTTCACCACCCAAAGCGCTGGCAGGGTAGACCTGGCACTTGTAGCGGCCTTGGGTATTTTTGTCGAGCGTGTCGCAAAACACATTGGCGCCCACATCGTAGTGAGAGCCTTTGGCCAGCACGTGACCCATTTTCAAAACGGTTTGGGCTTGTGTGGGAAATGCGGCAAATGCGGCAGTGGCGGCGAGTGCTGCCACCCATTTTTTGCTGAGAAAAGTCTTTGACATCGTGTCTCCTGATTGTTAAGAGCAGCAACCTGAATAGCAATCATGCTGTCAGGTTGTATGACAAATTATCTTGAACTAATCAGGTACTCAGTCTAGGGGGTAACCCGTGATGCAGGGTTTAGATTTTGGGTTTTGTCAGCTCGGTTCGCAGGGGCTTGGCCAGCGCGAGTCCTTGGGATGTCCAAAAGACGGGGTCAGCGTTGCCAATGCGTTTGGCCGCATTGAGCATGTGCTTGGTTCCTGCTTGGCGGGCGGCTTTGACGTCGCCAGCTTCAATGGCTTGCACGATGGCCTGGTGCTCGTCTCGCACCGCATCTTCTAAGTCTGCGCGCGTGGCTTCGTTGGCGCGGGTGACGCGCGTGGCGTTTTCTAAAAATTGATTGAGGTAAGACAGGGTGTCTAAGAGAAAAGGGTTGTTCGCCGCTTGCGCAATGGCGGCATGAAAGGCCACATCCTCGCTCACGCCATCACCGCCGCTTGCCACGGCTTTGTCGAGCGCGCGCATGGCTTGTTTGATTTTTTGCAGTGACTTGGTGGTTCGGCGTTCGGCGGCGAGGGCCGCCGATTCAGCTTCGAGGGCACGTCTGACTTCGACGACTTTCAAGACCGCATCGACCGAGCCATCTGGGATGAGTTTGAGTTTTCCGGTGTCTGGCGTTGGAAGCGCTTTCACAAAAGCGCCTGAGCCTTGTCGCGTTTCAATGAGCCCCAATGTTTTGAGCCGCGAAAACGCTTCACGTACCACGGTTCGGCTAACCCCATGCTTTTGCACCAATGCGTTTTCGGTGGGAAGTTTTTCAGCCGTCTTGAGTTTTCCTTCTCGAATGCTTGTTTCCAAGGTCTGGGCTAGCTTTTCAGACAGCGAGGCACCTAATTGAATGCGGGGCATGGTGAAAAATGTTGCTGGTGTGGCAGAGGGTTGCTTGTTAATAAATCATATGCGACAAATGAATCATGCAGAGATGTCAGGTGTTGATTGATCTAGCGCATAGCCACGAGCTGCTGCAAAGCAGTAAATTCAAGACGTACCAACATTTGAAAGAGTGAACGCCGAATGACGATGCAGTTTTTAAAATTTCGACATGCAATGACCGTTGTTTTCTTTGTCATCAGCGCATCTTCCGCTCCTGCCGCGAGTGCCAGTGCCGCTTTGGCGCTTGAACACGGTTGCTTCAGTTGTCATGGCGAACCGTCGCGCGGTGGCTCTCCAACATTTGCCCAGTTGTCACGGCATCTTGCGAAATACAAAGGGCAAACTGGTGCAGCTGCACGCAAGGGCGAGAAGCTGAAAACGGATGATGAGAGCCAAGACATCACACCGCACCGCATGTTGAGTTCAGAAAAAGCCACGCTGTTGTTGCAGTGGTTGATTGACGGTGTAGCGCCTTGAGCACGGCACCATCACCGCAGCTTGCAGGCCTTACATCTGAGCAGGCGGCGCAGCAGTTGGCCCGCGACGGCGCCAATGCGCTGGATGCTGCACAGCGCCGAACCGTGTGGGGCAGGCTGTGGGCCCTGTTGCGAGAGCCCATGTTTGCCTTGCTGGTGTTGGCCGCTTCACTGTATTTGGTGTTGGGCGATTTGACCGAAGGCCTCACACTGTTTGTGTTTGTGTTGGCGGTGCTGGCTTTGACTTTTTACCAAGAGGGCAAGTCAGAGGCCGCCATTGATGCGTTGCGGCAATTGAGCCAGCCTTTCGCGCAAGTCATGCGTGATGGCCAGCGCATCAACGTGCCTTCGCGTGATGTGGTGGTGGGGGACATGTTGTTCATCTCCGAGGGGGACCGCATTGCCGCTGACGCTTGGGTCTTGCAGTCCGATCAATTGCAAGTGGATGAGTCCTTGTTGACAGGCGAGTCATTGGCCGTGACCAAAGTGGGGGCAGCTTTCGATGAGGCCTTGGTGCATAGCCAGCAGCCGGGGGGCGATGAATTGGCGGCTGTGTTTGGCGGCACCTTTGTGGTTCGTGGTCAAGGGGTGGTGCGTGTCACGGCCACGGGCATGCGTGGTCAGATGGGGCGCATTGGTGCGTCATTGAACCAAATCGAAACCGCGCTGACGCCATTGCAAAAACAAACCGCTCAGTTGGTGAAGGTGTTGGCGTGGATCACATTTGGCTTGTGTGTGCTGATGATTCTCACCTTAGGGCTGCGCAATGGGGCATGGTTGCCTGCGCTGTTGTCGGGCATTGCGTTGGCCATGGCGATCTTGCCCGAAGAGTACCCGGTGGTGATGGCCATCTTTCCTGCTTTGGGCGCACATCGCCTCGCGCAGGAGGGGGTGCTGACGCGACACATCAACGCGATTGAAACCTTGGGCGCCACCACGGTGTTGTGCACAGACAAAACGGGCACCTTGACTGAAAACCGTATGAAGGTGGCAGCCTTGGCGGTGGGGGATGCGTCTGCGCCACGTCTGTTCAACATCAATGGCGAATCGCTGCCAGACGATTTTCATGGCTTGGTCGAACACGCCATCTTGGCGAGTGCGCCTGAGCCGTTTGACCCGATGGAAGTTGCTTTTCATGCGCTGGGCCAAACGTGGCTCCACGAGGAACATTTACATCCCGATTGGGATTTGGTGCAAACCTATGCCTTGAGTCCCGCTTTGCGTGCCATGTCACATGTATGGCGTGCCAGTGAAGATGCCGCGCACATTGTGTCTGCCAAGGGCGCACCAGAGGCGGTGATGGATTTGTGTCATTTGTCGCCCGCGTTGCAAGCGCAATGGGGTGAGGTGGTGCATGCGATGGCCTCTGAGGGCTTGCGCGTGTTGGCTGTGGCGCAGGGGCGGTTTGTCGGTGACGCATGGCCTAGCTCTGCGCATGGGTTTGATTTTGAGTGGCTAGGACTGATTGGTTTGAGCGATCCCTTGCGCCCTGAGATTGCGCAAGCCATTGCCGATTGCCATTCGGCCAGCATCAAAGTCATCATGATCACCGGTGACTACCCGCAAACGGCACGTGTCATTGCCAACCAAGCAGGCTTGCAGGGCGGCGAGACTTTGACGGGCGACACCATTGACGCCATGTCCGACGAGGCGCTGAGTGCGCACCTCAAAACAGTCAGCGTGTGTGCCCGCATTTCGCCGCATCAAAAGCTGCGCATCGTCCAAGCGCTCAAGCGCCGTGGCGAGGTGGTGGCGATGACGGGCGATGGCGTGAACGATGCACCTGCATTGCGCGCAGCCCATGTGGGCATCGCCATGGGCGCGCGGGGGACCGATGTGGCACGCGAAGCCTCGTCGCTGGTGTTGGTGGATGACAACTTTGCCTCCATCGTCAAAGGCATACGCTTGGGGCGTCGCATTTTTGGCAACCTCCAAAAATCAATGGCCTATATCTTTGCCATTCACATTCCTATTGCAGGTTTGGCGCTGGTGCCCATGTTGTTTGCCCTGCCACCTTTGTTGATGCCTTTGCATATCGCGCTGTTGGAGCTGGTGGTGGACCCCTCGTGTTCCATCGCCTTTGAAAACGAACCCGCCGAGGCTGATGTGATGCAGCGTCCGCCGCGTGACACCTTGGCGCCTATTTTTGGATTTCAGCAAATGCTGGCCTCTTTCTTTCAGGGGGCGTGTGTGTTGGTCGCGACAGGGGCTGCCTATTGGGTCTCTTTGGATTTTTCTGCTGAAGCGCAGCGCGCGATGGTGCTCGTCACCTTGGTGGCAGCCAACGCCATGCTGATTTTTTTGAACCGTGCGCGCAATTGGGTTGCTGTCTGGGTGATGGTGGGGGCGCTGACCTTGGTCTTGTTCGGCATTTACGTGCCGTGGCTTGCCGCACCGCTTAATTTGGCGCTGCTTGATCTCTCGCAACTGGCGACAGCTTTAGGTTTGGGTATCGCAAGTGTCTTGGCAGCGTGGTTTTGCTTGGGTTTGCTTAGGTATGATGGGCCATTCAAAGGAGCAGAGCATGGCTGATATCAATCCAACCAACAACAACCTCGTGATCGGCGAGGGCGTCACTTTCAAAGGCTCTATCTCTGCGCCTGGCAAAGCCGTGATCAATGGCAACGTCACAGGCGAGCTGACAGCCGACGATTTGTTGATTGGCACCAAAGGTCAAGTGACTGGCACTGTGCGTGCCCGTGAAATTGATGTGCATGGCGAACTCAACGAAGACATCGTCTGCAAAGAACACCTGTTGATTCACAGCACAGGCAAAGTGTCAGGGACCTTGGAGTATCACGAGTTGGAAATCCAACGCGGCGGTAAGTTCAAAGGCAATATGAACCAGAAATGAATCGGTTCGCCAATCGGCGCGAAGCCTTTTGGCAGGGCATCCGCGATGCCTTGGGCGCGCCAGTTTTAGTTTTATTCGCAGGCATGGTTGGTTTCGGAGCCATGGGCCATTCCCACGGCTTCGATGCTTGGATGACTGGCCTCACCAGTTTGCTGATGTTTGCGTTGCCCGGTCAGGTGGTGATGCTGGAGATGTTCATCTCGGGCTCCTCGTTGCTAGCCATTGGCTTTGCCGTCACGCTGACCTCGACCCGTTTTGTCACCATGGTGGTGACGCTTTTCCCCCAGCTCCACCGACGCGACCGCAACCCGCTGCTCTATCTGTGGGTGCACATGCTGGCCATGACCGCATGGGCAGTGTCGATGCGCGAGTTTCCCCGCATGTCTCCACAGCACCGCTTGAATTACTTCATCGGTTTGGCTTTGCCTTGCTGGTTGATTGCACCGTTGGGCACCGTGTTGGGTTATTTCGTGGCGGGCTGGGTGCCAGCTGCCGTTACTTTGGGCTTGGTGTTCATCAACCCCTTGTTTTTTTTGCTCACCTTCACCGATGTGAAACCTTGGGCTAACCGCCTGGCCATTGGCTTGGGCTGCCTGTTTGGCCCCGCGTTTTATGTGCTGGACGCTGACAGCAGTTTGCTTTTGACAGGTTTGGTGGCAGGCTCTTTGGCTTATGTCATTGACCGCCGATGGTTACGCCCACGTCCCACGGAGGTGCAAGCATGAATGCCGATATGCAAGGCTGGGGCGTTTGGCTAGCACTCAGTGCGGCCTGCGTGGGCACCTACGTTTGCCGTGCTGCGGGTGTCAAACTGTCGGGTCACATCCATCAAGACAGCGAAGTGTTTCGCTGGCTCTCCACGGTGACCTATGCCATGGTGGCGGCACTGACGGTTCGCATGATTTTGATGCCGCTTGGCTTGTTGGCCACGGTCCCTGTGTTGTTGCGCGTGGTGATCTGTGCGCTCAGCCTTGCGGTCATGGTTTCTAGCCCGCAACGTCGCTTGGTGCCTGCATTGCTGACGGGGACGTTGTTGATGCTGGCTTACGGTGTATTTCGCGCAACCCCATAGCCGCTGAGGCCCAACCCTAAGGCATCATGAATATTCTGATCTCCAACGACGACGGCTTTCAAGCCCCGGGCATTGTGGCTTTGTACGAGGCGCTCAAAGACTTGGGCCGCGTCGAAGTGGTCGCGCCCGAGCACAACAACAGCGCCAAGTCCAACGCGCTCACCTTGCATTCACCGCTGTATGTGAGCCAAGCGAGCAATGGCTTTCGCTACGTGAACGGCACACCTGCCGATTGTGTGCACATCGCACTCACGGGCTTGTTGGACTACAAACCTGACCTCGTGGTGTCTGGCATCAACAACGGCGCCAATATGGGCGATGACACGATTTACTCGGGCACGGTCGGTGCGGCGATGGAAGGCTATTTGTTTGGCATTCCCGCCATTGCCTTTTCGCAAGTCGAAAAAGGCTGGGGCCACATTGATGCAGCGGCGGCCAAAGCCCGTGAGCTGGTGCAACAAATGATGGCGCAACCTCAAGTGGCGGGCTCGCCTTGGTTGTTGAATGTGAACATTCCCAACCAGCCCGTTGCACACATCAAACCCTTGCGTGTCACGCGTTTGGGACGACGCCATTCGGCAGAGCGTGTCATCACGCAAACCAGCCCACGCGGCGAAACCATGTATTGGATTGGCAGCGCTGGCGCTGCCAAAGACGACAGCGATGGCACCGACTTTCATGCCACGTTTGAAGGCCACATGTCTGTCACGCCGTTGCACGTGGACTTGACGGAACATGCCAGCTTGCCAGCGTGGACCAAGCGTTTGAGCGGAGCGCACGCATGAAGCAACGCCCCAGTTTTCCGGCGCGTTTAGATTCAGGCAAACCGCAAGCCGCGCCCAAAACTTTGCTGGGTGCCACGCGTGTGGTGACGCCACAGTCGCCCGCCCGTGCCAAACCTGTGGGCATGGCCAGCCCCACGGGCGTGGGTTTGGACTCGTCGGCGATTCGCGCGCGCATGGTGAAAAAACTGGCAGAGCAGGGCATTGACGATGCGGTAGTGCTCGAAGCCATGGGCCGCGTGGAGCGGCATCGTTTTGTGGACAGTGCTTTGGTCAACCAAGCCTACGAAGACACGAGTTTACCGATTGGCCTGGGTCAAACCATTTCCAAGCCCAACGTGGTGGCCCGCATGATTGCCTTGTTGCGCGAAGCGCCGGGTTTGCAAGGTGCACAGCTGATGGGCCGCGTCTTAGAGATCGGCACAGGCTGCGGCTACCAAGCGGCGGTGCTGGCTTGTGTGGCGCGTGAGGTCTACAGCATTGAGCGCTTGCGTGGCCTGCATGACAAAGCGCGTGAGAACCTACGTCCCATGCGTTTGCCCAACGTCCACATGATTTTTGGTGACGGCATGCTGGGCTACGCGCAAGGCGCGCCCTACAGCGCCATCATTTCTGCAGCGGGCGGTGAGAACGTGCCGCAAGCTTGGATGGATCAGCTCGCCATGGGGGGGCGCTTGGTCGCGCCGACGCAAACCCAAAGCGGTCAACAAGCTTTGGTTGTGATCGACAAAACGCCTCAAGGCTTTCAACAAATGCTTCTCGAACCCGTGAACTTTGTACCTCTAAAATCAGGCATTGCTTGAATACAGGGAATTCAGAATGTTTCGTGCCGGAATGTGGGGTCTTGCTGCCCTCGTGGCAGCTTTAGCGCTGTCGGGTTGCTCTAACAAAGGCCGTCTCGCCCCCGTGGATGACCACTCGATTGGCGGTGTACGTGGAGCCACGCGTGTGTTGCCGGGTGCTGAAAACGCTGGCAAGCCCGGTTACTACACCGTCAAGCCCGGTGACACTTTGATTCGCATTGGCATGGACAACGGCCAAAGCTGGCGCGACATCCTCCGTTGGAATAAGCTGGACAACCCCAACTTGATCGAAACAGGTCAAGTGTTACGAGTGGCCCCGCCAGCGCCTGACGTGGCTGTGGCACGTCCTGCCATATCGCCTGCCGCCGCGCCAGCGTCTGCCCCTGTTGCATCGGCGCCAGCACCGTTGCCAGTGCCTTCGGCTGCAGAGGATGCGATCAGCTTTCAATGGCCCGCACGCGGCAACCTCATTTCTGGTTTTGACGAGTCTAAAAACAAAGGCTTGGACATTGGTGGCAAAGTGGGCGACCCCGTGTTGGCCGCCGCAGATGGCCGTGTGGTGTACGCCGGCGCAGGTTTACGCGGCTACGGCAACCTCATCATCTTGAAACACAACAACACGTATTTGACGGCTTACGCGCACAACCAAACTTTGTTGGTCAAAGAAGACCAAGCCATCAAACGTGGCCAAAAAATTGCCGAGATGGGCAACAGCGACGCCGACCAAGTGAAACTGCATTTTGAAATTCGCCGTCAAGGCAAGCCGGTTGATCCTGCTAAGTATTTGCAGGGCAACTGATGACCGAGATCACGACAGAAAAACAATGGCCGGATAACGCGCTCACCATCGAATCCATGGACATGGACGCGCAAGGCGTGGGCCACCGCGCCGATGGCAAAGTGGTGTTTGTCGATGGGGCCTTGCCGTTTGAGGTGGTGCGCGCCAATGTGCATCGCAAAAAAGACAACTGGGAAAAAGCCTCATTGCTGGAAGTGCTGCACGAATCGTCGCAGCGCGTCACACCAGGCTGCCCCCACTTTGGCTTGCACGCAGGCGCATGCGGCGGCTGCAAGATGCAGCACTTGGATGCGGCTGCACAAATCGCGGTCAAGCAGCGCGCCTTAGAAGACAACCTGTGGCATCTCGGCAAGGTCAAGGCCGAAACTATTCTTCGTCCCATCCAAGGCCCTGCATGGGGCTACCGTTACCGCGCCCGTTTGTCGGTGCGCTATGTGGTGAAAAAGGGCGAAGTGCTGGTGGGCTTTCACGAGCGCAAGAGCCGCTATGTGGCCGACATGCGCCAATGTCCCATCTTGCCGCCGCATGTCAACGCCATGCTCATGCCGCTGCGCAAGCTCATCGGCAGCATGGAAGCGCGCGAGACTTTGCCGCAAATCGAATTGGCCTGTGGCGATCACGTGACCGCGATGGTGCTGCGTCACATGGAGCCGTTGAGCGCACATGACATGGATGCTTTGCGCGCTTTTGCTGTTCAACACAACGTGCAATGGTGGCTGCAATCCAAAGGCCCAGACACGGTGTGTTTGATGGACGGCGCCTTGGGTGAGTCACTCTCTTACGCCTTGCCTGAGTTTGGCATCACCATGCCGTTCAAGCCTACCGACTTCACGCAGGTCAATCCGCACATCAACCGTGTGCTGGTCACGCGTGCCCTGCGTTTGCTGGATGTGAAGCCGACCGAGCGTGTGATTGACTGGTTCTGCGGTTTGGGTAACTTCACGCTGCCATTGGCCACACTCGCCCGCGAGGTGTTGGGCATTGAGGGCAGCGAGGCTTTGGTGGCCCGTTCGGGCGAGAACTATGTGTTCAACCAAGCCAACCGCGACAAGCCTTTGGCACCTACCCGCTTTGTGGCGCGTAACTTGTTTGAAATGACGCCTGAGTTGTTGTGCCAAGACGGTTCGGCAGATAAGTGGTTGGTCGACCCCCCTCGTGAGGGGGCGTTCTCGTTGGTGCAGGTCTTGGCTGAACTGCATCAGCAGCCCGAGCTTCGCCAGGGCTGGACACCTCCGAAGCGCATTGTGTATGTGAGCTGCAACCCTGCGACCTTGGCGCGCGACGCGGGCGTGTTGGTCAATTCAGCAGGCTATCGCATGTCGTTTGCTGGCGCGGTGAATATGTTCCCGCACACGGCGCACGTCGAGAGCATGGCTGTGTTCGATTTGATCTAAAAAGCAGAGCTCAAAAAACTGCAGATGTAAAAAAGGGACCGTGAGGTCCCTTTTTTGTTGGCGCTTCAAACGCTTATTCGCGTTCGCCACCAAAGATGCCGAGCAAGGACAACAAGCTTTGGAACACGTTGATGATGTCCAAGTACAAGGTCAGCGTGGCGCTGATGTAGTTGGTTTCGCCGCCGTCCATCACTTGTTTCAAGTCATACAGCATGAAGGCGCTGAAGATGGCCATGGACAACATGGAAATCACCATCATGCCTGCCGATGAACCGACGAACACGTTGATGATGCTGCCCACCATCAAAACGACAGCACCCACCATGAGCCATTTGCCCATGCCAGATAAGTCGCGCTTGATGACGGTGGCCAAACTGGCCATCACAAAAAACACGCCTGCGGTGCCTGCGAACGCAGTCATCACCAGTTCCGAACCATTTTTAAAGCCCAACACCATGGCGATCATGCGCGAGAGCATGAGGCCCATGAAAAAGGTGAAGCCCAGCAGCACGTACACGCCGGTGGCGCTTTCTTTGGTGCGCTCAATGGCGTAGATGAAGCCAAAGGCGCCAGCCACCATCAAAATCATGCCCATCACGCCAGAGATGGCGTAGCTGATGCCGGTGGCCACGCCAACCCAAGCGCCCAACACGGTGGGCAACATGCTCAGTGCAAGCAGCCAATAGGTGTTGCGTACCACGCGGTTGCGTTCTTGCGCCGGCAAGACGTAGTAGTCAACGGTTTGAATGTGTTCATTCATGTTTAGCTCTCCAGATAAAACCTGATCATTCAGATGAGGCGCATTCTAGAGGTTTCAAGTGTGGTGACTCTATCGCTTACTTTTATTGAGGTTTCTTTTGCGTTTGAGTGGGGCAGTGGGGTGTTCAGAGTCGGTATGCTTGGGGTTTTACTACTCTTCACATTTGCACCTCATGAAAACCAAACACTTTCTCGAATCTGCCGACGTCAAAGCCATTGCCGCAGCCGCTGAAGCGGAAGCTTTGAAAAACAACTGGCCCGTGACCATCGCCATCGTGGATGACGGCGGCCACTTGTTGAATCTGCAGCGTTTGGATGGTGCCGCGCCTATTTCTTCGCACATCGCCCCAGCCAAAGCCCACACAGCAGCGTTGGGTCGTCGCGAAAGCAAGATTTACGAAGACGTCATCAACGGCGGCCGTACTTCTTTTTTGAGCGCGCCTGAAATCAAAGGCATGCTCGAAGGTGGTGTTCCCATCATGAAAGATGGCCAGTGCATTGGCGCTGTGGGCGTGAGCGGCGTCAAATCCAACGAAGACGCGCAAATTGCCAAGGCAGGCATTGCGGCTATCGGTCTGTAAATCGGAGCGCTCTCAAAGAAAAGCCCCGCAGTTTTAGAAGCTGCGGGGCTTTTTTGTGGGCGTTTGAAATTTAGTAAATCAAACGCTCAGGGTTGATTTCTTGAAGGATGGTGGTGGCAATTTCTTCAATGCTCTTGTGGGTGGTGGACAACCAGCGAATGCCCGCACGGCGCATCATGGCCTCTGCTTCGGCCACTTCGTGGCGGCAGTTGGCCAAGCTGGCATATTTGGAGTCAGGGCGGCGTTCGTTGCGAATTTCGCTCAGGCGCTCGGGTTGAATGGTCAGTCCAAAGATTTTCTTTTTGTGTGGCATCAGGGCAGGGGGCAACTGGCGGCGCTCAAAGTCTTCGGGAATAAGCGGGTAGTTGGAGGCTTTCAATCCGTGTTGCATGGCCAAATACAAGCTGGTGGGGGTTTTGCCGCTGCGGCTCACGCCCACCAAGATCACGTCAGACAACTCCAAATCGCGGTTGAGCTGACCATCGTCATGCGCCAAACTGAAGTTGATGGCCTCGATGCGATCCCGGTACTCCTGGCTCTTGCTCGCATCAGAGAAACGTCCCACACGGTGGTTTGACTTGATGCCCAGTTCTTTTTCGAGTGGGTTCACAAAGATGCTAAACATGTCCATCAGCATGGTTTTTTCTTTGCAGCCTTCCAAGATGACGCTCAACACCTCCATGTTCACCAGTGTGGTGAACACAATCGGCTTACGGCCTTCGATTTCGCCCGTGTGAAGGATTTGACGCACGGCTTGGTGCGCTTTGTCTACCGAGTCCACAAACGGAATCCGGATGTGGCGAAACTTCACCTCGAACTGCGCCAAGATGGCGTTACCAAAGGTTTCTGCGGTGATGCCGGTGCCGTCAGACACAAAGAAAACGCTGGGATTGGGCATGAAAAACTTTCAAAGTGGGTAAAGCCAAAAAGACAGGTTTTGGCGGGCGAGGCGCCATATCGGCCACCTACAATGTTGCATTATCCGAATTTCGCCAAGCAGACTGATCGACCCATTCGAAAAACTAAAAAGTCGCCGCGCTGCATGGCCGCACCCGTTTTAACTTTTGGAGCTTGTCTATGACTGCACTTTTCAGCCCTACCGCTTTGGTGGTTCCTTTCGAAAAACTTCGAATGACTGACGTCGAATCCGTTGGCGGTAAAAACGCCAGCCTCGGCGAAATGATTTCGCAATTGCCCACAGGCGTTCGCGTGCCCACCGGCTTTGCCACCACAGCTCATGCCTTCCGTGAGTTTTTGGCTTACGACGGATTGGTCGACAAAATCAACGCCCGCTTGGACGCGCTCGACACTGAAGACGTGCGTGCCTTGGCTGAGGCCGGTGCCGAAATTCGCGCCATGGTGGAAGCTCAGCCTTTCCCTGCCGACTTGCAAAAAGCCATTGCAGAAGCTTTTGCCACTTTGTCTGCAGGTAATGCAGCCGCCACATTCGCCGTGCGTTCATCTGCCACAGCGGAAGACTTGCCTGACGCCTCGTTCGCCGGCCAACAAGAAACCTTCTTGAACGTGCATGGCATTGACGAAGTGCTGCACAAGATGAAAGAGGTGTTTGCCTCGTTGTACAACGACCGCGCCATCAGCTACCGCGTGCACAAGGGCTTTGCCCACGCCGATGTGGCTTTGTCTGCCGGCGTGCAACGCATGGTGCGCTCTGACTTGGGCGCTGCTGGTGTGATGTTCACCATCGACACCGAATCTGGTTTTGAAGACGTGGTGTTCATCACATCAAGCTACGGCCTCGGTGAAACCGTGGTGCAAGGCGCTGTGAACCCTGACGAGTTCTATGTGCACAAGCCAACCCTCAAAGCAGGCAAGCGTGCTGTGATTCGCCGCAACTTGGGCTCCAAGCTCTTGCAGATGGAGTTCTCGACGGCCGAAGAGAAAAAAGCCACCGGCAAATTGGTCAAGACTACCGATGTGCCCACAGAGCTGCGCAACCGTTATTCACTGACAGACGCTGACGTCGAACAATTGGCCCACTACGCCATGGTGATTGAGGCCCATTACGGCCGTCCCATGG
The DNA here is from genome assembly GCF_003063475.1 of Limnohabitans curvus. Lineage (NCBI taxonomy): Bacteria > Pseudomonadati > Pseudomonadota > Betaproteobacteria > Burkholderiales > Comamonadaceae > Limnohabitans > Limnohabitans curvus. Next base: position 2,395,236 of record NZ_NESP01000001.1, read on the forward strand.
ACATCGAATGGGGCAAAGACGGCACAGACGGTTTGCTTTACATCTTGCAAGCACGCCCAGAAACTGTGAAGAGCCAAGCCAAAGGCCAATCTGAATTCCGCTACAAACTCAAAGGCCACAGTACCGTGCTGGCCGAAGGTCGCGCGATTGGTCAAAAGATTGGTACGGGCCCTGTGCGCTTGGTGCACAACATCAGCGAGATGGACACCGTTCAGCCCGGCGATGTGTTGGTGACCGACATGACAGACCCTAACTGGGAGCCTGTGATGAAGCGTGCCAGCGCCATCGTGACCAACCGCGGTGGCCGTACGTGCCACGCCGCCATCATTGCGCGTGAGTTGGGCATTCCTGCGGTGGTGGGTTGCGGTGACGCAACCGAGCGTCTCAAAGACGGCACGCTCGTGACCGTGAGCTGTTCAGAAGGCGACACCGGCATGATTTACGACGGTTTGTTAGAGACCGAAGTGACCGAAGTGCAACGCGGCGAAATGCCCAAGATTAAAACCAAGATCATGATGAACGTGGGTAACCCACAGTTGGCGTTTGACTTCTGCCAGTTGCCCAACGAAGGCGTGGGTTTGGCCCGCTTGGAGTTCATCATCAACAACAATATTGGCGTGCACCCCAAGGCTATTCTTGACTACCCCAATGTGGATGCCGACTTGAAAAAGGCGGTGGAGTCTGTGGCCCGTGGCCACGCTTCGCCTCGCGCGTTCTATGTGGACAAAGTGGCCGAAGGCATTGCGACCATCGCGGCTGCGTTCTATCCAAAGCCAGTCATCGTGCGTATGTCGGACTTCAAGTCCAACGAGTACCGCAAACTGATTGGTGGCAGCCGCTACGAGCCAGAGGAAGAAAACCCAATGCTCGGCTTCCGTGGTGCCGCACGCTACATCAGCGAAGACTTCGGTGAAGCCTTTGCGATGGAATGCGAAGCTATGCGTCGCGTGCGCGAAGACATGGGCCTGACCAACGTGCAAGTCATGGTGCCATTCGTGCGTACCCTGGGTCAAGCCGAACGCGTGACCAACTTGTTGGCCGAACACGGTTTGAAGCGCGGAGAGAACGACCTCAAGGTCATCATGATGTGCGAAGTACCAAGCAACGCCATCCTCGCCGACGATTTCTTGAAGTTCTTCGACGGTTTCTCCATCGGTTCCAACGACTTGACCCAACTCACCTTGGGTCTGGACCGTGATTCCGGTTTGGAGTTGTTGGCCGCTGACTTTGACGAGCGTGACCCTGCTGTGAAAGCTTTGCTGAGCAAAGCGATTGCCGCATGTTTGGCGCAAGGCAAGTACGTGGGCATCTGTGGCCAAGGCCCCAGCGACCACCCCGACTTTGCGCAATGGTTGGCAGACGAGGGCATCAGCTCCATCTCGCTCAACCCAGACAGCGTGATTGACACTTGGAAGTCATTGGCTAAATAAACAGCCTTGATGCAGCAACCTCCAGCACGCATCAGTTCAGCCAGCTTGCCCCTTCGCTCTCGGTGGGGCTTGCTGGCTTTGGTTGTGCTGACAATTGGATCGTTGGCGGTGGCTTGGCTGTTGCCAGACATGACGATGCTGCATTTTTTGTGGGTCGCGCAAGCCGTTCCCATTCTTTATTTTCTTTTGGTTTGGTGGGGCACGCAAGCGTCCCAGCGTGATGACCATGCGCCTTAAGTCCTGGCCGTGGCCTTTGCTGTTGGGTGGCTTTGCTGGTTTGGTCGTGCTCACATTGCTGCTGCTTTTGGCCGACTTTGCTGGCGTGCCTCGGGCTTTGGTGAACGGGTTTTTCTTGGTTTTATCGATCATCGGCTATGCCGTGATCGGCATGTTCTGCCGAACAACTGTTCCTGAGGAGTATTTTGTTGCGGGGCGGCGCATTAGCGCGCCGCTGAATGGCATGGCAACGGCGGCAGACTGGATTTCTGCCGCCTCTTTTTTGGGCTTAACCGGACTGTTGTTATCCGATGGTTTTGTGGGGGATGGGCAGCACCCCGGTGGTTTGGCTTATTTGCTGGGTTGGACGGGCGGCTTTTGCATCTTGGGTTTTTTATTCGCAGCCAAGCTCAACCGCTCGCAATCGATCACCATTCCTGAATTTCTAGGTCGCCGCTTCAACAGCGATGCCGTGCGCTGGTTGGCCGCTTGGGGGGCTATTTTGTGTTCCAGCATTTACCTGGTGGCACAAATTTACGGCATTGGCTTGGTGGCCTCGATGTTGTCTGGTTTGACGTTTGAGCTTGGCGTGTTCTTGGCTTTGGGGGGCGTGCTCTTGTGCTCGTTCTTAGGCGGTATGCGTGCCGTGACGTGGACCCAAGGTGTGCAGTGCGTGGTGATCGTTGTCTCGATGGTCGTGTTGAGCATGGCGGTGTCGTTCAAAACACAAGGCCATCCATTTGTCACGATTGCAGCGGCGCAGTCGCTGCCGCAGATTCAAGCCCGCGCTAAACAAATTGAAGCGGATCCCGCCGAGCAATCCACACGTGAAGTGATCAGCCTGCGCATGAGTAACTTGGACGCGAAGATTGCCGATCCCGTGAACGCACGTGAAATCGAACGTCAAACAGTGATGCGCCAAGTGGCGAGGGCGAAGGCTGACAATGCGCCGCTGCGCGAGATCCAGCGCTTAGAGGCGAATCCCGCATGGCGAGAGCCAACGGTGGACCGTTTGGTGGGGGCTTGGCAGGCTGAGCGAGAAGTGTTTGCTCAAGCCATCAGTCGACCTGTAGGGTTTCAGGCGCCGTATCTGGCTGGGTGGAATCAGGGTTGGTTCAATAGCCTTGCCCTGATCTTTTGCTTGATGTTGGGGTCAGCTGCGTTGCCTCATGTGTTGGTGCGTTCCTTCACAACAGCAACGCCAGCAGAGGCGCAGCGCTCCATCGTTTGGGCGTTGTTCTTCATTGTGATCGTGTACTTGTGCGCTTCTGCCTTAGCCGTCTTGCTGAAATCATTCGTGTTGAACGAGTTGGTCGGCGCGCATTTAGACCAGCTCCCCGATTGGGCCGATCGTTTGAAGTTGCGAAAGCTGGCGCTTTTGAGCATTCAGGATCACAACCAAGATGGCATCGTGCAGTTTGCAGACATTCGTTTGTTCAATGACTACTTGGTGTTGGGTGTACCCGAGATGACGCACATTTCTTCGGTGTTCACAGGCTTGCTCGCAGCAGGAGCGTTGGCCGCCGCGTTGTCGACAGCAGATGGGTTGCTGCTGACCATTTCGAACGCCTTGGCGCAAGACTTGTATTTTCAGACGGCGGACCCGAACGCGCCACCGCTGCGACGTGTCATGTTGTCGAAAATTTTGCTGATGGTGGTGGCTTTGATGGCTGCTTGGTTTGCCACGAACCGTCCGGTGAGCATTTTGTTTTGGGTGACCTGCGCCTTTTCTTTGGCTGCCTCCACCTTTTTTCCGGTGCTGTTATTAGGTCTTTACTGGCGTGGCATGACGCGCCTAGGCGCTATTGCCGCGATGGTGTCGGGCTTGGCGGTGAGTTTGTACTACATCGCTTCCAACCACCCATGGGTACAGATGCGTCTTCAGCTGCAAGCGGTCAATACCTTGTGGTGGGATTTGGACCCAGTTTGCTCAGGCGTTTTTGGTGTTCCGGTGGGGCTGTGCTTTGGCATTTTGGTAAGCCAGCTTTGCCGAGATAAAAATTGACTATAATCGTAGGCTTTTCCCTTGCTGCCAGCGTCAGACGCCGCAGGCAGCTTCACATCCACAAGGAGTGTCCATGCGTCATTACGAAATCATTTTGTTGATCCACCCGGATCAAAGCGAACAAGTTCCAGCCATGCTGGAGCGTTACAAAGGCATGATCACCGCAGGTGGTGGTGCTATTCATCGTACGGAAGACTGGGGTCGCCGCCAGTTGGCCTACATGATCAACAAGCTTGCCAAAGCTCACTACATTTGCTTGAACATCGAAGCTAGCCAAGCTGTGATGTCTGAACTCGAACACGCGTTCAAGTTCAACGATGCTGTGTTGCGCCACATGACTGTCTTGCGTAAGAAGGCCGACACCGCGCCTTCCATCATGATGAAGACAGTCGAGCGCGAAGAAGCTCGCAAGAACCAGCAAGCTGAGTTCGCGGGCTAATTGCTGACTTACTACAAGGTTTGAACCACGTTGTTTTGAATGCTTGTGTTGTGGAGGCCTCGGCCCTGCGATACACCCCAGCCGGTTTACCCGCCATTGATTTGAGTCTCGAACACGAGTCTGAAATTCAAGAAGCAGGGCAAAAGCGACAAGTCAAAGCAACCGTCAAAACAGTCGCCTTGGGATCTTTGGCTGAGCGTCTCGCTCAACTTCCCCTCGGTAGCCTTTGGCAGTTCAGCGGCTTTTTAGCCTCACCTCGTAACAGCAAAAACGTCGTTTTTCACATTCAAGATTTTCAGCAAATTTCATAGGAGGCCCAGATCATGGCCACATTCAAGAAATTCAACAAAGACAAGCGCCCAAAGCGCAACACGCAATCATTGCTTTTCAAGCGCAAGCGCTTCTGCCGCTTCACCGTCACTGGCGTTGAAGAAATCGACTACAAAGACGTCGACACATTGCGTGACTTCATTGCCGAAAACGGCAAGATCATCCCCGCACGCCTGACTGGCACACGCGCTATTTATCAACGTCAGCTGAACACTGCCATCAAGCGCGCACGCTTCTTGGCTTTGGTGCCATACAGCGACCAGCACAAGATCTAAGGAGACCGACCATGCAAATTATTCTGCTCGACAAGGTCGTGAACCTCGGCAACCTCGGCGAAATCGTCCGTGTGAAAGATGGTTACGCCCGTAACTTTTTGATCCCATCAGGCCGCGCACGTCGCGCCACTGAAACAGCGATCAAAGAATTCGAAGTGCGCCGCGCTGAACTCGAAAAAGCTGCTGCTGAGAAATTGGCTGCTGCACAAGCTCAAGGCGAGAAGTTGACTGGCAAAGTCATCAAGCTCAGCCAAAAAGCGGGTGTGGACGGTCGTTTGTTCGGCTCTGTGACCAACCACGACATCGCTGAAGCGTTGACGAAAGAAGGTTTCCCAGTGGCGAAAGCTCAAATCCGCATGCCTCATGGCCCGATCAAAACAGTCAGCGAAAGCGCTGTGGGCGTGGCATTGCACACGGACGTGATTGTTGAAATCACTGTCAACGTGCAAGGCGAGACTGCTTAAGTTTCCCCGCACCTGAAAAGCCGCTCTTCGGAGCGGCTTTTTTATTTGTTCTTTGCATTTCCCCAGCTAACCCACCTCTTATCCACAGAGTTATCCCAAGCGTTTGGCGTCTCTGGGCTTAGGATGTGTGTTTTACAGGATCACCATGTCAGCCGCTTCTAACAGCTTTGATGAGAGCTTCTCTCACGACCAGCAAATTGCACAACTGCGCATTCCTCCGCACTCCATCGAGGCCGAGTCCAGCGTGTTGGGTGGCTTGTTGTTGGACAACGGGGCATGGGACCGCGTGGGCGATTTGTTGGTCGATGGTGACTTCTACCGTTACGAACACAAGCAGGTGTATGCCGCCATTGGCGCGCTGGTGAATACCAGCCGTCCAGCTGACGTCATCACGGTCTACGAGCATCTACAAGCCTTAGGCAAGGCCGAAGAAATCGGTGGCTTGGGTTATCTCAATGCTTTGGCGCAATACGTGCCGAGTGCGAGCAATATTCGCCGTTATGCAGAGATCGTGCGCGAGCGCTCGATTCTGCGCAAGCTGGTGACAGCCAGCGACGAAATCGCCACCAATGCCTTCAACACACAGGGCAGGGCAGTGGCTCAAATCTTGGATGAAGCCGAGCAAAAGATCTTCAACATCGGTGAAGAAGGCTCACGCATGAAGCAGGGTTTCCAAGCCATGCCGCAGTTGGTGGTGGACTTGCTCGACCGCGTGCAAGAAATGGCGGACAACCAAAACGACATCACCGGCGTGCCCACAGGCTTCATTGACTTTGACCGCATGACCTCAGGTTTGCAACCTGGTGACTTGATCGTGTTGGCGGCGCGTCCGTCCATGGGTAAAACGGCGCTGGCCATCAACATTGCCGAGCACGTGGCTTTGAACGAAGGTCTGCCTGTCGCTGTGTTCTCGATGGAGATGGGCGCTTCGCAACTGGCGGTTCGTATCGTGGGTTCGATTGGTCGTGTGGACCAAGGCCATTTGCGCACGGGCAAGCTGAGCGATGACGAATGGCCGCGTTTGACCGAAGCCATTGAGAAGCTGCGCAATGTGTCGTTGCACATCGATGAAACACCAGGTTTGACGCCGAGTGAGCTGCGTGCCAACGCCCGTCGTTTGTCGCGTCAGTGCGGCAAGCTCGGCCTCATCGTGGTCGACTATTTGCAGCTCATGAGTGGCTCTAGCAGCAGCGGTGGCGACAACCGTGCGACAGAGATTGGTGAAATTTCTCGCGGTTTGAAGATGCTGGCCAAAGAGCTGCAATGCCCCGTGATTGCCTTGTCTCAGCTCAACCGAAGTGTGGAACAGCGTACCGACAAACGCCCCATGATGAGTGACTTGCGAGAGTCCGGCGCCATTGAGCAGGACGCGGACGTGATCATGTTCATTTACCGCGACGACTACTACAACAAAGAGTCCAAAGAGCCAGGCGTGGCCGAAGTCATCATCGGTAAGCAGCGTAACGGCCCCACCGGGACCGTCAAGCTGGCCTTCTTGAAGCCACTCACCAAGTTCGAAAGCTTGGCCAGTGGCTACAGCAGTGGTGGCGATTACTAAGGCTTAAAGTACTTCGCTGGCAAAGTCAGCCAGTCGTGAGCGTTCGCCGCGTGCCAAGGTGATGTGGCCGCCATGTGGCCACCCCTTGAAGCGGTCCACAGCATACGTCAAGCCCGATGAGCCTTCGGTGAGGTAGGGCGTGTCGATCTGTGCCAAGTTCCCCATGCACACAATCTTGGTGCCGGGGCCCGCGCGCGTGATGAGTGTTTTCATTTGCTTGGGCGTCAAGTTTTGGGCTTCATCAATGATGAGGTACTTGTTCAGGAATGTGCGCCCGCGCATGAAGTTCAGGCTCTTGATTTTGATGCGACTGCGAATCAAATCGTTGGTGGCGGCCCGGCCCCATTCGCCAGCATTGGTTTCGGTCTTGGCCAATACTTCAAGGTTATCGTCTAAAGCGCCCATCCATGGCCCCATTTTTTCTTCTTCGGTGCCGGGCAAGAAGCCAATGTCTTCGCCCACACTCACCGTGGCACGGGTCATGATGATCTCGGTGTAGCGGCGGTCGTCCAACACTTGTGTGAGACCTGCGGCCAAAGCCATCAAGGTCTTGCCCGTACCTGCTGTGCCGGTCAGTGTGACAAAGTCAATCTCTGGATCGGTGAGCAAGTTCATCGCGAAGTTTTGTTCGCGGTTGCGGGTGCTGACACCCCATACGGCATTTTTGAGATGTGTAAAGTCTTTGAGGGTTTTGAGCACCACGGTGTTGCCGCGAATCTCGGTCACACGGGCATACAGGCTAGGCTCACCCGCCGATTCGTAATACACAAACTGGTTGATGTGCAGATCGGGCACCAAGGGGCCGCTGAGGCGGTAGTAGGTGTTGCTGCCGCTTTGCCAGCTTTCAACCGATTTGGCATGTTTGATCCAGAAATCTTCTGGTAAGGCCATGGCACCTGAATACAGCAAGTCGCCGTCTTCTAGGGTCTTGTCGTTTTGGTAGTCTTCAGCGGCCAAGCCCAGCGCGCGGGCTTTGACCCGCATGTTGATGTCTTTAGACACCAGCACCACCTCGCGCGGGGCATGCTTGACGCGCAGCGCTTCAACCACTCCCAAAATTTGGTTATCAGCTTTACCTTGGGGCAGACTAGAGGGCAGTGTGAAGTCGAGTGGCTCGGTTTGGAAGAACAGACGTCCACCCACTTCGATGTGACCGGTGCCATCGAGCTTGATGCCTGTGATGATGTCTGCGTTGTGTGAGGCCACCAAGGCATCGAGGGAGCGGCTCGTTTGACGGGCATTTCGCGCCACTTCGGTCATGCCTTTTTTGTGACCATCCAACTCTTCCAGGACGATCATGGGTAAGAACACATCGTGTTCTTCAAAGCGGAACAAACACATGGGATCGTGCATCAACACGTTGGTGTCGAGCACAAACAGCTTGGTTGGTCCCGTGTGCTTGGCTTTTTTGGGCGTTACCGCGCGTGCGGGTGCCGCCTTGCGTTCGCCTTTGTAAGCTGGGATGACCTCATGTTTATCTTGAGGCACTGCCGCTGCTGTTTCGCGCACCTTGGCGTGTACGTGTTCTTCGGTCACACGTTCCTCATGTCGCGGCGCCGATTTGCGTGTGCTGCGCGATTTGGCGGGTGCCGTATCTAACCCCTCGGTGTTCAACAAGGCGGCGCGTTTGGCTGGGGCGGGAGGCAGTGGCATAGATGAAGCTTAAAGAGTTGAGACGCAAAAGACTGACTTAAAAAGCGAAAAAGCCGCCTGGAGGCCAAGGCGGCTTTTTGTTGGAAACGTGTTCGCTTCTGTCAATGTCATGGAGCCACTATAACCGAGCTCTGTGACACTTTATGTGGGTCGTTTCAGGCCGCAGCTTTCTTCAAGGCTTTGACGGCTTTCAGTACTTCGTCCACATGGCCTGGTACTTTGAGTCCGCGCCACTCTTCTTTGAGCAGGCCGTCGGCACCTACCAAAAACGTGCTGCGCTCAATGCCTTTGACTTTTTTGCCGTACATGATTTTGTTTTTGACGACGCCAAACATGTGACACATTTTTTCTTCTGTGTCGGCAATCAACTCAAACGGCAATTCGAGCTTGGTTTTGAATTCGTCGTGCGATTTCATGTTGTCGCGTGACACGCCAAATACCAAAGCGCCGGCTTTGACAAAGTCTTTGTATTTGTCGCGGAACTGCATAGCTTCGGTGGTGCAGCCAGGGGTGTTGTCCTTGGGATAGAAATACAAGACCATCATTTGGCCCGTGTGCGAGTTGTTGGTAACCTTGATGCCGCCTGTTGCATTGGCTTCAAATTCGGGGAGGGGTTTGTTGACAACAATTGCCATAGCGCTCAATCAGGTGTGACAGTGAAGACAGCCGGATGAAGGAGGCGACTGTCGAGACAGCCTCCTTCCGGCAACCCGCTATTTTAACTTAGAAACCTCGTCTCGATGCGGTTCTTCATGCAGCCATCGTTGCAAAGCGAAGCGTGTTCTTAATCATTACTTGTGACGCTTTCGATGAGCAGCGCTGCGGCAACCTTGCGGCCTTCACCCGCCAAGATGTTGTAGGTGCGGCACGCGGCCTGTGTGTCCATGGTCTCTAGGCCCACACGGCGTTGCATCAGACCCACTTGCCATTCGGGCCTGGGGAAGCGCAAACGTTCGCCGCTGCCGAAGATGACCAACTCAACGTCTAACTCAGCCAGTTGTGCAAAGTGTTGTGGGCCCAAATCTTCAAAATTTTGGCAATGCCAGTCAAGGCGAACGCCTTCTGAGGTGATCAGCACACTGTGCGTGATTTTTTCGCCTTGAATGGCGACCCATCCTGGGCCATAAGCCGTGACTGACTGGGTCTCGATACGATCGGGTTGTAATTTCATAAATGCCTTGAGATCTGTGGTCAAATTATAGGTTTCACCCCGTAAAAGAGCCCTCGGAGGGACTTTGAAGAAGATCCAAAAATCCAACAAGCTGTCCAACGTCTGTTATGACATTCGCGGTCCCATCATGGACCGAGCGCGTCAAATGGAGGAGGAAGGCCACAAGATCATCAAACTCAACATCGGCAATTTGGCCGTGTTTGGCTTTGATGCGCCTGAAGAAATTCAGCAAGACATGATCCGTAACCTGCCCACCTCGGCGGGCTATTCGGACAGCAAAGGCATTTTTGGTGCCCGCAAAGCGGTGATGCACGAGACGCAAAAGCAAGGCATCAAAGGCGTCACGCTTGATGACATTTACCTTGGCAACGGCGCGAGCGAGCTCATCGTCATGGCCACCAATGGTTTGCTCAACAACGGTGATGAGCTGTTGTTGCCTGCGCCTGACTATCCGTTGTGGACAGCGGCGGTCAGCTTGTCTGGCGGCACACCTGTGCACTATGTATGTGATGAGTCGAATGGCTGGATGCCTGACATTGAAGACATTCGTTCGAAGATCACCAAGAACACCAAGGGCATTGTGGTCATCAACCCCAATAACCCGACGGGTGCTTTGTACTCAGACGAGTTGCTGATGCAAATCGTCGAGCTCGCACGCAAACACGGTTTGATCATTTTTGCGGACGAGGTGTATGACAAGGTGTTGTACGACGGTGTCAAACACACGCCCATCGCCAGCTTGAGCGAAGACGTGTTGACGCTCACCTTCAACTCGCTGTCCAAGAGCTATCGCTCATGCGGCTACCGCGCGGGTTGGTTGGTGGTGTCGGGCGACAAAAAGCCTGCGGCCGATTACATCGAGGGCCTCAACATGCTCTCGAACATGCGCCTGTGCGCCAACGTGCCAGGCCAGTGGGCGATTCAAACCGCCTTGGGTGGCTACCAAAGCATCAACGATTTGGTGGGTGAGGGCGGTCGTTTGCGCAAGCAACGCGACTTGGCCTATGAACTCATCACCGCCATTCCTGGTGTGACGTGCGTGAAGCCGCAAGCCGCGCTGTACATGTTCCCGCGCTTGGACCCCAAGGTGTACCCGATCAAAGACGACCAGCAGTTTTTCTTGGAGTTGCTCCAAGAAACCAAGGTCATGTTGGTGCAGGGCACGGGCTTTAACTGGAAGACCACGGACCACTTCCGTATCGTGTTCTTACCCCACGAAGATGACTTGCGTGAGGCCATCTCACGCATCGCAAAATTCTTAGAAAACTACCGAAATAGAAAAGCATGAAACCGATTCAAGTAGGCCTGTTAGGCATTGGCACTGTGGGCAGCGGCACTTTTGAGGTGCTCAAACGTAACCAAGAAGAAATCCAACGTCGCGCCGGTCGCGGCATTGAAGTCACGATGGTGGCTGACCTCGATGTGGCACGTGCCAAAAGCATCGTGGGTGCGAATGTGCAAGTGGTGGACGACGCGCGCAAAGTCATCGCCAACCCTGACATCGACATCGTGGTCGAGTTGATTGGTGGCTACGGCATTGCCAAGCAACTCGTGCTCGAAGCCATCGATGCGGGTAAGCATGTGGTGACGGCCAACAAGGCATTGCTGGCCGTGCATGGCACAGAAATCTTTGCAGCCGCCCACAAAAAGGGCGTGATGGTGGCGTTTGAAGCCGCGGTTGCTGGCGGTATTCCGATCATCAAAGCTTTGCGTGAAGGCCTGACTGCTAACCGCATTCAATGGTTGGCCGGCATCATCAATGGCACGACCAACTTCATCTTGTCGGAGATGCGCGACAAGGGTTTGACCTTTGACGACGTGCTCAAGCAAGCACAAGCCTTGGGCTATGCCGAAGCCGATCCGACCTTCGACATCGAAGGTGTGGACGCGGCGCACAAAGCCACCCTCATGTCGGCCATCGCGTTTGGCGTGCCTGTGCAGTTTGACAAGGCGTATGTCGAAGGCATCACCAAGCTTGAATCGCAAGACATCAAGTACGCCGAGCAACTGGGTTACCGCATCAAGTTGTTGGGTATTTCCAAGCGCACCGCCGCAGGCATTGAACTGCGCGTGCACCCTTGCTTGGTGCCAGCCAAGCGTTTGATTGCCAACGTCGAGGGCGCGATGAACGCCGTGATGGTGCACGCCGACGCCGTGGGCACGACGCTGTATTACGGCAAAGGTGCGGGCAGTGAGCCTACCGCCAGTGCCGTGATTGCCGACTTGGTGGACATCACACGTTTGCACACCGCAGACCCGTTGAACCGCGTGCCGCATTTGGCCTTCCAGCCTGACGCGATGAGCAACTTACCCATTTTGCCGATGGCCCAAGTGGTCACCAGCTACTACTTGCGCCTGCGCGTGGCAGATCAAGCCGGTGTGCTCGCCAAGGTCACAGGCATTTTGGCTAACGCCGACATCAGCATTGATGCCGTGTTGCAGCGCGAAGCCGGTGAGGGCGAGAGCCACACCGACCTCATCATCTTGACCCACGATTGCGTGGAAGCCAAGATGAATCAAGCCTTGGCTGAAATGCAAAAGCTGACCACCGTGTTGGCCCCGATCACCCGCATCCGCAAAGAAGAGTTGAACTGATGCTGTATTTGTCCACGCGCGGCCACGCCGAGCGCAAGCGTTTTTGTGAAATCCTCCTCGAAGGCTTGGCCCCCGATGGCGGTTTGTATTTGCCCGAGCACTACCCACAGGTGGACGATGCCGCGCTCACGCGTTTGCGCCACACGTTCAATACCCAAGGCTACGCAGCCTTAGCGTTTGAACTGCTGTCGCTCTACATCGACGACATCCCGGCGGCTGACTTGAAAGCCTTGTGCGCCAAGACCTACACCCAAGAGGTGTACGGCACCGAGGCCATCGTGCCGGTGCGCAAGTTAGAAGACGGCTTGTTGGTGGAGGCTTTGTCAAACGGCCCCACGCTCGCGTTCAAAGACATGGCCATGCAACTGCTGGGCAACTTGTTTGAGTACGAGTTGGCCCGCCGTGGCGAAGAACTGAATATTTTTGGTGCGACCAGTGGCGACACGGGCAGCGCCGCCGAATATGCCATGCGCGGCAAAAAAGGTGTGCGCGTGTTCATGACCAGCCCACATGGCCGTATGAGCCCGTTCCAACAAGCGCAAATGTTCAGCTTGATGGACGAGAACATCCACAACATCGCCATCGAAGGCGTGTTTGACGATTGCCAAGATTTGGTGAAAGCCGTGTCCAACGATTTGGACTTCAAAACCAAATACAAAATTGGCACGGTCAACTCCATCAACTGGGCGCGTTTGTTGGCGCAAGTGGTGTACTACTTCGCGGGCTATTTCCAAGCGACCACGGCCAACAGCCAAAAGGTGAGCTTCACCGTGCCCAGTGGCAACTTTGGCAACGTGTGCGCCGGCCATGTGGCCCGCATGATGGGCTTGCCTGTGGACACCTTGGTGGCCGCCACCAACGAAAACGATGTGTTGGACGAGTTCTTCCGTACCGGTGTGTACCGCGTGCGCGGCAGTGCCGACACGCACGAAACCTCCAGCCCGTCGATGGACATTTCCAAGGCCAGCAACTTTGAGCGCTTTGTGTTCGATTTGCTCGGTCGCGATGCGGCACTGACCAAAGACTTGTTCGGTGCGCAAATCTCGAAGAACGGCAAGTTCGACCTGAGCGGCAACCCACACTTTGCAGAAGCTGCAGCACGCTACGGCTTTGCCAGCGGCAAGAGCACACATGCCAACCGTTTGGCCACCATCCAAGACGTGCACAAACGCTTTGGTGAAATGATTGACACCCACACGGCCGACGGCGTGAAAGTGGCGCGTGAACACCTCAAGGCCGGCGTGCCCATGATCGTGTTGGAAACTGCGTTGCCCATCAAATTTGCCGCCACCATCGTGGAAGCCTTGGGCCAAGAGCCCCATCGCCCAGCCAAGTTTGAAGGCATCGAAGCCTTGCCCAAACGCGTGCAGGTGATGAAGGCAGATGTGGCGCAAATCAAAGCCTACATCGCCAAGCATTGCGATCACGCATGAAGGTCGTCGCCTTTGCCGGTTACTCCGGTTCAGGAAAAACCACCTTGGTGGAGCAGCTGATTGGCTGCATGCGCATGCGTGGCTTGCGCGTGTCGGTGGTCAAACACGCGCACCACAACTTTGACATCGATAAACCCGGCAAAGACAGCTGGCGACACCGTGAAGCCGGTGCGTTTGAGGTACTGGTGGCCTCCAACCAACGCTTGGTGTTGCAGCGCCAGTTTGAGCAACCTGCGCAGCTCTCAGTGCATCACTTGTTGGCCGAGGTGTACGACGGTGTGGATTGGGTCTTGGTCGAAGGCTTTAAGAAAAGCGATTTGCTCAAGGTCGAGGTCTGGCGCAAAGCGTCCGAGCAGCCCGTGCGCTACCCTGAAGATGATTTTGTGGTGGCCATTGCCACGGATTCGCCGCAAGACCTGCCAGAGGTCACGCAACGCCCTGTGCTCGATTTGAATGATGCCTACGCCATCACCGAATGGTTGGTGGCCAATGAAGACCGTTTCGAATACAACCCGCCTTTGCTATGACCCGTCCTGCTTTGCTTTCACTCGATGACGCTTTGCCGCAATTGCTGGCGCAAGCTCGTGCATTGACTGGCGTGCAATTGGTGTCCACCTTTGACGCTGATGGCCGCGTGCTCGCGCGAGACGTGGTTGCGGCCTTGCAAGTGCCACCACAAGACAACAGCTCGATGGATGGCTATGCGCTGCGTGCAGCAGATTGCGCGCAAGCAGGTGCGGTGCTGCGCGTGACGCAGCGCATACCCGCAGGCACACACGGTACGCAGCTCAATGCAGGCGAAGCTGCACGCATCTTCACAGGCGCGCCCATCCCCCCTGGTGCGGATGCCGTGGTGATGCAAGAAGACTGCGACGCTTTAGAGAGCGAGCAAGTTCAAGTGACCAAGGCAGTGCCTGCAGGGCAGTGGATTCGCCGTTCGGGTGAAGACGTCACACGCGGTGCCACGGTGCTCAGCCAAGGCACGCGCTTGACGCCTGCTGAGCTGGGTTTGGCCGCCAGCATTGGCTTGGCGCAGTTGCAGGTGTCTGCACGTCCGCGCGTGGCTTTGTTCTCGACGGGTGATGAGCTGGTCATGCCCGGCGATGTGGCGCCTGAAGCCATGCCTGCTGGTGCGATTTACAACTCCAACCGTTTTTTCTTGCGCGCCATGTTGCAGCGCTTGGGTTGCGAGGTGACCGACCTGGGCATCGTGCCCGACAAGCGCGACGCCACCATTGCCGCTTTGCGTGATGCAGCTTTGCACCACGATTTGATTTTGACCAGCGGTGGTGTGTCGGTGGGTGAAGAAGATCACATCAAACCTGCGGTGGAGAGCTTGGGCGAATTGAACCTGTGGCAACTCGCCATCAAGCCCGGTAAACCGTTTGCCTATGGCAAGGTGAACCGTGAAGCACAAGCTGACGCTTGCCACTTCATGGGCTTGCCCGGCAACCCTGTGTCCAGCTTTGTGACCTTCTTGTTGTTGGTGCGCCCCTTTGTGTTGGCCTTGCAAGGTGTGACGAAGACCGACATCACACGCACCGACATGACGGCGCACTTCGACTGGCCCCGCGCTGACAAGCGCCGTGAGTTTTTGCGTGTCAAACGCAACGCACAAGGCGGCCTCGATTTGTTCCCCAATCAAAGCTCTGGCGTGCTCACGTCGGCGGTGTGGGGCGATGGCGTGGTGGATAACCCCGCTGGGCAAACCATTTCAAAAGGCGATACCGTTCGCTTTATTTCCTTTGCGGAGTGGCTGGCATGACTGAAACGCCTCACGTGACTTTGAATGTCAATCTCAAATACTTTGCGTCCATTCGCGAAGCCATCGGGCAGGGCGGTGAAACCGTGCGTACGCAAGCCACCACGCTCAACGCTTTGCGTGATGAGTTATTGGCGCGCGGCGGTGCTTATGCGGAGGTATTGGCACCTGGCCGCGCTGTGCGCACGGCTTTGAACCAAGATTTGTGTGACGGCGACGCGGCCCTCAGCGAAGGTTGCGAAGTCGCGTTCTTTCCACCCGTGACCGGCGGCTAAACCTTCAGCAATTTCGCGAGGCGATTGATGACTTTCACTGTCAGCATCCAAACCCAAGACTTTGATGTGAGCCAAGAGCTCTCGGCTTTGCGTGCGGGTGATGCGCGCGTTGGGGCCGTATGCTCTTTTCTAGGCACGGTGCGTGAGCGCAACGATGGCAGCTCGGTGGCCAGCATGGAACTTGAGCACTACCCCGGCATGACCGAGAAGTCCATCGCCGCCATGATGGAAGAAGCGAAGCAGCGCTTTGACATCTTTGCGGCCCGCGTGATTCACCGCGTGGGTTTGTTGCAGCCCGAAGACCAAATTGTGTTTGTGGCGGTGACCTCGGCGCACCGCGGCGAGAGCTTCAAGGCCTGTGAGTTTTTGATGGACTACCTTAAAACACAGGCACCTTTTTGGAAAAAAGAAGTCACCCCCGAAGGCGCGCGCTGGGTGGATGCGCGTGTGAGCGATGACCAAGCCTTGGCGCGCTGGGGCATTGAAGCGAGCAATTCCGTCGCGCCGTAGCGGTGTGTGCCAGCGCACGGATGGTTGGGCTGGTGGATGGTTGAATGTGTGGTGCTTTGACCCACGTCAAGGTCATTGGCTTTCCTGCCACTTGAAATAGCAGGTGGCAGCCTCAAATATTGACTAATTCAACAAAGTTCTCGGAGTTTCCATGCGTATTGACAAACTCACCACCAAGTTCCAAGAAGCCTTGGGCGATGCACAGTCGCTCGCCCTCGGGGGCGACCACGCCTACATCGAACCCTCCCACGTGTTAGTCGCCATGCTGCGCCAAGACGATGGGCCTAAATCGCTTTTGCAGCGCGCAGGTGCCAATGTGTCGGGCCTGTTGTCGTCTGCCGAAGATGCGATGAACCGCTTGCCCAAAGTCGAAGGTCAAGACCAGGTGCAAGTGGGGCGCGACACCGTGTCCTTGATTCAGGCTGCGGAAAAAGAAGCCATCAAACGTGGCGACCAATTTGTGGCCAGTGAATTGTTCTTGCTCGCTCTGTGCGACAACAAAGGCAACTGGGGCAAGCTCGCCACGCAAAACGGTTTGAGCCGTAAGTCTTTGGAGGCGGCGGTCACGGCGGTGCGTGGTGGCCAAAAAGTGGACAACGCAGAGAGCGAAGGCCAGCGCGAGTCGCTCAAAAAATACTGCATGGATTTGACCGAGCGCGCCCGTCAAGGCAAGCTCGATCCTGTGATTGGCCGCGACGATGAAATTCGTCGCGCCATTCAGGTGCTGCAACGTCGTAGCAAAAACAACCCTGTGCTCATCGGTGAGCCAGGTGTGGGCAAGACCGCAATTGTGGAGGGCTTGGCCCAACGCATCGTGGCAGGCGAGGTGCCCGATTCCCTCAAAGGCAAACGCGTGTTGTCGCTCGACATGGCCGCTTTGTTGGCCGGTGCGAAATACCGCGGCGAGTTTGAAGAGCGCTTGAAAAGCGTGCTCAAAGAGTTGGCGCAAGACGAAGGCCAAACCATTGTGTTCATCGACGAGCTGCACACCATGGTGGGCGCTGGCAAGGCCGATGGCGCGATGGATGCGGGCAACATGCTCAAGCCCGCCTTGGCGCGCGGCGAGCTGCACTGCGTGGGCGCCACCACCTTGGACGAATACCGCAAGTACATTGAAAAAGATGCAGCCTTAGAGCGTCGTTTTCAAAAGATCATTGTGGGCGAGCCTTCGGTCGAGGCAACGATTGCGATTCTGCGCGGCTTGCAAGAGAAGTACGAAGTGCACCATGGTGTCGAGATTACCGACCCCGCCATCGTGGCGGCAGCCGAGTTGAGCCACCGCTACATCACCGACCGTTTCTTGCCCGACAAAGCGATTGATTTGATTGACGAGGCCGCCGCCAAAATCAAAATTGAAATCGACTCCAAGCCTGAGGTGATGGACAAGCTAGACCGTCGCCTGATTCAGCTCAAGATTGAGCGCGAAGCTGTGCGCAAAGAAAAAGACGAAGCTTCACAAAAGCGCATGGAGTTGCTTGAAGAAGAGATTGAAAAGATTGGCAAAGAGTACGCCGACCTCGATGAAATTTGGAAGGCTGAAAAGTCATCTGCTCACGGTGGTGCGCAAATCAAAGAAGAGATTGATCGTCTGCGTCATCAAATTGAAGAACTCACCCGCAAGGGCGATTTCAACAAAGTGGCCGAGTTGCAATACGGCAAATTGCCCGAGCTTGAAAAGCGGATGAAAGAAGCCAACGCCCGCGAAAGCGGCAAGACGGCTGCAGCCGGTGGCCATCGCTTGCTGCGCACACAAGTGGGCGCTGAAGAAATTGCCGAAGTGGTGGCACGCGCCACGGGCATTCCTGTGTCCAAGCTGATGCAGGGCGAGCGCGACAAGCTCTTGCAAATGGAAGACAAGTTGCATGACCGTGTGGTGGGCCAAGAAGAAGCCATCACCGCTGTGGCCAACGCCATTCGACGTTCACGCGCGGGCTTGGGCGACCCTAACCGTCCTACAGGCTCGTTCTTGTTCCTTGGCCCAACGGGTGTGGGTAAGACTGAGCTTTGCAAGGCCTTGGCAGGTTTCTTGTTTGACAGCGAAGACCACATGATTCGCATCGACATGAGCGAGTTCATGGAGAAGCACTCGGTCAGCCGCTTGGTGGGCGCGCCTCCCGGCTACGTGGGCTACGACGAAGGTGGCTACTTGACCGAGGCCGTGCGTCGCAACCCCTACAGCGTGTTGTTGCTGGATGAGGTGGAGAAGGCGCATCCCGATGTGTTCAACATCTTGTTGCAGGTGCTCGACGATGGCCGCTTGACCGATGGCCAAGGCCGCACGGTGGACTTTAAAAACACCGTCATCGTGATGACGTCCAACATTGGCTCGCCCATCATCCAGAGCATGGTGGGGCAAGACGCGCAAGACATCAAAGATGCCGTGTGGGATGAGCTCAAGTCGCACTTCCGTCCTGAGTTCTTGAACCGTATTGACGAGACCGTGGTGTTCCACGCTTTGGATGCCGAGCACATTGCCAGCATCGCGGGTATTCAGCTCAAGATTTTGGGCGCACGTTTGACCAAGATGGACTTGACCTTGGAGGTGTCGCCTGCCGCTTTGGCTGAGCTGGCCAAGGTGGGCTTTGACCCTGTGTTTGGTGCGAGGCCTTTGAAGCGCGCCATTCAGCAGCGCATCGAAAACCCATTGTCCAAATTGTTGTTGGAAGGCAAGTTCTTGCCCAAAGACACGATTGCGGTCAACGTGGACCCCGTGCGTGCGCCAGGTGAATTTGCCTTCACCAAAGCCGAGGTTTGACCCTAGGTAGCTGATGGGGCTTGTCCCTTGTTGGGTCAGGGGGCTTGTCCCCCACTGGACGGCGGCAAACAAGCGCAGCAGTTAGGATGCTTTCATTCTTTCTGTTGCGCTTTTTTATGACAACTTTGAACCCCGCATCCCACCCTTGGCGCGATGACGCTGCCGTCATTGGCTTGGTGGGTATTGCCCACGCCAGTTCTCACTTCTCGCACCTGTTGTTGCCGCTCATGTTCCCTGTGTTCATGAGCACGTTTGGTTTGAGCTACTCAGAGCTTGGTTTTCTGATGACGGTCTTTTTCGTCGTCTCGGGCATCGGGCAAGCTTCGGCTGGTTTTGTGGTCGACCGTTTTGGCGCACGTCCTGTGTTGTTTGCTTCATTGGTCATTTTGGCTGCCGGCTGTCTGACCGTGGCGGTGGCGCAAAGCTATTTGGGTTTGATGCTGGGGGCTGCTTGTTTGGGGCTTGGCAACTGTGCTTTTCACCCTGTTGATTTCACCATTCTGAATCAGAAGGTATCGCCCCCGCGATTGGGCTATGCCTTCAGTGCGCACGGATTGACGGGTAATTTGGGCTGGGCCCTTGCGCCTGTGTTCATGGTGGGCTTGAGCGCTGCATTGGGTTGGCGGACGGCTTATGTAGGAGCCGCTGGCTTGTTTTTGGCCATCTTTGTGTTGCTGGTTTGGCAGCGCGAGTTCTTGCTGGCTGAGGTGGTTGATCACAAGCAAGATACCGCGAGCGTGAGCACCCTGGCATTTTTGAAAATTCCCGTGGTGTGGTGGTGCTTTGGTTTCTTTTTGTTGTCCACCATGACTTTGGCTGTGGTGCAAAGCTTTGCTGTCTCGATTCTGCAAGCCATGCACAGCGTGACATTTGAAGCAGCCACCTTTACTTTGACAGCGTACATGTTGTGTGCGGCTGCAGGCATGTTTGTTGGTGGTTTTGTAGCGGCGCGCTGGCCGCGTCACAGTGACAAAGTGGTTGCCAGTTGTATGACAGTTGCCGCTTTATTCATGGCCCTGTGTGGTAGCGGCATCTTTGACGCCACGGCCACAATGACCATCTTGGCGGCTACAGGCTTGGCGATTGGTGTGGGCGGGCCTTCGCGCGACATGATGATCAAAAAGGCGACACCGAAAGGTGCCACAGGTCGGGTTTACGGCATGGTGTATTCAGGCTTAGATGTGGGCTTTGCGATTTCGCCGTTGATTTTTGGTGTGTTCATGGACCATGGCTGGTATGGTGCGACCCTATTGGGCGCTGCCTTGGTGTTGCTGCTGAGTGTGGTGGTCGCCTTAGGCGTTGGACGTCGAACTGTGCAGGCATGAGTTGATCTTTATGCATAAAAAAAAGGGACCGTTAGGTCCCTTTTTTGTTTCAGCAAAACTGAATTACTTCAGGTGTTTGCCGATCAAACCAGCCAACTCAAACATCGTGACTTGAGCTTTGCCGAAGACCGACTTGAGCTTCTCGTCAGCGTTGATGTTGCGCTTGTTCACGCTGTCTTGCAGGCCGTGCTTTTTGATGTATGTCCACATCTTGCTGACCACTTCAGTACGGGGCACTGGCGTGCTACCGATCACTGCGGCCAAAGCGGCGCTTGGCGTGAGAGCCTTCATAAATGCTGCGTTAGGCGTGCGCTTTTTAGCTGGTGCTTTCTTGGCTGCAACTTTTTTCGCTGGGGCTTTTTTAGCAACAACTTTTTTAGCTGCTACTTTCTTAGCAGGAGCAGCTTTCTTTGCCGCAACCTTTTTTGCTGGAGCAGCTTTTTTAGCTGCTACTTTTTTCGCGGGAACAGCTTTCTTTGCTGCTACTTTTTTTGCCGGAGCTTTCTTTGCAGTTGCCATGGTTGATTTCCTTCTAGAAGTGTTTGTTTTCAAGCCTTAGAGATATCGCTCTAAGCCATTGCGGATGCTAATTGAGAACGCACGTCTTTCCAAGCTTAAAACGACTTTTTTCTCTCGAGAATGTTGTTTTTTGTGAGTGTGCTTTGCTGCGCACCGAGTTGATGCGCTCGCACGCCTTATTTGTGATCGAGAGGCACATCGCCTTAATGCTGAAAATACATTTCACATTGCGGTGAATTAACTTGCTGCACTGCAATAATTTTTCTTGATATGAGAAATTGAATTTCATAATTCAGAATATGTTTTGTAACCTGTTGTTTTAATTGAAAATAAATAAATTCTTATATAAGACATAAGAGGTGATTCAACTCTTATAGAAGACTTATAGTTGATCCATCGTCAACAACTTAACTTTCTGGAGTGAACCATGCCTCAATCACTGAACGAACAACTCAGCCGCGAACAACAAATTGCCGCTCTCGAAAAAGACTGGGCCACCAACCCACGCTGGAAAGGCGTGAAGCGTGGGTACTCTGCTGCAGACGTTGTGCGTCTGCGCGGCAGCATGCCTATCGAACACACACTCGCTAAGCGCGGTGCTGAAAAGCTCTGGGAAAAAGTCAACGGCGGTGCCAAGAAGGGCTACGTCAACGCATTCGGCGCGATCTCTGCTGGTCAAGCCATGCAACAAGCCAAAGCGGGTTTGGAAGCTGTGTATTTGTCAGGCTGGCAAGTGGCTGCTGACGGCAACACGTCAGAGACCATGTATCCAGACCAATCGCTCTACGCGTATGACTCTGTGCCCACCATGGTTCGCCGCATCAACAACACGTTCAAGCGTGCTGACGAAATTCAATGGGGCCGTGGCATCAACCCAGGCGACAAAGAATTCATCGACTACTTCTTGCCCATCGTGGCTGACGCTGAAGCCGGTTTCGGCGGCGTGTTGAACGCGTTCGAATTGATGAAGAACATGATTGCCTCAGGTGCAGCTGGCGTTCACTTCGAAGACCAATTGGCGGCTGTGAAGAAATGCGGTCACATGGGCGGCAAAGTGTTGGTGCCAACACAAGAAGCTTGCGAGAAATTGATCTCTGCACGTTTCGCGGCTGACGTCATGGGTACATCCACCATCGTGTTGGCCCGTACCGATGCTGAAGCGGCTAACTTGATCACCTCTGACCACGACGCCAACGACAAGCCTTTCTTGACCGGCGAGCGCACGCAAGAAGGTTTTTACCGCGTTAAAAACGGTTTGGAACAAGCCATCAGCCGCGGCGTTGCTTACGCTCCCTACGCTGACTTGGTGTGGTGCGAAACAGGCGTGCCAGACATTGGCTTCGCTCGTGAATTCGCACAAGCGGTTCACGCTGCGTGCCCAGGCAAGCTGTTGTCTTACAACTGCTCACCTTCTTTCAACTGGAAGAAAAACCTCAACGACAGCCAAATTGCGTCGTTCCAAGAAGACTTGTCGGCTTTGGGCTACAAGTACCAGTTCATCACCTTGGCTGGTATCCACATCAACTGGTACAACACCTTCCAGTTCGCCAATGCATACGCCAACGGCGAAGGCATGAAGCACTACGTCAACATGGTGCAAGAGCCTGAATTCGCAGCACGCGACAAGGGTTACACCTTCGTGTCACACCAACAAGAAGTGGGCGCAGGCTACTTCGACGACGTGACGACTGTGATCCAAGGCGGTTCATCTTCTGTGAAAGCCCTCACAGGTTCTACGGAAGAAGAGCAGTTCCACTAAGCACTTCAAGTGAGAGATAGCCTGAGAGGGCTGTCTCTTGGTTTGTTGAGACCACTCAGCGTGAGAGCGTTGGGTGGTTTTTTATTGGGTAATTTTTGGATGTGGCGTGGCGGTCCATACGATAGATAAATACTCAAACAAGGCCAGATAACTAAAATCATGATTCGAATACATATATCGAAGGTAACCATCTATGAAAAATTTATTTATAACTTTAATTTTTACGGCGGCTGTTGGGAGTGTCTTCGGTCAAGGACATTGCGCAAAAAATGAATTTGGAATCGTTGTTTGTGGAAGAACTCCAGGGGCAGGGGCAGTAGTCAATGAGAGTGGCCGAGTAGTAACGGGGCCCGGGCAGTGTGTAACGGATGAATTGGGGCGTAGTCTGTGTTCTAGAGTGCCTGGCGGTGGTGCGAGAATAAACCCAGCTGGCTTAGCTGTCTGTGATGGCGGTTGTGTGTACGCAAGATAAAAATGGACCGTATCAGTAGGCGGCACAAAAAGGCTCAACAGGGTTGAGGCCGCTCAGCGCGCAGGCGTTGGATGATTTTTGTTGGGTGATTGATGGCAGTGACAACCAATAGCTGAAATACATCATCCCTTTGCTGCTTCTCACCGAGGCACGTAAGAGGGAGATCTTGGAGGCTCGATGGGAGTAGCTTTGAGCGGCAAACTCTTCGTGTACCCCCTGAGCAAGTCAGGCAAGTCACGATTCGTGCCTCTGTCTGGTGCCGCTATATCGATCCTTGAGAGGGTGCCACGCATTGCTGGTTGTCCATTTGTGTTTGTGAATCCCCAAACCCTCAAGCCTTTCACCAACATCTATTTCAGTTGGAACAACGTTAGGCAGAGGGTAGGGCTTCCAAATGTTCGACTGCATGATCTTCGCCACACCTATGCAAGCAACCTAGTGAACTCGGGAACGAGCATCTATGTTGTGAGTCGAGCGCTGGGGCATGCGTCGCTCAAGAACACAGAGCGCTTTCGCATCTATCGCAAGAGACGCTTTCGGCTGCGGCTGATTCGGTGGCTCAAGCTATTGATGTGAACTGGGACGCTGTCGGATTAGCCAGTTAGGAAACCCCGGCTCACTTGTTCGCAGGTGGGCTGGGTGTTAAGTTGAACTCGCCCGTCACAATATTGGTAAAAATGTAAGTATTTTAAAAAGTAGCCTTTTATGACAGATGGCATTCCCCCAAATCAGTAGACAAATATGATGTCAAAACTGAAATGGAGAATTGCAAATGCAACGAGCGAAATATGCCCCTGAGTTCAAAGACGAGGCAGTCAAACAAGTCATCGATAAAGGCCACTCGGTTGTCGATGTAGCCAAGCGACTAGGCATTGCTGAAGGTGTTCTGTACACGTGGGTCAGTAAGTTCAAAAAGGCTGATGAACCATCTACCAACGATCTAAAGGTGCTGCAAGCCGAGATGGCCAAGCTCAAGGCTGAGCTAAGACGCACTACCGAGGAGCGCGATATCCTAAAAAAGGCCGCCGCGTACTTTGCAAAGCAGTCCGGGTGAAGTACGCATTTATTCAAGCCCACCGATCCGAATTCAAACTCACCAGCATGTGCCGCGTTCTCAAAGTTCACCGCAGCGGCTACTACGCTTGGCTGCATGAGCCGCTCTCAGCAAGGGCAAGAGCCAATGAGGTGTTGACGGCAAAGATCAAAGAGTTCTACGACCAGAGCATGGGCATCTACGGCAGTCCGCGCATCTTCTGTGACCTGCGTGAAGCTGGCGTGGCTTGTAGCGAAAACCGTGTGGCGCGGCTGATGCGTGTGGCTCAAATCAAATCAGTTCGAGGCTACAAACGCCCTAGGTACAAAGTGGGCAAGCCTTCATTGGTTGCGCCCAACCAGTTGCAGCGCCAGTTCCAACACGACGAACCCGACCAAGCTTGGGTGACGGACATCACGTATATCCGCACACATGAAGGGTGGCTGTATTTGGCGGCTGTACTAGATTTGCATTCGCGTGCGGTGGTGGGATGGAGTATGGGCCCACGCATGCAGACGAGCTTGGTGCTGGATGCATTGACGATGGCGGTGTGGCGCAGAAGGCCAAAGGACTCAGTGATCATCCATTCTGACCAGGGTAGCCAATTTGGCAGCGATGAGTTCAACCGCTGGTGCAAAGACAACCGACTGAGCCCGAGCATGAGCCGTCGAGGCAACTGCTGGGATAACGCGGTTGCTGAATCGTTCTTCAGTAATTTGAAGAGCGAACAAATCAAGAAGCGGATTTACCAAACTCGGGCTGAAGCTAAGTCGGACATCTTCGATTACATCGAGGGTTTCTACAATCGAGTTCGACGCCATAAGCACCTCGATCAACTCAGCCCCTATGAGTTCGAGCGGCAGCGTCAAACTGCGCTATGAAAAGTGTCTAGAGGTTTGGGGGAATGCCAAGAACCAGTGCATCGTTCATTGTTATTTTTGATCCCATTATTGATTGTTGGATTACAAGCGCTTATTGGTTTTGGCGTTTACCAAGCTTTCCCTGATTGGGCCACTCGTGGGCAATTTGGAGATGTATTTGGCGTAGTGAATGCGCTCTTCTCGGGATTGGCCTTTGCTGGTCTTATTTACACCGTTTTTTTGCAAAGGGAAGAACTTTCGCTTCAGCGCAAAGAGCTTGAACTAACCAGGCTTGAACTGCAACGCACTGCAAAGGCACAAGAGCAATCAGAGATAGCTTTGAGGGCTCAAGCAGAAGCTGCATTGCAATCGGCACGCTTGACCACTACAAATGCGTTACTAGAGCACTACAGAGTTGAACTGTCGCGTTTCAAAATGCTGAATCTTCCTGGGAGCGATCCTCGTCGCGTTCAAGTTAAAGAGTTGGAAGTTCGAGAGCAAACATTGCTTGCGATATTGGATTCGTTGTATGTTCAGATATCTTCAGAGGAGATCGGAAATGAGTAATTTTGAAATTGGTGCAGTTGTTCAATTAAAGAGCGGAGGCCCTTTGATGACCGTTCACAAACAAGATGATTATTCGCCTACGGGGCCTAACCCTGGGCTGCTTTGCGTCTGGTTTGACGGCGCTAAGCGAGTGGAGGACGTTTTTGATCCACGCACTCTTGCGCTTTATGAGCGCTAACATTTTGCGGATCTTTCCTAACTGAAAAGTAGAGGCGGATGTCTTCAAGGCAATTCAGAGCAGCGTGACAAAAACGTTGATAATTTTCCCCTCCACCTCTACCGATAGGTGCCCATCTGCCAGTGATGGGGATTTGGTGGGAGGCTTACTCATAAGGAGCTTGGCGTGGGTGATAAGAAAATTCAGCTCAGTTTCTGATGTGACTTTGGGAGGTCGGTGGGTGGTGCATTTTTAGCGCCCCCATTTTTGGCCTAACTCTATGAAATCTTTGGATTTTTCAACTGGCTCCGAAGATTCAACACATTCCAGTTTGCCAATGCATACGCCAACGGCGAAGGCATGAAGCACTACGTCAACATGGTGCAAGAGCCTGAATTCGCAGCACGCGACAAGGGTTACACCTTCGTGTCACACCAACAAGAAGTGGGCGCAGGCTACTTCGACGACGTGACCACTGTGATCCAAGGCGGTTCATCTTCTGTGAAGGCTTTGACAGGTTCTACTGAAGAAGAGCAGTTCCACTAAGCTCTTCAATTGAGAGATGGCCTGAAAGGGCTGTCTCTTGGATTGAACAAGGTTTGAGACCACTCAACGCGCGAGCGTTGGGTGGTTTTTTATTTGGCTGATCAGCGCTTGCACTTGTAGACCGCAAATACCTGCTTCCCGAATTCAGGCGTTGCGTCTTTCACCAGTGTGTCGCCACCTAGTTCAATGGCATTGTTTTGACCAAGCTGCAGCAAGTTGGCTTCCACGGCATTGGCGTCACGGTTGTAGATGCCGACTTTGGTGACGACGCTGACGTTGACCTTGCCCAATGGTCTGCAAGTCGTGACTTGACTTGTTTTCATCAACAGTACGCGCTCCGAGCCTTCTGCAGGTTTTAGAAAAGTATTTGCACAGCCCGTGAGAAGGGCGGTACTCATGCAGGCTGCTGCAATGTATGGATTCATGGCGTTATCGCTTGTGATGTGGCTTTGTTTTTGATGATACCCATGCCCTGAGTGCCCATCGCGAGGGGCGTAAAATCAGTGTTTTACTGCGATTTAAATTAAATACACATGGTTCAGATTACTCTCCCCGACGGTTCGCAACGTGAATTTCCAGGCCCCGTGACCGTGGCCGAAGTGGCTGCGTCGATTGGCGCAGGCTTGGCCAAGGCCGCTTTGGCTGGCAAGGTCGATGGCAAGGTGGTGGATACCAGCTTCACGATGAACAGTAATGCGAGTTTGGCGATCATCACGGCCAAAGATGCCGAAGGCTTGGAGGTGATCCGTCACTCCACCGCCCACTTGTTGGCCTATGCGGTGAAAGAGCTGTACCCAGAAGCGCAAGTGACCATTGGCCCCGTCATTGACGACGGCTTTTTCTACGACTTCTCGTTCACACGTGGCTTCACGCCCGAGGACTTGGTGGCCATTGAAAAGCGCATGACCGAGTTGGCTAACAAAGACGAGGCCGTGGTGCGCCGCGTGTTGCCACGCGACGAAGCCGTGGCTTATTTCAAAGGTTTGGGCGAGCATTACAAAGCCGAAATCATTGCCAGCATTCCGAGCAACGAAGACGTGAGCTTGTACCGCGAAGGCGCTTTTGAAGATTTGTGCCGCGGCCCGCACGTGCCAAGCACCGGCAAGCTCAAGCATTTCAAGCTGATGAAAGTGGCGGGCGCCTACTGGCGCGGTGACCACAAAAACGAAATGCTGCAACGCATTTACGGCACGGCTTGGGCCAGCAAAGACGATTTGCAGCTGTATCTCAAGCGCCTCGAAGAGGCTGAGAAGCGCGACCACCGCAAGCTGGGCCGTGAACTTGACTTGTTTCACATCGACGAACACGCCCCTGGTTTGGTGTTCTGGCACCCCAAGGGTTGGACTGTGTGGCAAACCATTGAGCAATACATGCGTCAGGTGTACCGCGACAACGATTACTTCGAAGTCAAAGGCCCACAAATCATTGACAAGTCGCTGTGGGAAAAAACGGGTCACTGGGACAAGTACCGAGACAACATGTTCACCACCGAGTCTGAAAAGCGTGACTATGCTTTGAAGCCGATGAATTGCCCCGGCCACATCTTGATCTTCAAGCAAGGCATCAAGAGCTACCGTGACCTGCCACTGCGCTACGGTGAGTTTGGCCAATGCCACCGCAACGAGCCATCGGGTGGCCTGCACGGCATCATGCGTGTGCGCGGCTTCACGCAAGACGACGGTCATATTTTCTGTACCGAAGACCAAATCTTGCCTGAGTGCGACACCTTCACCAAGGTGCTCAAGAAGGTGTACGAAGACTTCGGTTTCACCGACATCTTGTACAAAGTGTCCACACGCCCCGAAGCTCGCATTGGCTCGGACGACTTGTGGGACAAGGCCGAAAAGGCCTTGATGGACAGCTTGACCGCGGCCGGTTGCGAGTACGTCATCTCCGAAGGCGATGGCGCTTTCTATGGCCCCAAGATCGAATACACGCTCAAAGACGCGATTGGCCGTGAGTGGCAATGCGGCACGATTCAGGTCGACTTCAACCTGTCCGAGCGCTTGGACGCCGAGTACACAGCGGAAGACGGCTCACGCCAACGTCCCGTTATCTTGCACCGCGCGATCGTGGGCAGTATGGAGCGTTTCATCGGAATTTTGATCGAGCAGCACGCTGGCGCCTTGCCCACTTGGCTGGCGCCCACCCAAGTTGCGGTGCTCAATATCACCGATTCACAGGCTGAATATTGCAAAGAAGTTGCGAAAACGCTGCGAAATCAAGGGCTTAGGGTCGATTTAGATCTGCGCAACGAGAAAATCACGTATAAAATACGTGAGCATTCAATGCAAAAGCTTCCCTACATCTTGGTCGTAGGCGACAAAGAGAAGGAAGCTGGCGCCGTCGCAGTGCGCGCCCGAGGCAACCAAGACCTCGGTGTGATGTCCCTCGAAGCCTTCTCTCAAAAGATCGCCTCCGACATCGCTCTCAAAAGCTGATTTCATTGAGAAATTGCCAAGAGTTGTGCGTCGCACACGTGTGTCGGTTTGTTTTTGATTTTTAAGGATAGTCACCATCGCTACAGAATTTCGCGACCGCCGCCAGCGCGAGGAACGCAAACACCGCCTTAACCGGGAAATCATGGCCCCGGAAGTCCGCCTTTCAGGTCCTGACAACGAACCCCTCGGTATCGTGAGCTTGGCTGATGCCTTGCGCATGGCCGGTGAGATCGACGTTGACTTGGTTGAAATTGCCGCCACGGCTGTGCCGCCGGTGTGCCGTTTGATGGACTACGGTAAGTTCAAGTACCAAGAGCAAAAGAAGGCTGCTGAAGCGAAGTCCAAGCAAAAGGTCATCGAGGTCAAGGAAATCAAGTTCCGTCCCGGTACCGATGATGGTGACTACAACATCAAGATGCGCAACATCAAGCGCTTCTTAGATGACGGTGACAAATGCAAGATCACGCTGCGCTTTCGTGGCCGCGAGATCACGCACCAAGAAATCGGTATGGCGCTGTTGCAGCGTATCCGTGATGAGTTGGCGGACCTGATCGTTGTTGAGCAGTTCCCCAAACTCGAAGGGCGTCAGATGATCATGATGATCGCGCCTGGTAAGAAGAAATCGGGTGGCGCCGCCAAACCCGCTGCAGAAGCTGCTCCGGCAGCGTCTGCATAAAAGGCGACGCAAATTAGTGTCTCGGGGCTTCCAAGACTGCACATCGGTGTGCAGGCGCCTCACGAGCACAAATAAAGGAGCATCTAAATGCCCAAAATGAAGACCAAAAGCAGCGCTAAAAAGCGCTTCCGCGTTCGTCCAGGCGGTACCGTTAAACGCGGTCAAGCCTTCAAACGTCACATCTTGACCAAGAAGACGACCAAAAACAAGCGTCACCTCCGTGGTTCAGTGGCTGTGCATGAGACCAACATGGGTCACATGGCGCAAATGCTGCCCAAGTGCGGCCTGTAATTAACTGACGAACAAGGAGAAAAAATATGCCTCGCGTTAAACGTGGTGTTACGGCCCGTGCCCGTCACAAAAAAGTTCTGGCTTTAGCCAAAGGTTTCCGCGGTCGCCGCGGTAACGTCTTCCGCATCGCTAAACAAGCGGTGATGAAGGCTGGTCAATATGCTTACCGCGACCGCCGCACTAAAAAGCGCGTGTTCCGTCAGCTGTGGATCGCTCGTATCAATGCTGCCGCACGTCAATGCGGTCTGACATACAGCCAATTCGCCAACGGCCTGAAAAAGGCAGCGATCGAAATCGACCGCAAGATGTTGGCCGACTTGGCCGTTCACGACATGGCTGCTTTTACCAGCATCGTGAATCAAGTCAAAGCCAAATTGGCCGCTTGATAGCCAAGGGTTAACCACCCACGAGTAAAGGGGTTGGGGCTACACAGCTTCAATCCCTTTTTTGTTTTCTCCTCTCCCCGAATTCTTATGAACGAGTTGGACTCTCTGGTCGCCAGTGCCCAGGCCCTGTTTGCGCAAAGCACCACACCGGCTGATCTTGAAAACGCCAAAGCCCAGTTCTTGGGCAAGTCAGGCCGCATCACCGAGATGATGAAGGGCATGGCCGCCTTGAGCGTCGAAGAAAAGAAATCGACCGGTGCCGCCATCAACGTGGCCAAGCAAGCGATTGAAGCTGCCCTCACGGCCCGCCGCCAAGCTTTGGCTGATGCCGAGCTCGAGACCCAACTCAAAGCCGAAGCCCTCGACGTGACCTTGCCCGGTCGCGCTCGCATGGCTGGCGGTTTGCACCCCGTGACCATCACGCTCGAACGCGTCGAAGCCATTTTTGGCTCGATGGGTTTTGAAGTGGCCCAAGGTCCAGAGATCGAAACCGACTGGTTCAATTTCACCGCGCTCAACACGCCTGAAGACCACCCCGCACGCTCCATGCACGACACCTTCTATGTGGAAGGTGGCAGCGCCGAAGCGCCCAATTTGCTGCGCACACACACCAGCCCCATGCAAGTGCGCCACGCCGTGCAACACGTCAAGCGCTACCAAGCGCGTTTGGATGCCGGTCAAGGCATGCCCGAAATTCGCGTCATCGCCCCAGGCCGCACCTACCGTGTGGACAGCGATGCCACGCATTCGCCCATGTTCCACCAATGCGAAGGCTTGTGGATTGGCGAGAACGTGAGTTTCAAAGACCTCAAAGTGGTCATCACCGATTTCTGCCGCACCTATTTTGAGAGCGACGATTTGGTGCTGCGCTTCCGCCCCAGCTTCTTCCCATTCACCGAGCCCAGCGCTGAGATTGACATCCAATTCCAAAGCGGTGCTTTGGCGGGCCGTTGGCTCGAAGTGGGGGGCTCAGGCCAAGTGCATCCGAACGTGGTGCGCAACATGGGCCTCGACCCTGAACGTTTCATCGGCTTTGCCTTTGGCATGGGCATGGACCGTTTCACCATGCTGCGTTACGGCGTGAACGACTTGCGCTTGTTCTTCGATGGCGACATTCGCTTCTTGAGCCAGTTCCAATAATTTCACGCACACACGAGATTCATCATGCAATTCCCCGAATCCTGGTTGCGCGAATTCTGCAACCCCTCACTCACTACACAAGAACTGGCCGACACCTTGACCATGGCCGGTTTGGAAGTGGAAGAACTCCAACCCGTCGCGCCGCCTTTCACAGGCATCGTCGTCGGTGAAATCAAAGAAGCCGTGCAGCACCCCGACGCTGACCGCTTGCGCATTTGCCAAGTGGACGTGGGGCAGGGCGCTTTGCTCAACATCGTCTGCGGCGCACCCAATGCACGTGTGGGCATCAAAATTCCGTGCGCCACCGTGGGCGCAGAGTTGCCTCCAGGCGAAGATGGCAAGCCCTTCAAAATCAAAGTGGGCAAACTGCGTGGCGTGGAAAGCCAAGGCATGTTGTGCTCGGCCAAAGAACTCAAAATTGCCGATGACAACGGCGGTTTGCTTGAGTTGCCAGCCGATGCACCGTTGGGTCAAAACATCCGCGAGTATTTGAACCTCGACGACACCTTGATGACGTTGAAGCTCACGCCTAACTTGGCGCATTGCTTGAGCGTCTATGGCATTGCCCGCGAAGTTTCTGCCCTCACAGGTGCGCCTTTGAAGGCCCCCACATTCCCAAGCGTTGCTGCGACCAACCAAGACACCTTGGCTGTGAAAATCAGCGCCCCCGATTTGTGTGGCCGTTTCTCTGGCCGCGTGGTGCGCGGTGTGAATACCCAAGCGCAAACGCCTGCATGGATGGTGAACCACTTGGCCCGTTGCGGCCAACGCAGCGTGAGCCCCTTGGTCGACATCTCCAACTACGTGATGTTCGAGCTGGGCCGTCCATCGCACATTTTCGACCTCGACAAAATTCAAGGTGGCTTGGATGTGCGTTGGGGCAAATCCGGTGAGCAGCTCAAACTCTTGAATGGCAACACCGTGACCGTGGACGAGAAAGTGGGTGTCATCGCTGATGCGCATCAAGTCGAATCACTCGCCGGCATCATGGGTGGCGATGCCACTGCCGTGAACGATGACACGCAAAACATTTACATCGAAGCTGCTTTCTGGTGGCCCTCAGCGATCGCCGGCCGCTCACGCCGCTTCAACTTCAGCACCGATGCGGGCCACCGCTTTGAGCGTGGTGTCGACCCCGAGTTGACGGTGGAGCACATCGAGCGCATCACGCAATTGGTGATTGACATTTGCGGCACGCCCAACACGACCGTGGGCCCGATTGACGACCAACGCGTGAACATGCCGGTGGCCAAGCCTGTCACGTTGCGCGTGGCGCGTGCTGAAAAAGTCATTGGCATGCCGCTGACCCAGCAACGCGTGGCGGATGCTTTGCGTGGCTTGGGCTTGCCCGTGACAGAAGGCGAGGGTGTCGTCACCGTGCAGCCCCCATCGTTCCGTTTCGATTTACAAATCGAAGAAGACCTGATCGAAGAAGTGGCGCGCATGGTGGGTTACAACAACCTGCCCACCACACCACCTTTGGCACCCATCACGGCCAGTGTGTGCAAAGAGGCGCAACGCAGCCCGCACGCCTTGCGCCATCACTTGGCCGACTTGGGCTATCAAGAAACCATCAACTACAGCTTTGTGGATGAGCGTTGGGAACACGAGTTGGCAGGCAACGCCAACCCCATCAAGCTGCTCAACCCCATCGCCAGCCAAATGAGCGTGATGCGCTCCACCTTGTTGGGCTCCTTGCTCAGCGTGGTGAAGTTCAACGTGGACCGCAAGGCCTCACGCGTGCGCGTGTTTGAAATTGGTCGCGTGTTCCACAAAGACGCCTCGGTGCAAAACACAGACACCACCGTGCAAGGCTTTGACCAACCCATGCACGTGGCAGGCATTGCCTTTGGCAGCGCTGCACCTTTGCAATGGGGTACCAAAGAACAAGCTGCAGACTTCTTCGACGTGAAAGCCGATGTGGAAGCTTTGTTGGCCCCCGCTGTCCCGCAGTTTGAAGCGGCTGAGCATCCCGCTATGCACCCCGGTCGTTGTGCCAAGGTCTTGGTCAATGGGCAAGCCGTGGGCCATGTGGGCGAGTTGCATCCACGCTGGCGACAAAGCTGGGAGCTGACCCAAGCGCCCGTGATGTTTGAACTCTCACTCGATGCCGTGTTGCATCGTGATGTACCTAAGTCCACTGGTGTGGCCAAGTTCCCCAACGTCGAGCGCGATATTGCGGTCATCGTCAAAGAAAGCGTCACGCACGCCCAGTTGATGGCTGCGGTACACGCTGCCAAAACACAAGGCTTGCTGCGCAATGCCGTGTTGTTTGATGTGTATCGCCCCAAGTCAGAAAGTGCTGCCATGGCGATGGACGAGAAGAGCTTGGCCGTTCGCCTCACACTCAACAGCGACGAAGCCACCTTGAACGAAGCGCAAATCGAAGGCGTGGTGCAAGCTGTGCTGGCCGAGTTGGCCGCCCAAGTGTCTGCGCGTTTGCGCGCTTGATGCTCACACGTTAAAGAGAACCGTATGGAACTTTCTTTTGAGAGCTTAGAAACGCCCGCGCTGACCAAAGCGCAGTTGGCTGATTTGTTGTTTGAACAAATTGGTCTGAACAAGCGTGAGTCCAAAGACATGATTGATGCCTTCTTTGACCTCATCGCACAAAGCTTGGTCGATGGCACCGATGTGAAAATTTCAAGCTTCGGCAATTTTCAGATTCGCACCAAGGCACCGCGGCCTGGCCGCAACCCACGCACAGGGGAAGCGATTCCAATTGAGGCACGACGTGCAGTGACTTTCCATGCGAGTCACAAATTGAAAGAACAAATACAGGGCGTCAGTAATCCCAAAGTTGACAACTGATTGAAAAAGAGGCCGAGTAGACCTCTTTTTTTTATCAAAACTGTCGCACCCTGTGATTCAGGGCTGTTCTTCGTGTAACCTCTGCGGTCCCGTTTACAAGCTACTGATTTTCATGGAGAAATCCCTCCCCCCCATTCCAGCCAAACGCTACTTCACCATTGGTGAAGTGAGCGAGTTGTGCGGCGTCAAGCCGCACGTGCTGCGCTATTGGGAGCAGGAATTCACGCAGCTGCGTCCCATGAAGCGTCGCGGCAATCGCCGCTATTACCAGCGCCATGAAGTGCTGATGATTCGCCGCATCCGCGACCTCTTGTATGACCAAGGTTTCACCATCACCGGTGCGCGCAACAAGTTGCAAGAGCTGGTGCAATCCGAGCGCGAACGCCGCCGCGTAGGCGGTGAGTTGATTGATGTGGATTTGCCCGATGACGATGGGTTTGAGGACGACTTGGATGTCGACGCAGACGATACACACGAGTTGCCACCACTCGCCTTGAGTAGCAGCGATGAAGCGCTGCAAACCTTACGCAAAGAACTCACACAAATTCGCGACCTGCTCTCTGAGCAGCACTGAGTAGGCGTTATAATTTCAGCCTGATTCGGTGTGTGGCGCAGCCTGGTAGCGCACTTGCATGGGGTGCAAGGGGTCGAAGGTTCGAATCCTTTCACACCGACCAAGAATGACGAGGGTTAGCAGCGTAGTAGTTGCTAACCCTTTTGTCATTTCTGGGGCTGAGGGGTAAACCAAGGGGTAAACCGAAATTTTCCTCATCAGCAAGGGCACTAGCTAATGGCAGTCGATGTCGCTTCGTAACTTCCCTCAAAATCTAGCAATGTGAACACATCAGACTTGTCACTGTGTCAATGCTCCGCCCAATGACGGGTGGGCTGCCCAGCGAGATACATGGGGGTGCCTTGAGCCTCTAGGTATGGGGCCTGTGCAGGCGTAGATGCTTAGTTTGTTTGCTGAAAGTAGCAACGAGTTGGAATGGAATCCCAATGTAAGGGGAATAGCCGAGTGAGATCCCACTTGGAACCCACTTGGAACCCACTGGGTTCGCTCAGGGTCAGAGTTTGCTTGCATGCCTGTGTCCGCGATTAAGGACATCGTTGCTTATGGATTTAATTCAAGCGGCTAGCCTAGGTTTCGGGATTTCAATTAGCCACTACAAAAACCAACTAACACTAACAAGCCACTCACATCAGACATTGTCACAATGTCAATGGACACCCCTGAGGGGTGGGTTGCCCAGCGAGATACGAGGGGGTGCCCTTGAGCCTCTAGGTCTCGGGTGCTAGCACGCAGACAGTTTCAGTTTGCGTGCTCGGCTTTGGTGAAGGCGGCAATCACTTCCCTGACCACTTTCCTATTTGGCGCAGATAAGGCGAGAAACTCTTCCAAAGTTTCTCGTTCCTGAAAACCAATGCCTGTCGTCCATCTCTGTTTGTGTGACTGAACAGACTTGCGTACAACCTCTCCAAAACGCAAAACTTCTGGTTCAACTTTTAACCATTCCGCTAGTACTTGCATCTTGTCTTGCATTGGAATTGAGCGGTTGTTCAACCAACCCCACGCAGCTTGATTGCTGATGGATTTGCCGGGCCAGCGCAAATTGAACTCATGCTCCAACACTGACGGGCTAGCAACGTAGCCTGCTTGAGTCATGGCGGCTCTCAAACGCTTGGTGAATTCAATTTTTTCGTTCATTTCAACAAGTTACAAACCTGTTGATGTTTTTCTCAAATAGCTGTTGAGTATCATTACAACAATCTGTTGAAATCTTTATCAACAACTTGTTGAGACGCATGCATGGCTAAATCCCTTTTAGAACAACTTCCTGAAATAGTGGCCAATGGTCGTAAGCAAGCCGAAAAAATCTTAGAGGGCATCGAGAGTCGACAACGCATCAGCTGACCTGCCCCCTCTGAGCCGTACCAAATCGATGGAACTAAGTTCGCTAATTTTGGAGAATGGCGGATATGAAGACCACACGATTTACCGACGAGCAGATCATCGGATTCCTCAAGCAAGCTGAAGCAGGCATGTCCATCAAGGACATTTGCCGCTCTGGCGGCTTTAGCCAGCCGACCTTTTACAAGTGGCGCTCGCGCTTTGGCGGCATGGAAGCCTCCGATGCGGCCAAGCTGCGCGACCTGGAAGCTGAGAACAACAAGCTCAAGAAACTGCTGGCCGAAGCGCACCTGGACATCCATGCGCTCAAAAGCGTCTTCGGCGTAAAGCGCTAGCCCCGCAGGTCAAACGCGAGGCCATCACCCAGATGATCCAGACCCATCTTCTGTCTGAGCGCCACGCGTGCTGCCTTGTGGGGCTAAGCCGAGACAGTTTTCGCCACCCGCCTAAGCGTGATGCGCTCACGCAGGCGCTGGGCGAACGTATCGTGGACATTGCCCACGTACGCCGAAGATTTGGCTACCGCCGCATCCACGATCTGCTGCGCCCGGAGTTTCCGGGCGTCAACCACAAGCGGATCTACCGCTTGTACAAAGATGCCAACTTGGCCGTAAGAAGGCGCAAGAAGGCCAAGCGCCCACCGTGTGAGCGGGTGCCCTTGCAACTGGCGCAAAAGGTCAACGATGTTTGGAGCATGGATTTCGTCTCGGACAGCTTGTCCAATGGCAGGCGCATCAAGTGCCTGACTGTGGCCGATGACTTCAGCCACGAGTGCGTGGACATTGCCGTGGACTACGGGATCTCGGGGCAATACGTGACACGCTTGCTCGACCAAGCGGCCACCTTCAGAGGCTACCCACTGGCCGTGAGAACGGACAACGGTCCAGAGTTCACAAGCCGGGCCTTTATGGCTTGGGCCACAGCACATGGCGTGCGGCACATCTTGACCCAGCCGGGCAGGCCGATGCAAAACGGCTACATCGAGAGTTTCAACGGCAAGTTTCGAGATGAATGCTTGAACGAGCAGTGGTTCTTGAGCTTGCCCCAAGCCAGGCAGTGCATTGCCG
This sequence comes from Limnohabitans curvus, assembly GCF_003063475.1. Classification (NCBI taxonomy): domain Bacteria; kingdom Pseudomonadati; phylum Pseudomonadota; class Betaproteobacteria; order Burkholderiales; family Comamonadaceae; genus Limnohabitans; species Limnohabitans curvus. Next base: position 2,432,069 of record NZ_NESP01000001.1, read on the forward strand.
ATTGGCGCCAGGACTACAACGAAGTCAGGCCCCACAGCAGCCTGGGCCGGATTCCACCGGCTCAGTTCGCGCAGCAGCAAAGGATTCAAACCAATGCCGCTGCAAATCTCAACCCTCAAGTTTTGGATTAACCTTGAACCCTTGGACTACTTCCGATTGATTGGTACGGCCAGAGGGGGCAGGTCACAGCTTGCAAACACGCGAGGTTGTTTTACCTGCTCGCGACACCAAAGCCGAGGATTGGATTAATAGCCAAAACAAAGCCAGTCAACGTGAAGTGTTTGCCCCCGGACAAGCCAGCTTGGTTGACAACGCCCAGTCAACCCTTGGCGCAGCGCCTGAATCTACCCCCTGGGCCAATCGATTGATTTATGGCGATAACTTAATGGCTATGGCTGCGCTATTAGCTGGTGATGAAAACACGCCTAGCCTGCGCGGAAAAGTCGATTTGATCTACATCGACCCGCCGTTTGACTCAAAAGCTGACTATCGAACTAAGGTCACGCTACCCGGTGTTGAAATTGAACAAAAGCCGACTGTCATTGAGCAGTTTGCTTACTCAGATACGTGGAGCGACGGCACTGCTTCGTATTTGGCAATGATCATGCCCCGTTTAGTTTTAATGAGAGAGCTGTTGGCTGATACGGGATCTATTTATGTGCATTTAGATTGGCATGTAGGTCATTACGTCAAGATACTTTTAGATGAAGTATTCGGAAAAAATAACCATCAGAACGAAATAATTTGGAAGCGAACCACATCTAGAGGTGGGAGCTCTTATTACAACCATGTTCATGATGCGATTTACTTTTATACGAAAGATAAAGCCGCCCATTGGAATCAGCAACACACGCCTTACACAAAAGACTATGTTGAACAAATGTTCCGTAATCAAGATGAGGACGGAAGACTCTGGAGAGAAAGCCCCTTAACTGCACCTGGTAAGTCCGCTGGGATGTCTGGTTCAAATTGGAGAGGAATAGATCCGGGGACGATTGGTAAAGGACGTCACTGGGCAATACCCGGTTATTTAAAACATTTGCTTTCGCAAGAAGCAACTCAAAACACGTTGCTTGCGCTTGATGAACTTGAGGCTCAAGGAAGGATCGTTTGGGCAAGAGAAGGTAAAGGTCGACCAAACGTAAAACAATACGTTGACGATTTACCCGGTGTTGAATTGCAATCAATATGGACCGACATTGGCGGAGATTCAGGGACGGATTACGACACCCAAAAACCTGTGAAGTTAATCGAAAGATTTATTGCCTCATCATCGAACAAGAATGATCTTGTTGCAGATTTCTTTGGTGGTTCGGGTACCACTGCGTCGGTGTCGGAAAAGCTAGGTCGTCGTTGGGTAACTACGGACCTTGGAAAGCCTTCTTGCATGATTATGAGAAAGCGTCTAATTGATCAAGACGCCAAACCATTCTTGTACCAAGCCATAGGCGACTACCAAGTAGAAGCAGCCAAAGCCACGCTCGGCCGAGACTTCCGAATTGGTGATTTATCGCAAATTGTTCTATCGCTTTATGGCGCTCTTCCATTGCCAGCCGATTCAAATCCTCAGCGAAACTTGGGACAAATATCAGGCATCGCATTGGGCGCGGGCCGTGGCAGCAAAACCTTAGTGTTGGCTGATTCGCCCAACAAACTCACCGGCATGGCGACGCTCAAAAAGGCCATCGCTCAGCGCGATAACCTTATGGGCGGCTGGGACCGAGTGGTGGTGTTGGGTTGGAACTTTGAGCCATCGATTGGCGAAACCATCACTGCATTGAATGATTCACGCCTTGAGGTGTTGGTCATCCCGCCAGACTTGATGGACCGTTTGAAAAAGAAAGGTGGCATCGACAAACTGCGCGGTCAAGTGCGCTTCTCTTCGCTGCAATACCTGACCATCGAACCCGTCCAAGTCAAAAAAGAAGACGTACAAGATGTGCTGACGATTCAGCTTAAAAACTATGTACTGCTCTCACCCGAGGCCATCAACCTTGACGATGCCAACCGCCAAGCCTTGCAACAAGTGGCCAACCAAGAACCTTTGGCACTGATTGAGTATTGGGCCGTAGACCCTGACTACGACGGAAAGGTCTTCCGTTCAGTGTGGCAAGACTACCGTGGCAACACCGCAAACGATGCCGACGTTTTGCGAGTTGTCACCAAGGCAGAGGTCAGCACGCCGACCAAGGTCACGCGCAAAGTTTGCGTTCGCGTCGTGGACGTGTTTGGTTTTGAAGCCGAAGTTGTCACAACCGTGGGGGCCGCATGAGCACCACCGCTAAGAAGGCCGAAGACCAGCTCGCCCTCTCCATAGGGCTGACAGCTAAAACGCAGCAGTTGTGTTTGGGCCTTGAGTCGGGCGCTGCTGATATTTTGGAATTGGTCACGCCCACCACGGCTGATTTATTGACGTGGTGGTTTGGTGAAGACATGGTGATGGCCCGAGGTGGTGAAGGTCGAGGTCTGAACTTTCATGCAGGGCAAAAGCAAGCCATCTTGAACGCAATCGTGGCGCACGAGGTTTTGGGTGCTAGTTCTAAAAAATGGTCGCTGTTGAACTTGTATCAAGAAGCTGCGCCTAATTCGCTGCTAACTGGTACGCGTATGGAAGAGGTCTCCGCACCCAAGCACGGTCACCCTAAGTATTGTTTGAAGATGGCCACAGGCACAGGCAAAACATGGGTCATGCAAGCGCTGATGATTTGGCAGTTGCTCAACAAAACGGTAGCTCTTGCCGAGGGTATCGACGATGTACGTTTTACACGCCAGTTCATGGTTGTGGCTCCCGGCTTGATTGTTTACGAGCGTTTGCTTGATGCGTTTTGCGGGAAGCTCGTGGCAGGCAGCCAAGGCTCGCGTGATTTCGCCACGTCCGATATGGCCAAATTTGCCGACTTGTTTATTCCAGAAGCGCATCGCGAAATAGTGTTTGGCTTTGTACGCGGCAATGTATGCAGCAAGACAGAGATTGGCCTTAAAGCCACAGGTAATGGCATGATTGCCATTACCAATTGGCATTTATTGGCCGAGGGGGATATCGCCGAAGATATTGAAGAAGTTGAAACACTGGGTGCACCACTCGACCCGCAGGCGGTGGTGGCTGGCGTATTACCTTTAACACCGGGGCGCGCCACAGGTAACAGTCTTGAAGTGTTAGACCGTCGCTATGCGCGCGGCAACGTGCTTGACTTCTTGGCGCAGTTGCCGGAATTGATGGTGTTCAACGATGAAGCGCATCACATCCACGAGTTCAAGCGCGAAGGTGAAACCACCGAGGTGGAATGGCAAAAAAGTCTGACACGCATTGCCGAGACCAAGGGCCGTCGCTTTGTGCAGGTGGACTTTTCAGCCACGCCTTACAACGATGTTGGCGCAGGCAAAAATAAGCGTAAGGTTTACTTTCCACACATCATCACCGACTTCGATCTGAAAAGCGCCATGCGCGCAGGTTTGGTCAAGTCGTTGGTATTGGACCGCCGCAAAGAAATTGGCGCACTGCCGCTAGAGTTCAAAGCCGAACGCGATGAATCAGGTAATCCAAGTTTGAGCGAAGGCCAACGCGTAATGTTGCGCGCTGGCTTGGTCAAGCTGCGCAAACTTGAAGCTGACTTTGCAAAGATAGACCCACACCGCTACCCCAAGATGCTGGTCGTGTGTGAAGACACCACGGTGTCGCCGCTGGTTGCTGATTTCTTGCAAGACCAAGAAGGGCTAAACGCAGACGATGTTATGACGATTGACTCAGGCAAAAAAGCCGAGTTGGGTGAAAAAGATTGGGCACCCGTGCGCGAGCGCTTGTTTAGCGTGGACAAGCACGCCACACCGCGTGTCATCGTGAGTGTGTTGATGCTGCGCGAAGGTTTTGATGTCAACAACATTTGCGTCATCGTGCCGCTGCGCTCTAGTCAAGCGCAAATTCTTTTAGAGCAAACCATTGGCCGAGGCTTACGCTTGATGTGGCGTGACCCTGAGTACACCGAAATCAAGCAAGAGAACCGCGAGCATATCAACAATGGCCAAGAACCTGCCAGCTTGCTTGATGTTCTCACCATTGTTGAACACCCTGCCTTTCAATCGTTCTATGACGAATTGATTAGCGAAGGTTTGGTTGGTTCAACAGGCAATGATGGCGAAGATGATGATGGTTCAAGCACGGGTGACGTGATAGCTGCCAATTTGTGTGAAGATTTTGAAAAGTTTGATTTCGGTATCCCGTTTATCTTGCAAGAGTCCGACGAACTGCGCGACCACACGGCTATTGACATTGCTACACTGCCATCGTTCACGGCCATGACGGCTGAACAGCTCAAAGGAATGTTGGGCAAAGGCGATACCTTCGTCTCTCAAGATTTGCAGTCGTCGACCTTGTTTGGCGACTATCGAGTGGATGGCGCGGTGATGAATGTGTCGGGCTACAACGACTACTTGTCACGCCTCACACGCCGTATCAGCCAAGCGCTCAGCGAACCTTTACCCAAAGGCAACAAGATTGCCACACACTTAGCCAAACCGTATTTGCAAGTGAACACCGCTGAACTAACCGGCTGGATTGACGATTACGTTTGGACACAACTGTTTGCAGGCACGTTCAATCCGCTCGAAGATGAAAACTGGCGCTTGTTGCTGCTGCAACCCGTCGTGGATCACATCACCAAAGTGTTTGCGGTGGGGCTACTTGAGTCAGAAGAAATGCACACCACAGGTGAAACCGAAGTGCATTTACGCCGACTAAGTGAAGTACCCAAGCTGATGGTGCGCGAGAGCGCATCAGTTGACGTGTCCAAATGCATTTATGAACGCTTAGGCTGGCCTTCGCGCAATGGTGGCTTAGAGAAAGCTTTCATTTATTGGGCGCAAGCCGATAGCCACATCCAAGCTTTCTGCAAAATCAGCGAAAACCGTCATACCTTTGCACGTCTGCGTTACGTAAAAGACGATGGCTTACCTGCTTTTTACTCACCCGACTTTTTGGTGCGTACTGAAAATGCGGTGTATCTTGTAGAAACAAAGGGGCAAGAGCAAACCATTCACCCTAATGTGCAACGTAAGCTTAAAGCTGCTTTGGCTTGGTGTGAGCGCATTAACAACCTAACCGAAGAACAGCGGGGTGGCCCACCTTGGCACTACGTACTGTTGGCCGAAAACGTGTTGTACGAATGGCAAGGCAAAGGGGCGCATTTGTCCGAGTTGTTGGACTACGCAAGATTACGCCCCCTCGCAAGTGCTTCGCTTCAAGAGCGATTGATTTAATTTTTATCAGGAGATTTTCATGGCCACATCAAATCAAGTTTCATCAATAACCAATCTCGCAAAACAACTTGCTGAAAAAGAAATGATCAGCGGTGATGCAAGCTCTGAGCAAATGCTTGAAGCATTGAACGCAGTTGCAAAAATGCTTGAAACTAAAGCTGGCGGCAACCAAGAAATTACATCACTAGCTAAGCAGGTGCAGGAGCTGGTTGCTGGGAAAGTTGCAAAATAATCTAATGACACGCATTAGCGGCTACGACTTGGTTGCCTGTCCTAGCTGTGGGCATGTCCACAGAAAAACTTCGTATTCATCTGTTTCGGTTTATATCCCCGATGACATGAAGACTTCCAATGACAGAGCATGTGTCAATTGTGGAGAAGCTTTTGCTTTCGGGGACTTTAAGAAGGTCGGCTTTGTGAGCCGTTTCACCCCAGAAGAAGAGGCGGAGAGATATGCGTGGACGCTTTACTCAATTAGGCAGGGGCCACGGCCTGAAACCAAGCTACCTGAGCCATTCCTTAGCCGGACTTGGCTTGCAGTCAAAGCGTGGTTTACGCCCGAGGTGCCAAAGCCTTGGGAGAAATACCCACCCTTAGCTTGATACAGAGTCAGGCTCTGACCAAGCCCAGTTCATTCCAATCTGTCGTGTAACTTGGTGTCTTGCGTTGCTGCTTCATTTGCCAGATGCTGTGCTGCGTTTGAGTCCCTGCGCTTGCCAGCTTGACAGTGCCTCGACCATATCGTTTGTTCACAACATCCAATGTTTGCATCAAACGTTGGCGTCTCTCTATGTGTTGTGCGTCGTCGTCTAGGTCTAGCGTGTACTGATGCCTTGTTGCGGGTTGCAGGTCGAGGAGCATGACGCCTGCCTTTGCATATTTGAAGTTGGGTTTGTAGATGGCGTGAAGTATGGCGATTGCCGCCTCTGCAATTTGTGCGGTGTCGGCAGTTGGCGAGGGCAGTGGAATCACAGCGCTACGGCTGTATTGCTTGTCGTTCTGTCTGAATGGGCTAGTGCGTATGAAGGTCAACACTTGGCTAGCATGGCCGTTTTGTTTCCGCAGCTTTTCAGCGGCACGACTTGCGAATTCAGTGAGTGCCTCTTGCAAGTGGTGGCGTTCTGTCACTGGATAGCCAAAGCTTCGAGTGCAAGCTATTTGCTTTTTGTCATCAGGGCTGTCTTCAAAGTCGATGCACTGCATGCCTTGAAGTTCTCGCACGGTTCGCTCTAACACCACTGACCAACGAGCCTTCGCAGTTGCAGGGTCGAGCCTTGAAAGCTCAAGGGCATTGGTCACACCTGCCACGATGAGTTGTGCGCTGATGCGACGACCTACGCCCCACACGTCACCCACATCAGTAGCCTGTAACAGCATATCAAGTTCAGGCTTGCTTAAAGCGCCTAGGTTGCACACTTGTGCGTGGTGCGAGGGGTACACGTCAGGTTTGCGCTCAGAGGTCTTGGCGATGTGATTGGCCAGCTTGGAGAGTGTCTTGGTCGGCCCTAGACCAATGCAGGTTGGCAGTCCTGTCCACTGCAAGATGCGAGAACGCACTTTGCGACTCCGCTCTGTCAGGTCACCACGGATGCCCGTCATGTCTACAAAGCTCTCGTCGATTAAGAGGTACCATGGCCAGTGTTGCATTTCAATTAGAGGGAAAGCTCTGTACGTAGAGGTATCCCCAACCGTTATCTCCAGTGCTCGTCCGTACTCAAGCAGTTCCTGAACATGTCATCGTTGACCCCGTGAGACACATGCCAAGACTATGGTCCACGGCGTGGTCCCTAGGCCTCACGAGTAGTTCTCAGGCGACCAGCACGCGAAAGCTGTACCTCCAGCATCTGGACAGCTTTTATCGGTACTGTGACGAACGCTTCGGTGCCGACGCCTTCGACGAGGGTATGAGCACTCGGGACGCTGAGGGCGTGATGCTCATGGTGGAGTCGTTCTATCTAACGACAACCTCAGACCCGGCCTACAACACGACTGATGTTCAGCGGTGGGGCGTAGTCAGAGCATTCGTGCAATCGCTGGCCAAACGCTTAGCGCCTAGTAACCCAGAGTGGGCCGCAGCTGCTTCTATGCTGGCAGCCATGGGCAGGATGCGCGCCCCCCGTCTCGGTGGCTTCCGCTTCATTCGTGCGCTGCCGAAAACAACGCTGCTGGACCTCCTTGAGGTAGCGCATCCCAGCTCGCCTCGAAATCCTTTCAAGGGGTATCAAACGCGCGTGCGGAACTGGCTCATCGTCAACCTAATGCTGCTGGCTGGGCTCCGTCGTGGCGAAGCACTGCTGTTGGCCTGTGACTCCTTGAAGGAAGACGTGGACCCGGAGTCAGGAGAGGTGGTTCGTTGGCTTGACATCACCACGGTGTTCGAGAACGATCCGAGGTCGACCACGCCACGCATCAAAACTCTGGAATCCCACAGGCAAATTCCGGTGTCAGAGGACTTAGCTCTGCTCTACCAGCACTTCGCCGCCGAGCATCGACCTACCGATGCCGGACATGGTTTCCTACTGACCACCAAGGCGGGGGCCCCGCTCTCTGCCGAGGCACTAAGTAAGGTCTTCAGGAAACTGACGGATGCCCTGGCACCCGAGGCAATCCAAAGCCTCTTCGATAGATCTGGCGGCAAGACGAACATTTCGCCTCACGACCTGCGACACACCTGCGCCACGGCCAGATACACGATGTTTATGGAGCTGAACCCCGACCGCGAGTTGGCAATCCAACGGATGCGGGCGTTCTTCGGATGGTCAGCGAGGTCAGCCATGCCTGAGCACTACGCACGTGCGGCGATTCAGGACGACTTGATGCAAGCATGGAACACACTGTTTGCTGAAAAGACTAGTCTTATGCGGGGGATTTCTGCGTGAACCACGCCATTGAAATCGCCCTCCCGCAACCTCAGTCCGAGCATGGTGGGAAATCTCCCTTGGACTGGAAGTGGCCCGCTGCCCCCGCGTTGATGACCCTTTTCGACAAGTATTCCGGACGGGAGTCGGTGGTGAGGTTGGCGGACCGTCACTGGGAGGTCTTTGCAGCTGGCAGCACGGTACGGCTGGAGTTCGCCGAGGGTCAAGTTGGCGAATTACAGCGAGCGCTTGTTCTGCTGACACGACGGGCGTCCTCCCCAGCACCATTCCGGACCTTCGCCAACGTCCTCATAGCCAAATGGCCAGCCATCTTGGAACTGCTCGCTACCCCTGCGGAAAAGCTGCGAGAGACCTGGACCACTGTGCTGAGCCACCCGCTGGAGACGAACGTCGCGAAGGCCGTGTTGAAGCTAGCTTGCAAGGCTGGCGCCGGCCACTGGCGAGCAGTTCACATGCCTCTCGTGAAGAGCTTGGACACCTTCGTGAAGGAAGGCTTACGGCAGAACAAGCGAAGCATCGGCAAGAGAGAGCGTGTGGCTTCCGTTGACGCCCAGGCAGCTATTGTTCGAGTTCTGGATGCGGCGGCGAGCGAGGACGACTTGACCGACAGACAGGTGGAGGGCGCTGTCGCACTGCTTATCACCTACCAACACGGTATGCGACCAGTTCAGGCGCTGTGCCTCGACGTGACGCATGTCCGCTTCTTCCGTGATGCAAGCGACGACCTTGCTTGCGTGCTCTCGTTCCATGCTGCAAAGCAAACACCAGGCAACGAATTCGAGTTGCTACGCCAAGTCAAACCGGAGTGGGTTCCGCTCGTCGCGAGGCTGCACGCGACGGCGCTCGCTCACGGGCGGCAGCGGCTATTCAACGCAACCGGACCAATTACCTTCTGGGACAGGGCAGTGGTTCTCTGTAAGCGGTTCTCCGTGCAACTGGACAGCACGGCGCGCTCGCTCCGTCACACCGGGGCGCAAACGCTCGCCGATGCGGGGCATGATAGGGCTAGCATCCAAGCGTTCCTCGGCCACAAGAGCGCAGAGGCCGCGTCGCACTACATCCGGGCAAGCTTCAAGCAAGCCGAGCTCATCAACACGGCGCTCGGTGCGTCGAAACTCTACAACAGCCTCTTGGACATATCGACCGGCAGTTTCGTCTCAGCCGACGAGATACAGCTGGCTCCTGAGGACCAGCAGATTGGCGCTGTGGTGGGGTATCGGCTGGTTGCTGGCGTGGGACTGTGCAAAGCGGGTCAGAGCAGCTGCGCCTACAACCCGGTGACGTCTTGCTATGGCTGTCCGAAGTTCATGCCATCCCTAGACCGGGAGTCCCACGTCGAAGCTATCGAAGGGATGCGCGACCAAGTCCGCCTGTACCTAAAGCAGGGAATCTCCGATGAGACGCCGGCCTACCGGCAACTCACGCGCGCGCTGGCGGGGGCGCAGCAGGCGTTAACCCTGATTGATGACCGACCCAAGAACCACGGATGACCATCCACATCCTCTCGCCTCAACTGACGCCACCGCCGCAGGCCTATCTGAGCTTCATCGACCGGATGCGTCGTGTCGCTTCATCGCACGGACTTGACTGGCACATCGAACTCGACAGCAACGGCGCCGCCACGTCTAACACGGACTGGGACTTACGCAAGTTGAACAAAAGCCATGACCTCCACGTCCCTGGAAGTTGTGGCTTTGCGGTGTCGCGCGACCTGACCGCGATGGCGGCCTCAACTGGATGGCACCCCAGCCAATTGCCGGAAGGCGCGGTGCTCGGTGAAGACGTGCAGGACTTCATCAAAGCCCTAATCGTCGAGCACTGCAGCAGCGGCCGCTCGACCGGCGACACACAACAAATAGCCAGAGCTGCTCGTCGCCTCTTCTCTCTGGTTCGATGCCCGCCGTGGGAGCTTTCACGTGAAAACTTTGACGCCGTCTTGGGCCTTAAGGCCTGGTCCGACAAGCCGGCGCGCGACTTCTCAACGGTCGCGAGGTACATCGACGAGAACCTCATCTCCGTTCATTGCCCAGTCCGCCCGGAACTAAAAAGGAAGGAGTCGTCAGCGTTGCTCGGCTCGCTGCAGGAACGCCAGCACGCCGAGAAGCTACCGGACCTTTCCGCGCTACTTGAACTGACGCGAATCGTCTTCCAGGAGACGCCCCAGACCTACATGGACGCAGTTCGCTTCGGTGTCGTGAAACTGGCTCTGTTCACGGGACTGCGAATCGAGGAGGTGCTGACGATACCCGCCGACTGCTTGGTTTGGGATGAACACCTCGACATAGTCACCGGCCGCCCGGCCGGAACGGTGGGCGGCGTCTCACGCTCCTTGCGACTGCACTATTACGCCGAGAAGCACATCGACGGCGCCCCAAATCTGCTTGTTGAGGCACACCAGCATGTGCCCGCGATGTTCGAAGATGTTGTGGTCTCAACGGTCACTGAGATGGTAGAGATTGTCGGCCCCGTCCGAGAGCTGCTGCGCCTGCAACAGCAGAACCCCAGCCGATTTCCTGACTCGGATTGCCGGATTTTTCGTACCTCCTCCGGGCGGCCAGTTTGGACCAGCGACCGCCTATTTCTGAGCCTGGGGCGGAGTACGGCAGGACGAACTTACCCGCTCCAGCTTCCCCTTCAAGAGGACACAGAAATCAAGCCGATGCTGTACCCGGGAATGCTCATCGCGCTAGGACGTCATGCAGGCCGGTCGATGTTCAGTGTGTACGGACGGTCGCCTGAGTCGAAGTTGATGTCAATCAAGCCGCACAGTCTTCGGCATCTCATGAACACAGAGATGTTCCGTAAGAATGTGCCTGACACCATCATTACGCACCAGTTCGGTCGACGGACCGTCGCTCAGAGCTACGAGTATGACCATCGCAACCTCGCAGAGAAGTTGAGCTTCGTCAAACTGCCGCCTGCAGCGTCCAAGGTCCTTCCCGCAGGAAGCGCCAAGGAATTGGTGGGCAAGATGGTCGTCAGTGGTATGGCGCTGCAAAGCCATTTGGGGCAATCGTTTAAGCGCATCCAGCACGAGAGCGGTGATGAAGCAGCCTTCATCTACTTGGCGGCCAACGCAGATGGCTTCCACGTCACGCCGTACGGTTTCTGCACCAACAGCTTCTCTGTCAATCCCTGCACTCGACACCTCAAGTGCTTCGACCAGTGCAAGCACTTTACGGCCAGCGGGGTCGCTGAGCACCGGGTGACTCTTGAAGACCTTCGCTCGAAGCTCGTGGCGATGCGGGACGCGGCTCGTTGCAAGCCGGCCACCACCGTGGGGCGCAAGAACCAGATTGCCCATGCCGAGCGGCTGATTGCTGGTGTGTCGGCTGCGCTTCACGCCCAACCGAACCAATCCGTCTTCGCAGACGGCATCGACCATTCCACCCTGAAAGAGGACATCTTCAAATGAGGCTGCTCTTAGACCCCAAGAACGAGGAGCTGGCCGACATCCTCAACACGCTACTCACCGACAACATCGACATCACGGCGCGGGAGGTGGCACGGCGCCACAGCACGTTGAAGAACCCTTCAGCGTTCACGCGCAATGAGGCTAGAAGCGCGCTCATCGCTGCGGCCCAGGCACAGCAGCAAGGAGTACGCAAAATCGTCGCAGGAGGTGGGGGCGCCGGCAGTCTGCAAGACCAGGCCGCAGGCTACCGGCAGGACATCAAGCGGCTGGAAGCCCAGCTCACGCATATGGTGGCAGCCCACGCCGGCCTCATCCGCGCGGTTCAAATGGCCGGAGGCGGGCCTGCACTTGAGCGGTTCTGGCGAGACTACAAGGCGGTGGGCGACGCGGTACACAGCCTTTCAGCAGCCAACGCCGAGCGTCCAGTAACGCATCTGCCCTTGCGCGTCGTCAAGATGTCAGACGGAACGGCAGATTGACAGGTCGGAGCCGACCTGCCTGGGTTGAGTTTTTGCAGCAAATCCACAATGCGTTCGCACAACAAAACCTCCACTGATTCGCGTCGCCAATCCACCACCTAATCGCGCAGTGGCAACAGCAATGAGCGCTGATGTAGCCGAAGAAAGCTAGCGCCAGCGCAACTGTGTTGGTGTTCCTATCGGCCAAGTGCAGTCCTTGACCTATTTTTCCCCAAGAAGTGCATCAGGCTGATCTCCGACACTCGAACCTAACGCCTGAAAGTTCGCGTGTTGCGCAACTGGTCATTGGCCGAGCAGGGTCTCAAGCGACCGCTTTGTTGCTCAGACCGGTCACTCTATTGATGCGAGCCGGGCAAGGTAGCAGGAGCAACTGATCACACCAAGGATGAATTGGTTCTCCCGACCCGCTGCGGTCGGTGTTGATGTAGGCAACGATCCCAGAAAACCGTCCGAGAAACCGGGGGAATCCCACCCCGGATACTTGGCGGCACGGCTTATCGGAACCATTGCGAAGAGCATCCGCAGTTGGCTCTATGCCGTTTTGTGTGGAACGCCCCTGCCTCATTTCGCTGATGCCGGGTTGAAGGGGTGATCAGGCAGATGGGCCAGCTTGGACATGCGAAGGTATGCGACGGCGATGAAGTTGCCTGCCGTTCGGAAGCCTCGTGCGGCGCGTTTGGCCTGCTGCAACAGGCCGTTCATGGCTTCGACGAAGGCATTGGATCGGTTGTCCAGCATGCCGCTGATCACGCCAGCGAAGTGGGTCTTCAAGGTCTTGGCCAGTTTCTTGAAGGGCTCCAGCCGCGAGCGTGTGGCCCAGCTCAACCAGGCGCTCAGATCTGCCTGAGCCTGCCTGGGGTCGTTGTGCTTGAGCGCTGCGCCATAGACCTCGCGCAGGGCCATCTTCAGGCGCCACGCCCGCGCAGATTTCAGCGTGGAGTGCTGCAGCCAGTGCATGGCGCTGATCTGTTGGCCGCTCCAGGCAGGTGGGTTCTTGCGCATGCCCCACATCAGGCCCTTGAGCACTTTGCGGTCCGTGCCGCCCAAGGCCGCGTGCACGGCATGGGGCTGATCGCGCCATTCGGTTCGTCGCACTTCGTCCATGGCCTCGATGGCCATCTTGACGACATGGAAGCGGTCGTAGCTGATGGCAGCTGCCGGCAGCGCCAAGCCCACCCCCTTGGTGTAGGCAGCACTCATGTCCTGACAGACGTGATGCACGACAGCCGGATCGCCGCCATGGGCCTTGAGGTCTTGGGCAAAGTCCAACACGGAGTGGTGGCTGCGCCCTTCGGTGGCAAACAGCAGGCGCTTGGCAGCCAGATCGTGCACGACAGTGATGTAGTGCTGCCCACGCCGCAGGCTTGTCTCGTCGATGCCCACGGTACGTACCTCGCTCATGTCGTCGATTGCGCGGGCCTGTTGAACATAGTACTCAATGCGCCGCCACAGGGGCTTGTCGGCACAACGCAGCAGTGCAGCGGCTTGCCGCACCGGCAGCTCACGGCACAGCGACAACGCCAAGGCTTCAAACAGCGCCGTAAAGCCAGAGCCTTCGCGAGCCCAGGGCACACCCACCTGCGTGGTCTTGCCGCAGCCAGTGCAGGCCACCCGCGGCACATCGGCGTGCAGCCAGGCTTCGAACTGGAAAAAATCAAGGTGTCGCCACGAGCGGCGAAGGCGGTCATGGATGCCTTGCGCCGGGGTGTTGCAGTGCGGGCAACTGAGCAACTTGGCGTTGCAGCGCACCTCAAAGTCGATGCGCCGCTTGGCTGTGTCCAGATCCACCTTGGCCACCTCCCACGGCGCAACCAAACCCAACGCGCTGGTAAACAGCGTTTCAACTCCAACGCTCACGAGACAGCCTCCAGTTCATGCACTACAAGGCCGCATGGGCATGTGGACAAGCCGCTCTGCGACTTGCCCACATGCCCACACGGCGCTACGACCACCACCGATTGTCGCCGTTGGTTTCCACACGAAACGACGAGGGGCCCCGCAGTTGGCCCGCGGGTCCGAAACACGTAGCCAAGGTCTTCTCAAAGAATTAGATCGGCCAGAACCATAGAACGTCCAAAAGCATTCTCTGGTGTGGTGACCTCATGGCTGCACCGAGCAGTGCGAAGCTGCCACATGAGCCGCTCGGTGCGATGCCTCGTAGTGTGCAAGCGGCTCATTACCATTTAACGCAACGAGCAAATTTTCAGCAGCCTGCAACTCGATGGCTCGGCGAACCTTCTTCACCGCCGAACCAATGTGGGGTGTGAAAACCGTGGAGGGGTGTTGCAAGAGTTCCGGATGAATCTGGCGTGGACGGTCTGCCAGCAGCCAGTCTTCCATCTCGTACACATCGGCGGCGTAGGCACCCAGGCGCTCGTCCTTGAGCGCCCGTGCCACGGCAGCCTCGTCCACAACCGAGCCTCGCCCAATGTTGACCAGGATCTGCCCCCGCCGAACACCTTCAAGCATGGTGTCATTGACGAGGTGACGCGTTACGTCCAGCAGCGGAACGGCCAGAATGACATAGTCGGATTGCGACAGGGCCTCACCCAGGCTCACCATGGTCAGGCGTTCGTCATCACCATGCGGGTCCACGCCCAGCAGTTGAGCGCAACCAAATCCGCAGAGGCGGTCAACGATGGCCCGTCCCACGGCGCCCAGGCCAACGACCGACACGACCGAGCCGTGCAGACCTATTCCATACAGCTGAGGACGCCAGCCGGCGTAGCCCCTGCGAACACGGGTGTCGCCAGCGAGCACGTGACGCGCAGCGGCAATGGCCAGACCGATGGCCAGCTCTGCCGTGGGCTCTGTCAGAAGGTCTGGCACAAAGCTCACGCTGACCCCCGCTTTTTCACAGGCCATCAGGTCAAAATTGTCATACCCTTTCAATGCGCAAGCGATGGTCTTGAGCCGTGGAGCGTTCAACAAAGTTCGCATGTCTACCCGGTCAGGCATGAACGCCATCATGGCGTCGGCGTCCTTCAGGTGGAGGTAAAGCTCTTCCTCGCTCCAAGGCTCAGGCCCTTGATTCATCACTACATCACCGGCGGATCGAAGACGCGCCAGAACTGCTTCATGGATGGGCTGCGTCACCACAATTTTCGGCATCATTACCTTCCTCTCTCTTTCTATTTCAGATGTTTGCGAAGCGCCGACCCAATGCCGTCGACCACGAGCACGCATATGAGGATGGACAGCAAAATGGCGGAGACTTCGTCGTACTTGATCAGGCGCAGAGCCGCCATGAGTTCAAAGCCAATGCCGCCCGCACCCACGATGCCCATCACTGCCGATGCGCGAAAGTGATATTCCCATCGGTAGATGGTGATGTCCGCCAACTGGGGCAAAACCTGCGGTAACACAGCATGGGTGATGACCTGAAACCGGCTTGCGCCCGCGGCCTTAGCGGCCTCCAGAGGTTTCGGGTCCACGTGCTCTATGGCTTCGGCGTAGAACTTGGCCACCATGCCCGTGGAATGCAGGGCCAACGCCAGCACACCAGGCAATGCCCCAAAGCCCACGGCCGCGACGAACAGAATGCCCAGGATGATTTCAGGCACAGACCGAAATGCAGCCAAGATGGTTCTGACGATTCGCCCAACCACCGCATTCGGCGCGGTGTTGGGCGCCGCCACCAGGGCCAGCGGCAACGACGCCAGAACGGTCAGCGCCGTGCCTGCGATCGACATGGCCAAGGTGTCGCGCAGTGGAATGACCCATTGCTCCCAGCGAGCGAAGTTGGGCGGCACCATCTCAGAGGCCAACTGCTGAATGGCAGGAGCCCCTTCGATGAAACGCTGCGCGTCAAAGAAACCGGTGACATGCAAAGCCACCACACAGACGAACAGAACGACACAGGCGGCGCCCAGCCGTCTGAGTCGCCGCTGTCCGTCAATGGCAATGATGGATTCCAAGGCTACCGATGTCATTTCATGCGTCCCAGATCAAGCTTGAGAATCTGTGCTGTGTCGCGAAGAATGTCGTAGGCCTTGTCATCGGTAGCGGCAAAGGCCTCGATACGGAATGATTTGAGAATCTCGGCGTCCTTCATCTGAAGAAAGGCGGCTCGGATGGCTTCCTTGAGCTCCGGCGTGAGATTACCTTGCATCGCAATGGGATAGTTCGGAATGGGTGCCGACAGTTCAAGTTGCACAATCTTGTTGGCATCCACCATGCCCTTTGCGATGAGGTTGTCCAGAATGGGTTTTGACAGAGCGCCGGCGGGAACCTGCCCTGCCTGAACAGCTCGGGCCACGGCATCGTGCGTGCCCAGGTGAACGGGGCGGTAGTCAGTCTCGCCGTTCAGTTGGTGGTTTTTAAGCAAGTGCGCGCGCGGTGCAAGGTGACTGGACGTCGAAGCCTGATCGCCAAAGCCAAACGGCTTTCCTCGAACGTCAGCCAGCGTCTTCACCGGGCCGCCCGCCGTGGCAATGAGAACCGACTGGTAGGTCGGAGAGCCGCGCTCCACGCCAACGGCAAAAGGCTCAATGTTGGGCGCCTTGGACTTGGCCAGCACGTAAGAGAACGGTCCAAAGTAGGCCACCTCGATGCGGCCAAAGCGCATGGCTTCAATCATCGACGAGTAGTCCGTAGTCACCGTAATCTCTATTTCCTTCTTCAGGGTCTGTTCCAGGTACCGCTTCAGAGGCTGTGCGTTCTGAATGATGGTGGCGGCGTTTTCGTCCGGCAACAGTGCAACGCGAAGCTTGGAAGGATTTTTGCCCTCGGCATGGGCGCCAAGTGGCAACAGGGCGGCCAAAGTGGCGGCAGCGATAAATTGGAAACGGCGGCGATTCAGCACGGTAAAAACTCCTTGGATTGAGAGGGGGAATCAAATTGACTGCCCATGTTGGCAGGTGAGGAAGAACGGGACGGTTCGACAGGTGACGACTTCGCGTACAGGGCAGACTGGGCTTCTTCCGTCAACTGCGCTGCTGTCCCGTCGAACACCACCTGGCCCTGGCGAAGGCCCACAATGCGGTCGGCGAACATGCGCGCGAGGTTGACTTGATGCAGACTCACGATGGCCGTGAGTCGGTCTTTCTTGCAGATGTCGTGAAGCAGGGTCAACACACTCTGCGCGGTCGCCGGGTCGAGGCTGGCCACCGGCTCATCGGCCAGCAGCAGGCGGGGCTTCTGCACCAAGGCACGCGCAATGCCAATGCGTTGTTGTTGCCCACCAGACAAGGTGTCTGCCCGTGCTAGGGCTTTCTCAAGCAGGCCTACGCGGTCAATGGCCGCCAGCGCCTCCAGCTTGTCAGCCTTGCTCCAAGGCCACAACGACGCCAGAGATCCGCGGGTGGCGAGCTTGCCCATCAACACATTGGCCAGCACGCTTTGCCGCCCGATCAGGTGGTGCTGCTGGAACACCATGCCGCAGTGGCGCCGATGCTCAAGAAGGTTGCGTTTTGAGACGGTGCCGCCCGGCAGATCGGCCACCGACACCTCTCCGTCTGTGGGGCTAACCAAGCCATTGATGCTGCGCAGCAGCGTTGACTTTCCCGCGCCCGACGCGCCCAGCAGCACAAGGAACCCGCCATGCTGTACCTCCAGCGAGGTGGGCGCAAGCGCTGTGTGACCATCGGCATAGGTCACCGTGATACCCCGCAAGCTCAGATGGCTCTCGCGAATTGCAGTTTTCATAGCTCGGTTTCATTTGTTGTGGTGCGCTAGACGCACACCAGGACTCAAGTGGTCAGAGGTATCTCTCGGGAAAGAGGAGGTTCTGGAAGAAACAGCTTCAGTGGAAGCACAGCTCAAGTCTGGGTGACCAATGTGTCATGAATATGAAACTTTCATCCCTAAAAATGAGGGCACCCATAGATCACATCAATGTCTGGACTCAGCCTCCTCGCAGCCTTGAAGGCCTTTGACGCAACGGCCCGAGCCGGCAGCATGACCGCTGCCGCGAGAGTGCTCGCTATTCAACAACCGACTGTTTCTTCACACATACAGCGCCTGGAGGTCGACTTCGGCGTGGAGCTTTTTCATCGGCGCGGGCGGCGGCTTGAACTCACGTCCTTTGGACGCACTCTGTTGAACTACACCCGGCGTACCTTCAGTGGCGAGGAAGATGCGCACGCACTGCTCGCTGCTGCGAAAAATCAATACGTAGGGCGACTGGTCATCCATGCCATCGGGCCGCACAACGTGCTGCCCGTGTTGAAGCTGTTCATGAAACAGTTCCCCCAGGTCAACGTGGCTGTTGGCGTAGGCGACTCGCGAACCATCACCGAAAAGATTCTTGACTACCAGGGAGACGTGGGCATGGTGCTCAATCACGTCGCTCACCCAGATCTATTTGGCGCGGCTTACCGTACCCAGCGATTGGTGATATTCGGCAACACCCAACACTCACTCGCGCAACGGGCCACTCTCAAACTGCGTGATCTGCAGGGTCAGAGGTTCGTCATCCGAGAGGAAGGATCGACGACCAGACGCGTGTTTGAACAAGAACTAAAGGAGCGAGGCGTCGAGGTGCAGGTGGCTCTGGAGATGGGCAGCCGCGAGTCCGTTCGAGAGGCGGTGGCGGAGGGGCTGGGCCTAGGCGTCGTGGCGGAAACAGCCTACAGGCCAGATCCTCGCCTTGTTAAGTTAACTATTTCAGACACCAGCATGGTGACACAGGTGCACTTCATCTGTAGAAAGGAGCGGCATCAAGCTCCTCTGATCTCGACCTTCCTGGGTTTGGCGCATAGCGTAAGTCAGAAAATTGCCTAGGTATGGAACTTGGATTCCATGCAGCCGTGGGGCATGGGACCGAGGGGCAACTGTTCGCCTGTAGGCCGACTTAAGTTAAGGGTTGTAGGACGCCCGTAATCGCGCGGCGATCCCATCTTGACTGCGGGGCGCGGTCGTGTATCTGAATATGCGCTGTCAGGCTGACTGCCAGCGGTATGGCAGCAGCTCGCCGATCTGGGTGGCGGGCTGCATGGGCAGGCGTGCCATGACATCGCGCAGGTAGGCGTAGGGTCGTGCCCGTTCATGGGGAGACGTGTGCTAGACCATGACTGCAGCTCCCTCGATACCGGTCATCGATGCTGCCGCGCTGCTGGGTGAGCCAATGACAGCTTTGTGCCAGGCACCGTGAACTCAGGTCACGGCCGCGACCGACAGCAACCGCTGCGTAGCAGTCATAGAGTCCTGGAGGTTGAACGGCAGCAATAGGTGGCCGAATTGAATGCAAATCGTTGATGAGTTTGGGATGGAAATCGGTGGAGGACTTGTTGTGCGAACGCCTAGTGGGTTTGCTCCAAAATACTCACCCGGGTGCCCACTTGGCTTCCGGGCAATGGTCGCCACTGCCAATGAAACGCAACAGCCCTACTCTGTTAATCGCAACACCAGTCAACGACTTCCTTCTCAAAGGAAACGCAACAGTAGCCTGGTGCACTTAAGTCAATGGAATAGATTTCTTGTCGGTGACCAAGGCCAGCGGCCAAGCTCATCATGCGGTCACTCATGTCGGCATAAAAGGCGATAACCCAGTAATACTCATATTGTATTGATCTACTTTCAAGGCCATTACTGTCTCTGCGCAACAAATGCAGAATCTGGTCACTCAGGGGCACTGCCTCTGGCCAAAGTGGACACCAATATGAAAACACATGGTCACGCTGCTGATCAACATGGATGGCAGCTATCGCAGCATTAAAGTCGTTCGAAGTCTGGGTTCAACTGACTGCTTTGCAGCGGAAGCGGTCGGTCATGTTCGACGCTTGAGTGACAGGTAAGGGCCAAAAGCGGACGCACCGGAACGACCGGTAACTGGAAGTCAAAAATCATTCAACCAGCAGCCATGTTGACTCTGGCAAATCGCTGTCTACTATGAAAGCTACATGGCTTCTGCTACCTCAATGCCGAGGTACCGCACGGTGTTTTCGAGTTTGGTATGACCCAGAAACGATTGGACCGTCGAATATTCTTCGTGCGGCGGTAAATCAAGGACGCTTTAGTTTTTCGCATGCTGTGAGTTCTATAGGCGACTTGATCGAACCGAAGTCCCTCGATCCACGAATCAAGGATGCGAACCACCTTCCGCTCCACTTTTCGCAGAACATTTCTATTTCTCTCTAGATTTTGTAAGTGATGTGGCTTGATCGATAAAGTCCAGTAACGCTGGCGTATGTTGTTTGCCTCGATGAATCACCATGTAACACTGGCGGGTCATTTTCGGCAGCGTGGTATCGATGCACTTCAAGAGTTTTGCATCTAGCATGTCGCTTACGACCCATTGCGAAAGGCACGCCGCTCCAAGTCCTACTGCAGCCGAGTGTTTTATCGCCTCTGAACTTCCAAGTTCGATGCTGTGGCGGTAGGAAGTGAGATGCGGCAGTAGCAATTGATCTGTTGCCTCTCGGGTACCCGAGCCCGCCTCGCGCAGCAGCCAGACCCAATCGCGCAATGTTTTCAGCGACACGCGCCCTTGCGTCGATTCATTTGCAAGAGTCGGGCGCCCCACCACCACCAGCTCGTCCTGCATCCATGGGGTGACTATGAGTGACGTATGGTGGCAGGGGCCTTCTATCAGCCCCACATCGAGTTCGAACCGGTCCACTGCGTCGCATATTGCTTCAGTGTTGTTTATGACCACCCTTGAATGCCAACTGGTGGCGATGTCTTGGTGCCGTCCACGAAGAAACTGTCTGAGAAGCCGGGGCAGCACGTAGTTACCAATCGTGGTGCTGGCGCCAATCCGCAGCGACTGGGACTGCGCCATGGCATCACGGGACATCTGCTCGATCCCGGCCGCGCCGTCCAGCAGAGCCTGCGCACGCGGCAGCAGGGCCCGTCCGTTGTCGTTGAGCAGCAGGCGTTTACCTGCCCTGTCGAACAGGTGGAGCGACAGCAGGCGCTCCAGCTCCTTGACGGCCGCGCTGGTCGCCGACTGCGACAGGGCAATTTGCGTGCTGGCTGCCGTCGTGCTGCCGGTTTGGGCCACCGCCACAAAAATTTGCAGTTGGCGCAGTGTCAGGCGCAGTACGTCCATGGCTGATTTCCCCGAGTGGTTCGTTTATCTATAAAACAGCTATATCTTACTCAAACAAGTTGTTGGACAGATAAATGTCAGAACCCTACATTCGACCCTGACGAACCAAACCCGATGGAGAACACCATGACCACCGCCGCACCCTCCCGCTCTTCCGCCCCAGCCCTTGCGTCTGGCGGAGCCATTGGAAATGCGATGGACCCGTTGCTGCGTCTGCTGCCTGGCCTGTTGATCAGCGGTGCGCTGGCAGCGTTCGCGATGGCGCTGGGCCGCATCGGCTGGCTGCAGGACCATGGCTTCAGCGCCCTGACACTCGCCATCGTGCTGGGCATGCTGGTCGGCAACACGGTCTATCCGCGTGTGGCCAGCATGAGCGGCGCAGGGGTAAATTTTTCCAAACAAAACCTGCTGCGCCTGGGTGTGGTGCTGTACGGCCTGCGGCTCACGGTGCAGGACATCGGCCACGTCGGCCTGGCGGGTGTGGCCACCGATGCGTTGGTGCTGGGTTCGACCTTTGCGCTGGCATGCGTCATCGGCATCCGCTGGCTCGGCATGGACCGCAAGACGGCGATGTTGATTGGTGCCGGCAGCTCGATTTGTGGCGCTGCTGCCGTGATGGCCGCTGAGCCGGTGGTGAAAGCGCGCGCCGAGCAGGTGACGGTCGCTGTGGCCACCGTGGTGGTGTTCGGCACCATCGCCATCTTTTTGTACCCACTGCTGTTTGAACTCAATCGTCAGTGGCAGCTGGTTCCGGGCGGCACCGACGGCTTCGGCATCTACGTCGGCTCCACCATTCACGAGGTGGCCCAAGTGGTGGCCGCGGCGCGCTCAGTGGGTCCCCACGCGGCCGACACGGCTGTCATTGCCAAGATGGTACGTGTGATGATGCTGGCGCCGTTTCTCATCATGCTGTCGGCCTGGCTGGCGCGGGACGACGCCAGGCGTACCGTGCGAATGACTTCTGTACCGGTTGCCAATGAGCACACTGCACGTCTTGAGGCGCCCATCAAGCCCAAGCTGGCTGTGCCCTGGTTTGCCTTTGCCTTTGTCGGTGTGGTGCTGTTCAACTCGTTGAACCTGCTGCCGCCAAGTGTCGTGGCTGTAACGACCGAGGTCGACACCATTTTGCTGGCCATGGCGATGGCAGCGCTGGGTCTTGCCACCCACATATCGTCCATACGCAAAGCAGGCATCAAGCCTCTCTTGCTGGCGCTGATCCTCTTCACCTGGCTGGTGGTGGGCGGTGCGCTGATCAATCGGTGGGTGTTTGCCCTGATCGGTTAATTATTTTCAGGCTTCTGGAATAAACCGCTGTCGCGAACCGTCTACCTCCATGACAGCAGCAATTGGCTGCTGCAACCAAGTTCAAGTCCTTACCTCAACTTCACTCGTCTCACCTACACAGGAGCTTTTCATGTTCAAAACCCTTTCCCTGACCGCTTGCGCCGCCGCTGTGCTGCTTACCGCCTCTGGCGCCATGGCCGCACCGGCTGATGACGCCAAGACCCACTTCCAGGCCATCGGCTCGGGCGACTTGTCCATCGTCATGCGTGGCTATGCCGACCAGGCCCAATTCAACTGGGTAGGTGGTCCACTGGATGGCACATACGCCAACGCGGATGCCATCCGCGGCGTGTGGGAGAAATTCACCAAGTCGCAAGGTCCGCTGAAGGTCAGTGTCGACAAGCTGGAAGAGTCCGCCAATCCAAAAGGTTCCACCATTTCGGCCAACGTGCAGTTCGAAGGCAAGGCACCCATCAAGGTTCGCTACGTGCTGACCTTCCGTGAAGGCAAGATCGTCAGCGAAACCTGGCAGATTGACCCCAAGCTGTCAGTGGCTGCGTATTGATCGCCAGCTCACCACACACCTTCCCTGGAGAACAGTATGAAAATTCCGCTTTTTCTGGCGACCCTTGCCATCAGCGCAGCCTCGATGGCCGTCAGCGTGTCTGCCGTAGCGGCCGATGCGCCGGCCAAGATGTCTGGCGGCGCACTGGTTGCCGCCAACGGCATGACGCTCTACACCTTTGACGCGGACAAGGCCGGCAGCGGCAAAAGCGCTTGCAATGGCCCCTGCGCCGGGCTGTGGCCGCCATTGCTGGCTGCTGATCAGCCGTCCGGGGAGTACAGTGTGGTGACGCGCGACGATGGCGCGCGCCAGGTGGCCTACAAGGGCAAGCCGGTGTACTTTTACAAAGCCGACCAGAAAGCGGGCGACCGCACAGGTGACAACTTCAAGGACGTCTGGCACATCATCAAGGAATGATGGGCTGACTTTCAGACCGGCAAGACAACCAGGTAATGGCGTGCAAAACGACCTCTACGACGAGAACGGTGACGACCACCTGCTGACCTGGGTGCCGCGCCTGCGCCGTTACGCGCGGGCGCTGGTGGGCAACCGCGAGGACGCCGATGACCTGGTGCAGGACACGCTGGAGCGGGCACTCGCCAAATCGGCGCTCTGGCGGGGTGTCTCGGACATGCGGGCCTGGTTGTTCGGCATGATGCACAACCTGCACGTGGACGGTGTCCGGCGGCCCAAGCTGCACACCGTAATTCTGGATGACGACACCCCCGAGGTACCGGTCGCAGCGACCCAGGGTGAAAGTCTGGCCGTCATGGATTTGCAGGCGGCGCTGGAGAAGCTGCCCGTGGAGCAAAGGGAGATTATTTTGCTGATTGCGCTGGAAGACATGAGCTATGCCGAAGTGGCCGCTACCCTGGGTATCCCCATCGGCTCGGTGATGTCGCGCCTGTCGCGTGGTCGCGAGCGCTTGCGTTCTCTCATGGAAGGCCAACCTGATCCCGTTCGCCTCAAAGTCGTTAAATGAATAGCCTGTCATGAACCCTGTCATGCCCCCCCCAACGCCCGTCACCGAAGCTGAATTGCAAGCTTACGTGGATCGTCAACTCACGCCGGAGCGTCAGCGCGAGATCGAAGCGTATCTGGCCCGGCGTCCCGAAGAGGCGCAGCGCGTTGAAAGCTATCTGGCCCAAAAGCGCGAACTGCGCGCATTGTTCAATCCGGTGCTCGAAGAACCGCTGCCGCAGCGGCTGCGGGAGGCCGCCAGGCCTCGTACGCCGTGGTACCTTCAGCGCATGGCGGCCGGCATCGCGATTGCCGTGGTCAGTGGCGTTGCAGGCTGGGGTCTGCGCGGCGGGCTGGGCGCCGAGCAGGGTGCCGGCATGGTGGCCCAGCGCACGCCCAGTGCCATCACTGTCGCGTCGGCCACCGGGTTTGCGCAGCGCGCGGCGATTGCCCATGCGGTCTACAGCCCTGACGTGAGGCGGGCCGTGGAGGTCGGTGCCGACCATGAAGACCAGCTCGTGGCCTGGCTGTCCAAGCGCATGGGCTCACCCATGAAGCCACCCCATCTGCAAACCCTGGGCTACGCGCTCGACGGTGGCCGGCTGTTGCCGGGCGACAAGGGGCCTGTCGCGCAATTTATGTACCACGACAACGCCGGTGCCAAGCTGACTCTGTATGTGTCCAATGAGGTCAATGCCGTAGGTGCTGCGGCGCAGGGCCAGAAAAACCAGGAAACCGCCTTCCGCTTTGCCCGGGAAGGCGGCGTCAATGTTTTCTACTGGGTCAATGGACCTTTCGGCTATGCCATTTCGGCCGACGCCGACAAGGCCGAGCTCGCGCGGGTGTCCGGCGAGGTATACCGGCAGCTCGATGCGTCGCGCTGAACGTACCTACCACACCGATTGCGTTGACTGCGAAAGGCACGCTAGCCACACTCTGTACCCGATTCATCGAACAAACCTGACAGCCGTTGGCGCGATCAAGAGCGCGACGGTCCATCCCGCTGGCTTACACCAGCGCTGTGCTTGGCCTGCACTTTGGCCAAACCCGTTTTCTTAACTTCCCGAAAGACCCCATGACCGACCCACTCAACGACTCACGCCGCGACTTTCTGAAAGCCGCTGCTGTAATCCCGGCTGTCGCAGCGGCACCGTGGGCTTTGGCTCAAGGTGCCTCATCCGCCCCCGCGTCCACGATGAATGCTTCTGCCAGCGCAGACATCGCTCCCGCAGATCGCGTCTTCATCACCAACGAGGACTCCAACACGATCAGCGTGATCAATCCAGCCAGCAACACAGTGGACACCACCATTAACCTCACCAGCTTTGACGAGGACGTGCGGCCACCGTTTCGTTTTGTCACGGGCGGCGTCATGCCTACCCATGCCGCCATGATCCACAAGCCGCTGTACCACGGCTGCATTGACGCCCACGGCGCGGTGCCCAACCCGGACGGCACACTGCTGGCCACTTCGGGCCGAGGCAGCAGCAACATTTACCTGATTGACGCGGTGAACCGTCGCGTGGTGGGCAATGTGGCCAATCCGCAGGCTGGCGCCACCACCAACCCGGAGCGGTTGTCCAGCGGCATCTTGTTGGGTCGTGAGCCGCACGAGCCCACCTTCACCCGCAATGGCAAGGAGCTGTGGGTCACGCTGCGCGGTGAAGACCGCATCGCCATTATCGACGTGGCGCAGGCCACCCAACAGCTGACCAGCCCGACCGGCATACCCGCGCAAGCCGTTCGCGCGTACATTCCCACGCTTAACGGCCCGGCCCAGGTCTGGTTTTCCAAAGACGGCACGCTGGCTTTTGTCATCAGCCAAAAAACCGCGCAGCTCGATATTCTGCAGGTCAACGCCGACGCGAAAGGCCATTCACGCCCCAAACGCCTGCGCCTGGTGGACTTGAGCAGCCAGGACAAGCCCGCCTTCACGCCGTTCCAGAAACTCTCGCCGGACGGCAGCCAGATGTGGTTGTCGCACAAGCTGGCCGATGCGGTTTCCATCGTCTCGGTGAAAGACCCGGGCACGGTGTTGAGCACGATTGCGCTAGGTGAGCTGGCACGCCCCAATCACCTGGAGTTTGTGGACAATGCGCGCGGCCAGGTGACTTATATGAGCCTGGCGCGTGTGGACGACGGGGGCCCGAACGGCGCCGCCTCCAGCCGCCTGGCCATCATCGACCGCTCGGTGCCCGTGGCCCAGCAAAAAGTGGTGGGCATGGTCTATACCGGCGGCCGCGAGGCCCACGGCCTCTGGACCAACCCGGCCAACAACTTGCTCTACGTGGCGCATGAACAGGACGAACTGCCCGGCACTCCCAATGCCGGTCAAGTAGTCTGCTCCGCTTTCGACGTGTCGTCGCCGCTGGAGCCCAAGCTCATCACCCAGATTCCGCTGGGCGCACTCAAACTGCCTTCCGGCGAATTGCGCAATAAGAAGAGCATCAACCTGGTCTACGTGCGGCCGGGGACCAAGGGGCAGACCGCATGACGGACCACAGCGCGCACGCGGCTCCCGGTGTTACGACGGCAGGGCGCAACAGCTTTGAATCCGACATGGCTACCGGCATGGCCCGCATGATGCAGGACATGCACGGGCCGGGCTACACCGGCAACCCGGATGCGGACTTTCTGGCGATGATGATTCCCCACCACGAGGGTGCAGTGGACATGGCGCGGCTGGTGTTGATTCATGGCCGCGACCCGCTGGTGCGTCAGATTGCCGAGGACATCATTGCCAGCCAGACTGTGGAGATCGCCGCTATGCGCGGGCGTATGGCGGTGCTGCGGAACGGGCCCAACCCAGAGCCGGGTGGTTATCCGGCACTCGGTGCTGTCCGGGGTGGTGGCTGAGCGCGCCTCCAGGTCTGCGGGTAAACCCCTGCGAATATTTTCTGGGGCAATGGAATGTGCGCCCTGGACCACTGCTCTTATACGCATGTTCGACACAGCCGAGTCCCGCTACAACCAATGGGTGCGTGACCACTACCGATTCCTGATGCGCAGCGCGTGGGCCATGAGCGGTTCGCGCGCCGTGGCCGAGGATGTGGTGCAGGATTGTTTCACCAGTGCGTGGAAATACCGCAGCCAGCTCCGGGAACCTGAACTCGCCCGCGCCTGGCTGTTCCAGATCATGCGCCGCAGCGCGCTGCGCCATATGGCGCCCGGCCTGCTCTCGCTGGATGACAACGACGCGCTGGATTTGGATGCAGCCTCACGCGCCGCACCGGCGTCCGGCATTGACGACCGTCTCGATGTGGTGCGCGCCTTGCAAAAAATCGCCCCCATCCACCGCGAAGTGCTGGTGCTCTATTACTTTGACGACATGCCCACCGCCCTGATGGCGGAGGCGCTGGAAGTGGCGACCGGCACGGTTTTGTCGCGGCTGGCGCGCGCGCGTGATGCGCTAAAAGCGGCCATGACGCCGGTGAAATCCACAGACCAGCAGGCAGCGGGGGACTATGCCGAGGACAGCAAGGTCACGTTGCTGCGCAAAAGCCGGGAGTCCTGACCATGAAAGAAACCATCGGGTTGAAGCCCTTCGACGACAGCGAATTTGATCTGCGCGCTCGCGCCGAGTTGGCACTGGCCTACGCGCCGGGTCAAGCGCCCGCCAGCCTGTTCCGGCAGAGTCGCTGGCTGTTGCGTCCCGCGGTACAGCGCGCGATCGCAGCTTTGTTGTTGCTGGGTACCGGCGTCGGTGCCGTGTTCGCCATGCGGCCTCCAGAGCTGGTGCGTGGTGCGATTGAACACGAGTACTACGAGCGAACGCTGCGCGGCAACTTCATGGAAGGCCGGAAAATCCTGGAGCATCTGGGACTGCGTCAATCCCAGACCCTCCCCGGCTACCCGCAGCTGATGCGGCCTTGCGATATTGAAGGCCATTTGGTCTATCACCTGACCACTTTTTTTGAAAAAGGCGGCATGGTGACGGTGTTCGCCTTTGACCAGCCGGTGAAGCTCAGCGAAGACCACGGCTGGTGGGGCAATGTGTACTGGCAGGTGGTGGCGTCGCGTGACGGTAAGCCGCTGGTCATGGTGGCG
The DNA here is from genome assembly GCF_003063475.1 of Limnohabitans curvus. NCBI lineage: Bacteria > Pseudomonadati > Pseudomonadota > Betaproteobacteria > Burkholderiales > Comamonadaceae > Limnohabitans > Limnohabitans curvus. The sequence goes on from NZ_NESP01000001.1 coordinate 2,459,943, forward strand.
CAGAAAAAGCATGCGCTGTCGGTCGCTCAAGCCACATTTTCGCCAGCAGATCCGGCCCAGTCACCCCCTTAGCGTTTTGCCACCCACTTTCAGTTCACCAACCACAAGGAGACACCCATGACAGATGGTCACAACACCAAACACCTGCTGCGCCGCAGGCTGCTCGCCGGAGGCGCCGGCGCCCTTGCTGCAGCTGCCTTTGGTCGAAGTGCTTTGGCGCAAAGCGCCGGGGTTGAGCTGCCTTTCGTCAATGGCAAGCGCAATCTGGTCGCTTATCCGGAAAAGCGCCCCCTGATTGTGCTGACGTCGCGGCCACCACAACTGGAAACGCCGTTTGAGGTGTTCAACGATGGCCTGATCACGCCCAACGACGCTTTCTTTGTACGCTATCACAATGCCGGCATCCCGACCACGATTGATGCGGACAAACACGTGATCAAGATTGGCGGCAATGCGGCGGGCAAGCCCTATGAGCTGACGCTGGCCGATCTTAAGACGCAGTTCAAACCCATCGAGTACCTGGCGGTTAATCAGTGCTCAGGCAACAGCCGCGGCCATTTTTCACCGCGCGTCACGGGCGGTCAGCTTTCAAATGGCGCCATGGGCAATGCGCGCTGGGTGGGTGTGGCGCTCAAGGACGTGCTGGCCCGCGCCGAGCTCAAGAACAGTGCGCGCGAGGTCACCTTCAACGGCCTGGATCAGGCGCTGTTTGGCGGCGGTGATTTCGTCAAGTCGATTGAGATGAACCACGCGATGGATGGCGAAGTGATGATCGCCTACCAGATGAACGGCGCGGACATTCCGCTGCTGAACGGCTACCCGGTCAAGCTGATCGTGCCCGGCTATTACGGCACCTACTGGGTCAAGCACCTGTCCGAGATCGAGGTAGTGGACCAGAGCTTCGAGGGCTTCTGGATGAAGCCGGCTTACCGCATTCCCGACAACGACTGCGCCTGTGTCGAGCCGGGGACGGCACCAGCGGCGACGCGGCCCATCGGTCGCTTCAATGTGCGCTCCTTCATCACCTCGGTCCAGAACGGTGGCCGGGTGCGGGCGGGTGAGCAGACCGTGGTGCGGGGCATCGCCTTTGATGGCGGGCAGGGCGTTCGCGAAGTGGCTTACTCCACTGATGGTGGGCAGAGTTGGCGCGGCGCCAGGCTGGGTGCCGACATGGGTCGCTATTCCTTTCGCGAGTTCACCTTCGCATTCACCCCGGAAAAGGGCAACCACGATCTGCGTGTGCGTGCCTGGAACCGCTCCGGCCAAAGCCAGCCGATGGAAGCGCTGTGGCAGCCCGCCGGTTACATGCGCAATGTGGTCGAGTCCGTCAAAGTCACCGCAGTTTAAGGAGCATGAGCATGTCCCACTTTTCAAGGTACCCTATGCCCAAAACCCTGATTGCAGTTGTACTTCTCGCGGTGTCTGCACTGGCCCAGGCTGGCTCCAAATCCATTGACTTGCCGCCTGATGGCGTGCAGCTCAAGCCCAGTATCCTGCCGGGCTACGCCAAGGCGCAGGCCATTTGCGCGGCCTGCCATTCCGCCGAATACATGCAGTACCAGCCGCCAACGGCGGCGCGTCCCTATTGGGAGGCCATGGTCAAGCGCATGAAGACCGTGTTCAAGGCGCCGGTAGACGATGCGGACATTCCGCTCATCGTGGATTACCTGGCCAAAACCTACGGCAACGAGCAGTCGAAGTGAGCGTTGTCCGGTACAGCGTGAAGATAGAGGCCGCTGTAAGGCTCTGACAAGGCTGGCTGTCACGCTGCGATAGCGACTCTTGCCATTGCGGGGCCGCCAGCACCTTTAGCTTCCGGGAATCCGGCTCAAACTTCAAGCGCTGCACCACTGGAACTGGTGGCGTTCGGCTTGGGTGGTTCACGAACGACTGGCAGCGCTGGCAACAGCTACCTTGAATTGTTTGATGGCGTACCGAGAACCGTCATTGATGTGGGCACCGGTTCTTTCGCACGCTTCGGTGACACCCAGGCTGTTTTTTGCCATAGTCGTTCAAACGTCAAACTTGAGCGACCACATATTTTGTATCTGAGCCCGGCACCAGAGTTGTCGACAAGCGATGGTGAATGTCTGCTTTATGGCGGCCAGTTCAGACACTTGGACTTCCGCTTTGTCGTCGAAACCGGTCGGTGGCTCACGACTGATGAAGGACAGCATTCAGTCTCTAGCGGTCGGTCGGCGCCAGGTGCTGAAAGGCCGCTTCTGACCCAATAGCAGCCTGACCAGCAAAAACATTGTGCTGTCCATGTACTGTCAGAACAGGTGTCCATTTCATCCAGATTTAGCAAGAAACTCTGAGAGTCGTTGCGATGCCAGTTTTGCTATGGCTTTGGCGTGATCATGCCGAGCTTTTTTAAGCTCGGCAGCCAACTCTTTTGCCGATGGGCGGCTGCGCGTTTTCCGCTTGAAAGAGGCCGCCATCAATGCCGAAATTTCATCGCTGGCGGCCTCCACGAGAGGCAACAGAGCGTCTCTATGCAGTGGCGAGTAGGCCGCCAGTGGAGATGCCTTGGCTCGCTTCAAGACCGAGCTGACGGTGATTTTTGTTCTCGCGTCGGCAGGTTTGGCCGCCGCCTTGATTTCCGTCGTCGCCTCGGCTTTGAGTTGGGCAAGCGCGTCATGGAAGCGCTGCCTGAAATCGAGGCCCGCTTTGGTCAGCTTGGGCTGCGGTAACTCCTGCATTGGCGTTACTCTCGGCTCGTCCAGTTTCTCCCGCCTAGCAGCGACTGGCTCGCCCAGTTCAGCTACGCTAGGCGCCGCCGCTTCAGACGCAGTCCGTCGATAACCGTCGATGGAAAAAACTCTACTCATGGACAACCTCCACGTTCGACGGCTTGTCATGCCGCTTGAGAATTCTCTCGGCGGTCGCCACGAACCGTTCGCTTTCGCTCTTCATAAGGCGCGTTGATTTTGGATGGGCCATGATCTCCTCGTGGAGCCCGGCAGACTGCCTCCAAAACTCCTCGTTCTCCGGCCCGGTGCAAAAGAACTTGCAGCGTCCGCAGACGCTGGGTTCGGACCGGTCTTCAATCGGGCCGACCTGACCTTCGCAAGCGCCACCCTTGTCGCCACCCTGTAAGAGACAGTAACCCCACTCCATAGCCTGAACGTCCAAAAAAAACTTCTTGATCTGTCTGTCGATGTAGGTGGCGGCATCCTCCACGGTGAGAACCTTCGCCCCTAGACGCAATGTATCGCACACGGCCTTCAAATCTTGGGCGACGCCGACCGAGACATGCCCTTCGCCGAATACAACAGATTTTGCGATATCTTGGGCCAGGCCTTGTTTCTCGAGAGTCAGATAGCTGGCGTTCAGAGCGTCTTTGGCGTAGGCCCAAACCATGTCGCGCGACACATGGCGAAAATGTCTCCTCACGGCGTCGAGGTTGCCTTGATGTCTGCGCAGGAAGAAGTAGGCGAAGAAGCGTCGGAATTGGTGTGTTGTGATCCGCTGCTCGTCGCCGGTGAAGTGGGTCCAAGACGCGCTGAGGCTGTCGTTGATGGACAAGCTGTTGGTGAGTCCCCCGACAGAGGTCCGGAAGATCGAGCCGCCCTCCACGTCCCGGTCTCGGCGAGTGGTGGGCCACGCGGCCCGCGCGTTGAGCTCAGACAGGCGCTTGACCGCCAGTGCAACAATGGGTGGGACAGGGCGAGAAATGCTCTGACGCGGGTTCGCGGCAGTCTTGCGGATTTTGGTGGTAAGGACGTGTCCGCTAGGTGTTTCGCTCAGAGAATCCCATTCGATGGACATGATTTCGCTTGCTCGCCATCCGTTGAAGCCTGCGCAGACGACGTAGCAGAAGCCTTGGAAAGCGAGCTGGACGGAGCGCGCGACTTGGCCTAGCCAAAGGAGGTCTAGCTCGATGTCGGTGATGCCCCTCTCTTCAATCGAGGGCGTGAGGCGCCTTGGAAGGAGTCCAACGAGAGGCCCACCGAAGGTCGTTCTCGCTTGGTTCAAGCTAGCTTCGAATCCTGGGTTCTCGCGCATGAAGCGCCGCGCCTTAGAAAGGTTGTTGCCTTCAGCTTGGGAATAAAGGTCATGGGCTGCCAGAATCCATTTGGTGGCCTCGAACTTGTTTTCGACCCAGTCCACGGCCATCGTGAGCAAGAGGCGTGCGGTGTCCTCGGAAAGCATTGGAGTCGATCCCGTGGGCTTCAGGTTGCGACTTAGACCGATGTTGACGGCTCGCTGGCTCGGATCGAACGACAGCCCGTCGCTAATGGTGCCTGATCCCGCCGGCCCGAGGCGATGAAGGTGCCCCAACGTCGCTAGAAATCGTCTCGCGTGTGACGACGTAACCGGGGCGCCATCGAGCAAGCCGGAATGTCGAAGCTGCGCTTCCTCAACATCGGCCGCTATTGCCGCCAAGAAGGAATGAACACCTTTCGATTCGAGGTGCGTGGCCAAGTGACGCAGGAACCCAGCGAGGAGAACCGCGGTGCCGGAGCTGCGAACCCTGCGATAGCCAGCGTCCACCCCTTGGTCCATGGCAGACAGAAATTCTTTACAGGCTGTTCGGAAGTTGTAGGGAATGGTGCTGAAAGTGATCACGCCCGCTCTGCCCTGTGATGGGTTCGCGTCGTTGGCCCGCCACGCGTCCGCGTCGAAGGCGTCGTTCGTCCACGACGGCGACGTGCGAGCGTTGAGGCGCGGCGCCGGGAACTCGATGCGGGCAGGTGCGTGGGGGGCCGAAGAAGTAGTCATTTGCCGTCCATGTGGATTCAGTGCAGTTCGGGAAATGGAAGTTGTATGTCGCGGTCCATCGCAGCCGCTTCCGCCCTGTTGCGGCGGGAGAACAGTTGCAACGCCTGGGCAAACAGAGTGCGCTGTGGTTCGTATTGGCGTCTCCATCGACCCGGGCTGTCTCTTAGCAACCTATCCCGCGCCGCATCCAAATGCGCGATCCACTGGATTACCCGGAGGGCATTCAAAGGTGTGTCGATGAAGATGACTTTGTCGTCAATCATGCTAGCACCCATGCCGAGATTGAGATCATCGTCAACCACCGCCCGCGCGGCGTCGCGTTCGATAGACAGCGTCGTCGCTACGGCCTCGGCGTCGGCGTCGGGCGGCAAGACGATAGGTGGTGCGGATAGCCATGCCACCAAGCTCGCTTGGCCTTCTCTGACTTGCCGATCCAGGTGATCGCGGGTCTGGATGTTGTTTAAGTAGGCCGACTCCAACACGCCCACGTCGCGGCGGCCGTCCATGGCTGCGGTGGAGTTGAAATCTCGACCGAGCCTGGCCGAGGCGATGTTGATCGCGGTGTTGCGGATCAACGCCAGGGAGATTGACTCCAAATGCGCGAGCAAAGGAGACAGCGTTTCGGTCGTCTCCGACGCGGGCTGCATCGGCGAAAAATATCCACCGAGGTATCTGCGAGTAAAAACCCAGACATCGTTCGTCCACGCTTTGTCGGCGAAGCTTTTGACGCGTCTCTCATTGCCCTCGCCATTGGCCCACAGAAACAACTCGCCGCGCAAGTGGATTGGGGCCTGGCTGCGCAGTTCCGAGGAAGCTAGGACGATCTTTTCCCACATGCGAGGGATCGTCTTGGCGTTGATGCCGCCTTGGGGAAATGGCATCGCCAGCTGCTCGCCGCCGCCGCGTGGCTTATCCCAACGCAGGCGTTTAACGCCAGGTTGTTCGTCGTCTACGAGACTGGCTAATTTGAGCTGGGTTGCGCTCATGGGGTTCACGTGCGCCGCGCACAACAGCGAAACGCCGAGCCCCGCCGTAGCCGCGGAGGGGTGGAAGTGGGAGACGACCTCGGGGGTGGTTATCCGGCAATCCCGCTCTCGGGCCCTTTCGATCAGCATGCCCAGGGCACGCCCCGCGTGGGAGTCTGAGTCCATTACGCTTCTTAGCGCGGACGGTCGACCCAAAGGAAAGCCTCCGTATTCGAGGTGCAGCAGTTGAACTATCAGCTTCATCCAGTCGGATCGATGTCCGCCAATGGACCATTCGAAATCTTCCGCCCAAACTGGAATTTCGAGCAAGGGAACATCAGGGTCGCGTAGAGCCGCCTTAATCTGCGCGACCGTCACTCCCATCCCGTGCCACACCCCATACTGGGAGGCGATCGCTTTCAGGCTGCGTGTCCAGGATGGAGGTTCGCTTTCGCGCGGCCGCGTCACGTTTACGGGGACTACGCCTCCCAAGTGCTTCTCGCAGATCGATTTGCAAAGGCTTAACGCATCGGCGCGGGTCAGCGACGGTAGCTCGCGGTAGGAGGCGAACCAATCTGGCGGACGCCAGCCCGCGACCACCTCTTCCCGCCAACCTTTGGCGATCTGGATGCGGGAAAACATGGCGTCGAGTTCCGTCCAAGCCGCCTTGATCCACGCGGCGAGGGTCTCTTCGTTGAATGTGTCGATTCCGTCGGCGTGCGTGGGGGCGTTCAACGCGGTGGCGAACGAGGCGCCAGAACTACTCAGGCTAGCCGCAACCTGCGCCGAGCTTGCGTTGTCCGGCAACTGAAACCGCGTAATCGCGCCATGGGCCATGAGCATGCGCGCCGTGCTGGCGGCCTTTCCGTAAGCCGACTGCGCGGTTGATGCGGCATTCCGCCCAAAGACTTCGTTGCGGTAGTCGGCCAGCAACGATGCGGAAAGATGGGTCTCGCTTCGTTCATCGCAAAAGTTGGCGAACTGGCGGAGCAATGTCGATGAGAGAAGGTTGCTGCGCCGGCGCGAGACCGGTCGGTCGTTCTTGGACTGGCCGAGGACAAACGCTTTCGCGAGCAGGCTGGGGATACATGTGTTTGATGTGGGCGTCGGCCTGAAGTCGTAAGCATTGCCGTCGAGGTCCTGGGCAATTGGTGACCGAGGAGCGTCCAACTGAACGACATCCGCGCCAAAGGTTAGGTCGAGAGCCGTTAGGCGTTCTTTCACTCAGGATGCTCCTGCGTGGGAGCATCAAAGCACCCGTCGTTGACGATGCGGGCCCGTATAAGTCTATCCGATTGAAGCTCGTCGAATTTGACGTAAATTTCGCTGGTGTGCTCATGCTTGTGGCGTAGAAGCTCTTTGACGATGGCCCGGGTATTCGCGTTGGCGAGCCGGGCGGCCTTCGCCGCGTTCGTGCCGAATGAGGATCGATGGTCGTGAAAGCGCGTGTCGAGGCCTGCTGCCACGGACGATCGCCTCCATGATTCGCCGATATAGTCCGGCGAGACGGCCTGTCCTCTGCGCTTGCCGCGTTCGTTCAGAAAAATGTTGGGCGGCGGTTCATAGTCTGCGTCCCGAGTTTGAAAGCCCTCGACCATTGCAACGCGGTGGATGGATATGAAGTCCTGGACCTTCTTAATGAAGGGAGCTGGCACCAGCACGGAGTCGAGCCTGCCGCTCTTGGCTGAGAAGATTTCAATGCTCTGCGTCTTGTTGCTTGGGTTGAGCGGTTCGAATTGATCCACGCGCAAAGCCGCGACCTCGCTGCGTCGAAGACCCATGTATCGCGCGGCCTCGGCAATGAGCTCGTCACGGAGGAGCAGGGAGGTGGTTTTCCTTGGGGTCGCGGCCAAGACCTTGTCGAAGTCCGCGCGCGTCTGCGGCTTCACGCTCCTACGGGTCTTGTTTGCGAGCTTCACGGGTGGCGAGCCTTCCGCCTTCTTTGATTGGACGCCATCGTTGCGTTGCAGGTGGAAGGGAAGAGTCTTGATGTGGCCCTTGACCTGAGCCCAGCGGTAGTACTCCTGGATATGAATCATCCGCAGGCGGACGGTTCCATTCGCGCAGCCTTCACGCGTGAGCATCGCGGAGAAACGTTCTGCGGCTCCACTTCCAATGTTTCGCCAATGGAGGTCATTTGCGGCCAGCGCCTTCAACCAAAGCGCAAGCGTCTTGGCGTATGAAGTGAGGGTGTGCGGCGAGCAACCTCGGATGCGCAAATCGAGAAGCCACGCGCTTTGCTCCATTGCAAGCAGCCCATCGACAAGGATCATGGGCACGCCTGGCCACCCCTGTCCGTGTCGCATTAGGTGGTCGTCAGATAAAACAATTTCGGTGGAGACATCCATTTAAAACACCAGGGTAAAACGATGGTCATTTTCTCTCCAAATTGGCAGCCTCAAAGCAACTGCCGCATTCAAATCAGGGGACCTATCCAATGAGGAAAGATGGTGTCCTCTAATTTTGCTGTTCGCTTCTTCGTTGTTCCTTTTGTCGAATAGCAATACAAAATTCACTGTTCATGAGTTTTTACTGGGTTAAGGCGAAGTTGGCCGACAGCGCGACTAGGCCTTCCTGCTCTTCCAAGTGCCGGATCTCGAACCACGGCGCGCCCATCTTGATACCCAGCGCCTTGGCCTCATTGCTGCGCGCAATCGCACAACCATCATTTGAAGATAGCACAATCACTGGACGACCGTTCAAGCTGGGCCGGAACACCCGCTCACAACTGACATAAAAATTATTGCCATCAACCAGAGCGAACATGACCAGAGCCTTTGAACAGGGCTAAACGCCTGCGCCCTTTAGTTGAAGAATCGATACCACTTTGCCTGTAGCCACGCCTTTGAGTAAGGCTACTTCGTTCAAAAGCACTTGGTTGACAGATGCAAGTTTGGCCAAGTCCGCACGCGACTCTGCGAGTTCCTGCCTCAGGGCACGGTTGATCTCTCGCTCACGAACCAGCGCGTCATGCTTGGCATCACGCTGTGTTCGCGTCGCCTTGCCTACCAGCCCTCTGATTTTTTCTGCGAGGTCCGGGTAGGTGTTGTGAATCAAGGCAGGGGTGACCCCGGCCAACTTTGCAACAGCAGAGATGGATACCTTGCCTTGACCAGCCTGCACCTGCGCAATGGCTTGTTGGATTTCATCTACGGTATTTTTTCGGCTGCGAGCCTTGGGGTCACTCATTTGATGTTCCATTCAGATTTGAGGTGTCCGGTGTCAGCAGAACACCAAGGTCAACCATCACTTGGTGCGCCCACTGAACGTCACGCTCAGCACGTTGCTTGACCGCCGGGCCAGCATCGTCAATGGCCAACAATTCGGTTTGTTGCTCATAGATGCCTTTCCAGATTTCGGTAAACGACTCATCAATGACACCATTCTTGCAGCCAACGCACCGGGTCGCTTCATACAGACCCGCGCCACCACACCCCTTTTCTTGTGCCAGGCACCATCCGTGGCCCGTGGCGCGGATGTGAACCTGGGCTGCTGTTTCAGCCAACAATGCGGTTCGACTTTTCAGGGTAATCGCACGCGCCTTTTTGATTTCGCGTCCAGCACCGCCGCTCAAGGCCTGATCACCAAGCCAGGACTCAATCAAGTCCACCTTGAACTCGGGCATCTCGTCCAGCACTTCATCGAACAGCGATGCGTCTTGCATCGGGTTAGATGCATACAACTGGGTCATGCTCATGCTGGAATGCTTGAATTGCCATTTGAGAAATACAAGCGAGGCTCGCCCCATGCGCGACTCCACAATATTGCGCGCGTAAGTTCTGCGGCACTGATGGGGTGCCAACTGCCAGTCGGTGCCGGCAGCCTTCGCCAACCTCCGGAATGAGACCTTCGACCCACCATTGGACAGCGCGTCAAAGTGATAGCCTGTTGATTCACTCTGCCCAGACTTGCTAATGCAAAGAAATAATTTTCTAGCGTCTCTCTTCGCCTTTGCCAACCGCAGCATCCGATTCGTTAAGTCCTGATGCGTGGGGTTGCACTCCAGTTCCACAATTTCAAGAGCCAGCTTTTCTTGAAGCGGCTTTGCATAGTGGCTCATCAGATTCAGAACTTTGACCGTGAGCTCGGGTATCAAGAACTCCACCTTGCCTTTTCCCGTTTTATGCTCGGTGGTGGCTACCCAGTGGAATTCAACGCCGTCATTGGGATTGATACCTTGTTTGACCAGTTCTCGCGCTTGCTCACGTTTGGCGCGAATTGCTTCCATATTTAAAGTTGGCCAAGTTCCGCATTGATACCAAGTCAGCTTCTTGTTCCACTTGAATGCGTACTTAAATCGTATGGAGACTTGACTTGAATTTGAAACAACACGCACCTCTCCGTATAGTCCATCGCTGTCACTGAGCGTGTCCCCGCGCCACTCAACTGGGATAGATTTCAGCTCCAATTGCGTCCATTTCTTACCTTTGCCGGATTTTGGGTAACGGGTCATGGATTCGTCCTGTTCATGGCTAGGGGTAAACCGAGGGGTAAACCAAAAAATGCCACTCTATGACGTGAATTGTACGGCCTTGTCATCTTGAGTTTGTTAAACTGTTGATTTATATAGATAAATCACTGCAATGACATTCAAGGATGGTTAAGGATATTTTGTTTTAATTGCATGGGGTGCAAGGGGTCGAAGGTTCGAATCCTTTCACACCGACCAAAAATGACCAAGGGTTAGCAACGCAAGTTGCTAACCCTTTTGTCTTTTCTGGCGTCGTTTAAATCGCTTTAAACAATGTCCACGTGGTGCAGTTCAAACTTGCCCTTCTTTGCATCAGCAAAATAATGTTGCAAGGTTTCTTTGACCGTACGAAACGCAATCTCGTCCCAGGGTATTTCATGCTCGGCAAACAAACGTGCTTCTTGCGTTTCGTGGCCAGGGTCAAACTGGTCGCTGGTGAGTTGTGCGCGGTAAAAGAAATGCACTTGGCCCACGCGTGTGACGTTCATCAGCGTGAACAGCTCTTGCATTTCAAACTGCGCACCGGCTTCTTCTACGGTCTCACGTGCTGCGCCTTGGGCCACAGTTTCGTTGAGTTCCATGAAGCCTGCAGGTAGCGTCCATTTGCCAAAGCGCGGTTCGATGTTGCGTTTGCATAGCAACACCTTGTCACCCCACACCGGCACGGTGCCCACCACGTTGAGTGGGTTTTCGTAGTGGATGGTGTGACAGGCGTTGCACACCGCACGCTCACGCGTGTCGCCATCGTCAGGCACGCGGTAAGTCACCGCGCTGCCGCACGATTTGCAATGTTGGATGAGCGGACGGTGCAGCATGGGTTTAAACCATGCGAACTTTGAGTTCACCCAAGCCGGCCACGGCGCCGACCATGGTGTCGCCGGCCACCACAGCACCCACGCCCTCGGGTGTGCCGGTGTAAATCAAGTCACCGGCTTGCAGCTCCCACGCAGCAGACACGTGCTCGATGGTTTCAGCGATGTTCCAAATGAGTTGGCTCACGCTGCTGCGTTGACGGTCTTGGCCGTTGACTTGCACATAAATCTCAGCGTGGGCCACGTCGCCCGCAAGTGCTGCAGGTGTGATCGGGCCGATCGGCGCGCTGTGGTCAAAGCCTTTGCCAATGCACCAAGGGCGGCCTTGTTTTTTCATGTCGTTTTGCAAGTCGCGACGTGTCATGTCTAAGCCCACGGCGTAGCCGTAGATGTGGCTCATGGCATCCGCTGCTTGGATGTTCTTGCCGCCTTTGCCAATCGCCACCACCAACTCAATTTCGTGGTGCAAGTTTTTGGTGAGGCTGGGGTAGGGCATGTCACCCGTTTCGCCCGCATTGACCACCAGCACGCTGTCAGCGGGCTTCATGAAGAAGAAGGGCGGTTCGCGGCCTGTGAAGCCCATCTCTTTGGCGTGCTCTTCGTAGTTGCGTCCCACGCAGTAAATGCGGTGCACAGGAAAACGTGCCGCTTTGCCCACCACGGGCACAGACACAACGGGCGTAGGTTCAAACGCGTAACTCATGGTGGTCTCCAGTTGAAAAGGCTTAGCCTTGTGATTTGCTCACGAGTTCAAAGTGCTCTACCACTGGTGGCTGGGCAAAGAAGGGACCCACGATAGCGCGCCACTCGCCGAAGGCGGGCGACTCGCGAAAGTCCACGGTGTGGTTCTCAAGCGTGGTCCAAAAGATTTGCAGCACATAGCGCTCGGGCGACTCAATGCCGCGGTTGATTTTGTAGCCTTCAAAGCCTTTGGCTTTGGCGATGACGGTGTCCACGCCACGCTGAATGGCTTCGTCAAATGCAGCTTGTTGACCGGGTTGAATGCGGATGTCGGCGAGTTCGAGAATCATGGTGTGTGTCTTGCAAGTTAAAACTGAGCCCAAGTCTACCGTCACCGCGCCCAGCCAAGCGTCGCATTCGGGATATCCTTTCGCCTTATGAGTCACACATCCAATTCAACTACGCCGCCTTTGTTTTGGCCCATGGATTGGGCGTTGCCTGCAGGTGTGCAGGCGGTGTGTACCACACGTTTAGGCGGTGTGTCGCAGGCGCCATTTGATGGCTTTAATTTGGGCGATCATGTGCAAGACGACCCGCAAGCCGTGGCGCAAAACCGTGCTTTGCTACAAGCCCAGTTGGGTGGCGCGCGAGCCGTGTTCTTAAGCCAAGTGCATGGTGTGGATGTGGCTCAGCTCAACATCGCAACGCCCGATGGAACGCATGCCGATGCATGCGTCACGCAAGAGTCCCGAGTGGCGTGCACCATCATGGTGGCTGATTGCTTGCCTTTGTTGTTCACCGATGCGTCGGGCCACGTTGTAGCGGCTGCACATGCGGGCTGGCGTGGGTTGGCTGCCGGTGTGATTGAACAAACGGTGCGTGCCGTGTGTGAAGCCGCAGGCGTTGTCCCTGCGCAGGTACGTGTGTGGTTGGGTCCTTGCATTGGGCCGGAGGTGTTTGAAGTGGGCGACGATGTGCGTATGGCGTTCACCGCACAGGGAGACGCATCTGATGCTGAGCGCTATTTCAAACCGCATCCCACGCACGCGGGCAAGTGGCTGGCTGACCTCGCTGGCCTAGCGCGCATGCGTTTGCAGGCCTTAGGTGTCACTTCAGTGGCGGGTAACGACAGTGCGCCCGAGTGGTGCACTGTGTCGCAGCGTTCAAGGCTCTTTTCGTTCAGGCGCGATGGTGTGACCGGACGCTTCGCCGTGTGCATCTGGCGCAACTGACGCGCGGGCATTGTCGGCGGGTTGTATACCGTTTTCTGCTTGCAGTTGTGCGCGCTCAGCCTCTTGTTTGGCCTTGATGGCTCTGCGTCTGGCGGGGCTGCCCATGATGTAGCCCACCACGCTCATGGGCAGCAGACCATACAGCAAGAAAGTAAACACTGCGCCGAGCAAAGAGCCCACAGGGCTTGTCGCTTCGGCCACTGCCATCATGAAAGCCACGTAAATCCACGCGATCAGGACTAAATACATCTAGGGGTTTTCGCTTGAGTTTGATGTCTGTCAGAAATTCGAAGGGAATTCGCTGACATACTGGAGACAGTTAAAAAGACAACAGCGACTGTATAGGAGATACGCGATGGATCAGAATGCGGCCCTCAAGAGCCTGGGGGATAGCTGGCTCAAAGCTTTGGCCTCATTTCAAACAATCGGTGGAGGAGATGCAAAGACGCCTTCGCTGAGCTTCTCTCCAGACAAACTCGAGGCCTTGCAAAAGCAGTACATCGCTGAAGCCACCGAGCTGTGGAACCAAAGCTTGCACGGCAAGCCTGAGGTGAAAGATCGCCGTTTCAAAGGTGAAGCATGGGGACAAAACCCCATGGCTGCATTTACAGCCGCGGCTTACTTACTCAATACCCGCACCATGATGGCGCTCACCGAAGCCGCCGAAACAGACGCCAAAACCAAAGCCCGTATTCAATTCGCGGTTGAGCAATGGGCCGCAGCCTCTGCCCCCAGCAACTATTTGGCGCTCAACGCCGAAGCGCAACAAAAAGCGATTGAGACCAAGGGTGAAAGCATTTCCAAAGGCATTCAAAACTTGTTGCACGATCTGCAACAAGGCCATGTCTCGATGACCGACGAAAGCTTGTTTGAGGTCGGTAAAAATGTCGCCACCACCGAAGGCAAAGTGGTGTTTGAAAACGAGTTCTTCCAATTGCTCGAATACAAACCGCTCACCGCCAAGGTCTACGAGCGTCCGTTCTTGTTGATTCCTCCTTGCATCAACAAGTTCTACATTCTCGATTTACAGCCCGAAAACTCACTCATTCGTTATGCAGTGAGCCAAGGCCACCGCACATTTGTGGTCAGCTGGCGCAACCCCGATGAGTCGCTGAAGAACACCACGTGGGATGACTATGTGGAGCAGGTGGCGATCAAAGCCATTTCTGTGGTGCAAGAAATTGGTGCCACCAAGCAAATCAATGCTCTGGGTTTTTGTGTTGGTGGAACGATTTTGTCTAATGCACTGGCGGTGTTGGCAGCGCGTGGCGAAAAGCCTGTGGCCAGTGCCACCTTCCTCACCACCTTGATTGACTTCACCGACACCGGCGTGTTGGATGTGTTCATCGACGAAGGATTTGTGAAATACCGCGAAGGCCAGTTTGCCAAAGGTGGCCTGATGAAGGGCAAAGACATGGCGTCGACCTTCAGCTTCTTGCGCCCCAATGATTTGGTGTGGAACTACGTGGTGGGCAACTACCTCAAAGGTGAAACACCGCCACCGTTTGACTTGCTCTACTGGAACAGCGATTCCACCAATTTGCCTGGCCCCATGTATGCCTGGTACTTGCGCAACACCTATCTTGAGAACAACCTCATCAAGCCAGGCAAAACCACCGTGTGTGGCGAGAAAATTGACTTCCGTAAAGTCGATCTTCCCGTGTACATCTACGGTTCGCGCGAAGACCACATCGTGCCGATTGGCGGCGCTTACGCCACCACGCAAGTTTTTCCAGGCAAAAAGCGTTTCGTCATGGGTGCGTCAGGCCACATAGCCGGCGTGATTAACCCGCCTGCAGCCAATAAACGCTGCTTTTGGACGGGCAGCGAGACTACATTTCCTAGCGATGCCAATCAGTGGATTGGCAAAGCCAAAGAACACGCGGGCAGCTGGTGGACCGATTGGTCAACCTGGCTCAAATCGCATGCTGGAAAGCAAATCCTTGCGCCCAAGACATACGGCAAAGGCGCATACAAAGCGATCGAGAACGCCCCCGGCCGCTATGTGAAACAACGCACAAGCAATTAATTTTCAAACCTTTCAAATCATTAGTTGGAGACTTTCATGGAAGACATCGTTATCGTTTCAGCCGCTCGTACTGCCGTAGGTAAATTTGGCGGTTCACTCGCCAAAGTAGCGGCTACCGAGTTGGGCTCAATCGTGATTCGCGAAGCCTTGGCGCGTGCCAAGGTAGACCCCGCCTTGGTAGGCGAAGTGATCATGGGTCAAGTGTTGGCTGCTGGTGCAGGGCAAAACCCAGCCCGCCAAGCCCTCATGAAGTCGGGCATTCCTAACGCAGTACCGGCTTTGACCATCAACGCGGTCTGTGGTTCTGGCCTCAAGGCTGTCATGTTGGCGGCACAGGCTGTCGCTTATGGCGACAGCGACATCGTGGTGGCTGGCGGTCAAGAAAACATGAGCGCTTCAGGCCATGTGCTGTTGGGTTCACGTGATGGCCAACGCATGGGCAACTGGAACATGATTGACACCATGATCGTGGACGGTTTGTGGGACGTTTATAACCAGTACCACATGGGCATCACGGCTGAGAACGTGGCCAAAGAATTTCACATCACCCGTGACATGCAAGACGCTTTGGCTTTGGCGAGCCAACAAAAAGCGTCTGCTGCACAAGATGCTGGCAAATTCAAAGATGAAATCGTCTCGGTCAACATCCCACAACGCAAGGGCGACCCTGTGGTGTTCAATGCCGACGAATACATCAATAAAAAAACCACCGCTGAAGTTTTGGCAGGTTTGCGCCCAGCTTTCGACAAAACAGGTTCTGTGACCGCAGGTAACGCATCTGGCATCAACGACGGCGCTGCCGCTGTGGTGGTGATGACGGCGAAGAAAGCGGCGGCTTTGGGCCTCACACCTTTGGCACGCATTGCCGCTTTTGGCACCAGCGGTTTGGACCCAAAAATCATGGGCATGGGCCCTGTGTCGGCTTCACGCAAAGCTTTGCAACGTGCAGGCTGGAAAGCCTCTGACATTGACTTGTTCGAACTCAACGAAGCATTCGCTGCACAAGCTTGCGCGGTGAATCAGCAGTTGGACATCGACCCAGCCAAGGTCAACGTCAACGGTGGCGCGATTGCCATTGGTCACCCCATCGGCGCATCAGGCTGCCGCATTTTGGTGACCTTGCTGCATGAAATGCAACGCACCAATGCCAAGAAGGGCTTGGCGGCGCTGTGTATCGGTGGCGGCATGGGTGTGTCGTTGGCACTCGAGCGTTGATGCAGCGTTGATTCGCACTTCACTCGAATTCAGATTTCTTTCACTAAAAACTCATAAATCAGGAGACAAAAAATGAGCAAAAAAGTAGCGTACGTCACAGGTGGCATGGGTGGCATCGGAACCGCAATCTGCCAACGTTTGCACAAGGAAGGCTTCACAGTGATCGCCGGTTGCGGCCCAACACGTGACTTCAACAAATGGTTGGATGAGCAAAAAGCTTTGGGTTACACCTTCTACGCCTCTGTGGGCAACGTGGGTGATTGGGATTCCACTGTCGAAGCTTTCACCAAAGCCAAAGCAGAGCACGGCCCGATAGACGTGTTGGTGAACAACGCCGGGATCACCAAGGACCGTATGTTCTTGAAGATGACACGCGAAGATTGGGATGCAGTGATGAACACCAACCTCGATTCGATGTTCAACGTCACCAAGCAAGTGGTGCCAGACATGGTCGAACGTGGCTGGGGCCGCATCATCAACATCTCATCGGTGAACGGTGAAAAAGGCCAAGCGGGTCAAACCAACTACTCGGCTGCCAAGGCCGGTATGCACGGTTTCTCCATGGCTTTGGCCCAAGAGCTGGCCACCAAAGGCGTGACGGTCAACACCGTGTCGCCTGGCTATATCGGTACAGACATGGTCAACGCCATCCGTCCTGACGTGTTGGAAAAGATTGTGGCCACTGTGCCTGTCAAGCGTTTGGGCAAGCCCGCCGAAATCGCGTCCATCATTGCGTGGATGGCCAGCGAAGACGGTGGCTACACCACCGGCGCTGACTTTGCGGTGAACGGCGGTTTGCACATGGGCTAAGCCTGTGCGGAACCCATGAAAAAGCCCGCTTTGAAAGCGGGCTTTTTCACGTCGGGTTGAACCGTTTATTTGTTCAACTTCACCATTTGCATGGCCGAGGCAATCAGGCCAGACACCTCGGTCATGTTGCTGGGCACGATGAGCGTGGTTTTGGCGTCGGAGGCCACTTTGCCATAAGCCTGTACCGCCTGCTCAGCTACTTTGAGCTGCACAGCTTGCTCGCCACCGGGCTGGCGAATGGCGGCGGCAATGCGCTCAATCGCCTGCGCCGTGGCATCGGCCACAGCCGTGATGGAGGCGGCTTCGCCTTGGGCTTTGTTGATGGCAGCTTGCTTCTCGCCTTCCGAGCGGGCGATGAAGGCCTCGCGCTCGCCGGTGGCAATGTTGATTTGCTCTTGGCGGCGGCCTTCAGAGGCCGCAATGAGTGCGCGTTTTTCACGCTCCGCCGTGATTTGCGATTGCATGGCGTGCAAGATTTCTTTGGGAGGCGTGAGGTCTTTGATCTCGTAGCGCAGCACTTTCACGCCCCAGTTGAGCGCGGCTTCGTCAATGGCGGCCACCACTTGCGCATTGATGATGTCGCGCTCTTCAAAGGTCTTGTCGAGTTCGAGTTTGCCAATCACGCTGCGCAAACTGGTTTGTGCCAACTGTGTGACCGCCATGATGTAGTTCGACGAGCCGTAGCTGGCCAAGCGCGGGTCGGTCACTTGGAAATACAAAATGCCGTCGACCTGCAACTGCGTGTTGTCGCGTGTGATGCAAATTTGGCTGGGCACATCGAGTGGAATTTCTTTGAGGCTGTGCTTTTGAATCACGTTGTCGATGAAGGGCACCACAAAGTTCAAGCCGGGGGTGAGGCTGGCGTGGTACTTGCCTAGCCGTTCGACCACCCACGCGTTTTGTTGGGGAACGACCTTGACGGTTTTAACAACGAATAAAACGGCGATGGCTAAAAGGAGGAGAGCGATTTCCATGTGTGACCTTTGGAGAAGTTAGATTTTTTCAAGCACCAAGCGGTTGCCTTGCATCTCGATGATGCGGTGCAAGCCCGGTTCGGGTGTGATGTTTTGCGCGCAAACAGCCGCCCATTGCGTGCCTCGGTGTTTGACTTGGGCTTGGCCTTGCGTGTCCCATGCTTCGACCGTGACAGTTTCGCCAATGTCCAGATGGATGTTGCTGTCTTGCGCATCGTTGCGCGGTGTTTGCTTCACGTTCCACAGCACAACGGCCGCACCTCCGACCGCGGCTGCCGTCACGATTTGCACGGTGAGTGAGCCACCTGCATAGGCTGCCAGTGCAGCGGCGGTCGCGCCTAGCGAAAGCATGAGCAAGTAAAACGTGCCCGTTAGCAGCTCAGCCACCACGAGACCACCTGAGACGAGCCACCATAGGGTTGGGTTATCCATCGTCAAGGCCTTTGAAATGAATGTTTTTCGGTACATCGCCATTGTGCCCAATCTGGCTGCGGCGGCGCGGGATAATTGCGGCATGAATTTTCCTGATGCCGCGTTTTGGCGCACCTCGGTTGCCCCCATGATGGATTGGACGGATCGCCACTGCCGTTACTTTCACCGCTTGCTCAGCCGCAACACCTTGCTCTACACAGAAATGGTCACCACCGGCGCGCTGCGTCACGGAGACACGCAGCGACATTTGCGTTTCAATACCGAAGAGCATCCCATGGCTTTGCAGCTCGGCGGCAGCGACGCGGCTGATTTGGCGCACGGCGCCAAGCTGGGCGAGCAGTGGGGCTACGACGAAATCAACCTCAACTGCGGCTGCCCGTCTGACCGGGTGCAGCGCGGCGCATTTGGTGCGTGCTTGATGAACGAACCACACACCGTGGCCGACGGTGTGAAGGCCATGATGGATGTGGTGAGCGTGCCCGTGACCGTCAAGCACCGCATTGGCATTGATCGCATTGAAAGCTACGACTTTGTGCGCGACTTTGTGGGCACGGTCAGTGATGCCGGTTGCAAGGTGTTCATCGTGCATGCGCGCAACGCGTGGCTCGATGGTTTAAGCCCCAAAGAAAACCGGGAAATTCCACCCCTGCGCTACGAGCTGGGCTATCAGCTGAAAAAAGACTTTCCGAATTTGGTCATTGCGATCAACGGCGGCATCACCACCAATGCCCAAATGACCGAGCACTTGCGGCATGTGGATGGCGTGATGTTGGGGCGTGAGGCGTATTACAACCCTTGGCTTCTGACCACATGGGATGCCGAGTTTTACAGCGATCCTCATGACACCCCCACCCGCGAAGCGGTAGAGGAGGCCATGGTCGCCTACATGGAGCGGGCCAACGCCGAAGACGGTTGCCCTTGGTATCCCATTGCCCGCCACATGCTAGGCCTGTACCACGGTCAACGTGGTGCGCGTTTATGGCGTCAGGTGTGGAGCAACCACAAGCTCAAACCTTTGCCGCCGCGCGACGTGTTGAATATTGCACGTGAGGCCCTGGCCCGCGGCGCAGAAAAGCCCAACGAGATGCCACACGATGCCGTCTGAGTTGGGCACGGTGCGCATGCGCCGTTGGGCGGTGGCGTTGATTTGGCTCATTCCTTTGCTGTGGACGGTCAACATCGTGGTGGCGCGACAGGCGCCGGGTGTCGTGTCAGCCCATGTGTTGGCTTTGGGCCGTTGGGGAATTGCTGGCGCCATCTTGGCGGCGTTCAGTTACCGTGAGCTGTGGGCGCAGCGTGCTTATGTTTGGCAACACCGCTGGCGCTATGTGACCTTGGGCGGGTGCGGCATGTGGATTTGCGGGGCTTGGGTGTACCTGGCGGGTGAGAGCACGGTGGGGATGAATATTTCGCTCATTTATGCATCTTCGCCAGTGTTGATCGCGTTGGGTTCTGTGATTTGGTTGGGTGAGCGATTTTCTAAGCGTCAAATCCTCGGTGTCATTCTGGCCATGACGGGTGTGGTGCATGTGGTGGTGAAAGGTGAGTGGGTGCATTTGTCGAACGTGCACTTAGTGCCTGGCGATTTGTGGATCGTGGCTACTTCTGTGTCATGGGCGGCCTATGCGTTGTTGCAAAAACGCTGGCCTAGTCCGCTGGGTTCAACGGCCCAGTTGGCAGCTGCTTGTATAGGCGGTGTGGCGGTGTTGTTGCCGTTTGCGGTGTGGGAGCTATATCAAGCCAGTACACCAGAAGTTGGTGCACATGCCTTGTGGATGATGGTCGCCACCGCTTTGTTCCCTGGTGTGGGCGCTTATTGGATTTATGGCTGGACACAAAAGATTTTGGGTGCCAGTCGTGTGGCAATGACCTTGTACCTTGGACCGCTTTATACCGCTGCGGTGGCCTGGCTGGTGCTTGACGAGCCTTTGGGGTTACACCACTTGACTGGCGGTGTGTTGATTTTGTCTGGCGTGGCTTTGGTCATGGCCGTGCAGGGCGTCTTAAGTCGCCAAGACGGCCGCGAAGGCTGAGTTAGCTCGCGGCTTCCAAGCCGTTGGCAAAGTGCGCGTTCATGCACTGCACACTCATGGCCACATTGCGCGCCATCAGCGCATCCATGATGGCTTGGTGCTCTTTCAACGACTCTTCCAAACGGCCAGTCTTGAGCAGTGAGTTGTGGCGGTTGAGCTTCATCACCTTGCGCAAGTCAGCCACCATTTGGTCACGCCAACGGTTGTTGGCAATTTCCAGCAATCGCATGTGAAAGCGTTCGTTGATTTCAAAGAACTTTTCGCGGTCAGCCACGGCGGCGGTCAATTCGGCGTGCAGGGCTTGCAAATCTTGCAGTTGTTCAGGCGTTGCATCCTTGGCCACCACGCCTGCGGCATCTGACTCTAGTAAAGAGAGCAGGTGGTACACATCGCGTTGATCTTTTTCATTCACCTCGGTCACGTAGGCACCGCGGCGCACCTTCATGGTGACCAAGCCTTCGGCGGCGAGCACCTTGAGGGCTTCGCGCATGGGGGTGCGGCTGATGCCGTATTCCTCGGCCAAGCGCATCTCGTCAATCCAGCTTCCTGGCTCTAACTCGCTCGCAAAAATGCGCTGACGAAGCAGTTCGGCTACTTCTTCATACAGGGCGCGAGGCGTGAGGGTGACGGCGGACATGGGCTTGAATTGTAAGACTAAATAAGATTTTGCATCAATAATTATGAATGATATGATGCCTAAAGCACATAGCCCATGGGGTTAACCTTGGGTTTGTTTGATAGCTGAAAACACCTTTCACGAGTGATTTGCCATGAGCCAAAAGCCGACCGAATTCAAAAGTGCCAACGCAGAAGCATGGCCAAAATTTTCTGAAAGCAGCCACGAATCGTGGCTGCGTGCCGCGGCTAAATCAGCCCCTGGTGGCGACGTCAGCGCCTTGAATTGGAAGACCTTGGACGGGATCAGCGTCAAACCGCTGTACACCGCCGAAGATACCCAAAACCTTCCCTACGCCAACACCTTGCCTGGCTTTGAGCCGTACTTGCGTGGCCCACAAGCCACTATGTATTCGGTCCGCCCTTGGACGATTCGCCAATACGCAGGCTTCTCGACCGCTGAAGAATCCAACGCGTTCTACCGCAAGGCTTTGGCCGCCGGTGGTCAAGGCGTGTCGGTCGCGTTTGACTTGGCCACCCACCGTGGCTATGACTCAGACCACCCCCGTGTGACAGGCGACGTGGGCAAGGCCGGTGTAGCGATTGACTCGGTGGAAGACATGAAGATTTTGTTCAACGAAATTCCGTTGGACAAAGTGTCGGTCTCCATGACCATGAACGGCGCGGTGCTACCCGTGTTGGCTGGCTACGTGGTGGCCGCCGAAGAGCAGGGTGTGAGCCAAGAGTTGCTGAGCGGCACGATTCAGAATGACATTCTGAAAGAGTTCATGGTGCGCAACACCTACATCTACCCGCCCGAGCCGTCGATGAAGATCATTGGCGACATCATTGGCTACACCGCCAAGCACATGCCCAAGTTCAACTCGATCTCGATTTCGGGTTACCACATGCAAGAGGCGGGTGCCAACCAAGCCTTGGAATTGGCCTTCACCTTGGCCGACGGCAAAGAGTATGTGAAGACGGCCATTGCCTCCGGTTTGGACGTGGATGCCTTCGCTGGCCGCTTGTCGTTCTTCTGGGCGGTGGGCATGAACTTCTATTTGGAAATCGCCAAAATGCGCGCCGCCCGTTTGCTGTGGTGCCGCATCATGAAGGGTTTTGACGCCAAGAACCCCAAGAGCTTGATGCTGCGCACGCACAGCCAAACTTCTGGCTGGTCACTCACCGAGCAAGACCCTTACAACAACGTGGTGCGCACCACCATCGAAGCCATGGCTGCGGTGTTTGGTGGCACGCAGTCGCTGCACACCAACTCGTTTGACGAAGCGATTGCTTTGCCGACTGAGTTTTCCTCGCGCATTGCCCGCAACACACAGCTCATCATTCAAGAAGAGACCCACATCACCAACGTGATCGACCCATGGGCTGGCTCGTACATGATGGAATCGCTCACTCAAGAGATGGCCGACAAAGCGTGGGCCATCATCGAAGAAGTCGAAACCATGGGCGGCATGACCAAAGCCGTTGACAGCGGCTGGGCCAAGCTCAAGATCGAAGCGGCTGCTGCTGAAAAGCAAGCGCGCATCGACTCTGGTAAAGACGTCATCGTGGGCGTGAACAAATACAAGCTCGCCAAAGAAGACCCGATCGAAACCTTGTCCATCGACAACGTGCGTGTGCGCGACGGTCAGATTGAACGTTTGCAAAAAATCAAAGCTACACGCGACTCAGCGAAAGTGCAAGCAGCGTTGGACGCGTTGACTGCCTCTGCCGAAAGCGGCGAAGGCAACTTGCTCGATTTGTCCATCAAGGCCATTCGCCTGCGCGCCACAGTGGGCGAGGTGAGCGATGCGCTTGAAAAAGTATTTGGTCGTCACCGCGCTGACACGCAAAAGGTCACCGGCGTGTACGCGGCTGCGTACGACGATGGCGAAAACGTGGGAGACACCATGGAATATTGGAACCAGCTCAAAGCCGACATCGCCGCATTCGCTGACAAAGAAGGCCGCCGTCCTCGCGTGATGATTTCTAAGCTGGGCCAAGACGGTCACGACCGTGGCGCCAAAGTGGTGGCCACCGCGTTTGCTGACCTCGGCTACGACGTGGACATGGGCCCCTTGTTCCAAACGCCAGAAGAGTGCGCTCGCCAAGCGATTGAAAACGACGTGCACGCCGTGGGTGTGTCCACCCTCGCAGCGGGCCACAAAACCTTGGTGCCCGCCATCATTGCCGAGCTGAAGAAGCAGGGCGCGGACGACATCATCGTGTTCGTGGGCGGCGTGATTCCACGCCAAGACTACGACTTCTTGTACGAAGCGGGCGTCAAAGGCATTTACGGCCCAGGCACCCCCATTCCCGTCAGCGCCAAAGACGTTTTGGAACAAATCAAAAAGGCCATCGGGTGACACCTGAGCAGTTGCTCGACGGTTTGCTGCGCGGCAACGCTGCCGCGCAGCGGCGTGCCATGGCCAAAGCCATCACGCTTTTAGAATCGACCCGCACCGATCACCGAGCCTTGGCCGATGACTTGCTCACGGCCATGCTGCCGCACACGGGCAAGTCGTTTCGATTGGGCATCAGTGGTGTGCCGGGCGTGGGCAAGTCCACCTTCATTGAGGCGCTCGGCCTTTACTTGATTGCTCAGGGCCATCGTGTGGCGGTGCTGACCATTGACCCGTCTTCGACCGTGTCTGGCGGCTCCATCTTGGGTGACAAAACCCGCATGGAGTTTTTAAGCGTGCACGACCAAGCCTACATTCGCCCCAGTCCATCGAGTGGCACTCTGGGTGGTGTGGCCGAAAAAACGCGTGAGTCCATGCTGGTCTGCGAAGCCGCTGGTTACGACGTGGTCATTGTCGAAACTGTGGGCGTGGGCCAAAGTGAAACCGCTGTGGCCAACATGACCGACATGTTTGTGTTGTTGCAATTGCCCAATGCGGGCGACGACTTGCAAGCCATCAAAAAAGGCGTGATGGAGATTGCCGATTTGGTGGTCATCAACAAAGCCGACATCGACGCCACCGCAGCCACGCGCGCGCAACTGCAAATCACCAGTGCCTTGCAATTGCTGGGCATGCACGGTGGCGCTGGCCATGCGCACCGCAACACCGAGGTGTGGCACCCGAAAGTGGTGCAGCTCAGCGCTTTGCTGAACCAAGGGGTGGATGCGTTTTGGGCCGCCGTGTGCGAGTTCAAAGCCTTGCAAACCCAGAACGGCCGCTTTGCAGAGCGCCGCCAACACCAAGCCTTGTCGTGGATGTGGGAGCGCATCGACGCCGGTCTGAAACAAAACTTCCGGGCGCAGCCGCGTGTGCAAACGCTGCTGCCCCAACTCAGCCAGCAAGTCGCTACGGGCCAATTGGCCGCGTCGACGGCTGCCCGTCAACTGCTCGGCGCTTATGAAACGAAAAGTCAAAGCGCTGGGTTAATTTGAAATCTTCCTGGAGAAAAGAGAGCCACCATGCAAGACATCATTGAACAACTGGAAAAAAAGCGCGCTGCGGCCCGCTTGGGCGGCGGGCAAAAGCGCATTGATGCGCAGCACGCCAAAGGCAAGCTCACGGCCCGCGAGCGCATCGAAGTCTTGCTCGACGAAGGCACCTTCGAAGAGTGGGACATGTTCGTCGAACACCGTTGCACCGACTTCGGCATGGAAGACAACAAAATTCCTGGCGACGGCGTGGTCACCGGCTACGGCATGATCAACGGCCGTTTGGTGTTTGTGTTCAGCCAGGACTTCACCGTGTACGGTGGCGCTTTGTCTGAAACACACGCCGAGAAGATTTGCAAAATCATGGACCAAGCCATGAAAGTCGGCGCTCCCGTGATCGGTTTGAACGACTCGGGCGGTGCCCGTATTCAAGAAGGCGTGGCGTCACTCGGCGGTTACGCCGAAGTGTTCCAGCGCAACGTGATGGCCAGCGGTGTGGTTCCCCAGATCAGCATGATCATGGGCCCATCGGCTGGTGGCGCGGTTTATTCGCCCGCGCTGACTGACTTCATCTTCATGGTCAAAGACACGTCTTACATGTTCGTGACCGGCCCCGAAGTGGTCAAAACCGTGACCCACGAAGAAGTGACGGCTGAAGAACTCGGCGGCGCGTTGACCCACACCACCAAGAGTGGTGTGGCCGACATGGCCTTTGAGAACGACGTCGAAGCTTTGTTGATGTTGCGTCGCCTCTACAACTACCTGCCCCTGAACAACCGCGAAAAAGCACCCGTGCGTGCGAGTGGTGACCCCTCCGGCCGCTTGGACATGAGCCTCGACACCTTGGTGCCCGAGAACCCCAACAAAGCGTATGACATGAAGGAACTCATCGTCAAAACCGTGGACGATGGCGACTTTTTTGAGCTGCAACCCGACTACGCCAAGAACATCCTGATCGGCTTTGCCCGCATGGAAGGCCAGACCGTGGGCATCGTGGCCAACCAGCCTTTGGTGCTGGCCGGATGCCTGGACATCAAGAGCTCCATCAAGGCCGCCCGCTTTGTGCGCTTTTGCGATGCGTTCAATATCCCTGTGGTGACGTTTGTGGACGTGCCCGGCTTCATGCCCGGCACCTCACAAGAGTACGGCGGCATTATCAAGCACGGCGCCAAGTTGCTGTACGCGTACGCTGAGTGCACAGTGCCAAAAATCACCGTCATCACCCGCAAGGCCTACGGCGGCGCGTACGACGTGATGGCTTCCAAGCACTTGCGCGGCGACGTGAACTTTGCCTGGCCCAACGCCGAGATCGCGGTCATGGGTGCCAAGGGTGCGGTGGAAATCATCTTCCGCGAAGACAAGGGCGACCCCGAAAAACTGGCGGCCAAAGAAGCCGAATACAAAGCCCGTTTTGCCAACCCGTTTGTGGCCGGCGCACGCGGCTTCATCGACGACGTGATCCAGCCGCACGAGACACGCAAGCGCATCTGCCGCTCGCTGGTCATGCTCAAAGACAAGAAGATTGAAAACCCATGGCGCAAGCACGGGAACATTCCGCTTTAAGCCCGAAGGAGAAGAAGAACATGTTTACCAAAATCCTGATTGCCAACCGTGGCGAAATTGCCTGCCGCGTCATCGCCACTGCCCAAAAGATGGGCATCAAAACCGTGGCCGTTTATTCTGAAGCCGACAAAGAAGCACGCCATGTGATGCTGGCCGACGAAGCCGTGTTGATTGGCCCTGCAGCTTCGCGTGAGTCGTACCTGGTGGCCGACAAAATCATCGCTGCCGCCAAAGCCACCGGCGCGCAAGCGATTCACCCCGGCTACGGCTTCTTGAGCGAGAACGCCGAGTTCTCCAAGCGCTGCGAAGACGAAGGCATCGCCTTCATCGGCCCACGCCACTTCTCGATCGCCGCCATGGGCGACAAGATCGAATCTAAAAAGTTAGCTGGTGCTGCTGGCGTGAGCTGTATTCCTGGCTACAACGATGCCATCGACACCGCCGAACAAGCGGTCGAGATTGCCAAAGGCATTGGTTACCCCGTGATGATCAAGGCCTCGGCCGGCGGCGGTGGCAAGGGCTTGCGTGTGGCCTTCAACGACAAAGAAGCGCTTGAAGGTTTCACGTCTTGCCGCAATGAAGCACGCAACAGTTTTGGCGATGACCGCGTGTTCATCGAAAAATACGTGCTCGAGCCTCGTCACATTGAGATTCAAGTGTTGGGTGACAGCCATGGCAACGTGGTGTATTTGAACGAGCGCGAGTGCTCGATCCAACGCCGTCACCAAAAAGTGATTGAAGAGGCGCCATCGCCGTTCATCAGCGAAGCCACCCGCAAAGCCATGGGCGAACAAGCCGTGGCCTTGGCCAAAGCTGTGAAGTACCAATCTGCCGGTACGGTCGAATTCGTGGTCGGCAAAGACCAAGACTTCTACTTCCTCGAGATGAACACCCGTTTGCAGGTGGAGCATCCCGTGACCGAAGCCATCACGGGCCTCGATTTGGTCGAGATGATGATTCGCGTGGCAGCTGGTGAGAAATTGCCAATCGCGCAAAAAGATGTGCAACGCAATGGCTGGTCCATTGAATGTCGTATCAACGCCGAAGACCCGTTCCGCAATTTCTTGCCATCGACAGGCCGCTTGGTGCGTTTCCAAACGCCCAAACAAACCATGTTCCAAGGTAATACGGCTGACTTGCTTGGTGTGCGTGTAGACACGGGTGTGCAAGATGGCGGTGAAATTCCGATGTTCTATGACTCGATGATCGCCAAGCTCATCGTGCACGGCAAAGACCGCAACGACGCGATTGCCAAAATGCGCGAAGCCTTGAACGGTTTTGTGATTCGCGGCATCAGCTCGAACATCCCGTTCCAAGCCGCTTTGTTGGCGCATCCCAAGTTTGTGTCGGGCGACTTCAACACGGGCTTCATTGCTGAGCAATACAGCAAAGGTTTCCGCGCCGAAGACGTGCCGCATGACGACCACGACTTTTTGGCTGCTTTGGCTGCATTCGTGCGTCGCAAGTCACGCCAACGCGCTGCCAATCTGAGCGGCCAGTTGCCTGGCTACGACGTGCAGATTGGTCAAGACTACGCTGTGGTTGAGTTGGGCCAAGGCGGTGACAACCGTTACGTGCAAGTGCACGTGGACGAGTTCGTGGGCAAGCCGGGTGTGGCGCAAATCACCATCGGTGGCAAAACCTACGCGATTGAAAGCAAGTCACGCTTGAACGACATCCGCATCGAAGGCACTTGCAACGGCAAACCGTTCACGGCACAAATCGAACGCGGCACCTTGAAGAATCCATTGGCTTTGCAAGTGCAACACAACGGCACCCGCATTGAAGCTTTGGTGATGTCTCCACGCATGGCCGAGTTGCACAAGTTGATGCCATTCAAAGCACCACCTGATTTGAGCCGCTATGTGTTGTCGCCCATGCCGGGCTTGTTGGTCGAAGTGTCCGTGACACCTGGCCAAAAAGTGCAAGCGGGTGAGCGCGTGGCTGTGATCGAAGCCATGAAGATGGAAAACGTATTGTTCGCTGCGCAAGACGGCGTGGTCAAACAAGTGGTGGCCGCCAAAGGCGAGTCACTCACGGTTGACCAAATGATTGTGGAGTTCGAATAAATGAGCGCCGCAAGCCGCCCATTCAAAGTACTCGGCATTCAACAAATCGCCATCGGCGGCCCTGACAAGGGCCGTTTGAAGAAGCTTTGGGTTGACATGTTTGGCCTCGAAGTCACGGGCACGTTTCAGAGCGAACGCGAGAACGTGGACGAAGACATTTGCGCGATTGGCGTTGGCCCCTTCAAGGTCGAAGTCGATTTGATGCAACCCATGGACATCGAGAAAAAGCCTGCGGTTCACGCCACGCCGTTGAACCACATCGGTTTGTGGATCGATGACCTGCCCGTGGCTGTGGAGTGGCTCACGGCACAAGGCGTGCGCTTTGCGCCGGGCGGCATCCGCAAGGGCGCTGCTGGCTTTGATATCACCTTCATGCACCCCAAGGCGAATGACGAGTTCCCCATCGGTGGCGAAGGTGTGTTGATTGAGTTGGTGCAAGCCCCGCCTGAAGTGGTGAAGGCTTTCGCGGCCTTGGCAGCTTCGCACGCGTAACGCGAGGCATACGCTTATGGTGATAGCGCTGCTTTCCTAGCTTGGCATGCACTTGCGATGTACTAACAAAAAAAGCCGTGACGTTGTCACGGCTTTTTTATGTCACTTGCTATCAATCTAGTTGAATTATTCGTGCATAGATACCCGCTTGGCCAACACATACGCCAGCAAAGACGCGCAGGTTGCCACGACGGCACACAGCCAATAGTGCGTGACTTGTCCGCTCGGTTCGTTCTGCAGCAGCATGCCGCCAACCCAGGCCGCTACACCCATGGCGAACGATTGCACCGCACCGTTGAGTGACATGAAGGTGCCACGAAATTTAGGATTGGCTGCCGAGGTGAGCAAAGCCATGCCCGGAATCATGCGTGCGTTCATGGCAAAGAACAAAGTGCTGGTGACCAGCAACACCACATACAGCGGCACAGGCTCGATCAGCGTGATGGCAAACATCGGAATGATCGAGAACAGCACTGCGCGTTGAAACGTTTCACGCTTGCCCAAGCGGTCTGTGACGCCGCCCACCCAGCGGCCGCTGAATAGGGTGACCACGCCGCCACAAAAGTACAGCCACGGAATTTCGTTGGGGGCCATCACCTGGTTGTTTTGCAAATACAGCGTGATGTACGGAATGATGGTGAAGGCGGCAAACATCATGGTGGCTGATAACAGCAAGGCCATGCGTTGGTTGGGCTCGCTCAGCACTTGGCCCATGGCGTGCAACACATGTTTGTCTTTGGCGTGGGCCACATGGGCATCTAACTTGGGCACGCTGTAGTTGGCCAACACGCCCACAGCGATGCACATCACACCAATTCCAAAGAAGGCGGTGTGCCAGCCCCAGAGGTTGGCAAACAACAAGCCCGCAGGGACGCCGGCCACGGTGGCCACAGAGAACGACGTCATCACAATGCCGGTGGCGCGACCACGACGCTCGAACGGCACCACATCACCAATGATGGTTTGCGTCATGGTGGACAGCACGCCTCCAAAAAAGCCAGAGGCAATGCGTGCGGCCATCAGCCAGCCATAGGTGGGTGCAATGCCGCAGGCCACGGTGGTGAGGGCGAACAACACATAGAGCGTGAGCAACAAACGCTTGCGGTCAAAGCGGTCAATGAAAGTGGTGGCAAACAAGCCAGACAGGCCCGCCGCCACGGTGTAGGCCGAGACCAACAAACCAAACTCAGCGAAGCTGATGGCAAACAAGCTGGTCAGCTGTGGGCCGAGCGGCATCATGATCATGAAGTCCACGATGTGTGTGAACTGAATGCCGGCGAGCGACAAAAGAAGCAGAAGTTCTCTGCGTGCAGTGAGTTGGGTGTGCATTGAAATGTCAGGTATCGCGGGGAGGGCAGAAGGTGCCCTTGCCGCTGTGTCAGTCAAGCTTTGGTGGCTTGGCGGGCTTTGGCTTTGGCGAGTGCGGCCTCAATGATCGCACGTTTGCGATCGACCTCGGGTGCGTGCTCGGTCCCTTTGGTGTGTGCGGGCAGGTCGGCAAGTTTTTTCACAGCTTTGGCTTGCAAGCGCTCGTCATGTTCTACTGCCTCACGCTTCAAACGGGCAAGGCGTGTGTCGTAGCGCTGACGCGCGAGGTTAGCCAGTTCTTGCGGCCATGAGGCCCAACCGCTGAGGTTGATGTCGATGGGTTCGAGTGAGATGCAGTCCACAGGGCAAGCAGGAATGCAGAGCTCGCAGCCCGTGCAATAACTTTCCACCACGGTGTGCATGCGCTTGTTGGCGCCGATGATTGCATCGGTTGGGCATACCGCAATGCACAGCGTGCAGCCAATGCACCACGCCTCGTCAATGATGGCGATGGTGCGTGGGCCTTCTAAGCCGTTTTCTGGATTCAGGGGAAGGGCGGGCTTGCCGGTGAGGGCAGCCAGCCGTTCAACGCCTTCGGTGCCGCCTGGTGGGCACTGGTTGATGTCAGCCTCGCCTTGGACGATCGCCTCGGCGTAGCGCTGACAGTCAGGGTAGCCACAGCGCGTGCATTGCGTTTGTGGCAGGGCGTTGTTGAGCTGTTCGACCAGACTCACTTTTTAGCAGTAGCGGCTTTTTTAGCTGCAGGCTTGGCCGTCGCTTTGACGGGGGCGGCCTTCTTCGCAACGGGGGGTGCTTTCTTGGCTACAACTTTAGCTTTGGGCTTGGCGGTCGATTTGCCTTGGCCCTTGTTGTGCTCCAAGATGAAGCTCTTGACGTGTGGGTACACCACTTCGCGCCAACGGCGACCACTGAAGATGCCGTAGTGACCGGCACCTTTGGCTTCCAAGTGGTGATGCTCTTGGCGAACGATGCCACTGCACAGCTTGTGTGCGGCTTCGGTTTGGCCGGAGCCAGAGATGTCGTCCAACTCACCTTCCACGGTCAACAGTGCCGTGGTGCGAATGTCTTGCGGGCGCACCAACTCAAGCTTGCCTTGTGGATTTTTAATTTCCCATGTGCCGCGCACCAGCTTGAAATCTTGGAACACCGTGTTGATGGTTTCCAAGTAGTAATCAGCGTCCATGTCGAGCACGGCGTTGTACTCGTCATAAAAATCGCGGTGTGAGTCAACGCTGGAGTTGTCACCTTTGATCAAGTCTTTGAAGTAGTCGTAATGGCTCTTCAAGTGGCGATCGGGGTTCATGGCCACGAAGCCGGTGTGTTGCAAGAAGCCGGGGTACACACGGCGGCCTGCACCTGGAAAGCTGTCTGGCACGCGGTAGATCACGTTGTTTTCAAACCAGCTGTGGCTCTTGTTCATGGCCAAGTTGTTCACGGCTGTGGGGGATTTGGTCGCGTCAATCGGGCCACCCATCATGGTCATGGTGATGGGTGTTTTCTCACCACGGCTGGCCATCAGTGACACAGCAGCCAACACCGGCACGGTGGGCTGGCACACGCTCATGATGTGGCAGTTGCCGTACTTGGATTGCAAATCACGGATGAACTCTTGCACGTAGTTCACATAGTCGTCGAGGTGGAATTCACCTTCGCTCAGGGGTACCAAGCGTGCGTTTTTCCAATCGGTGACATAGACCTTGTGGTCTTTGAGCATGGTGCGCACGGTGTCGCGCAACAAGGTGGCGTAGTGGCCAGACAAAGGCGCCACGATCAACACCACAGGTTGTGCTTTGAGTTTGGTCAGCGTGGCCGCGTCGTCGGTGAAACGTTTGAAACGGCGCAGCTCACAGAAAGGCTTGTCCATTTCGATGCGTTCGTGGATGGCCACGTCCATGCCTTCAACCTGCACAGATTTGATGCCAAATTGCGGCTTTTCGTAGTCTTTTCCCAGGCGATAGAGCAAGTCATAACCGGCGGACACACGCTGCGCCATAGGGTTCTGGGCCATGGGCGAGTTGGTTTGACCATAAAGCTTGGAAGCGGCCTGCGCAAAGTCTGCGAACGGCTCCATCAGGCTACGTTGTGTTTCGAAGATTTGGTAAAGCATGGTTTTGTCTTAATAATGTTGCAGCGCAATATAGCAGCTGTTAATGGGTTGAAAATGGAGTCTGTCCCCCAATTTACTTTTGACAACCATTTGTCCTAGACCTTGATGACCACTTCCACACCAGTCTCTCGTATGCCCGTTCTTTTTGTGGGGCACGGCAGTCCCATGAACGTGATTGAGGACAGTCCTTTCCGCCGTGCATGGCAAGCTTTGGGGGCCGAGTTTGGCTCCCGTTGGCCCAAACCCAAACTTATTTTGTGCATCTCTGCGCACTGGATCACACCTGGCTGGTGGATGACGGGCATGGCCCAGCCCAAAACGATCCATGACTTTGGTGGTTTTCCGCAAGAACTGTTTGACCAGCAATACCCGGCACCCGGTGCCCCCGAGTGGGTGGCACAAACTGCGCAGCAATTGCGTCAGCCACACAGCGGTCAGCCTGTGGGCGTGGATTTGACCGAGTGGGGCTTGGACCATGGCGCATGGAGCGTGCTCAAACCCATGTTTCCTGCGGCGGATATTCCCGTGGTGCAACTGAGCATGGATTACCACCGTCCACCGGCAGAGCACTTTGCGCTGGGCCAACAACTGCGCGCCTTGCGAGAGCAGGGCGTGCTCATCCTGGCCAGTGGCAACACCGTGCACAACCTGCGCACCATGAATCGCTCAGCCGCCGACAACCAAGCCTATGACTGGGCGATTGCGTTTGACCAATGGGTGACTGAGCAAATCACCTCGGGCCACTTAGAGGCTTTGGTGGACTTTCAGGCCCAAGGCGACACCGCGAAGATGTCGCATCCCAGCTACGACCATTTTTTGCCTTTGCTCTACGCTGCAGGTGCAGCAGAAGCGGGCGAGCCGGTTGAGTTCTTCAACGAGGGCTATCAGCTGGCGTCCATCGCCATGCGATCGGTGATTTGGGGTTGAGTTCAGTCCAGTTGAATGTGGGCTGCGCTTCGCAAACGCTGAGGTGCGCGGCACCATGAAAAAAGGGCCTGTGAAGGCCCTTTTTTTGGTTGCACGTCAAGCGTGCAAGCCGTGTGGTGTTACATCACTTTCGCGATGGCTTGGCACACGTAGTCGATGTTTTTGCTGTTCAACGCAGCCACGCACATGCGGCCTGTGTCGGTGCCGTACACGCCAAACTCAGAGCGCAAACGCACCATTTGGTCTTTGCTCAAGCCTGAGTAGCTGAACATGCCGATTTGGGTGGTGATGAAGCTCATGTCTTGCTTCACGCCAGCGGCTTTGAGGCCGTCAACCAGCTTTTGACGCATGGCTTTGATGCGCACGCGCATTTCGCCCAGTTCTTTTTCCCACAAAGCGCGCAGCTCTGGGTTGTTCAACACCGCAGCCACCACAGCACCGCCGTGGATGGGTGGGTTGGAGTAGTTGGTGCGAATCACGATTTTGAGCTGAGACAACACGCGGCTGCACTCTTCTTTGTCGGCGCACAACACGCTCAACGCACCCACGCGCTCGCCGTACAGGCTGAAGCTCTTGGAGAACGAGGTGGACACGAAGAAACACAGGCCAGCGTCCACAAACTTTTGAATCACAGCGCCGTCTTCGGCAATGCCATGGCCAAAGCCTTGGTAAGCCATGTCCAAGAAGGCGGTGAGGTTTTTGGCCTTGACCACGGCCACCACTTGGTCCCATTGGGCGGCGGTGATGTCGTAGCCGGTGGGGTTGTGGCAGCAAGCGTGCAACACCACCACGGTGCCAGCGGCAGCTGCGTTCAACGAAGCCAACATGCCTTCAAAGTTCACGCCGCGTTTTTCAGCATCGTAGTAAGCGTAGGTATCGACCTTGAAACCGGCGTTGGTGAACAAAGCGCGGTGGTTTTCCCAGCTGGGGTCAGAAATCAACACGGTGGCGTTGGGGCTCAAGCGCTTCAAAAAGTCAGCACCGATTTTCAAGCCGCCTGTGCCGCCAATGCCTTGCACGGTGGCCACGCGGCCAGAGGTGACGGGCTCAGAGTCAGCACCGAAGACCAAGCTTTTAACAGCAGCGTCATACGCCACGATGCCGTCGATGGGCAAGTAGCCGCGCGCCGTGGGCGTGGCCATCATGGTTTTTTCAGCGGCTTGCACGCATTGCAGCAGGGGCAGTTTGCCGTTGTCGTCGAAGTACACACCCACGCCGAGGTTGACCTTGTTGGGGTTGGTGTCGGCGTTGTATTGCTCGTTGAGGCCCAAGATGGGGTCGCGGGGTGCCATTTCGACAGCGGTAAACATTGACATCGTCAGTCCTTGATCACGGATAAAGAGAGGAGGTTAGGTAAACAAGCGCAGTCTGCGGTAGGCTTGCGTGTTCGGCCTAAATTTTAAGGGTCAACCCGCAGGGTTTTTAGAACCGTACGTTTTTTTCGAGCTATACAGTTTTTACCCATCATGTCTGACACCGCAGCAACACTTCCTGACACATTGCCAGCCGCCGTAGATGCGCCCAAGGGCACGATGGTCAGCTACCCCGGTTCGCCGTTTGAGCTGTTTCAGCCTTACCCGCCTGCAGGCGACCAGCCCACGGCCATTGCCCAGTTGATAGAGGGCGTCAACGACGGCGAGGTGTTTCAAACCCTGTTGGGTGTGACGGGCTCGGGCAAAACCTTCACCATGGCCAATGTGATCGCTCAGTTGGGGCGGCCTGCCATCATCTTTGCACCCAACAAAACCTTGGCGGCGCAGCTCTACAGCGAGTTCCGTGAGTTTTTCCCGAACAACGCGGTGGAGTACTTCGTCAGTTACTACGACTACTACCAGCCCGAGGCCTATGTGCCCCAGCGCGATTTGTTCATCGAGAAAGACAGCGCCATCAACGAGCACATCGAGCAAATGCGACTCTCGTGTACCAAGAGCATCTTGGAGCGCCGCGATGTGATCGTGGTGGCCACGGTGTCGGCCATCTACGGTATCGGTGAGCCCGAGAGCTACCACCAGATGATCATGACCCTGCGTGCTGGCGACAAAGTGGGCCAGCGTGACGCCATTGCTCAGTTGGTGCGCATGCAGTACGAGCGCAACGACCAAGATTTTTCACGCGGCAAATTCCGCGTGCGCGGCGACACGATTGATGTGTTTCCCGCCGAGCACTCTGAGCTGGCCATTCGCATCGAGTTGTTCGATGACGAGATTGAAAGCCTGCAACTGTTTGACCCCCTCACGGGCCGCATTCGCCAAAAGATTCCGCGCTTCACCATTTACCCATCTAGCCACTACGTCACACCGCGTGACCGCGTGTTGGCGGCGGTGGAGACCATCAAGGTGGAATTGGCCGAACGCTTGAAAGAGCTGGTGGGCATGAACAAGCTGGTCGAAGCCCAGCGCTTAGAGCAACGCACGCGCTTTGACTTGGAAATGCTTAGCGAAGTGGGCCACTGCAAAGGCATTGAGAACTACACGCGCCATTTGTCGGGTGCGCCTCCCGGCGCGCCACCCAGCACCTTGACCGACTACATGCCCAAAGACTCAGTGATGTTTTTGGATGAAAGCCACGTCATGATTGGCCAACTCGGCGGCATGTACAACGGTGACCGTGCGCGCAAAACCACACTGGTGGAATATGGTTTCCGTTTGCCCAGCGCCTTGGATAACCGGCCCTTGAAGCTGGATGAGTTTGAAAAGCGCATGCGCCAAGTGGTGTTTGTGTCTGCCACGCCCGCTGACTATGAAAAAACGCACGCCAGCAAAGTGGTGGAGCAGTTGGTGCGCCCCACAGGCTTGGTGGACCCCTTGGTGGAAGTGCGCCCTGCGACGCATCAAGTGGACGATGTGCTGCAAGAAATCCGCATCCGCGTGGAGCTGAACGAACGCGTGCTCATCACCACGCTGACCAAGCGCATGGCCGAGCAGCTGACCGATTACCTCACCGACAACGGCGTGAAAGTGCGCTACATCCACAGCGATGTGGACACGGTGGAGCGTGTGGAAATATTGCGCGACTTGCGCTTGGGCACGTTTGACGTGCTGGTGGGCATCAACTTGCTGCGCGAGGGTATTGACTTGCCTGAGGTGTCGTTGGTGGCCATTTTGGATGCTGACAAAGAAGGCTTCTTACGCTCTGAGCGCAGCTTGATTCAAACCATTGGCCGTGCGGCGCGTAACCTGAGTGGCAAAGCCATTTTGTACGCCGACCGCATGACCGAGTCGATGAAAAAAGCGATTGGCGAAACCGAGCGTCGACGCACCAAGCAAATCGCGCACAACTTAGAAATGGGCATCACGCCTCGCGGTGTGGTCAAGGGGATTCGCGATTTGATCGATGGCGTTTACAGCGAGAAGGCGGGCAAAGAAGCGCAAGAGCGCGAGCTGCAACGCGCCGCCATCGAAGACATGAGCGAACGCGATGTGGCCAAAGAAATCAAACGCTTAGAGAAGCTGATGATGGAACATGCCCGCAATCTCGAGTTCGAAAACGCCGCACGCGTGCGCGATCAACTGGCCGTTTTGCGCGAACAAGCTTTTGGTGGGGCAGGGCACGACAACGTGTCGGTGCTGGCGCAAAAACTTTGATTGCCAACCCTTGACTCTTGTCATCGACAAATAGGGTCATTACCGAGAGTACCCGAGCAAATCCGTGGGGATTAGGCTATACTTGACCTAATTAGTCGACAAAGCCCAACCACAGAGAGGAGCTTGCCATGCGTCTCACCACCAAAGGCCGTTTTGCGGTCACTGCCATGATTGATTTGGCCCTGCGTCAAAACACAGGCCCCGTCACCTTGGCTGCCATCAGCCAGCGCCAACAAATCTCGTTGTCTTACCTCGAACAGCTGTTTGGTAAGTTGCGTCGTCACGACTTGGTGGAGTCCACCCGTGGCCCCGGCGGCGGTTACTCGCTGGGGCGCAAAGCCGCAGACATCACCGTGGCTGACATCATTGTGTCTGTGGACGAACCGATCGACGCCACCCATTGCGGCGGCAAAGAAAACTGTTTGGGCGAAACCGGTCGTTGCATGACGCACGAGCTGTGGGCCTCACTCAACCAACGCATGGTGGAATTTTTGGACTCGGTCACCCTGCAAAAGCTGGTGGACGAGCAAATCGCCAAGGGCGTTGAGATTGAAAACAAGCCCACTTTGAAACGTGCCATCCAACCCATGCCCGTGGTCAAACCCATTCGTGTGAACGCACCTAATTCGGTGTTTGCTTTGGGCAACGCCTTCGCCAAGCCTCTTTAATTTTTACGGACCCATCATGGACATGACACCCCATTTCCCCATTTACCTCGACTACGGTGCGACCAATCCGTGCGACCCACGCGTCGTGGATGCCATGATTCCTTGGCTGCGCGAGCACTTTGGCAATCCCGCTTCCCGCAGCCATGCGTGGGGCTGGGAAGCAGAAGCCGCGGTTGAAAAAGCCCGTGAAGATGTGGCCTCGTTGATCGGTGCTGACCCCCGCGAAATCGTGTGGACTTCGGGCGCGACTGAGTCCAACAACCTCGCCATCAAAGGCGCGGCGCACTTCTACAAGTCCAAGGGCAAGCACCTCATCACCGTGAAGACAGAGCACAAAGCCGTGCTCGACACCATGCGTGAGCTGGAGCGCCAAGGGTTCGATGTGACCTACCTCGACGTGCAAGAAGACGGCATGCTGAGCATGGACGCGCTCAAAGCCGCCATTCGCCCCGACACCATTTTGATCAGCGTGATGTTCGTGAACAACGAAATCGGTGTGATCCAAGACATCGCTGGCATCGGCGCGATGTGCCGCGAAAAAGGCATCATCTTCCACGTTGACGCTGCACAAGCGACGGGCAAAGTGGAGATCGACCTGACCACCTTGCCTGTTGACTTGATGAGCTTGGCCTCTCACAAAACCTACGGCCCCAAAGGCATTGGTGCTTTGTATGTGCGCCGCAAACCTCGCGTGCGCCTCGAAGCGCAAATGCACGGTGGCGGTCATGAGCGCGGCATGCGCAGCGGCACTTTGCCAACGCACCAGTGCGTGGGCATGGGTGAAGCTTTTCGCATTGCCAAAGAAGACATGGCCAAAGACTTGGCCAAAGCCAAAGCTTTGCAACAGCGTTTGCTCGACGGCTTCAAGGATATGGAGCAAGTCTTCATCAACGGCAACATGGAGCACCGTGTGCCCCACAACTTGAACATCAGTTTCAACTACGTGGAAGGCGAGTCGCTCATCATGGGCATCAAGGGCTTGGCCGTGTCGTCGGGCTCTGCCTGCACGTCGGCCAGTTTGGAGCCCAGCTATGTGTTGCGCGCCTTGGGCCGCAGCGACGAGTTGGCGCACAGCAGCTTGCGCATGACGATTGGCCGCTTCAGCACCGAAGAAGAAATCGATTACGCCATTGAAACCATCCGCCTCAACGTGGCCAAGCTGCGTGAACTGAGCCCCTTGTGGGACATGTACAAAGAAGGCATCGACATCAGCACCATCCAATGGGCTGCTCACTAATTTAGGAGATTCACCATGGCTTATTCTGAAAAAGTGGTTGACCACTACGAAAACCCCCGCAACGTGGGCTCCTTTGACAAGGGCGACGACTCTGTGGGCACCGGCATGGTGGGCGCGCCCGCTTGCGGTGACGTGATGAAGTTGCAAATCAAGGTCAACCCCGTCACGGGCGTGATTGAAGATGCACGTTTCAAAACCTACGGTTGCGGCTCTGCCATCGCTTCCAGCTCACTCGTGACCGAGTGGGTCAAGGGTAAAACTTTGGACGAAGCAGCAGCTTTGAAAAACAGCGAAATCGCTGAAGAGCTGGCGCTGCCACCTGTGAAAATTCACTGCTCCATCTTGGCTGAAGACGCCATCAAGGCCGCTGTGGATGATTACAAAAAGAAACACGCTACCGCCTAACCCAAGAAGAACACCATGGCCATCACATTGACTGAAGCCGCGGCACGACACGTGACCCGCTACCTTGCCAAACGCGGCAAGGGCGTGGGCGTGCGCTTGGGCGTCAAGACCACGGGCTGTTCGGGCTTGGCTTACAAGCTGGAGTACGTGGACGACCAAGAACCGGAAGACGTGGTCTTTGAAGACCACGGCGTGAAGGTGTTGATCGACCCCAAGAGCTTGGCCTACATCGACGGCACGCAACTCGACTTCGTGCGCGAAGGCCTGAACGAGGGCTTCAAGTTTTTGAACCCGAACGAACGTGACCGTTGCGGTTGCGGCGAATCGTTCCGTATTTAAATCTCAATAGCTTAAAGCGGGGCGCCACGTGAACGAATCGGCCAAGCCGTTGTCGGCGCAGCTCGCGGTCAGCGACTTTGAACTCTTTGGTGTGCCCGTGCAGTTTGCACAAGATCGTGCCCAACTTGATGCACGTTGGAAAGACCTACAACGCGAAGCCCACCCCGACAAATTTGCCTCTCAAGGCACAGCCGCACAACGCGTGGCCATGCAGTGGTCGGTGCGCATCAACGAGGCGTACCAACGCCTCAAAGACCCGATGCGCCGCGCCGCCTATTTGTGCGAGCTGGGCGGTGCACCCATTCAAGCCGAGAACAACACCGCCATGCCCGCCGCATTTTTGATGCAGCACATGGAATGGCGCGAGGCCATGGATGACTCAGCAGATGTGGCCGCGCTCGAAGCCTTGTTTGACGAAGTGCAGCAAGCCCACAAGGCTGCTTTGCAGCAATGCGCCCAGCTCATTGACACCGCACACGACCTGCCCGCAGCCGCGCAGCAGGTGAGGGGGCTGATGTTCATCGAGAAGTTTTTGCGCGACATCGAAGCCCGAATTGACCAACTAGACGCCTCCTGAAAGCGACAATACACACCTATGGCGTTGTTACAAATTTCCGAACCTGGCCAAGCCCCAGACCCACACCAGCGACGCATCGCGGTGGGCATTGACTTGGGCACCACCCACTCGCTCGTCGCGGCTATGCGCAACGGCGTGGCTGAGTGCTTGCCCGATGCTGAAGGGCATGTCATCTTGCCGTCGGCGGTGCGCTACCTTGAGAGCGATGGCCGCCAAATTGGCCGCGCCGCGTTGGCTTCACAAGCCCAAGACCCACAAAACACCTTGGTGTCTGTGAAGCGCTTCATGGGGCGTGGCGTGGCCGACATTGCCAACCGCGACCAACTGCCTTATGTGTTTGTCGACAAGCCTGGCATGTTGGCCATCCAAACCCGTGTGGGTGAGAAGTCCCCGGTCGAGGTGAGTGCCGAAATTTTGGCCACTTTGCGCTTTCGCGCCGAAGACACGTTCAACGACGATTTGTACGGCGCGGTCATCACCGTGCCCGCGTACTTTGACGATGCCCAACGCCAAGCCACCAAAGACGCTGCGCAACTCGCAGGCATCAACGTGCTGCGCCTCATCAACGAACCCACCGCTGCGGCCATTGCTTACGGTTTAGACCAAGCCAGCGAAGGCGTGTACGCCGTGTACGACCTAGGCGGCGGCACGTTTGATATCTCTGTGTTGCGTTTGACACGCGGCGTGTTTGAAGTGTTGGCCACCGGTGGCGATTCCGCTTTGGGCGGCGACGATTACGACCGCGCTTTGGTCGATTGGGTGCAAGCCCAAACCGGCTGCGTCATTGCCACGCCCGCTGATAAATCGAACGTGTTGGTGGCTGCGCGTGCTTGCAAAGAAGCTTTGTCCGCGGCTGATAGCGCCACGTTTGAAGTGGCTTTGTCGAGCGGCGCATTGCGCCACACCGTCACACGCACCGAGTTTGAAGCCGCCACGGCCGCGTTGACCCAGCGCACCTTGTCTGCTGTGCGCAAAGCCTTGCGTGATGCCAAGCTCAGCAAAGACGACATCCAAGGCGTGGTCATGGTGGGCGGCTCCACCCGCATGCCGCAAGTGCAGCAATCCGTGGCTGATCTGTTGGGCTGCGCACCCCTGAACAACCTCAACCCTGACGAAGTGGTGGCACTCGGTGCCTCTATTCAAGCCAACCAACTCGCAGGCAACAACCCCGATGGTGAGTTGCTGTTGTTGGACGTGATTCCGTTGTCGCTGGGCATTGAAACCATGGGCGGGTTGGTGGAGCGCATCGTGCCGCGCAACCAAACCATTCCCACCGCGATGGCGCAAGACTTCACCACCTACCAAGACGGCCAAACCGCCTTGGCTTTGCACGTGGTGCAGGGTGAGCGTGACATGGTGTCCGACTGCCGCAGTTTGGCACGCTTTGAGTTGCGTGGCATTCCGCCCATGGCCGCAGGCGCTGCGCGCATTCGCGTGACCTTCACGGTCGATGCCGATGGCATGGTGAGCGTGGGCGCGTTAGAGCAGCTCAGCGGCGTCACAGCCAACATCACCGTCAAGCCCTCGTATGGTTTGTCGGACGACCAAATTGCCGCCATGCTGCAAGACAGCTTCAAGACCGCCGAGCAAGACATCAAAGCCCGTGCGTTGGTCGAAGCCCGTGTGGATGCTGACCGCATGTGGTTGGCCACGCAAAGTGCCTTGCAAGCCGATGGCGATTTGTTGTCTGCCGAAGACCGTGCGCGCATCGACGCGTTGATGGTGGCCACACTAGACGCCAAAAAGCTCGAAGACGCAGCTGTCATCGAAGCCATCACGGAAGCGCTGGCCAAAGGCACCGAAGCCTTCGCCGCTCAACGCATGAACCGAGGCATTCAACACGCCTTGGCCGGACAAAACATCGAGAATATCTAAATGCCCGTCATCAAAATTTTGCCCCACGCTGAACTCTGCCCTCAGGGCGCCGAGCTGCAAGCTGCCGCTGGCAGCACCATCTGCGAAGTGCTGTTGGAAAACCACATCAACATCGAGCATGCCTGCGACATGAGCTGCGCTTGCACCACCTGCCACGTCATCGTGCGCGAGGGGTTCAAGTCGCTCAACGAAGCCGATGAAAACGAAGACGACTTGCTTGACCGTGCTTGGGGCTTGGAGCCCAATTCACGTCTGAGTTGCCAAGCCATCGTGGCGCAGCAAAACTTGGTGGTGGAAATCCCCAAATACACCATCAACCACGCCAAAGAAAACCACTGACCATGCGCCAGATTTTTCTAGATACTGAAACCACCGGCCTCTCGGCCGAGAACGGTGACCGCGTCATTGAGATTGGTTGCGTCGAGCTGCTGCACCGTAAGCTCACGGGCAACAACTTGCATTTTTATTTGAACCCTGAGCGTGACAGCCACGAAGACGCCTTGCGCGTTCACGGCATCACCAACGAGTTCTTGAAAGACAAACCCAAATTCGGCGAAGTGGTGGACCAGTTTCTGGAATACATCGAAGGCGCAGAAGTCATCATCCACAACGCGCCGTTCGACATTGGCTTTTTGAACAAAGAGCTAGAGCTGCAAGGTCGCCCGCGTTTCACCACGTTTGTCGATGGCATCACCGACACCTTGGTGATGGCTAAGGAAATGTTCCCGGGCAAGCGCAACTCGCTCGATTCCTTGTGCGACCGCTTAGAAGTAGATAACTCGGGCCGTACGCTGCACGGCGCCTTGCTCGATGCCGAGCTGTTGGCCGATGTCTACATCAACATGACGCGCGGCCAAGACGCCTTGCTGATGGAAGTGGAGAGCAACGACGAACAAAGCCGCACGACAGAGCGTGTGGACCTCAGCAGCTATCAGTTACCGGTGATCGTGGCGACGGAACAAGAGATGAGTCAACACGACGATGTACTGACCCAGTTGGATAAATCCAGCGGTGGAAAAACAGTTTGGCGAAATCTACAAAATTCTGTGGCATAATCACGGTCTTTCCAGAGATGGAAAGACGGTAAAAATGGGCGATTAGCTCAGGGGTAGAGCACCACATTCACACTGTGGGGGTCGCAAGTTCGAAACTTGCATCGCCCACCATTTTTGCCGTAATGAAATCAAGCACTTAGAAGCGATTCTTAGTGCTTTTTTTACGTCTAAAAGTAGTATAGA
The DNA here is from genome assembly GCF_003063475.1 of Limnohabitans curvus. NCBI lineage: Bacteria > Pseudomonadati > Pseudomonadota > Betaproteobacteria > Burkholderiales > Comamonadaceae > Limnohabitans > Limnohabitans curvus. The sequence goes on from NZ_NESP01000001.1 coordinate 2,502,738, forward strand.
TAGACCATACTACTCTTCATAGATTTTTCGAAGTCTTTCCTTAGATTTTCGAACTATGAACCAACAACAAATCAATCTCCACGCGCAGCGTTTCAAGCTGTACTGCGCATCGCACATTCGTTGAGTGCTTGAGCCTCGGGCTAAATTTCCGTTAAGGAATTAAACGCTACGTTTGTTTTGATTTGAGTTCAGCTACTCAGCCCTACGGGCACTTTAAAAAACGCGCTGTAGGGCTTTTTTGACGCCTTTAAGGGGGCCTGAATTGGGTCCTGCACCCGTAAAAATTTGGGCTACGAAAAATTTAGGTGAAGTACTTTTCAAATCAAGCTGGTGATTTTTACTCGGTACCCACGGCTTTAGCTTCTATTTTGCTTGGCCCAATTCCCAAGGCCGTGGTCTACGCTTACTCTGCAACTCGCCAATATTCATCTCGCCTTGTAGTGGGGCAGCATAGAAGCGATCAATCATCTCGGGACTTGTTCGCGCGTTTCTTGCCAGTGTCAGTGTGTCCACAGCTCGACCAAACATCAATCGGAACATGATGCTGCTGTGACGCAGGCTGTACAGACTTCGAGGCTCGCCAACGTTACTAACTTTCATCCCTGTGACATCAAGCACGATGTCGAATTGACGGCCTAGCGATTTGATTGCGTTGTCACGTGACTTTGCCTGCGTCATGAATACATAGTCTTCAGGGTGAATAGCGGACTGGTCAAAGCAGGCTTTGACATAGAAGCTACTTCAAGCAAACGAGCTACTTTGAAGTTGCCCGCCAAAGCCAATTAAACACATTGATGTTCAACAAGCCGGCCTTAGCGTCGGCTTTCTTTTGGCTATCTGGGTTTGATTGGTTGAATTGGTTTGATCGTGTTCGATTTAGGTTTGAGTAGTTGACTCAAAGCCTTTTGTGCGCGTTGTGCCTTTTGTCTTTGACGTTCAACTTTCAACGCATTATTTGCACGTTTGCTTGAGGCTTTCAATTGATCGAGTCTCAGTTGCTCTGGTGATTTTGGTTTGGCAAGCTCAAATATTCGCATGCATTTATTTATGGCAACGGATAAATAAATGTAGGAAAAGGAGACGTTATGCCGTTCACGCATGTTTGATCAGAGACCTAACTTCGCCCAAGCCTCTTTCTTCGTCAGCTTGCGTGCAGCCGCAATTGATGGGAGTTGGCTCGTACGAGGCCGCGATTTCTCCGCTTCCCAGTGATAGACCGATTGCGCTGAAACGCCAATCAACTTTCCCATCTGTTCTGCGGATAAATCCAGCTTCTTGCGAAGGGTTGCAAAACCACTAGCTCGAAAGCGAAGGGGGGTTGATGATTCTTTGTCAACTTTTAGCACAGGCTTTAGTTGACCCTTTGAAAGCTTTTTCACAGTTGCTTCAAGCGCAACGATGTGCCGCTTCAACGCAGCAATATCCGATCGGTACTGCGCAGATGCTTTCTTGAGTTGCTGGGTCTCGGCACGAATTTCTTTCTTGGCAATACGAGCGATTTCAGATTTGAGTTGATTAACAAAAGTAGTCATTTGTAATGTTTATTCAGCTAGAAGAGGTGAGTGAGTTCGAGTATTTTCAGCGACATCAGTGATTGCTGCAACTTGTCAAAGTTGATCAGTTTTGAACATGAATTCTTATAGACACACATTAAACCAATACGTGTTAAAGTAATTCATCAATTACTTAATTAATGAGGGGTGACTTTTGCGACCTAAGCTTAAAACTGAAGATCGGCAAGCCGAGTTAGTAGCCGCTGCTTTGCTTTTGGCTGCAACTAAGAGTCCCAGTGAAATTACTACAGGTGACTTGGCAAATGTCATTGGAATCACTCAAGGCGGTGTGTTTAAGCACTTTGACAGTAAAGAGGCCATCTGGCTTGCTGCAATTGAGTGGGCGCATCAAGATCTAATGAAAAAATTGATGCTGGAAGCCAAAGTAAGAAATCAAACGGCCTTTAAGTCCCTAAGAGCTGTGTTCATGGCTCATATCGGCTTTGTTCAGCAATATCCAGGCGTTCCTAGGTTGATCTTTCAGGAGCTTCAGCATCCCGAGCAGACCCTGCTTAAAGAGAGGGTTCAGCTGCTTATGGCTGACTACCGGCAATTGATTTCTGGACTCCTGGCACAAGCTCGCAAGGATGCTGAGATTTCACCTGAAGCTGATTTGCAAGCAGCTGTGGTTCTGTTTATTGGCGCAATCCAAGGCCTGGTGATGCAGTCACTAATTACTGGCAGTCTCGAAAAGATAAAACAGCAAGCAAAAACAGTGTTCAGCATTTATGAGGCGGGACTTCTTGCTTCTTCCGTGAAAAAAGCAGGTACGTCCAAATGAAAATTCCAAAATTAAGCAAGCAACAGGTCGTAATGGTTGCAGCAACTGGTCTAGTGCTAATCACGATTGGTTTCATGGCTTTTCGCATGGGACCGTTAGCACCAACAAAAGTTACTGTCATCCAAGTTAAAAAAGAGAGCCTAACCCCCTCTGTGTTTGGAATCGGCAGTGTGGAGGCTCGTCAAAGTTGGCTTATGGGGCCAACCGTAGCTGGTCGTGTGTTGCGAGTACACGTGGATGTGGGTCAGGCGGTAAAAGCAGGTCAGTTGCTGGCAGAAATGGACCCAGTCGATCTAGACCAACGCTTGAATGCACAAGAAGCTGCTTTATCGAAAGCATCTAGCGTGGAGATAGCTGGTAAAGCTCAAGTCGCTGACACCAAGGCAAGACGAGAACTTGCGAACGCAAATTTGAAGCGTTATGAAGAATTAGCAAAGCAAAATTTCATCAGTTCTGCGGCTTTAGAGGGACGAGATCAAGAGCTGCAATCTGCGGATGCGGCGTATCAAGCTGCTCAAGCTAACCTGCAAGCCGCTAAGCAAGAAACCCTGCGTTTGCAGGCTGAACGAACTGCGGTTGCTTTGCAAAAGCAAAACACCAAATTGGTAGCACCAGCTGATGCCGTCGTAATTAGCAGAGATGCTGAATCGGGCAGCACGGTTGTCGCTGGGCAACCTGTTCTTAGGTTGGCTAATCCATCCAGTTTATGGATCAAGTTGCGTGTAGACCAAGGGCGATCATCTGGTCTTGAAGTTGGGTTGCCTGCGCAGATCGTACTGAGATCTAGTCCTCAACACTCGCTCCTAGGTAAGGTTGAACGGGTGGAACTACAAGCTGACGCTGTAACTGAAGAGCGAATTGCTCAGGTTGCCTTTGAGCAAATGCCGCCATCTTTATCTATTGGTGAAATGGCTGAAGTCACACTTAACTTAAAGGAAGCAACGGACGCCTTAGCCATACCGCAAGCCAGTGTGCAAACTTATCAAGGTCGTTCAGGTGTCTGGCGAGTCATTGATGGCCGACTTGAGTTTGTGCAAGTCCAATGGGGCGCTGCCAGCCTTGATGGTCGAGTTCAGGCAATTCAAGGGCTGGCTTCAGGTGACACCGTGGTTGTTTATAGCGAAAAGGCACTGTCTGAAGGTGCCAACTTTCGTGTGGTGGATGCTTTAGCTAAAAAGATTAAGCCATGATTAATCTCGCTGCACGCGACATTCAACACAGCTGGGCTAAGTTTGTTTTAACAGGCCTAGGTCTAGGCTTGCTGATTGGCGTCACGCTAACAATGGCTGGTGTATTTCGTGGCATGGTTGATGATGCGCAGGCGCTGCTCAACAACAGCGGCGCTGATTTATGGGTAGTTCAAAAAGACACCCAAGGCCCATATGCAGAAGCCTCAAGTCTCAAAGACGATGTGGTTCGAAGCATCACGGGAATGCCGGGTGTCGACATGGCGTCCAACATCACTTACTTCACCATGCAGGTTAAAACTGTTGGCGGTAAAGAGGCGAGAGCTATGGTTGTTGGTATCGAGCCGGGAGCTAAGGGGTTACCGGGGCAACCCAGCTATTTGTTAGCTGGGCGTCACCTCATGCTTAGCCACTACGAGGCGGTTGCCGACATTAAAAGTGGTTTGTCTATAGGTGACAAAGTTGAGATCCGACGCCACACCTATGAGGTAGTTGGACTGACACGTCGCATGGTGTCATCGGGCGGGGACCCAATGGTCTTCATTCCACTTAAGGATGCGCAAGAAGCGCAGTTCCTCAAAGACAACGAGGCAATCGTGAACGACCGCGTGCGAACTGCCGTAAATGGTGCGTTCAATAGGCCAGCAGTACCCGGTTTGCTAGAAGCTGTACAAAACTTACAAACCAGTAGTCGTAATGTCAATGCGGTCTTAGTGCGAGTGTCAGATGGGTGGTCTGCCGATCATGTAGCTGAACCTATTCGCCGCTGGAAGCATCTGACCGTATTCACTCGCGCAGACATGGAAGAAATCCTGATTGAAAAATTGATTGCAACATCAGCCAAACAAATTGGTATGTTTTTAGTCATCCTTGCTGTTGTGAGTGCCGCAATCGTGGCTTTCATCATCTACACGATGACACTTGGGAAGATTCGAGAGATTGCTGTTCTGAAATTGATCGGTACACATAACGTCACCATCGCGGCCATGATTTTGCAGCAAGCATTGGGTTTAGGTGTGATTGGATTTGTGGTGGGCAAAGTTGCTGCCACGATTTGGGCGCCAGTATTTCCTAAGTTTGTTTTGCTTCTGACGCAAGATGCGATTGTGGGTTTTGGGGCCACGATGCTAATCTGCGCATTGGCTAGCACGATGGCTATTCGTGTTGCCTTACTTGTTGATCCGGCTCAGGCCATCAGTTGAGGTGTACGAAATGACATACAAAACCGGTGGCATCCTTATTGAAAACCTACGCAAAGTCTATGGGCATGGAGACACTGCGGTCGAGGCTTTGAAGAACGTCAACATGCAAGTTTCAGCGGGTGAGGTGGTTGGACTTGTTGGCCCTTCTGGCTCAGGTAAAAGTACGCTTCTCAAATGCTTGGGGGCCATCATTGAGCCCACGTCGGGGCGAATGACTTTAGGCGATGAAGTTATCTATGACAACGGATGGAAGATTCCAGATTTACGAACCTTGCGACGCGATCGTATTGGTTTTGTGTTCCAAGCGCCTTATCTGATTCCTTTTTTGGACGTGACAGATAACGTTGCTTTGTTGCCAATGTTGGCTGGTGTTCCCAATGAACTTGCAAGGCAACGGGCGCTTGAGTTGTTGACATCTTTAGATGTGTTGCACCGCGCAAAGGCTGAACCATCTCAGCTATCTGGTGGTGAGCAGCAACGAGTGTCTATTGCTCGTGCGTTGGCAAACAAACCGCCTGTAATTCTGGCTGATGAGCCTACAGCACCTCTTGATAGCGAGCGTGCTCTTTCTGTGATTCGAATTCTGAATGACATGGCCCGTCTCGCACAGACAGCCATCATCGTCGTAACACACGATGAAAAGATCATCCCAACCTTCAAACGCATCTATCACATTCGTGATGGACAGACGGTTGAGGAAAAAGGTGAGGGACGCTCTCTTCAATAATTTTAGAGAGCATAGTTTTATTTTTAATTGGAGTGAAAAATGACCGTCAATAAACTAATCAGCATCATGGCAGGCTTCATGGTGACCCTGGGTTTAGCCCTTGCTCATTTAAATGGACAAGTTGATCTGAGTTCGCCTAGCTGGTTGTGGCTTTGCGCATTTGTTGGATTGAATTTGTTTCAATCTGGATTTACAGGCTTTTGTCCAGCTGGGAAGATATTTAAGGCACTAGGAATTAAAGAGGATGGAAATTCCTGCTGCGTTTAATCAGCACATCATCGGCCAGTTTTGCTACTGCCCCATTGGTCCATGATGCGTTGGTCGCGCGCCATTTCGGCTTCCAATGTGTCTTTGGGTAACTGTCGCAGGCACTCTTCCATGGCCTGAGCGTCAAGCTTAGGCTCTGTGGGGGCGGGCTGAGCTTTCACCTGCTCAGATTTGCCATCCCAAGCAAACGGATTTTTAAAAGCAGGCGTGTCTGGCAGGCAGTCGTCTTTGTAGGTTGGTGGGCCGTCTGATGCAAAAGGGGAAAACGAAATTGTTTTCTCAAAAATCAAAGGTTTGCCTGTAGGAGTAGGAGGCAATGCTGGCATGTTTTGGATGGCTTTACGAGCCAGTTTTTCAGCATGTGCTGAGGTACTCCATAGCGTGTCGAGTTTTGCCAATGTGCCGTTTGGCGCTATCTCGATGCGAAAGCGCACTTCACCTTGATCAGGTCCCTCAATAGCTGTGCCCATCATGCTGCGAACTTGCTGGCCCCAGCTATGGCGATAGCCTTTGCTGTTTTTATTTGTGTACTTGGAAGCAAATGTCCATTCTTCAGCGGTGGGTGCAGAGGGTGCAGCCATAGTCGCGGGTAGCTTTTCTGAAATTGCTTGGGTGATTGCTGCCTCCTGCTTTGTGATGGACCGATCACGCGAAGGTTCAATTTCGGGCTGTAGTTCTGTCTTGATGAAAAAGAACTCAACCTCTTGATCAGGCGTTTTAGTTGGTTGCCGAAGTGTCAATAAATGTTGGCTCGCGCTAATCGCGACCACTGGCATTCCCCCAAATCAGTAGACAAATATGATGTCAAAACTGAAATGGAGAATTGCAAATGCAACGAGCGAAATATGCCCCTGAGTTCAAAGACGAGGCAGTCAAACAAGTCATCGATAAAGGCCACTCGGTTGTCGATGTAGCCAAGCGACTAGGCATTGCTGAAGGTGTTCTGTACACGTGGGTCAGTAAGTTCAAAAAGGCTGATGAACCATCTACCAACGATCTAAAGGTGCTGCAAGCCGAGATGGCCAAGCTCAAGGCTGAGCTAAGACGCACTACCGAGGAGCGCGATATCCTAAAAAAGGCCGCCGCGTACTTTGCAAAGCAGTCCGGGTGAAGTACGCATTTATTCAAGCCCACCGATCCGAATTCAAACTCACCAGCATGTGCCGCGTTCTCAAAGTTCACCGCAGCGGCTACTACGCTTGGCTGCATGAGCCGCTCTCAGCAAGGGCAAGAGCCAATGAGGTGTTGACGGCAAAGATCAAAGAGTTCTACGACCAGAGCATGGGCATCTACGGCAGTCCGCGCATCTTCTGTGACCTGCGTGAAGCTGGCGTGGCTTGTAGCGAAAACCGTGTGGCGCGGCTGATGCGTGTGGCTCAAATCAAATCAGTTCGAGGCTACAAACGCCCTAGGTACAAAGTGGGCAAGCCTTCATTGGTTGCGCCCAACCAGTTGCAGCGCCAGTTCCAACACGACGAACCCGACCAAGCTTGGGTGACGGACATCACGTATATCCGCACACATGAAGGGTGGCTGTATTTGGCGGCTGTACTAGATTTGCATTCGCGTGCGGTGGTGGGATGGAGTATGGGCCCACGCATGCAGACGAGCTTGGTGCTGGATGCATTGACGATGGCGGTGTGGCGCAGAAGGCCAAAGGACTCAGTGATCATCCATTCTGACCAGGGTAGCCAATTTGGCAGCGATGAGTTCAACCGCTGGTGCAAAGACAACCGACTGAGCCCGAGCATGAGCCGTCGAGGCAACTGCTGGGATAACGCGGTTGCTGAATCGTTCTTCAGTAATTTGAAGAGCGAACAAATCAAGAAGCGGATTTACCAAACTCGGGCTGAAGCTAAGTCGGACATCTTCGATTACATCGAGGGTTTCTACAATCGAGTTCGACGCCATAAGCACCTCGATCAACTCAGCCCCTATGAGTTCGAGCGGCAGCGTCAAACTGCGCTATGAAAAGTGTCTAGAGGTTTGGGGGAATGCCACAAGGCTTCAGGAATGATGATTGACTCTTCAAGAAGTAGATGTTCACTGTAAAAGTCTACAAATTTCAAAGTTGCTTCTTCGAAGGCTTGACGACGTGATTCCCCTAATATTTCCCAACCCAGCAGCAGGTGTTGAAGCTCACGCACCGAGGCTTCCCCTTTTTCATGATCCATTTCTAACTGTTCTATCAGTTCGGCGCATTGCGGTGATCTTTGTGCCACAGGTGGAAACAAGAAAGCCGTTTCTTTGGGGTGGTGCTGCTTTTCAGGTACTTCATCAATATAAAACAGCATGGCGCGCATCACATCGAAGAAGATTTCTGGCTCATTTTGCGGTCCGCGTCTGATCATCATGCGTAACGATTTCAAAATGGCAGAGATTGAAGAGTGCTCGTCATAAATGACTTGTATGCAGGCATGTCCCATTTTTTTTCCTAGTTATAAAACTACTATTTTTTAGTCAATTGAAATGGATGGTGTTGACGCATGTCAAAGCCCCATGATTTTCATGTGTGATCGACGGCAACCGGGGTCAGCAAATGCCGAATGAGGTCAGGCACGCTTCGTATTTGCTCACCAAATGGCAAGAGACCGGCACCCCGGAAAAAGAGGCCACGTTGCGTGTCACCGTCAAGCGCATGTCCCAACTGTTGATCAATGCAGAACTGGCCTATGCTCCCATTGCCATCGCGTAAGCCACAGTGCTGGAGGCAGTCGAACGACATATTGCATTTCGCTTTGACGTGTGCACGCTCTTGCAGGATGGGCAATATGCGGAGGTATTTGTCCAACCATGGCGTCCTTACCGCGCGGGCAGGCAAGCCTGCAACGCTCAAAAATTCAACGATGTCTTGCGGTTTCGCCTTGGCCAAAATCATTTTGAAAGCCAACGAGGCATCACATTCTTCTGTGACAGCAAATGCAGTTCCAAGTTGAACGCCACTGGCGCCTAAGCTTTGCAGTTGTGCAATTTGTGCATGACTGTTGACGCCGCCCGCTGCGATCAGTGGTATTTCTTGTTCAAACCCTGATGTCTTGAAAAATTCAAGTACCTGGGGAATCACCACATCAAAATCAAACCGTGAATCCCCAAGGTCAGCCACTTTGGCGGCACCTAGGTGGCCACCCGCCAGTCGTGGATTTTCGATGATGATGGCATCTGGCAAGCGTCCTTTTTTTTCCCATTTGCGCACCAGAAGTTGAACGCCACGGGCATCGGAAAGGATGGGGATCAATGCAGTTTTTGGGTAGTCACGTGCTAGCTCAGGAAGGTCTAAAGGCAAGCCAGCACCCACGACGAGCGCATCTGCACCGCTGTCTAATGCTTGGTGGATGTAGGCCTCATAGGCGCTCAAGGCTTTCATGATGTTGACGGCGATGGCGCCTTTGCCATTCGCACTTTGGTGGGCTATTTTTATTTCGCGGTCGAGCGCAATCAGATTGACCTTGTCAATGCGTTCGCCTGCATCTGGCTCTTTGTCGAGGTGCTTTGTCTCCGTCATCAAGTCAGGATGGCGGCGACGTAGGTCCACCGCAGAGATGGTGCCCATACCGCCCATCCGTGCGACGGCTGAAGCCAGTCCAGATGCGGAGACACCGACGCCCATCCCGCCTTGAACGATGGGTAAAAGGGTGTGGCCTTTGATCTTTAACGGTTTCAAGCTAGCGGCCTGCGCTAAGTTCATCCAGTCAGTTGCTTCACTTGGCATAGATTGGTCTCGGTGATGGGGGGCTTATACGCAATGGCTAGTTTGGGCGCTTGGCTCAAACTGTGGAAACAGATAGTTGTTTTCGAGGTGGATGTGTTCGATCAGGTCCTCGTTCAACCTTGCTGTGCCTGCATACAGTGCCTGCCATGTGTTGCATGCGCCACTTGGTGGCTGATGCTGTGTGGTGAGCTCGGCTAGTTTTTCTAGTTGTGCGCCATGGTTGATATGTTCGAGGCGCATCATGCCGATGGGATTAACGGCCATGGGGTGCTGACCTAATTTGAGAAGTGGGAACAGGATGGCCTCTTCTTTCGCCATGTGTTCTAGCAGTTCTTCTTGCATGGTCTCCAGTTGATCCGCCAGACCTGTAGGTACTTGTGGGTGCTCACGGTGCACGGCTTCCACGCGTCGTGCCATGCGAATCAGCTCGGGCAGTTGTTGTCGGTGCACCTCGTGGTAGCGCGCCAGTATGTGATCGATGAGTTCGATGGATGTGGACGTTAGGGGTGGCAGCTCGTGATGCTCGAGTGCTTGGATTTCACTTAACACCTGGTTCGTATTCAGTCCCTTTTCAGCACAAGCGTTCGCTAATGTCTGCTGCCCTCCGCAGCAAAAGTCCAACTTTAATTTTCTAAAAATGGCGGTTGCACCTGGAATTTGGATTGCCAGATGCCCCAAGCTCTGATCGGCCTTCGCAAAGTTTTGTGTGGTCTGTGATGTCATAAAAGATCCTTTAAGATTCATGTGAAATGCATCTATTATCATATAAGATTCATGTTTAATGAATGTTTTAATTAAAAATCTAAGTTTGTTTGATCTAACTGGGGCTCATGGTGCGAGGCGGAAAAGATTTTGCGCAAACACATTTGCTTGGTAAAGCATGGTTGCTTGATCAATGGCAAGCCAAGATCAACGATGTCCCGTTAGTCTTGTGCGCAGGATGCCTATTTCAACTGATTACCCGTTATATAACTCTGAAGGGAGTGGACGCATGAACCGTCACGTCGATCACCAAGTTTTGTTGGATGCAATTTCTACCATGCCGATACAGCCGATCAGCAAGGATGTGCTTCGAGAAAAATATCTCAAGCCAGGAGAGGACAACGTCAGTCAACTCTTTGACCGAGTGGCCCGCGCGTTGGCCAGCGTAGAACCGGTGGAACTCCGTGCCGAATTTGAAGTCTTATTCCGTCAAAATCTAGAAGCAGGGGCCATTGGTGCTGGCCGGATCATGAGTGCGGCCGGTACAGGAATTCAAGCCACACTGATTAACTGTTTTGTACAGCCAGTGGGCGATTGCATCCAAGGCGTGGACGGCAGCGGCTATCCCGGAATTTATGAAGCACTGCGAGAGGCGGCAGAGACCATGCGGCGTGGCGGGGGTGTGGGGTATGACTTTTCTCGCATCCGACCCCGTGGGGCGTGCGTCAAGGGAACGGCGTCAACGGCATCTGGGCCGTGCAGCTATATCAATGTTTTTGACCACTCATGCGCCACTGTAGAGAGTGCGGGCGCGAGGCGCGGCGCGCAAATGGGTGTGCTGCGCATTGACCATCCTGATGTGATGGAGTTCATCACGGCCAAGCGGACGCCGGGTCGTTGGAACAACTTCAACGTGTCCGTCGCGGTGAGCGATACCTTCATGGACGCCGTGCTGCATGACGGCCCTTGGGACTTGGTGCACATTGCAGACCCCGGCGCAGAGTTGTGCCAACACGGCGCACATCAACGTGAAGATGGGATGTGGGTCTACCAGACCTTAAGAGCGACTGAGCTTTGGGACACGATCATGTGCTCGGCCTACGACTTTGCGGAGCCTGGCATCTTGTTTCTTGATCAGATCAACCGAGATAACAACCTGCGAGCGATTGAGTCCATCAGCGCCACCAATCCTTGTGGTGAGCAACCGTTGCCGCCCTACGGTTGTTGCGACCTCGGCCCCGTCATTCTGCCGCGGTTTGTTCGACGTCCATTCGGACACGGCGGCAAAGCAGAATTTGACTTTGAAGCTTTTGCAAATAGCGTGGCCTTGCAAGTGCGGGCTTTGGACAATGTCTTGGACCTGACCCACTGGCCCTTGCCGCAACAACAGCAAGAGGCGCAGGACAAGCGCCGCATCGGCGTGGGTTTTACTGGCTTGGGTGATGCGTTGGTGATGTTGGGCTTGCGCTACAACGCCGATGAAGGGCGTGACATGGCGCGACGTATCGCTGAGTGCATGCGCGATGCGGCCTACATAGCGTCTGTGGCCTTGGCGCGGGAGAAGGGTGCCTTCGCCTTGTTTGATGCGCCAACTTATTTGGCCAAAGGGACATTTGCGAGTCGATTGCCCGATGCGTTGAAAGCCAGTATCCGCAAGCATGGTATTCGCAACAGCCACTTGTTGTCGATTGCCCCCACCGGCTCCGTGAGTTTGGCTTTCGCCGACAACGCATCGAATGGGATTGAGCCAGCGTTTTCATGGATGTACACACGAAAAAAACGTGAAGCCGATGGCTCGCGCACGGAATACGAGGTGCAGGATCATGCTTGGCGCTTGTACTGTGCGCTGGGCGGTGATACGGATAACTTACCGGCACAGTTCGTCGGTGCGCTGGAGATGACTGCCCATGAACACATCGCCATGATGGAAGCGGTTCAACCTTTTGTAGACACTGCGATTTCTAAGACGGTGAATGTGCCGGCCAATTACCCCTATGAAGATTTCAAGGACTTGTATCTGCAAGCTTGGCGCGCTGGGCTCAAAGGATTAGCCACGTATCGACCCAATGCCATCTTAGGTTCTGTGCTTGAACTCACGCCAGCGCCAGAAGCTAGCAAGCCCGTTGCATCTGTTGATGCCCTGGGCGCCGATCCGATGCGCACCGTGATCGAAAGCCGTCCCAAAGGGGCGTTGAGTGCGGTGGCTGAGAAAATCGAGTATTGGACCCATGAGGGGCACAAGACGCTGTATCTCATCGTGTCCTTTCTACCGGTCAAGCGGGCAGACGGCCATGGCACCGTGGACCGCGCGATTGAGTTTTTTATGCCTGTGGGTCAGAGCGGTGAATCGCAACAGTGGATCACAGCAAGCATGCGCCTTTTGTCTCTTGCCGCACGTGGTGGTTTTCTAGAGCGCGCGTTGAGTGACATGTGCAAGGTGGCATGGGACAGAGGGCCGGTACGTCATGGACACAAAACGCGTGAAGATGGCGCCCGTATTCCGCTTTGGCACGACTCTGAAGTGGCCGCCATTGCCTTCGCCGTACAGAACATTTTGGCGCTGAGAGTGTCCCACCCTGAAATGTCCACGTTGCCTGCGGCACTGGGCGAAGTTGGGGCGACCTCGTCGACCGTGTTTGCGTCAGAGGCACCCCAAACCGTCATGAAAGGTAAAAAGTGTTCCGATTGTGGTGCGCACGCAGTGATTCGAAAGGATGGCTGTGACTATTGCACGCAGTGTGGCTACTTGGGTTCGTGTGGTTAAAAACGGGTCACAGCATAAAATTCATTAAGAATGAATATTTGAGGGGTCATCCTCAAGAACTAGGACTATTGAACGATGCGACTTACCCAATGGACCGACTACAGTCTTCGTGTGCTGATGTTCTGCGCACAAAGCGAATCGCGGCAAACCGCCGCAACCATTCAGGAGATCGCAGAGCAACATGACATATCAAAAAGTCATCTGACCAAAATTGTGATGACGCTTGCGGCGGATGGCTATTTAATCACCAGTCGGGGGCGAGGCGGTGGCCTTCGATTGGGGCGGCCTGCGTCAGAGATCGTGATTGGCGAAGTTGTTCGAAAAACAGAGAGTGATTTTTCGATCGTTGAGTGCATTCAAGATGGGGTAAGTCACTGTGCATTGATGCCCAGTTGTCGTTTGAAAAATGTTCTCGCAGATGCTTTGAAAGTTTTTTTTGAAAAACTGGACAGCGTGACCCTGGCAGATTTGATGGCCGATGCACAGGATCCACCAGCGGTGATTCGCACCGTGGGATTTTCATTAAGCAAAAAAAAGGGCGCTTCGGTTAAAACTGCATGAAAAACACCGCATCACTGTCAACCAAACTCGTGCGTATAGGCACGGGCTTGTTGGTGATTGCCTTGATCTCCATCGGGCTTACGCTGTGGGTGACTTGGAAGCTGGGCGGGGGCGCAGCAGCGCTGAACGAAGCAGGGCGCATGCGCATGCAAACTTGGCGGCTGACCAGTGCTGTGCAAGCTCAATTGCCAGAACAAGAGATTCAGTTACTGACCGGTGAATTTGACCAAAGCATGGCGGTGCTCAAAAACGGTGATGCCGCTCGGCCGTTGTTTGTTCCGTGGGATAGCGTTGTGCATGCGCGTTACGCAGAAGTAGCGCATCTGTGGTCCGATCAAAAGATGCGCTTTACCGTGCATCCGCCCTTGGAACACCAACGCTTGGTCGAACATTCTGTCAATTTTTTGAATGCGATTGATCGCTTTGTGTTGTCGATCGAAAGTCAGATGTCAAGCTTGACCGCGATTTTGAATTTGTTTCAGATTGTGATGATGGCGTTGGCGATTGCTGGGGCGGTTGTCATGCTCTACTCGGGTTATTTGTACGTCATCAACCCTTTGAGCCATTTGCGTGATGGCTTGCGAAAGCTTGAATCTGCACAATTTTCAGTGCGACTGGATGTGGTTTCCAACGACGAATTTGGACAAGTCACCTCTGGCTTTAACCGCATGGCTGCCACTTTGCAATCCTTGTATGGCAACCTCGAAGCCCAAGTGATCGCCAAAACCCAACGCATCGCGGCGCAGAAAGAACGGCTGGAAGGTCTGTATGGGGTCAGTGCTTTTCTTGCACAAACCAACGACCTCAGTGAATTAACACAAGGCTTTGCGCAGCGCGTGCGACGATTGATGAAGGCGGATGCGATTGCTCTGCGCTGGTCGGATGAAGATGTTTCTAAATTTTTCCTCTTAGCTTCTGATCAATTCCCTCAGGTTATGCAAGAGGAAGAGAAATGTTTGAGGGCCGGCGCCTGTGCCTGTGGCAATCCAAAACTAGACGCCCGTACCCGGGTGATCCCGATCACCAACAGTGACATCGCACCCTTTCAACACTGCGCCCGCATCGGTTATGAAAGTTTGATCTCTGTGCCTGTGCGCATGCACCACAAGGTGTTGGGTGAAATCAATTTGTTCTATAAAAGCCAGGTCAGTTTGGCGGCAGAGGAGTTCGAGTTGATGGACACGCTGGCCAGTCACTTGGCCACGGCTGTCGAAGGGATGCGCGCGGTGGCCTTGGACCGCGAGGCCGCGATTGCAGGTGAGCGGTCATTGCTGGCAAGGGAGTTGCATGACTCGATTGCACAGTCCTTGGCATTTTTGAAGATTCAGGCTCAATTGCTCCGTTCCGCTATTTCGAAAAACAACAGTGACAAAACAGATTTTGCGTTGAACGAACTCGACAGTGGCTTAAAGGAAAGCATTGCGGATGTGCGGGAGTTGCTCTTGCATTTCCGCACGCGTACCCAAGCCGATGACATCGACCGCGCCGTTCAGGAGACCTTGCAAAAATTTCATCACCAAACCGGTCTTCAGGTGAGCCGTACGGTGTCTGGAGACGGGCTACCACTGCCACAAGATGTACAGATTCATGTGTTGCATGTGTTGCAAGAAGCCTTGTCGAACGTCCGTAAGCATGCCAACGCTCAAGCCGTTGTGATTGAAATTCACAAAGGTGATCCATGGCGTTTTGTGGTGCGAGACGATGGCATTGGATTTGATGAACGTAACAACCGGTCTGAACTCCAGGTGGGTTTAAAAATCATGCGTGAACGTGCCGAGCAGATTGGCGCCAAAGTGGATGTTGTTTCTGAAGTCGACCAAGGCACCACCGTGACGCTGCGTGTGCCAGCCGCCAAGCCTTCAAAATTAAAAGAGGGACAGACAGCGTCGCTGTCGTGATGTTTATGTCTGAACCCATCCAACTGCTCGTGGTCGATGACCATCCTTTGTTTCGCAGAGGCTTGATCGCATTGCTGTCGCAAGATGATCGTTTTGAAATCGTCGGAGAGGCGGGTGATGTGGGCGAGGCTTTGCGGGTGCTTGCTAAGACGCAACCGGACTTGCTGTTGCTTGACAACCATTTGCCAGGCGTCAAAGGGGTGGACGCCATTGCATCACTCAAATCGGATCGCCCCAATCTACGTATTTTGATGCTCACCGTGAGTGAAGACGAGGAAGATCTGTCCAAGGCTTTGCAAAGTGGTGCCGACGGCTATTTGCTCAAAACATCTGAATCCGACCAATTGTGTGATGCGCTTGTCAAAGTACACGAGGGACATTCGGTCATCAGCCCCTCGATGCTGAATAAATTGGTATCAACGATGCGCCATCCGGCGAATCCAACGGCGGATGCTGTCGGAATCATGTCTTTCAGCAAGGCCGCAGCAATTCAGTCGCTCGACAAACTTTCTCCACGCGAGAAAGATATCTTTTTGTTGATCGCAAAAAGTCTCAGTAACAAACAGATCGCCCGCGATTTAGACATCGCAGAGACCACGGTCAAGATTCATATCCAACACATTTTCAAGAAGCTGGACCTGACATCTCGCGTACAAATCGCAGTCTTCGCAGCGACGCATGGCTTGAGTTGATCTAGATCAATTTCGATACTCCTAAAGGAGGATGAGGGCTTGGCCTTCATCCTCCTTTTGCTTTGCGTGACGTGGTCTTCAGGTGGATACCCAAAACTGCACCAAACAACCACACTGCATGCACGAGTTTGGAGAGTAGTTATGACAAATGAATTGATTCAACAACGCAAAGCATGGTCGGTGCTGATTGTGAGCACCTTGGCTTTTACCGTCTGTTTCATGGTGTGGATGATGTTCGGCGTGATCGGCATCCCGATTAAAAAAATGCTGGACCTCAATGCCACCCAATTCGGCTTGTTAATGGCGATGCCTGTGCTGACCGGTTCGCTGGTGCGGGTGCCATTGGGTATCTGGACCGACCGTTATGGTGGTCGTATCGTCATGGCCTTGTTGATGTCGGCCACAGTCCCTGCGATTTGGTTGATGTCCTACGCTACGGCGTATTGGCAGTTTCTTGTGATTGGGTTGTTTGTCGGATTAGCCGGCGGTTCTTTCTCTGTGGGAACACCCTATGTGGCGCGTTGGTTCCCTAAGAAGCAGCAAGGCATGGCCATGGGTGTGTATGGCGCCGGCAACTCTGGATCCGCTGTTAATAAATTTATTGCTCCCGTCATTCTGGTTGCTTTTGGTTGGACGATGGTTCCGCAGGTGTATGCCGCCATCATGGCTGGTACGGTGGTAGTGTTCTGGTCATTTAGCTACAGCGCACCATCGCATTTGGTGACGAGTCGTGAGTCTTTCAGAGACCAACTCAAAACGCTCAAAGACCCTGTTGTACTCAAGTACTGCCAGTACTACAGCATTGTGTTTGGTGGGTATGTGGCGTTGGCTTTGTGGATGGTGCAGTACTACATCGGCGAATACGGTTTAGACATTCGCGTGGCGGCGTTATTGGCTGCGTGCTTCTCTCTCCCTGGTGGTGTGCTGCGAGCGATGGGGGGTGTGCTCAGCGATAAGTATGGTGCGCACGCTGTGACTTGGTGGGTGCTCTGGGTTAGCTGGATCTGTTTGTTCTTGCTGTCGTATCCACAAACCGAATTCACTATTGCCACCGTCACAGGACCACAGACGTTCGTACTTGGCCTGAACGTCTACATGTTCACCGCGATCATGTTCATTCTCGGAATTGCCTTTGCCTTTGGCAAGGCCAGTGTTTTCAAGTACATCGCCGATGACTATCCACACAACATTGGTGCCATCAGCGGCATCGTGGGCCTGGCCGGTGGTTTGGGTGGCTTCATCCTTCCAATTTTGTTTGGTGCGTTGGTTGATTTGACAGGCATTCGCAGCAGCGCCTTCATGTTGATGTATGGCGTGGTCTGGGTGTCACTCATCTGGATGTATTGGACGGAAGTTCGCAAAACTAGCGTCATGGGTCGTCCCCATCCAGAGTCTGCGTTTCAGGCTTGAGTCTTCATTTATCAAGGATGGACATGAACACAAAACAAAACATCAACGCCGTTCAGGGCACAGATATCAGTGATTGGCGTCCCGAAGACGAGACGTTTTGGGAGAGCACCGGCAAGCGCATTGCTTACCGCAATCTTTGGATTTCGGTGCCTGCGCTCTTGTGCGGATTCGCCATCTGGGGCATGTGGGGCATCATCACGGTGCAGATGCTTAACTTGGGTTTCCCTTTCACGCAGGCTGAGCTATTCAGCCTCACGGCGATTGCAGGTTTGGCAGGTGCCACCATGCGCATTCCAGCGTCGTTCGTGATCCGTCTGTCTGGTGGCCGCAATACTATTTTCTTGACTACTGCCATGTTGTTGGCGCCTGCGTTGGGAACGGGCATGGCCTTGCAGCACCCCGAGTGGCCGTTGTGGGTCTTCCAGCTCATGGCACTTTGGTCTGGCGTCGGTGGTGGCAACTTTGCCAGCTCCATGTCCAACATCGGTACCTTCTTCCCTAAGCGTTTGCAGGGCACGGCACTGGGATTGAACGCCGGCTTGGGCAACTTTGGCGTGACCACCATGCAGATCGTTATTCCGCTGGTCATGACGGTGAGCTTGTTCGGCAGCTTGGGTGGTGAGCCCATGACCTTGGTGAAAGACAGTGGTTGGATCTTGGGCAAGATTGTGGCTGGCACGCCGACTTGGGTGCAAAACGCAGGGTTTGCTTGGGTCTTGACATTGGTTCCGTTGTCGGTGGCTTGCTATTTCGGCATGAACAACCTGACCACGGTGTCGCCCAACATCGGTGGCACCATTCCTGCCTTCTTAAAAATTATCTGGCTCTATACCTTGTCGTTTGTCCCCGCTGGTGTCGGTCTGTATTTGTACCTGCCTGCCCCTAGTGGTTTGGGCATCCTCAACATGTGGCTGGCGATGCCGCTCATCATCGCGAGCACGTTGATGGTGATGAAGCTCACGGCCTTTGGCACGATGAAGGACAACATCGCTGCACAGTTTGCTATTTTTAAGAACAAACACACGTGGTCTATGACGGTGCTCTACATCGTGACCTTTGGTAGTTTCATTGGGTTCTCGATGGCATTGCCTCTTTCCATCACCGTGATTTTCGGCATCAGCCATGTGCCTGATGCCAGCGGCGTGCTGCAGCACACCCTGAAAAACCCCAACGCCCCCTCCGCGCTGACGTATGCCTGGATTGGCCCTTTTGTAGGCGCCTTGGTCAGACCTATTGGTGGTTGGTTGTCAGACAAAACGGGTGGTTCCATCGTCACGCAGATCATCTCGGCCGTGATGGTGGTGGCCTCTGCCAGCGTGGGCTATGTGATGTGGTTGGCCTACCAGTCGGCATCGCCTGAGCAGTACTTTCTGACCTTTATGTTGTTGTTCGTGTTGCTGTTCACGGCCAGTGGCATTGGTAACGGCTCGACGTTTCGCACCATCGCTGTGATCTTTGACCGCCAACAAGCCGGCCCTGTGCTGGGCTGGACATCGGCCATCGCTGCCTATGGCGCCTTCATCGCGCCGGTGGTGATTGGTCAGCAGATCAAAGCGGGCACGCCTGAAGTCGCGATGTACGGCTTCGCTATTTTTTATACGCTGTGCCTTGTCCTGAATTGGTGGTTCTACCTGCGTGCAGGTGCCGAAATTCGTAACCCTTGAAGCTGTTTGAAAAGGGGTCGTTCATGACCCCAATGTATTGGAGAAACCTATGAGTCATTTTCTGGATCGATTGAATTATTTTTCAAACCCCAAGGAAGCTTTTTCTGGTGGACACGGCGTGACCACTGGCGAAGACCGCACATGGGAGGACGCCTACCGTGACCGTTGGGCACATGACAAAATTGTGCGTAGCACCCACGGCGTGAACTGCACCGGTTCGTGTTCGTGGAAGATCTATGTCAAGGGCGGCATCGTCACTTGGGAAACCCAACAGACCGATTACCCACGCACACGCCCAGACCTACCCAATCATGAGCCTCGCGGCTGTGCCCGAGGCGCATCGTATTCTTGGTATTTGTACAGCGCTAACCGCGTTAAGTACCCCATGATCCGTGCCCGCTTACTCAAGCATTGGCGTGCCGCTTTGGCCGTGGCTAAGAGCCCGGTTGATGCGTGGACCAGCATTGTTGAAAACCCCAACGCTCGCCTTGAATGGCAAGAGCAGCGTGGCTTGGGCGGCTTTGTGCGCAGCACGTGGGAAGAGGTCAACCAGATCATCGCGAGCGCAAACGTCTACACCATCAAACAATATGGCGCGGACCGCATCATCGGTTTTTCACCGATCCCAGCTATGTCCATGATCAGCTATGCCGCAGGTAGCCGTTACCTGTCTTTGATCGGTGGCGTTTGCATGAGCTTTTATGATTGGTATTGCGATTTGCCGCCCTCCAGCCCCCAAGTTTGGGGCGAGCAAACCGACGTGCCTGAATCGGCAGATTGGTACAACTCCACTTTCATCATTGCGTGGGGCTCCAACGTGCCGCAAACGCGCACGCCCGATGCTCACTTCTTCACCGAGGTGCGCTACAAAGGTGCCAAGACGGTCGCTATCACTCCCGACTATGCCGAGATCAGCAAATTGGCCGATCTGTGGATGCATCCCAAGCAAGGCACCGACGCTGCCATCGCTATGGCGATGGGCCACGTGATTCTCAAAGAGTTCTACTTTGACAAGCGCAGTGCTTATTTTGACGACTACGTGCGTCGCTACACCGACATGCCCAACCTGGTGCAACTCGAAGAGCGCACGCTGCCAGATGGTCGCAAGGTCACGGTGCCAGGTCGCTATTTGCGAGCCAGTGATTTCAACGGCAAACTCGGACAAGACAACAACCCCGAGTGGAAAACGGTCGCACTCGATCAGGCCGACCGCATGGTTTTGCCGAACGGTTCAATCGGTTTCCGCTGGGGCGCCGAAGGCCGCAGTGATGCAGGTAAATGGAACCTCGAGGACAAAGAGGCGCGCGGTGGCAATGAAGTCAAGCTCAAACTGAGCTTGATGGAAGGTGAGGGCGCTGACTACGAAGTGGGCGAGGTCGCTTTCCCGTATTTCGGCGGCATCGATACCCCCAACTTCAGCGCCAACAAACAAGCCAGCGCGGTAGACGATGTGCTGGTACGCAAGGTGCCCGTGCGTCGCATCAAACTGGGCAAGGCCGGTGAAGAGCGCTATGCCTTGGTCGCCACGGTGTTCGACTTAACGGCTGCCAACTACGGCGTCGGTCGTGGTCTGCCTGGCGAAGATGCAGCTGCCAGCTACGACGACGATACCCCTTACACACCTGCATGGCAGGAAAAAATCACTGGCGTGAAACGCGATCAAGTGATCGCTGTCGCACGCCAGTTTGCCGACAACGCGGACAAGACACGCGGCAAGTCCATGGTCATCATCGGCGCGGCCATGAACCATTGGTACCACAGTGACATGAACTACCGCGGCATCATCAACATGCTGATGATGTGCGGCTGTATCGGTCAAAGTGGTGGCGGTTGGGCGCACTACGTGGGTCAGGAAAAATTGCGTCCTCAAACTGGCTGGACCGCTTTGGCGTTCGCCTTGGATTGGGTGCGTCCACCCCGCCAAATGAACAGCACCAGCTTCTTCTACGCGCACACCGACCAGTGGCGTTATGAACGACTTGGCGTGGAGGAGATTTTGTCGCCCTTGGCAGACAAGACCAAGTTCGGCGGCAGCATGATCGACTACAACGTGCGTGCTGAACGCATGGGCTGGTTGCCCAGTGCACCGCAACTGCAAACCAACCCGATGCAGGTGGTCAAGGATGCCCAAGCCCAAGGCATGGACCCCAAAGAGTACGCAGTCAAATCGCTCAAAGACGGCAGTCTCAAGATGAGCTGCGAAGACCCAGACCACCCCTTGAACTGGCCGCGCAACATGTTTGTGTGGCGTTCCAATATTTTGGGTTCGTCTGGCAAAGGCCATGAGTATTTCCTCAAGCATCTGCTCGGCACCTCACACGGTGTGCAGGGCAAAGACTTGGGCGCTGAAGAGGCTAAACCCACCGAAGTGATTTGGCACGACAAAGCGCCTGAAGGCAAACTCGACTTGCTGGTCACGTTGGACTTCCGCATGAGCACCACCTGTTTGTATTCAGACATCGTGTTGCCCACCGCCACGTGGTACGAAAAGAACGACCTCAACACCAGCGACATGCACCCCTTCATCCACCCCTTGTCGACAGCGGTGGATCCAGCGTGGCAAAGCAAGAGCGATTGGGAGATCTACAAAGGGTTTGCCAAATCTTTCAGCGAAGTGTGCGTCGGTCATTTGGGTGTCGAAAAAGAGCTGCTGCTTACCCCCCTCATGCACGACACGCCTGCCGAATTGGCGCAAGCGTTTGATGTGCAAGAGTGGAGCAAGGGCGATTGCGATCTGATCCCCGGCGTGACGGCGCCACAGATCAATGTCGTCGAACGCGACTACCCCAACACCTACAAGCGCTTCACCGCATTGGGGCCACTGCTGGAGAAGCATGGCAACGGTGGCAAGGGCATTGGTTGGAACACGGACGACGAAGTGCATCAGCTGGGTGAACTCAATGGCAAGGTTCGCGCCGCTGGCGTGACACAGGGTATGCCAAAGATCGAAACCGACATCGATGCCTGTGAGGTGGTGTTGCAACTCGCGCCTGAGACCAATGGCCATGTCGCCGTGAAGGCTTGGGAGGCGTTGGGCAAGATCACAGGGCGTGACCACACGCATTTGGCCTTGCACCGCGAGGACGAAAAAATTCGTTTCCGCGATATCCAAGCGCAGCCGCGCAAGATCATCAGCTCGCCGACTTGGTCGGGACTTGAGAGCGAAAAAGTGTCGTACAACGCGGGTTATACCAACGTGCACGAATACATCCCATGGCGCACGCTGACGGGTCGTCAACAGTTCTATCTTGACCATCCTTGGATGTTGGCCTTTGGTGAAGGCATGACCACCTACCGTCCACCGGTGGACTTGAAAACTGTGGACGAGATGCTCAATCGCCGTCCCAACGGCAACAAGGAAATCTCACTCAACTTCATCACACCGCACCAGAAGTGGGGCATCCACAGCACCTACAGCGACAACCTGCACATGCTGACGCTGAACCGCGGTGGGCCTGTGATTTGGCTGAGTGAAGATGATGCGAAGAGCGCAGGCATCGTCGACAACGACTGGGTGGAATTGTTCAACAGCAACGGTGCGATTGCGGCCCGTGCTGTGGTGAGTCAACGTGTCAATCGTGGCATGGTGATGATGTACCACGCTCAGGAAAAAACGATCAACACCCCGGGCTCGGAAATCACCGGCATCCGGGGCGGTATTCACAACTCAGTGACGCGCATCGTGACCAAGCCAACCCACATGATTGGTGGCTACGCCCAGTTCAGTTACGGCTTCAACTACTACGGAACCATTGGCACCAACCGCGACGAATTTGTCGTGGTTCGCAAGATGCTCAAGGTCGATTGGTTAGATGACGAAGCGCCTGCAACGGTTCAGGCTTGAAGGAGATACATATGAAAATACGCGCACAAATTGCCATGGTCCTGAACCTGGACAAATGCATCGGTTGCCACACCTGTTCGGTCACGTGTAAAAACGTGTGGACCAGCCGTCCCGGCGTGGAATACGCTTGGTTCAACAACGTCGAGACCAAGCCCGGCATTGGCTACCCCAAAGAGTGGGAAAACCAAGACAAATGGAATGGTGGCTGGACCCGTAAGGCCGATGGTTCGATCGAACCCAAGCAGGGTGGCAAGTGGAAGCTGTTGATGCGCATTTTTGCGAATCCAAACATGCCTCAGATCGACGACTACTACGAACCGTTCACTTATGACTACGAGCACCTGCAAAGTGCACCCGAGTCCAGGGCCACCCCCACGGCACGTCCACGCAGCTTGATCACAGGTCAACGCATGCAGAAGATCGAATGGGGTCCTAACTGGGAAGAGATTCTGGGCGGCGAATTTAGCAAGCGTAGCAAAGACGCCAACCTCGCCAACTTCGACCAAGTCCAAAAAGAGATGGTCGGCCAGTTTGAAAACACCTTCATGATGTATTTGCCACGCCTGTGCGAACACTGTTTGAACCCGACCTGTGTGGCCTCGTGCCCGTCAGGATCGATTTACAAGCGTGAAGACGACGGCATCGTGTTGATCGACCAAGACAAGTGTCGCGGTTGGCGCATGTGCGTGAGCGGCTGCCCTTACAAGAAGATTTATTACAACTGGCAAAGTGGCAAGGCAGAGAAGTGCATCTTCTGCTTTCCACGCATCGAAGCGGGTCAACCCACGGTGTGTTCAGAAACTTGCGTGGGGCGTATCCGCTACCTCGGTGTGGTGCTGTATGACGCAGACCGCATCGCTGAAGCCGCGAGCACGGAGAACGAAAAGGACTTGTACCAAGCCCAGCTCGACATCTTCCTCAACCCGCATGATCCCAAGGTGATTGCGCAAGCCCGCTTAGACGGCATCCCCGAGTCTTGGCTCGAAGGTGCGCGCAACAGTCCGGTCTACAAAATGGCGATTGATTGGAAAGTCGCGTTGCCACTGCACCCCGAATATCGGACGCTCCCGATGGTGTGGTACGTGCCACCGTTGTCACCCATCACGGCGGCTGCCAATGCCGGCCATGTCGGCATGAACGGCGAGTTGCCTGATGTGTCGCAAATGCGCATCCCCGTCCAGTACTTGGCGAATTTGCTGACCGCTGGCGACATTGCCCCCGTCACCCGTGCCCTCGAACGCATGTTGGCCATGCGCGCCTACCAGCGCGGCAAACATGTGGATGGTGTCGAGAACTATGCCGTGTTGGAGCAAACCGGTTTGACCGTCGCTCAAGTCGAAGAGATGTACCAAATCATGGCCATCGCGAATTACGAAGATCGCTTTGTGATCCCAAGCTCGCACCGTGAATATGCAGAAAACGCCTTTGATGTGCGTGGTGGCTGCGGCTTCTCGTTTGGCAATGGTTGCTCTGATGGGCAGTCCGATGCCAGTTTGTTTGGCGGTGACAAACGCCGCACGATTCCGATTCAACCTGTCGTCTAAATCGAGGCTCCTATGAAACCCATTCGTTATTCCCTACGCGTGTTGTCGCAGTTGCTGTCGTATCCGGACGCTGAGCTGCGTCAGCAACTCCCCCTGCTGTTGCCAGTGCTCGAAGAAGAGGGCGCGCTTAGCTTGGCGCGTCGCACCGAACTGCAAGCCTTGGTCACGCACCTGTTGCGTCTCGACACATTGGATGCCGAGGCGCGCTACGTCGAGACCTTCGACCGTGGCCGTGCGACTTGTCTGCACTTGTTTGAACATGTGCACGGCGACTCTCGCGACCGTGGTCCGGCCATGATCGATCTCACCAAAACGTATGAGCAATCAGGCCTGTTCCTTGCCCCTGAAGAGTTGCCTGACCATTTGTGCGTGGTGTTGGAGTTCGCTTCAACCCAAACGCCTGAGGTGGCCAAAGCATTCTTGGGTGAAATGGCGCACATCTTGAACGCCATCTTCAGTGCCTTGCTCAAACGCGAAAGCCCCTACGCCGTGGTGGTGGCTGCCGTGCTCGAGCTGGCAGGTCACAAAGCCCAAGCCGTTGCGATAGCCGCGGAAGAGTCACTCGACGACAGCTGGAGCGAGCCCGAAGCCTTTGATGGCTGTAGCACGCGTGGCCAGGCCCGTCCGGGTGATGTCCAACCCATTCATTTCGTGAAAAAGGCATCCAGCCACACGCCGGGAGTTTCAGTATGAGCTACTTTGACCATTTCATTTTTGGCCTCTACCCGTACATTGCACTGAGTGTGTTTTTGCTCGGAAGTCTGATCCGTTTCGACCGCGATCAGTACACATGGAAGAGTGATTCTTCTCAACTCCTGCGCAGCGGTCAGTTGCGTTGGGGTAGCAACTTGTTCCATGTCGGCGTGTTGTTTTTGTTAGGCGGACACAGCGTGGGCATGCTCACGCCCCACTTCATGTATGAACACTTCGTGACGGCTGGCGACAAGCAACTGTTGGCCATGGTCTCTGGCGGTGTGTTTGGCGTGATGGGTTTCATCGGGGTAACGGTGCTGTTGCACCGCCGATTATTTGATGTGCGCATCCGTGTGAACAGCAAGCCGAGCGATATTGTGTTGTTGGTGTTGCTGTGGGTTCAGTTCGCTTTGGGCTTGGCCACGATCCCGCTGTCTGCACAGCATCTGGATGGCGGCATGATGCTCAAGCTCGCTGAATGGGCGCAACGCATCGTCACCTTCCGAGGTGGTGCGGTGGAGTTGTTGTCTGAAGCCAGTTGGATCTTCAAGGCGCACATGTTCTTGGGCATGAGCATCTTCTTCATCTTCCCGTTCACGCGGCTGGTGCACGTCTGGAGTGGCTTTGGTACCTTAGCCTATGTGGTGCGTCCGTACCAGTTGGTGCGCAGCCGTCGTATGGGCATGACGCCCCGCGTGCCACTCAGCCGTCGTTGAAATTTCGCACCCCACACATTCAGGACTCCACCATGACGATTCATACCTCCCATGAGAACCAGAGCAACACGTCAGAGGGCTGCGGCAGTGGCTCTTGCGGTTGTCAGAGCGTTGATGCTGCCGCGATCGCAATCGCCAGCATCAATGGCATTGCTTTGCAAGCGCCCGGCGAAAGCGTGGATCACGAAACCTTGCGTGAGCGGGCCTATTCCGAATTGTTGCGTCAAGAGGCGGTCAGGCTCGGGCATTTGCCACCGCACACGGGCTTGATGGCGCCGACGTTGTTGGCTGAACAGCAAGACATCGTGGACCGTATGCTTGAGACCGAAGTCGTCTCGCCGCAACCCACACAAGAAGAAGCCAAACGGTATTACGAGGCACATCAGGCCCAGTTCACCGTGGGTCAGGAGCGCTTGGTACGCCACATTTTGTTTGCCGTCACACCCGGTGTGAATGTGCAAGCGTTGGCACAACGCGCAGAGGCTGCCTTGCTTGAGTTGTCGCACAAAGACGTGGCCCCTGAGCGCTTTGCCCAGTTGGCTGGCGAGTTGTCAAATTGCCCGACGGGCGCGCAAGGCGGCGCACTCGGTTGGCTGACCCCTAACGACTGTGCGCCAGAGTTCGCCAAAGAACTGTTCTACCTGCAAGAGTCCAGCCAAGGGACCGGTCTGCGCCCCCGCTTGGTGCACACACGGTTTGGTTTCCATCTTGTCGATGTGCTAGATGTGAACCTAGGGCATCTGCCAGACTTTGAAACCTTGAAGGCGCAAATTGCATCCCGTTTGCAATGGCAGTCCCGCGCCACCGCGCTGGGGCAATACATGCGTCGCTTGGTGGGCTTGGCGCATGTCACAGGGATTGAGCTGGATGGGGACGCCTCGTCCTTGGTGCAATGATGCCACCCGCGCCGCCGGAGTCTTCTGATGAGCTGCTGCATCGCTTGCAGCGTTTTCACGCGGACTATTTCCCGTTGCACCAACAACGGTTTCAGGACTTGGTGGCGCAAGGACAGCATCCCAAAACTTTGTTCATCGGCTGCTCTGATTCCCGGCTGGTGCCCTATCTGCTGACAGGGGCAGGGCCTGGTGAGTTGTTCATCGTGCGCAATGTCGGTGCATTGGTCCCGTCCTATGACGGCTCGCATGGTCTACACGGCACCATGGCAGGGATTGAGTTTGCTGTCCTCATGCTGCACGTGAAAAGCATCATTGTGTGCGGCCACAGCCACTGCGGCGCCATACGCACAGCCTACGAGGGTGCACCCGAAGAAGCCAAAGCATTGCAAAACTGGTTGCGCTTGGTGGATGAAGCCTTGTTACCTGTGCAACCTTGCCCTGAGGCGCTCTTGCGCACGGAGCAACGGTCGGTGGTGTTGCAGCTGGAGCGGCTGATGGACTACCCGATGGTCAGGCGCGAGGTCGAGGCAGGGCGCTTGAAGCTGCACGGTTGGCACTATGTGATTGAAGAGGGTGAGGTCCATGTGTTCGACGTACAGCGCGGCGACTTTGTGCCCGCATCGCGTTCGACTCACAGCGGAACGGGTCCTTTTACGCCACATGTGGAGCATTTGAATGAGTGATGTCGAGAAAGAGAATCAGCTGCTCATGGTGAGCCAAGTGATGGCCACGCGACAAACCATCTTGCCAAAACGGCTCATCGAGCCAGGGCCGAGTGCTGTAGAAATAGAAAAATTGTTTTTGGCTGCGTCGACGGCACCAGACCACGACCTCATCAAT
The DNA here is from genome assembly GCF_003063475.1 of Limnohabitans curvus. Taxonomy (NCBI): domain Bacteria; kingdom Pseudomonadati; phylum Pseudomonadota; class Betaproteobacteria; order Burkholderiales; family Comamonadaceae; genus Limnohabitans; species Limnohabitans curvus. The sequence goes on from NZ_NESP01000001.1 coordinate 2,530,388, forward strand.
CCTTGGCGATTCTTGGTCATCCCTGCGCACAAAAGAGAAGACTTGGGTGAGCTGTTCGTGCAAGCGCTCAGTGAGCGCGATCCAAGCGCGACCGATGAACAACTTGAACAAGCCCGCGACAAGGCGCGACGCTCGCCCTTGCTGATGGTGTTGATCGTGGATGCGGCCAAAGGCGACCCAGAGATTGACATGCATGAGCGTGTGTTGAGTGCCGGGTGCGCGGTGCAAAACTTCATGCTGCTGGCCAACGCCATGGGCTACGGCACGGGCCTGACGAGCGGTAAGGGGCTCAAGGCCCAATCGTTCCGATCGGGTTTGCAGCTCAATCGCTCCGAGCATGCGATTTGTTTTTTAAATGTCGGAACCGTGAGCTCGCGTAAGCCTTTCAAGCCACGGCCTGAGGCTCATCAATTCGTTCAAGTTTGGGGAGATTGACCATGGTTCATTCAGCTGCGGTAGGCGTTGGTCTACCTGGGCATCGATCCCCCAGCGTTGGTTTTGAAGCCCCGTTTGAGATGCTCAGCGCTTGCCACGAACGTGTGGAACGCATGTTGGCTTTGCTCGTCACACTACGACACTATTTGTTAGAAAACGGCTGGGACAGCCACGCATCTAAGGCGGCCACCGACGTCATTCGTTATTTTGATATTGCGGCTCCGCATCACCACTTGGACGAGGAGATGCATGTGTTCCCAGTCGCCCTAGCCCTGAATGACACTTCGCTAGATGCTTTGGTACTTCGACTCAAGCAAGACCATATTGAAATGGAAAAAAGCTGGGTCGTCGTGAAGCAATTACTGGAGTCGGTGGTGAATGCTGATGTCAACTCTTGGGACGCGTTCAACGATGCCGATAACGGAGCACTAGATGCCTTTGCTGCGGCCTACAAAGAACACATCAATCAAGAAGAGTGGGATGTTTATCCTGCGGCCAAGCTTGCGTCTAGCAACGATCAATTAGATGCCATGTCGCATGAAATGATGCGCAGGCGAGAGCAGACTGGTGTTTTGACAAATCAGGAAATAACGAATTAAGTCTGAACTAGATCGGAGAGGGGATCTTACTTATTGGTTTTTGTAGCTTGCTCTTTTAAGCTTACAAAAGTTAACTTATTTTAAACTAACTCTACAACAGCACGGAGTTGAGAAGGACTGCTGTAAAGATATGCGGCGGTGGTTTGAATACTGCGATGGCCAGCTAGCGTTTTGAGCAAGTGGATAGCAGTGCCTTTGTTGGCCAGGTTTGTTAGAAACGTTCTTCGCCCGCTGTGACTGCTAGCGCCTTCAAGTCCTGCACCTTCGTAGAGCAGGGCAAATGTTTGTGCCAAGCTGTTCGCGTTAAAGCCAGCCTTGATGCTTTTTTGGCTAGCAAAGAATGGGTAGTTGCGATCCACACACTTTGTTTGTGCTGCGTAGGCCTGTAATTCTGCTTTTAGTTTAACGCTGACAAACACAGTGCGAGCATGACGGCCTTTAGTCATGTCGGGCAGCAATCGGATCTCATCTTTAATCTGCCCATCGCTTTTTGTGACGTCGCTCCAGCGTAAGCAGGCCACTTCGCCGACTCTTAAACCTGCCCAATGTGTTAGCAGCATCATTGATCTGTTGCGAGCTGCGTACTTGCGTGTGTTGATATACGTTAACAAGCGATCAATTTCAGTAGTTGTAAGTGTCTTTGCTTGTGCCATGGTCTTATCTCCTAAATCATGTGTTTGGACTTCCCACGCAACTGTAGACAAACTCAAGCCTCAAATTGAGGCGCGTTCAAACGCCTCTGGACTAACGCCACCCAAATGGCTGTGGCGTCGGGTTCGATTGTAAAAAGCTTCTATGTAATCAAATACATCTGCCCGAGCCAGATCACGGGTTTTGTAAATGCGCTTGCGAATTCGTTCTTTTTTCAAAGAACTGAAGAATGACTCAGCCACTGCGTTGTCCCAGCAATTGCCACGACGACTCATACTCGGCAACAGTTGATTGGCATCACAAAACCGTTTCCAGTCATCGCTGCCGTATTGGCTACCTTGATCTGAATGGACGATCACCTCCTGATTAGGTTTGCGACGCCATACAGCCATCATCAACGCATCCAAGACCAGCTCTTTAGCAATCGTAGGTTTCATGGACCAGCCAACCACTGCACGCGAGTGCAAATCTAATACAACTGCCAAATACAGCCAACCTTGCCATGTTCGAATGTAGGTAATGTCCGTTACCCATACACGGTCTGGCGCGTCAACTGTGAATTCACGATTGACACGGTTGGGCGCAAGAATAGACGGACGACCCTTAACGGACTTAGGACTTTTGTAGCCCCTCACAGCTTGTATCTTGTGGCTGCGCATGATCCGCTCTACGCGATGCTTGCCGCATGTCTCGCCAGCTTCTCGTAAATCGGCAAACACGCGCGGCGAGCCGTAGACGCCGCCACTGGCCGCATATGAGTCACGGATCAGGCCAAGTAGGCGTTCATCTTGAATCGCACGATTTGAGTTTGGCTGGTGTAGCCAAGCATAAAAACCTGCACGCGCGACCTTCAACACCCGACACATCGTTGCTACTTTGTATTCATGCCGATGATCATTAATGAAACGGTACTTCACTCGAGCTCCCTTGCAAAGTACCGAGCGGCCTTTTTTAGAATATCGCGCTCCTCCTCTGAACGATGAAGTTGAGCTCTTAGTCTGAGAATTTCACTTTTTGCAGCAAGCAGCTCGGAAGCTTGTTGGTCGGTTTTGTCTGGCTTAACAGCATTAACCCACTTGTAGAGGCTGTGCGCTGAAACGCCAAGCCTTGCTGAGACTTCAGCGACTGAATAGCCTCGCTCGATGATTTGACGAACTGCTTCGTCTTTAAATTCAGGGGTAAAACGTGGTGGCGACATGGTCTGCTCCTATGAAGAAATCATAGGCCCGAGCTGTCTACTGCACCGTGGGAAGTCCATTTTGACATCATATTTGTCTACTGATTTGGGGGAATGCCATAACTACTATATAAGTACATGACTATACTACAACTATACTACTTTGAGGCTTTTGTAAGTGGATAAGTCGTTGATTTAAATGAGGAAATTGGCAAACTGCCATAGTCTTCACACTGTGGGGGTCGCAAGTTCGAAACTTGCATCGCCCACCATTTTTGCCAAATCTGAAAGCTATCAATCACTTAGGTTGTTTTCAGAATTTACTTTAGAAGAGTTACACAGATGCTTCCCTCGGAAGCATTTTTTTTGCCCATCAAAAGCGGCACCTGTTGTTTAATGCATCGCGCGCGCGCATAGGATCCGAATAAATTCTTGAACAACTAGACTGGGTTTGTCGGAGCTAGTGATTGCAAAGATTTCAGACTCCAATTGCTTTCCTTTGATTGGAACGAAAGCCACATCTGTTCTATTGTTTTTGGCTACTGTCTTGCCAACCAGCGTGATTCCAAGTCCAGCGGCAACCAGGCCCAATGCTGTTTGAATTTCTTTTGCTTCGTGGCCTACGTTTGGTGTTGCGCCATGTTCTTGAAGATAGTTCAGCGATTGACTTGCAAATTTACTGAATGGGTCTTTGGGGAATGAGATGAACGGCAAGCAATCTAGCTCGCTAGGTGTCACAGTTTTTTTCTTGGCTAGAGGGTGATTGATCGGAATGGCAGCCACTAATGGGTCTCGAATGAGAGGGATGTAGATCATGTCCTTTTCTTTTTCATACTGACCTATTTGCCGTGAAATGCCGATATGAATAGTTCCCTTGCGGATATTTTCAGCCTGGTGCTCACTCAACATCTCATCAAGATCAATACGAATCTTGGGAAACTCCTCTCGCATCACTCGAACAGATTCGGGAATCAGCGAGTGCAGGGTAGATCGCACAAATCCAATGCTTAGCCAGCCATAGTCACCAGAGGCTATTCCCTTGGCCTCGTTCTCCATTTGTCTGGCATTGGATAACAACGCCTTCGCCTTCGGGTAGATGTACTGCCCCAGCGTTGTCAGACTCATAGGTCGTGTGGATCTATCAAAAAGTTTGCCCCCTAAGGACTCCTCAAGGTTCGATAGCTGCATGCTGACCGCCGTTGCTGCAATGTGCAACTTTTCCGCCGCCAAGTTTGCGCTTCCGGAATCAACGATCTGACAAAAAACTCTTAGGTGTTTTAAGTTCATAAAAAATTGAACATATATTCAAAATATAGACATTGATTTCAAATTATATGTATCTAAGAATTGGCCAAATTTTAAAAAAGAGGAGAAGTATTCATGGGCAGTGGAATATCAATACACCCTTGCGCGCCAAGAAACGATGCCGCTGTAGCGGCTTTGTCTGGACTGCCGTCCTCCGTTATCAGCGATGTGATGGGACGGTTGGTCGGTACAACGGGGCTGAACCTGGTCAATCGAACCAACTTAACTGTTTGCGGAGTTGCTGTGACTGTCAAAGTAAGAGCAGGGGACAACCTGCTCATTCACAAGGCTTTGGATATGTTGCGCCCAGGTGATGTCTTGGTCGTCGATGGAGAAGGCGATGTTTCTCGTGCATTAGTGGGCGAAATCATGATGACCTCCGCCATCGTTCAGGGCGCTATTGGGTTTGTCATCGATGGAGCCGTTCGTGACTCTGAAGCGTTTGAGGAACACCCATTTCCTTGTTGGGCACGAGGCGTGAATTTGCGAGGCCCATACAAAGACGGCCCAGGCTCAATTAATTCGCCCGTCACTGTTGGCGGAATGCGGGTCAATCCTGGGGACATCATTGTTGGCGATGCTGATGGTGTTGTTGCCGTGCCTCCGACTGACGCGCTGTTACTTGGAAAAATGGCTCACGACAAAGTATTGGATGAGCAAAAAATGATTGCAGACATTAAGTCCGGGACCTACAGCTCGGCATGGGTAGATGCACTGATTAAACAAAAAGGAGACTGAGATGACATTGAAATTTATTTCCCAAATCGTTAAGAAGCAAGCGTGCTCTATTCTTTGTGTAGGACTCTCTTGCGTAGCCGTGAGCGCTTGGGCTGCTTATCCCGACAAGCCGATCAAAATTATTGTTCCGTGGGCAACGGGTGGGGCGACTGATCAGGTTGGACGTTTGATCGCTCAACCCCTTTCGCAAGCGCTGGGCGTCCCCGTGGTTGTGGAAAACAAGGCGGGTGCTGGTGGTGTGATTGGCACTCAGTTGTTTGTAAAAGAAAAAGCGGACGGCTATACGTTGTTGCTTGCAACCAGCTCCACAAATGCCGCTGCTCCGTATCTTTATTCAAAACTTGGTTTTGATCCGGTGACTGATTTCACCCCTGTGGTTTCGCTGTGTTCCATCCCGAACGTGATGGTGGTGCCAACTAAGTCGCCTTGGAATTCACTCAAGGACATCGTGGATGCGTCTACAAAATCACCCGGTAACTACACCTATGGTTCCGCTGGTATCGGAGGGTCGCAACACTTGGCGGGTGCTCAATTTAAAACAACAGCGAACATTGATATACGCCATGTGCCCTACAAAGGGAGTGGGCCTGCTGCTCAGGACTTGGTCGCTGGTCACATCGACATGATGATTGATACGGGATCGCTCGGTAGCATCAAAGGTGGATTGTTGCGACCTATTGCAGTTGCTTCATCCAAGCGACTTACAGTTCTGCCGAATGTTCCAACATTCAATGAGGCTGGCGTGCCAATGGTTGCCTCTGCTTGGTATGGGATTGTTCTTCCAGCAGGAGCCTCAGCCGAAGTGGTGAATCGACTCAATGCTGAAATCAATAAGATTCTGAAATCTAAAGAAGTCAGCAACAAGCTGGTTGATATGGGGGCTGAAGTGATGGGTGGTACATCCGCTGAATTCGTCAAATTTACCAGCTCTGAGTTGAAGCGTTACGAAGCGATCGTCAAAAACTCTGGCGCTCCCAAAGAGTGATTCATCAAGTCCCTTTGACTTTTCTACGCCACTTTCTTTCCCCCCTTGTATTTTTGCTGAACACGCCCATTTAGGTGTCATGTGGGCGTGCTTTGCGAAGCCGTCACATCGGTGCTGCACAATGCAACGCCGCTGAAGTGTTCAGATTGGATTGAAAGGTAGTCAAACCCATGTTTTCTCGATGGTTGAAATCTGTTGTTGCGGGTGCATTGGTGCTCAGTGCCACGCTTGCCTTGGCGCTGCCCACACCCAAAGACATTGAGGCTGCGGTGGCTGCTGGCCACTACACGCAAGCCGAAAACATGCTGCGTGAGGTGCTGCAAGACAAACCGCAAAGCGCCAAAGCGCATTACGAATTAGGCCAAGTGTTGGCCCACGAACAGCGCTACAAAGATGCGCAAACCGAGTTGCAAAAAGCCAAGGACATCGATCCGTCTTTGAAGTTCGCGATCAGTCCCGAAAAATTCAACACCGTGTTCGCCAAAGTGAGTGAGTTGGCCGCTGCGCCATCGTCTTCTGTGGTGATGGCTCCTTCCGTTGCACCCGGCACGCACGCTGCCACTCAAGCTGCACCTGCACCCACTAGCGGCGGTTCATCGCTGACTTATGTGTGGCTGGCCATTGCGGGCTTGGTTGTGGTGGGCTTGTGGCTGCGTCGTTCTGCGGCTGCCAACGCCAACACGGCCAGCTATGCGCCTGTGGCCACCCCCATGGGCACGCCACCCGCACCGCGTGGCTTTGGTGCTCAGTTCACACCCAATGCGCCGCAAGGCGGCTATGCCCCTCAAGGTTACGCACAACCCACGGGTGGTGGCTCGACCATGACAGGCGCCGTGGTGGGCGGTTTGGCTGGCGTGGCCGCGGGTTACGCTTTGTCCAAAGCCTTAGAAGGCGACCACCACACCTCCGCCCCATCTTCTGCGGGCGCATCGTCTTCCGCTGGTAACGGCGGTTATGTGCCGTTTGACACACCTGCCCAGCCCGACTTGGGCGCTTTCGATGCAGGCTCCGGCAGCGATTGGGACAGTGCCGACTCCGGTGGCGGCAGCGACGACAGCTGGTAAGCGCTGTTTAGCCGTTGGCTTGCAGCGCTTGAGACACCACCTCGTTGGTGAGCTGCATGGCTGCTTTGTGCGTCGCCGTCATCGGGCGGCGCGCTGACCACACCAGCATCAGCTGACTCATCAACTTAGGCTTCTCTACGCGATGCGTGGTGAAGTCTTTCGGCTTTGCAAAGTTCCTCAGGGTGTAGGCGGGCAGCACGGCGTAGCCCAAGCCTTCTTTGACCAATTCCAAAATCGCATTCAAGCCATCAATTTCCAGCACGATGTTGGGCTTGCAGTTGATGCGCAGCATTTCGGTGTCAATCAACAAGCGAAACGCATTGGGACGACTGGGCACGATCAGGGGCAGTTTGGCCAAGTCGGCCAGTTGCACCACGTCTTTGAGTTGGGTGTCGGGTGTGAGCGGCTGGCTTTTTTTGCCCGCAATCAAAATCAAGGTGTCTTCGTGTAGCACCGTCATTTCCAAATCGGGGGAGGGCGGTGGGTTGTAGAGCACCGCCATGTCTAGGCGCCCAGCGCGCAAGCTCTCCACCATCAACACCGAGAAACCTTCGGTCAACGACAGTTGTGCGTGGGGCAAGGCTTGGCGAAACGACATGGTCAGCGGCACCGTCACCAGCTTAGATAAGCTAGGGGGTAAACCGATCGACACCCGCCCCGCCAGTGCGCCGCGCACCGAGCCCAGCTCTTCTTGCGCCACGGCCACTTGGTGCAAGATGCCGCGCCCGTGTTCCAACATCACCAGGCCAGCTTCGGTCACCGTCACGCCGCGGCCATTGCGCATCAGTAAGTTCTGGTGCAATTCCACTTCAAGCTGGCGCACGTGGCGGCTCAGCAGAGGTTGGGGAATGCTTAAAGCCAGTGCCGCTTTGGTGAAACTGCCCAGCTCTGCGACGCGTACGAATGATTCGATTTGTTTGAGTTCCATGGCATTCTCTATTTTGAATAACCAATTGTCCGTTATTTAAAAACGTTATAGCAGCTAGTTCCTCATTTGAGGTTCATTTCTGGGGTAAATCTCTAGAATCACGCCCATGCAAACCCCATCTTCATCTCTTGTTCTGCGCGGTATTTCATCCATGGCCACCAAGGCTTTGTTGGCTGATTTGACGCAGGCGTATCAGGCGCAAACCGGCGTGTCAGTGCAAATCGAGTCGGTGGGTGGTGTGGATGCCGCCAAACGCGTGCAAGCGGGTGAGGCCTTTGACATGGTGCTCTTGGCTTCAGACGCGATTGAACGTTTGATCGCGTCGGGCCACGTGCAAACTGGCTCACGCAGCGACTGGGTGCGTTCACCCGTGGCGGTGGCGGTGCAAGCGGGTGCTGCACGCCCCGACCTGAGCAACGAAGCCGCGGTGAAAGCCGCTGTGTTGGCCAGCCCCACACTGAGCTACTCCACAGGCCCAAGCGGCGTGTACCTTGAAAAACTGTTTGAGCGTTGGGGTATCGCCGACGAGGTGAAAGCCCGCATCGTGGTGCCACCACCCGGCACGCCTGTGGGCGCGCTTGTGGCCAGCGGCCAAGCTGCTTTGGGTTTTCAACAGTTGAGCGAACTCATTGCGTTGCCCGGCATTGACGTGCTGGGCACCTTGCCTACGGATGTGGCGTTCATCACCACGTTCTCGTCGGGCATTCCAGCGGTCATTGCGGGCGACGCAGCGCGCGTGGCGGCGGTGCAATCATTTTTACAGTTCTTGGCTTCGGCTGGCGTGGAAGACGTCAAGCGTAAGCAAGGCATGGACTGGCTTTAATTTTTAAATTTCATTCTGTAAGGGGTATTCATGTCTCTCATCATCGACGTACACGGTCACTACACCACAGCGCCTAAGGCCTTGGAAGAATGGCGCAACCGCCAAATCGCCGGCATCAAAGACCCTGCGTCTATGCCCAAAGTCTCCGAGCTGAAAATCAGTGACGACGAGTTGCGCGAAACCATCGAGACCAACCAACTCGCCAAGATGAAAGAGCGCGGCTCCGACATCACCATCTTCAGCCCACGTGCCAGCTTCATGGCCCACCACATTGGCGATTTCCAGGTGTCATCCACTTGGGCTGCCATCTGCAACGAGCTGTGCTTCCGCGTGTCTGAGCTGTTCCCCAACAACTTCGTGCCTGCGGCCATGTTGCCCCAGTCGCCCGGTGTGGACCCCGCCACTTGCATTCCTGAATTGGTCAAGTGCGTGGAGCAATACGGCAACGTCGGCATCAACTTGAACCCAGACCCGTCCGGTGGCCACTGGACCTCGCCCTCGCTGGCCGACAAGTCTTGGTACCCCATCTACGAAAAAATGGTCGAGTACGACATCCCCGCCATGATTCACGTGTCGACCAGCTGCAACGGCTGCTTCCACACCACCGGCGCGCATTACTTGAACGCAGACACCACGGCCTTCATGCAGTGCTTGACTTCTGACTTGTTCAAAGACTTCCCCACCTTGAAGTTCTTGATTCCGCATGGCGGCGGCGCTGTGCCTTACCACTGGGGCCGTTTCCGTGGCTTGGCACAAGAGCTGAAAAAGCCTTTGCTGTCAGAGCACTTGATGAACAACATTTACTTTGACACCTGCGTGTACCACCAGCCGGGCATCGACTTGTTGACCAAAGTGATTCCGGTCAAGAACATCATGTTCGCGTCCGAAATGATTGGCGCCGTGCGTGGCATCGACCCAGAAACAGGTCACTACTACGACGACACCAAGCGCTACATCGAGTCCACACTCAACCTCAATGCGGATGAGCGCCATCAGGTGTACGAGGGCAACGCACGCCGCGTGTTCTCGCGCTTGGACACCAAGCTGAAGTCGCAAGGCCGTTAATTCATTCTCAGGAGATTTCTTATGTACGAACTCGGCGTTGTTTACCGCAACATCAAACGCGCAGACCGCGCAGCAGCAGACGGCTTGGCCGCTTTGGGCTCGGCCACTGTGCACGAAGCCATGGGCCGTGTGGGCTTGCTGAAGCCTTATATGCGCCCCATCTTCCCAGGTGCGCAAGTGTCAGGCACCGCAGTGACCGTGCTTTTGCACCCCGGCGACAACTGGATGATGCATGTGGCTGCTGAACAAATTCAGCCCGGCGACATCGTGGTGGCTGCCATCACCGCAGAGTGCACCGACGGTTACTTTGGCGATTTGTTGGCCACGTCTTTCCAAGCACGCGGCGCGCGCGCCCTCATCATTGACGCCGGTGTGCGCGATGTGAAAGAGCTGCAAAAAATGAACTTCCCCGTGTGGAGCAAAGCCATCAGCAGCAAAGGCACCATCAAGGCCACCATCGGCTCCGTCAACATCCCCGTGGTGTGTGCGGGCATGTTGGTCACGCCCGGTGACGTCATCGTGGCCGATGACGACGGCGTGGTGTGCGTGCCTGCCGCACGTGCGGCCGAGACTTTGGCCGCTGCACAAAAACGCGAAAGCTTTGAAGGCGAGAAGCGCGAGAAGCTGGCCTCAGGCGTCTTGGGCCTCGACATGTACAAAATGCGTGAGCCCTTGGCTGCTGCTGGCTTAAAGTACATCGATTAATTTCGACAACTTTGAAAACTTGCCTCATGACACACGCGTCTAAACGTCAACTGTTTGTAGCTTTGGCGTTGGGTGCTTTAACGCTGTGCGGCCTGACCGCACACGCCCAAGACTTTCCCACCAAACCTGTGCGCATCCTCACGCCGTTTCCTGTGGGCAGCGGCCCTGAGGGCGTGTTGCGTTTGGTGGCGGACAAGTTGTCACGCACCTGGGGCAAGCCTGTGGTGGTGGAGAACAAGCCCGGTGGCAACGGCTTCATCGCCATTGACACTTTCAAACGTGGTGCCACTGATGGCCATGATTTGATTCAGCTCGACAGCGTGCACTTGTCGGCCTACCCGCATCTGTTTAAAAAGCTGCCTTATGACATCAAGGCCGATTTCGAGCCTTTGGTTCCGTTGTTCAAAACCTACTTTTTTGTGACGGTTGCGACCGATAGCAAATACAAAAAAGTGTCTGACTTGGTGGCCGATGCCAAAGCGTACCCGGGTCAGTTGAACTACGGCTCTTGGTCTGTGGGCAACCCTGTGCATTTGGGTTCGGCTTTGTTTGAGTCGGTCACAGGCACCGACATGCAGCACGTGATTTACAAAGAAACCAGCATGCTCTACACCGGCGTGGCCAATCGCGATCTGTCGTTTGCTTTGGGCTCCAACGCCACAGCCGGTGCCATGTACCGCGCAGGCAAGTTGCAATATTTGGCGGTGGCTGCACCCAAACGTGTGAGTGCATTTCCCAATGTGCCCACCATCGGTGAGTCAGGTGGCCCCGCAGGTTTTGAAGTGAGCGGCTGGACCACCATCGCTGCACCGCGCGGATTACCCAAAGCGGTGACCGACAAAATTCAACGCGACATCGAAAAAGCGTTGGCCGAACCCGATGTGCGCGAAAAGTTCGCCTCGTTTGCCTACGAGCCTTTCACGTTAAACCGCGAGCAGTTGAACGCCTACATTCAGGCCGAATCCAACCGCTTTGGCGGCATCATCAAAAAAGCCCAAGTGTCTTTGGATTGAATGTGAGGACTGCCATGTTGAAACGTTTCAGTTTGATTTTGTTGATGTCTTGTGTGGCGACTTTGTCGCTCGCGCAAAACTACCCCACCAAACCCATCAAAGTGGTGGTGGGTTATGCCGCTGGCGGCGCGGTGGATGTGGTGGCGCGCACCATCGGCCAAAGCCTCTCCACCAGCCTAGGCCAGCCCGTGATTGTGGAAAACAAACCCGGCGCAGGCACCAACATTGCCGTGAAGTCGGTGGTCACGGCCGAGCCCGATGGCTACACGATGATGATGGCGGCCAACGCTTTGGCGGCCAACATGTCGCTGTACCAACCCGCTCCGTTTGATGCCGAGCGTGACTTGGTGGCTGTGTCACTCATCGGTCGTGTGCCTGTGGTGATTGCGGCCAACCCCAATGCGCCCTACACCAACATCAAGCAGCTGATTGATGCGGCCAAAGGCAAGCCCAACAGCATTGCGTTTGGCACACCCGGCAATGGCTCTACGCCGCACATGGCGATTGAGTTGTTTGCCCGTGCTGCTGGTATTGATTTGCAGCACATCCCCTACCGTGGCGGTTCGCCAGCCATCACCGATGTGATCGGTGGCCAGTTGCCACTGGTGGCCGTCAACGCCTTGGAAGTGTTGCCGCACGTCAAGAGTGGCAAGCTCAAAGTATTGGCCGTGCTCAGCCCCAACCGCAGCGCTATTTTTCCGGATGTGCCCACCATTGCCGAATCGGGCTTTCCTGGCTTTGAGGCCTCTGTGTGGTACGGCTTGGTGGCCCCTGCGGCCACGCCCAAACCCATCGTGAACAAGCTGCATGACGAAGTGCAAAAAGCTTTGCAAACCAAAGAAGTGCGCGAGCGCATGAACGCCGTGGGCGGCGAAGTCGTGCCCGGCAGCTCCGAGATGTTCACCAACCTGATTCGCTCCGAACGCCAGCGTTACGCCAAGCTGGTGCGCGAAGCCAACATTCAACCCGATTGAGACTAAGAGGAACACCATGGAATTTCAAAAGACCCCCGGCTGGATGGACTGGTACACCGGCCCCAGCAAACCCAAATTCAAATTGCCCGCAGGCGCCGTCGATGCCCACTGCCACGTGTTTGGCCCTGGCCACGAGTTCCCCTACGCACCTGAGCGCAAGTACACCCCGTGCGACGCCTCCAAGGCGCAGCTCTATGCCTTGCGCGACCACCTTGGTTTTGCCCGTAACGTAGTGGTGCAAGCCACCTGCCACGGCGCAGACAACCGCGCCATGGTCGATGCCTTGGTCAGCTCCGGTGGCAAAGCGCGTGGCGTGGCCACCGTCAAACGCAGCGTGACCGACGAAGAGTTGCAAGCCATGCACGACGCAGGCGTGCGCGGCGTGCGTTTTAACTTTGTGAAGCGCTTGGTCGACTTCACACCCAAAGACGAATTGCTTGAAATTGCCAAGCGCGTGCAGATGTACGGCTGGCATGTGGTGATTTATTTTGAAGCGGTCGATTTGCCCGAGTTGTGGGACTTCTTCACCGCCTTGCCCACCAACATCGTGGTCGACCACATGGGCCGCCCCGATGTGACCAAACCTGTGGATGGTCCTGAGTTTGAGTTGTTTGTGAAATTCATGCGCGAGCACAAAAACGTGTGGAGCAAAGTCACTTGCCCCGAGCGTTTGTCAGTCTCTGGCCCTAAGGCTTTGAACGGCGAACAAAATGCGTACCAAGACGTGATTCCCTTTGCCAAGCGCATCGTGGACGAGTTCCCCGATCGCGTGATCTGGGGCACCGATTGGCCGCATCCCAACCTGAAAGACCACATGCCCGATGACGGCTTGTTGGTTGACTTTATCCCGCACATCGCGACCACCGAAGAACAGCAACGCAAGTTGTTGGTGGACAACCCGATGCGCTTGTACTGGCCTGAGGAGACTTTTTAATGGCACTCGACAAACCCTACACAGACGTTCCCGGCACCATCATTTTTGATGCCGAGCAATCGCGCAAAGGCTACTGGCTCAACCAGTTCTGCATGTCGCTCATGAAGGCTGAGAACCGCACGCGTTTCAAAGCCAACGAACGCGCCTACCTCGACGAATGGGCCATGACCGAAGAGCAAAAGCAGGCCGTGTTGGCCCGCGATTTGAACTGGTGCATGCGCACCGGTGGCAACATTTACTTCCTCGCCAAAATCGGCGCAACCGATGGTTTGAGCTTTCAGCAAATGGCAGGCTCGATGACCGGCATGACCGAAGAGGAATACCGCAACATGATGATTCACGGCGGGCGCTCTGCTGAAGGCAACCGCGTGATTGGCGAAAACGGCGATGCACAAGCGCAGAACCAACCTCAAGGCGCAGCCGGTCAACAGTCCCGCGCAGCAGGAAAGAAAGCATAACCATGGCAAAAATTACCGCATCCGTTTACACCTCCCACGTGCCCGCCATCGGCGCGGCCTTGGACCTCGGCAAGACCCAAGAAGACTACTGGAAGCCAGTCTTCGCTGGCTATGACTTCTCCAAACAATGGATGAAGGACAACAAGCCAGACGTGATCTTCTTGGTCTACAACGACCACGCTACGGCGTTCAGCTTGGACATGATCCCTACCTTTGCCATCGGCACCGCGGCTGAATACACGCCAGCTGACGAAGGCTATGGCGCGCGTCCCGTGCCGGTGGTCAAAGGCCATCCCGAGCTGGCGTCGCACATCGCGCAGTCGGTCATTCAACAAGACTTTGACTTGACCATCGTCAACAAGATGGATGTGGACCACGGTTTGACCGTGCCACTGTCATTGATGTGCGGCGAGCAAGACCCTGTCAAAGGCGCTTGGCCTTGTCCCGTCATCCCGTTCGCTGTGAACGTGGTGCAGTACCCCGTGCCGAGTGGTCAGCGTTGTTTCAACCTCGGTCAAGCGATTCGCAAAGCCATTGAGAGCTACGACGAAGACATCAACGTGCACATCTGGGGCACAGGCGGCATGAGCCACCAGTTGCAAGGCGCGCGTGCGGGCCTGATCAACCGCGAGTGGGACAACAACTGGCTCGACCTGATGATCAACGACCCTGTCGCTTGCGCCGCCGTGCCGCACATCGACTACGTGCGCGAAGCCGGTAGCGAAGGCATTGAGTTGGTGATGTGGCTCATCGCGCGTGGTGCGATGTCTGACATTCAAGACGGCAAAGCCACAGGCCCTGCGCCCAAATTGACGCACCGTTTCTACCATGTGCCTGCATCGAACACTGCTGTGGGTCACGCTATTCTTGAGAATGCAATTTAATAACTTTGCGGGACAGACCTTCAGCTCTGTCCTCAACTGGAGTAAAAAAACATGAGCAAAACCATCAAAGTCGCCTTGGCTGGCGCAGGTGCTTTCGGCATCAAACACTTGGACGGCATCAAAAACATCGACGGCGTGGAAGTCGTGTCATTGATCAGCCGTGATTTAGAAAAAACCAAAGAAGTCGCTGACAAATACGGCATCCAACACGTCACCACCGACTTGGCCGACAGCTTGGCTTTGCCCGAAGTGGACGCCGTGATTTTGTGTACCCCTACACAAATGCACGCTGCACAAAGCTTGGCTTGCTTGAAGGCTGGCAAACACGTGCAAGTGGAAATTCCCTTGGCCGACAGCTGGAAAGATGCGGAAGAGGTCGCGCGCGTGGCCAAAGAAAAAGGCTTGGTCGCCATGTGCGGTCACACCCGTCGCTTCAACCCCAGCCATCAGTGGGTGCACAACAAAATCAAAGCAGGCGAATTCAACATCCAACAAATGGATGTGCAAACCTATTTCTTCCGCCGCACCAACATGAACGCCTTGGGCCAAGCCCGTAGCTGGACCGACCACTTGCTGTGGCACCACGCTGCGCACACCGTGGATTTGTTTGCTTACCAAGCGGGCAGCCCCATCGTCAAAGCCAATGCCGTGCAAGGCCCCATCCACCCAGCATTGGGCATCGCGATGGACATGAGCATTCAGTTGCAAGCGGCCAATGGCGCGATTTGTACCTTGAGCTTGTCGTTCAATAACGATGGTCCTTTGGGCACGTACTTCCGCTACATCGGCGACACGGGCACTTACTTGGCCCGTTACGACGATCTGTACACCGGCAAAGAAGAGCAAATCGACGTGTCCAAAGTGGCGGTGTCCATGAACGGCATCGAGTTGCAAGACCGTGAGTTCTTCGCCGCCATCAAAGAAGGCCGTGAGCCGAATTCCAGCGTGGCTCAAGTGCTGCCTTGCTACAAGGTGCTGCACGACTTGGAGTTGCAACTCAACGCGTGATGCGTTCCTTCATGAAAAAAGCGGCTCGGTTTTCCGAAGCCGCTTTTTTTATGAATCAGCTGTTAAGGCTAGTAGCCAAGACGCTGATGTGTCGGTAGAACTTGTGCCCGAACTTCGCCGCCAGGACTGACTTTGGTGTGAAGGTTCACATACCACTTGCCATCCAGCAGGTCTTTCGATTGCGCAGTTGAAAGTGTGGCGCTGCCTTTGATGGGGCTTTCAAGAGGGCCTTTAAAACCCAGTGCGACGCCGGCATTCGCGCCGGCCGGTGCGGGGCCATGAAAATGTCCGGCAACTACTGGACCACTCAAGCCAGCGTAGGTGACGGTCCATGTGAGTTCACTCGTTTGTTTGTTGAAAACTGCTTCAACTGTTCCTTTGCCCATACTCGGGTTTGACGGAACTTCATTCATGCCGGTGAGTTGACCGCCTAACTTCACGGTGTTTGGGTCACCGTAAACAGATGCACAGCTTGCAAGTAGCGCGACGCACGACGACAAAAATACGCGACCCATGAAGGCTTTGAAAGATGACATACGGTTCTCCTTTTTCAAGGTAGTGATGCTTGATCGATAGATCAAGCGATTTCATCGTACATCTATTGTTTTTGATTGCCAATCATATTTTCTGGTTTTACCCAACGGTCGAAATCTGCTGCGGACACAAATCCCAATGCCAATGCTGCGGCTTTTAATGTGCTGCCTTCGCGCTGAGCTTGCTTGGCAATTTGAGCAGCACGGTCATAGCCAATGTGAGGTACCAATGCCGTCACCAGCATCAGTGAACGATGGACCAATTCAGCAATTCGTTCACGTTGGGCTTCGATGCCACGCACACAATGTGTTTCAAAGCTCTGCATGCCATCGGTGAGTAAACGCACGCTTTGCATGAAGTTGTGGGCAATCAATGGCTTGTACACATTGAGCTCAAAATTTCCAGAAGCGCCCCCTAAACTGATGGCGACATCGTTTCCCAGCACTTGGCAGGCCAGCATGGCCATGGCTTCTGATTGGGTTGGATTGACTTTGCCCGGCATGATCGAACTGCCGGGTTCGTTTTCCGGCAAGGCGATTTCGCCAAGTCCACAGCGTGGTCCGGATGCCAGCCAGCGGATGTCATTGGCAATTTTCATCAAGGCGATGGCAAGCACCTTGAGCGCACCGTGCGCAACCACCAAACCATCATGAGCGGCAAGTGCTGCAAATTTATTGGTCGCACTCACAAACGGCAGGTCTGTAGATTGCGCCAACGCAGTCGCCACGCGCTCACCAAATTCGGGATGCGTGTTGAGGCCCGTGCCAACGGCCGTGCCACCAACGGCCAATGGGTAAATCGATGTCAGTGCTTGTTGGATGCATGAGGCCGCGTGCTCTAGCTGTGCCACATAGCCCGACATTTCTTGCCCCAATGTCAGTGGTGTTGCATCTTGCAAGTGGGTCCGACCGATTTTGTAAATCTCATGGAACTCGTCAGCCTTGGCGCGCAAGCTTTGCGTCAACCGTGCCAAGCTGGGTAGCAAACGATTGGCTATTTCAGTGACGGCCGCTACATGCATGGCCGTTGGGAAAATATCATTGGACGATTGCCCAAGGTTCACGTCGTCATTGGGGTGAATGAGTCGACCAAGTCCTCGCTTCCCGCCTAGTAATTCAGACGCTCGGTTGGCCAGTACCTCGTTCATGTTCATATGGCTTTGGGTGCCAGAGCCCGTTTGCCAAACCGACAAAGGAAACTCGTCGGAATGCATGCCCGACAACACTTCCTTTGCGGCTGCTGCAATCGCGTGGGCTTTACTTTTTGCAAGCAATCCCAATTCGAAATTGACATTGGCGCAAACTGCCTTGACTTGTGCAAGCGCATGCATGACTTCAGTGGGCATCTTCTCGCAAGAGATGTGAAAGTGCGCAAGAGAGCGTTGGGTTTGAGCGCCCCAAAGTCTTTCTTCCGGCACCTCGATGGCACCCAACGAGTCATGTTCTATGCGTGTTGCCATGGGCTCATGAACCGATGTGATGGGCTCGCGCCACTGCGTGTTTGGCTGCCAAGTAGCCAAATGTCACACCGGGCCCGATGGTGATGCCAGGCGCTGGATAAATGCCCCCCATGATGGAGTGCATGTCGTTGCCGCAGGCATACAGTCCTTCAATGGCTTGGCCTTGTGCGTTCAGTACACGGGCATCGCCATCGGTGACCAAGCCTGTGGCCGCACCAATGTCACCGGGGTAGAGCGCCACGGCATAGAAGGGGCCTTCGCGCAACGCGCCCAAACACGGATTGGGGCCATGCCATGTGGCATCGCCGTTGGCGCGTTGGTAGTCGGTGGTGCCGCGTTGGAAATCTTCGTCGACACCTTTGTCAGCAAATGCATTGAAGCGTTCGACGGTGGCTTTGAGTTTGTCTGCGGGCACATTCAGTTGTTGGGCGAGCTCTGTCAAGGTGTTGCCTTGTTTCAAGTACCCATCGGCCAAGAACGGTGCCAAACCTTTTCCACCGGGGCGAACCATGCCGATGCCATAGCGCTTCAACGCGCCTGCATCGCACACCAACCACGACGGCACGCTGGGCGTGGTGGCGTGGTGGGCTTGCATGGCAATGCCAAACAAGTGGTACGAGGTGGATTCGTTCAGGTAGCGTTGACCTTGGCTGTCCACGGTGAGCATGCCGGGCTTGCCGCGGTCCATCACAAAGTGTGGAAACACAGCGGTGCTGCCGTCGGCACGTTGACGTGTGGAGACGGGGGCCCAAAACGCATTGCTCAAACCGCCGGTGCCGAGTTGGCCACCAGCAAGGAGCGCCAAGTCTTGCGCCTTGCCTGTGTGGCCGGGGCCTGCAGGGCACCATGCTTCTTTGGCGCCGGGCAGCATGTCTGCACGGCGTGTGGGGTGGCGGTTGAAACCACCGCTGGCCATGACCACGCCGCCTTTGCTGCGCACCGTGCGTTTCACCACGCTGCCATCAGGCAGGGTTTGTTGCAGTGCCACACCTTGAATGGCGTTGCCGTTTTGCAGCAGTTGTGTGGCTTCGGTGTTGGTCACCAGTATGCCTTGGCGTTGGATGTAGCTGTAGAGCATGCGCGCAATCATGGCGTTGCCCATGACCAAACGCGTGCTGCGTGGGTGCAGCAGTTTGTCCAGGAAATGGCGCACGATGATGCGCACGCTGTAGCTGAACGACTTCCAAGTTTCCGTCAAACGCAGCAAATGGAAGATGTCGTCACGGTCCACCATCATGCCGCCGAGCACGGTGAACTCGGGGATGGGGTTGCGCACGAGCGGTAGGTTGGGGCCGAGCAATTTGCCATCAAAGGGCTGTGGCTCAATCGCACGGCCACGCAGCACCGAGCCTTCGAGTTCAGACAAATAGTCAGGGTGCAACATGCGCACTTGAAATTGCAAGGCGCTGTTGGCTTCGAGTTTGGCGACGGCGTGTGGGCCGTTGTCGATGAATGCTTGGCGCAGCTTCGCGTCCGAGCGTTCACCCACGGCGAGGTTCAAAAACGTGGCCACGCGCTCGGGCGTGTCGTCTGGGTTGACTTCCAGGCCGCGCTTGGTGCCGGGCACCCACGTGGTGGCTGCCGACAAAGCGGTGGTGCCACCCACATGTGCCATGCGCTCGACCAGCAGCACGCGTGCGCCGTCAATCGCGGCATTCAGTGCGGCTGAAAAACCTGCGCCGCCAGAACCAATCACCACCAAGTCCACGGTGTCGTGGTCTTTGAATTGCGACAGGTCAGTGCTGATGCGCTGATGCAGGGGATGCAAGGTGTCGTTCATGAATCAGGCCTCCAATAAGAAATTAACCATCAGTTCGCGCACTTGCGCAAACATGTCGGCGCCCGTCACGGTTTTGCAGCCTTTGGCGCGCGCCGCCGCAATCAACGGGGTGATGGCCGGTGCGGTGATGACACAGCCGACAAACATGTCGCCGTGAATCTTGCTCGCATCGATGGGTGTGGGGTCACTTTCTTTCATGCCGATGGGCGTGGCGTTGACGACCACATCAAAGCCTGTGGGGTCGGGGCTGCCAAGTGTGAACTTTTCAAGATGGGTGACCTTGCCCAACTTCAAGCTATTGAGGCGGTCGATCAAGGATTGACGGCGTTGGTCATCGGGGTCGTGAATGGCCAACTCGCTCACCCCCGCCAGCACCAAACTGTGCGCAATGGCAGAGCCTGCGCCACCTGCGCCGACCAACAAGGCGCGTTTGTTGTTCAACGTGCAACCGTTCTTCTCCATGGCGCGCACATAGCCCAAACCATCGAACATGTCGCCATGCCAATGGCCTTGCGCGTCGCGTCGCACGGTGTTCACGGTGCCCAGAAAAGCGGCGCGCTCTGACAAGGTGTCGCAAAACGCGGTACAGGCAAATTTGTGCGGCACGGTGACGATGAGGCCGTCGATGTTGCGCGCACGCTTGGTGCCTGCCCACCAATCAGTCAAGTCCGCAGGGGTGACGTGGGCGGGGACGCAGATGGCGTCGCGGCCATGCGATTCAAAGGCTTGGGTCACGCCAAAAGGTGATTTCACTTGGGCAATGGGGTCGCCAACAATGAGGTGAACACGTGTGGCGCCGCTGTAGTTTTCAAGCATGGTGATGAAGCTTTGAGTGGATGAATGTGTCGCAGTTTATCCAAAAATGGAATTGCGTTCAACTTTTGAACAAAATTCATTTTTCGTGATAAAGTCCGATCCAACATTCACCAACCACACACCACTATGAGCGGCGTACTTGAGAGAACTTTGGGCATCTTGGAGCTCTTGTCTAGCCAAGAGCAGGGCGTTGAGCTGGCTGTGTTGGCCGACAAACTCAACATGCCCAAGAGCGCGGCGCACCGCTTGTTAGCCGACCTGATTCGCTTTGGCTACGTGCGCCAAACGCGTGACATGGGTGAATACGTGTTGACCACCAAACTCGTGTCGCTGGGCTTGACCTACCTGAGTAAAACAGGCGTCATCGACGTTGCACAACCCTTGCTCGACCGTCTGGCCGAGCAAACGGGAGAGCTGGTGCGTTTGTCGGTGGTGGACGGTGACCGCTTGATTTGGGTGGCACGTGCACAAGGCGCACGCCAAGGCCTGCGCTATGACCCGGACATGGGCAGTATTGCGAGGTTGAGCTGTTCGTCATCTGGCTTGGCTTGGTTGTCCACGATGAAGGATGACGATGCTTTGGCGTTGGTGTCGCAACAAGGCTTGGGCACGCCGCAAGAGTTTGGTCCCAATGCCCCTAAGAGTTTGAAAGCCTTCCTGAAGGTGTTGCAAGACACGCGCAAACAAGGCTACAGCCTGACCGAAGAAACCTACACCGCTGGTTTGAACGCCATTGCCGTGCCGGTGGGCTTGGCTGGGCAGTTGCCCATGGGCACCATCAGCGTAGCGGGGCCTTCTGCACGTTTGACGCGCGAGCGCATGTTGGCACTTGTGCCTGACATGCTGTCGTATGCAGCGCAGCTGGCCGCGGCCAGTGGTGCTTCGCCTATGCTGACACGCGGTACCAGCCACGTGCGTTTGCAACCTATTTACGCGGCTTGATGGATTGGGACACGCCACGATGACCGCCCCTTCAATCGACACCGTTGCAGCCAAAGTTTGGGATTGCGATTTGCTCGTCGTGGGCTCGGGCGCAGGTGCGCTGTCCACCGCGGTGACGGCTGCACACCTTGGCCTCCAAGTCATCGTGGTGGAGAAAGACCCGCACTACGGCGGCACCACCGCTTGGTCGGGTGGCTGGATGTGGATTCCACGCAACCCATTTGCCATCCAAGCGGGCATCACCGAGCCGATTGAAAAACCGCTCTCATACTTGCGTCACGAGTTGGGCGAACAGTTTGATGAAATGCGTGCGCGCACGTTCCTCACCCACGGCCCACGCATGGTGCGCTTCTTTGAAGAGCACACGGCTTTGCAGTTCATGGATGGCAACGCCGTTCCCGACTTCCATGGTCGCACCGAAGACGCGGCGCTGGGCGGCCGCTCGGTATGTGCAGCGCCGTTCAACGGTCGCTTGCTGGGCAAGCATGTGAAGCAGCTCAAAACACCTCTGTATGAGATGACTTTTCTGGGCATGGGCATTGCGTCGGGGGCTGACATTCGTCATTTCTTCAATGCCTTGCGTTCATGGGGCTCGTTCTTGCATGTGGCCAAGCGTGTCACACGTCATCTGTTGGATTTGGCGATGCATGGCCGTGGCATGCAGTTGGTCAACGGCAATGCCTTGGTCGCTGGTTTGGCCAAATCTGCCTTTGATGCGGGTGTGGACATTCGCGTGAACAGCCCTGTGGTGCGTTTGGTCACAGAAGCCGGTGCTGACGGTGTGCAAAAAGTGCGTGGCGCTGTGGTGATGCACAACGGCGTTGAGCAAACCATCCGCGCCAAGCGCGGTGTGATGTTGGCCACAGGTGGCTTTCCGCATGACCCCGAGCGCAAGAGCCAACTGCTGCCACACGACCCCACAGGCCAACAACATTTCTCAGCCGCCTCGCGCGGCAACACCGGCGATGGTTTGCGCTTGGGCGAATCCGTCGGTGCTGTGGTGGCCAACGATTTGAAGCACGCGGCTGCGATGGCGCCCGTGTCTTTGGTGCCACGTGCCGATGGCTCAATCGCGCATTTCCCGCACTTGATTGAGCGCGGCAAGCCTGGCCTCATTGCCGTCACCCGCTTTGGCAAACGCTTTGTGAACGAAGCCGACTCGTACCACGACTTCATGCAAGGTTTGATCAACGCATTGCCAGAAGGCGAGCCCGTGCAAGCGTGGCTGGTGGTGGACCACCGCTTCATCCGTCGCTGGGGCTTGGGTGCGGTCAAACCTGCACCTGTGCCCATGCACGGCATGTTGGCCAATGGTTACTTGAAGCGTGGCAGTACCTTGGCAGAGTTGGCGCAAGCATGTGGCATCGACGCCGTGGCTTTGCAAAACACCGTGGCCCGTTACAACACCCAAGCCGACATTGGCTACGACGGTGAATTTGCCAAAGGCCAAACCGCCTACAACCGCGTGCAAGGCGACGCCACACACGAAGGCCGCAACCCCAACATGGCGCCCATTCAAGACGGCCCGTTTTTCGCCGTGCGCGTCGTGGCTGGCAGCTTGGGCACGTTTGCCGGTTTGCGCTGCAACGAACACGCGCAAGTGCTCAACGCGCAAGGCCGACCCATCGACGGTTTGTACGCCGGTGGCAACGACCTCTCCAGCGTGATGGGTGGCAACTACCCGAGTGGCGGCATCACCCTAGGCCCCGCCATGACCTTTGGTTATTTGGCTGCGCATCATGCGGCCCGCTTGTCACCTGACTTCGCATCTTCCGAACATCCATTTTTGAAAAGGACCTCTCCCATGTATTACGAACTCGCCACCATGACGCTGCCCTTTGGCACCGCTGCCCAAGCCGCTGCCAACGTGCAAACTTTTTGCGCCCAAGGCCAAGGCGAATTGCTGGGCTGTTGGTTCACCGACATCGGTGTGCTCAATCAAATGATGGTGTTGCGCGGCTTTGACGACTTGGCCACCTTGCAAGCCGAACGCAACCGCACGCAACACAACGCCAGCCCCTTTGGCTGTGGCGACATCTTCCAAAGCTTGGAGCAACACAGCTACCAAGGCTTCCCTTGGATGAAGCCTGTGCGCCCCAGTGCCGAGAGCGGCATCAATGGCCCCGTGTACGAAATTCGCACCTACGGCATCAAACCCGGTGGCGTGCAACCCACGATTGATTTGTGGGAGCAAGCCATTCCCGTGCGCGAAAAAATTTCGCCTTGCGTGGTGGCGATGGTCGCTTTGGATGGCCCGCTGCGCTTCACCAACATTTGGGCTTACCCCACACTCGACGCACGAAGCAAAGCGCGCGCGGATGCGGTGGCCCAAGGCATCTGGCCACCCAAAGGCGGCCCCGCCAACTTGACCACCAACATGGTGTCCACCATTGCCATGCCTACCGCAGTTTCTCCATTGAAATAAGTCATTCAAGGTAGCTCACCATGCGCACTTATTCACTCGCGTACTTAACGGCCAACGCATCCACGGTGTCGCAAGCCATTGGCATTGCGGCAGAGCTGGGCTATGGTTTTGTGGGCTTGCGTTTGCAACCCAATGGGCCTGGCGCTCCGTTTCAAAGTTTCATCGACGATGCCACCGTGCAGCGCGAAACCTTGGCGCGCATGGCCGACACGGGTGTGCAGGTGTTTGACCTTGAAATCATTCGCATCGGCGAACAGTTTGACCCCGTGGTGCACCGCCCCTTGTTAGAGGCGGGGGCCGCACTCAAAGCCCGTGCGGTGTTGATTGCAGCCGACGACAGCAACGAACAGCGTTTGGCCCACCATTACGCGCAACTGTGTGAGTTCATGCAGCCCTACGGCCTCACCGCAGATTTAGAGTTCATGCCGTGGACGGGCGTGAAAGATGCACAAGCCGCGATGCGTGTGGTCAAACAAGCTGGCACGCCGATGAACGCTGGCATCTTGGTGGATGCCTTGCACTTTGGTCGCTCCACCACCAGCTTGGCAGACATTGCCGCCATCCCGCGCGAGTTGCTGCATTACGCACAAATGTGCGATGCACAAGCAGGGTTGAACTTCACCACAGAGCAGCTGATTCACACCGCACGCCAAGAGCGTTTGTTGCCAGGTGAAGGCAATATTGACGTCAAAGGGTTGTTTGCCACCTTGCCGCAAGACTTGCCAGTGAGCGTAGAAATCGTGAACCTTGAGCGTTCGAAGCCGATCGGCGACAAGGCTTGGGCTGAGCTGTGTCTCAACGCCACCCAGAAAGTTTTGGGCGATGCCTGATCGTGTTTGCCACGCTGAGTTAAATCAAGGGTCGCAAACTCTGCGCGACTTCGCGCAACACCGGCAACACGCGGTTCACGGCTTCCTTCGAAGCCTCGTGCTGAATGGGCATGCTCACGGTCAGCGCGCCTTGCACATTCCCTTTGTGGTCACGCAAGGGCACCGCCACACCGCGGTACGCCAAGTCGAGTTGCTGCTCGGACAGCGCCCAGTCTTGTGCGCGGATGCGGGCCAACTCGGCGCGCATGCGTTTGGGGTCAGTGATGGTGTGCGAGGTGAACGCCTTGAGTTCATGGTTGGCCAACCACGCGTCCACTTCTTCTTCGCCCAACAGCGCGAGCAACAACACGCCCGCACTGGTGAGGTGACAGGGCACACGCGCCCCCAGTGCGAAGCTGGTGTTCATGCTGCGGTTTTGTCCGTTGCGCGCGATATAGACCAAGTCGTAGCCATCGAGCACGGCGACAAACGAAATTTCTTGTGTGCCCATCGCCAAGCGTTGCAACGAGGGTTGCACGATGCGCGGCAAGCGCGCCGACTCCAAGTACGACTGGCCCAAACGCATGACCTTGGGCGTGAGCCAAAACAACTTGCCGTCAGTGGTCACAAAACCCAAATGGGCGAGGGTGAGCAAGTAACGCCTCGCTGCCGTGCGCGTCAAACCACAACGTTGTCCGGCTTGCGTGGCGGTCAAGCGCGGGTTGTGTTCGTCAAAGGTTTGCAGCATCGCCAAACCTTTGTCCAGACCGGCGATCCAGTCTTTCTTGTCCATGCCCGTCGATTGCGTCAAAAGTGTGTTCATAGCGTGTGCAGGGGGAAACCCGAGATGGGATCGATGATCGCACACGAGCGTTCGTTAATCGCGCATTTGGGATTAATTTATCCCTCACTTCACACTTTTCCAATTAAATTTCACACGTTCAATGCCTTTGAACGGTGTGTCGCTGATTTCATCACCCCGAGCCACCAAACAAAGGCTCAATTTCAACCCCAAAGAGGAGACATCCATGAATAAACGTTCCACCTTAAAAGCTGTAGCTGCCGCCGCGATTTTTGCGTTGGCAGGCGTGGCGCACGCCCAGCAAACCATCAAGATTGCCAACATCGTTGAGCTCTCAGGTCCTGGCACCACAGCCGGTACGGTGTTCAAGAACGGCGTGGAGTTGGCGGTCAAAGAGATCAACGACAACGGCGGTATCTTGGGCAAGAAAATCGAGAACTACACCGTTGACACACAAACCAACCCTGGCGTAGCCAAGGGTTTGACCCAGAAGGCTGTGGACGACGGCGTGTTCGCCATTTTTGGCCCCGTGTACTCGGGCTCCATCATGGTGTCCATGGCTGAATCCAAGCGCGGCGAAGTGCCTAACTTCACTGGCGGCGAAGCTGCATCTATCACTGCACAAGGCAACCCTTATGTGTTCCGTACCGCGTTTGGTCAAAGTACATCGTTCCCCAAGCTCGCTAAGTTCATCAACACCAAAGCCAAAACTTTGGCAGTGATTTATGTGAACAACGACTTCGGCAAAGGCGGCCGTGACACCTTGGCCAAATTGCTCGATGGCAGCCCTACGAAAGTGGTGGCCGACATTTCGACAGACGCAGGTCAAGTCGACTTCTCCGCTGCGGTGTTGAAAGCCAAACAAAGCAACGCCGACGCGATTTTTGCGTACACCAACGAAGAAGAATCTGCACGTTTGTTGCGTGAGTTGAAGAAACAAGGTTGGACCAAGCCTGTGATCGGCGAGACCACTTTGACAGGTCAAAAAGTGATCGAACTGGCGGGTGATGCGGCCAACGGTGCAATGGCCCACGTGGGTTTGACCGTGGATGCCCCCAACCCAGAAATGTTGAAGTTCAAGGCCAAGTACTACCAAGCCTACGGCAGTATTTCTGACCACAACGGCATCAAGGGCTACACCGGTGTGTACGTCTTGAAAGCCGCCATCGAAAAAGTGGGCAAGCTCGACCGCAAGGCCGTCGCTCAAGCTTTGCATGGCATCAACATCAGCGCTAAGAAAAACCCAGGCGTCATCATGGACGTGAGCTTTGACGCCAACGGTGACCTCGACCGCGAAAGCTTCTTGATCGAAGTGAAAAACGGACGTCAAGTGGTGACCGCTACTTTGCCCGCTTTGAACGCGAAGAAGTAACCAAGAAAACAAGGCACGCCTATTTCGGGCGTGCCTTTCTTTTTTCAAGCGAAACGACATGACCGACTTCTTACAACTCTTTTTCAGTGGCCTCGCCACCGGCAGCATTTATGCGCTGGCGGCCTTGGGCTTTACCTTGCTTTGGCAAGCTTCGGGCACCATCAACTTCGCGCAAGGCGAGTTTGTGATGCTGCCTGCTTTCATGATGCTGGGCTTCTTGGCCGCAGGCTTTCCTTTGGTGCTGAGTTTTGCTGCGAGTTGTGTGGTGTCGGTCTTTGTGCTGGGCTGGTTGTTCAAGCGTGGCGTGGTGGACCCCCTCTTCAAGTTCGGCATGATGCCCATCGTGGTGGCGACCATTGGTCTGTCCATCGCCATGCGCAATGCCGTGCGTGCGGGTTACAGCGCAGAGCCGCATCCATTCCCGAATCTGTTTCCAGACGAGGTGTACAACATTGCCGGTGTGACCATTTCGGCCACCGACATTGGCACCTTTGTCTTTGCGATTGCGCTGGTGTTGGTGACACAAGCTTTCTTGGCCAAGACCGTCACCGGTCGTGCCATGCAAGCCGTGGCGCAAAACACCGAGAGCGCTTCGGTGTTGGGCATCAATGTGCCCCGCATGATTTTTTACACCTTCGCCATCAACGCGTTGCTGGCTGCTGCCGCTGCGATTTTGGTGACACCCACCTACTTGGCGAAGTTCGACATGGGCGCGTCGCTGGGCAACAAGGCCTTCTTCGCCGCCATCATCGGTGGCTTCAACAACTCACGCGGTGCGTTGTTGGGCGGCGTGATTGTGGGCGTGTGTGAAAACTTGGCTGCGGCCTACATTTCGCCTGCCTACAAAGATGCGGTGGCCTTGGTTATTTTCATGGTCGTGATTTTGTTCAAGCCACAAGGCTTGCTCGGAAAAAAAGTGGAGCGCAAAGTATGAAGAAGCTCGCAATTCTTGCCGGCCTCTTGGGGCTGTTGGTCTGTATTTTTGTGCCCACGCTGCTCAAAAACCACGGCATTTATTTGTTCACCTATTGGCTGATTTACGTCATTGCCACCATGGGCTTGAACCTCACCATCGGTTACGCCGGTCAAAAGTCACTCGGCCATGCCGCGTTCTTTGGCATTGGTGCCTACACCGTGGCTGTTTTGATGCAGGCGGGTTATAGCTTTTGGCTCGGCATGCCGCTTGCAGCGTTGGGCTGCTTTGTGGTGGGCTTGGCCTTGGGCTTTCCTGCGTTGCGCGTGCAAACCATTTACTTGGCATTCGCCACGCTCGGTTTCAACACCGCGGTGTGGTTGGTGATGCGCAACGAAGAGTGGCTCACCGGCGGCACCTTCGGCATCAACAACATTGCACGCCCTGAAGCCTTCGGCATCAGCTTTGATGGCAATTTGGCTTATTACTACTTGGTGTTGGCATTTGCCGTGGTGTTGGGCTTGCTCTTGTGGGGTTTGCTCAATTCACCTTGGGGCAAAGCGTTTACCGCTTTGCGTGACAACCCGATTCGTGCCGAGAGCTTGGGCGTGGACATCCGTGGCTACACCTTGTTGAGCTTTGCGATTGGCGCGGCCTATGCCGGTATCGCCGGTGGTTTGTTTGGTTCGATGGTGCAGTTCATCGACCCTGCACCGTTCACGGTGGAAGCGTCCATCATGATGTACCTCATGGTGGTGGTGGGTGGCCCTGGTTATTTCTTGGGTCCCTTGCTGGGCGCTGCGGTGGGCGTGATCTTGCCCGAGTGGTTGCGTTTTGCGCAGGCTTGGTATTTGTTTGTGTTCGGCACTGCCGTGGTGATGTTGATGATTTGGCTGCCCGATGGTTTGCTGAGCATTCCAGACCGCATCCGTGCAAAACGTCAGTCGCGTGAAGCCTCTGCTGCGCGTGCGGCGGCTGGTCAATCAGGAGTGAAAGCATGACCATGTCTACCAACCAACCCGTTCTCAAAGTCACCGACTTGAAGAAGGCCTACGGCGCGATTCAAGCGGTGGGTGGCGTGTCTTTTGAAGTGCGCCCCGGTGAAATCTTTGGCGTCATTGGCCCCAACGGTTCTGGCAAAACAACCCTGTTCAACAGCATGTTGGGCCAGATCACACCGGACACCGGCAAGATTGAACTCAATGGTCAAAACGTGACGCAGTTAGGTCCTTTGGAACTCAATCGCTTGGGCGTAGGCCGCACTTTCCAAACCCTTCAGGTGTTTGGCAAGATGACCGTGCGCGACAACTTGATCGTGGCCGCGCAAGAGCACCAAGGCACCATGTTCAGCCGCATGTTTGCCCCCAGCGATTCCAACTTGGGTGACAAGGCGGATGCCTTGATTGACCAATTCCACATCCGACATGTGGCCGACAAAAAAGCGGGCGAGTTGAGCTACGGCCAACAAAAACTGGTGGACATTGCCATGGCCTTCATGAGCGAACCTGCCCTGGTGTTGCTTGACGAACCCTGCGCGGGTGTGAACCCATCGCTGGTGGGCGGCATCAGCACCTTGCTGAAAGACTTGAACAAAACCCAAAGAGCAGACGGCAAGGCCAGCAGTTTTGTGGTGATTGAACACAACATGGACTTTGTGATGGACCTGTGCCACCGCATCATGGTGATGGTCGAAGGCAAGGTGATGGCCATTGGCACACCCGCTGAGATTCGCGCCAACAAACAAGTGCTCGACGCTTACTTGGGAAGCTGATCATGACCACACACAACAACACAACACCGTGCATCGAGTTTGACGATGTCGTGGCGGGTTACAAAGATTTCATGATCTTGAACAACCTGTCGTTCACTGTGCCCAAGGGCTCCATCACCTTGCTGATTGGCCCCAACGGCGCAGGTAAGTCCACTGTGCTCAAAACCTTGTTTGGCTTGCTCACACCGCGCCAAGGCAAGATTCGTTTGAATGGCGACGACATCACCGGCGCCACACAAAAAGACTTGCTCGCGCGCGGCATTGCCTTTGTGCCGCAAGGTCGCAATTTGTTTGGCCAACTCTCAGTGTATGAAAACCTAGAGCTGGGTGGCATCACGCTGGGCATGAAAACCACGCACGAGCGCATTCCTGAAGTGCTGGAATTTTTCCCACGCGTGAAAGAGCGCATGAACTCCTTGGCATCTTCGTTGTCAGGCGGTGAACAAAAGCAACTCGAAATTGGCCGCGCTTTGCTGCTGCGTCCCAAGGTCTTGTTGATTGACGAGCCCTCGATTGGTTTGTCACCCATGGTGGTGCAGGACGTGTTCAAGCTCTTGCGCAAGCTGGCTGACCAAGGCACCACGGTGCTGATGGTGGAGCAAAACGTGAAGAGTGCGCTCAAGTACTCGGACAACGCCATTGCTTTGGAGTCTGGCCGTTTGGTGCTGTACAAATCAGCCGCCGAAATTTTGGCTGACCCCCAAATGGAACGTTTGTTCTTGGGCGGCGCACACACCACCACGGCTGCAGCAGCGACCGTTTAAGCATGCCCCCAGTGAACATCGCGGTCGCTGGTGCGGGCGTGATTGGTCGTGCCCACATCGCCGTCATTGCGCAATCTTCGCAGTGCCGATTGAGCGCGATTGCCGATCCGTCTGAGGCTGCGCAGGCCTTGGCTCAAACGCATGGCGTACCTTGGTTTGCCACCTTGGACCAACTGCTGACTACGGCCTCGCCAGATGGCGTGATTTTGGCCACCCCCAATGCCTTGCATGTGCCGCAAGCCTTGCAATGCATCGCGGCGGGTGTGCCGGTGTTGGTGGAGAAGCCGATCGCACACACCGTGGCCGATGCCCAAAAGCTGGTGCAAGCCACGCAAGCGCATCAAGCCAAGGTGTTGATCGGTCACCACCGAGCCCACAGCCCCATCATGCGTGAGGCCAAAGCGGTGATTGATGACGGGCGCTTGGGCCAGTTGGTCAGCGTGGTTGGCAGTGCCATGTTTTACAAACCCGATGACTACTTCACGCAGGCGCCTTGGCGACGTGAGGCGGGCGGTGGCCCCATCCTGATCAACCTCATCCACGAGATTCACAACTTGCGCATGCTGTGCGGTGAGATCGCGCAAGTGCAGGCCATGACCTCGAATGCGGTGCGTGGCTTTGCGGTGGAAGACACCGCGTCCATCACGTTTCGTTTTGCATCGGGTGTGTTGGCGTCATTCATGCTCTCTGACACAGCGGCATCGGCGCGGAGTTGGGAGCAAACCAGTCAAGAGAACAAGGCCTATGCCAGCTATGACGATGAAGACTGCTACGTCATTGCTGGAACGATGGGCAGTTTGTCTGTGCCCACCATGCGCTTGAAAACCTACGCCAAAGCAGAAGACCGTTCATGGTTCAAACCGTATGACATCAGCACGGTAGCCTTGCAGCGTGAAGACCCCTTGCGCTTGCAAATGGATCACTTCATTCGCGTCATCCAAGGCTTGGATGCACCGCTGGTCAGTGCGCATGACGGCTTGCAAAACTTGCGGGTCGTCGAAGCCATAGCGCAAGCTGCGGCCAGTCAGCAAACTGTTCGGCTAAGCGAAGCTTGAGTTTGGCGCGCTGGGTGTGCTGCGCCGATTGAGGCTCAGCGGCTCAAGTGCACAACTTCGCCCGTCTTGGCGCTGGTTTGAATGGCATCCAAGGTGGCGGCAATGTCGTGGCTAGCCGTTGCGGCGCGTTCGATGGCGGCCATGTCGCCCTCGCGCACCACCTGGGCAAACGCCTCGGCAGCAAACCGAAAACCACTGCCTGACGCTGAATGCACGTCTTCAAATGGAATGCTGTTGGCTATGCCTTGACGCACGCGCAGTTGGCTGGGCAAGTAGCCCCAAGGGTGCGTGTGAGAGTCGCTGGTGTGGTTGAGGTATTCGGTCTCGACTGTGCCGCGTGAGCCCACGATGATGGCGCGGCGGTGGTTGGCGGTGTCCATGGCGCATGACATTTGTGCGCGTCGGCCATCGGCGTAAAACAAGGTGGCCATCAGGCTGATGTCCACGCCCGTGGCGGCCCAGTTGGCATGCGCCATCACACGCTCAGGTGCGCAGCCCATCACCAATCGAATCAAGCTCAGTGGATAGCTGCCCGCATCCAGCAAGGCGCCGCCACCGAGGTCGGGCTTCATGCGGATGTTGGTGTCGGTGTTGCCCACCGTGAAACCAAAACTGGCTTGCACGCTGCGCACTTCACCAATTTTGTCGTGGCTCAAACATCCCAGCAGGTCGCGGGTTTGTGGCTGAAACCAATAAGGGTAGGCTTCTAGCAGCATCACGCCTTGTTGGCGCGCGACTTCAAACATGCGTGTCACTTCCGTGAGGTTGAGCGCCAAGGGTTTTTCGCACAACACATGTTTGCCCGCTTGCATGGCGCGAATCGCCCACTCGGCATGCATGCTGTTGGGCAAGGGGATGTAAATGGCGTCTAGCGCGGCATCAGTTAGCAGCGCCTCGTAGCTGCCGTGGGCGCGTGCGATGTCAAAGCTCTGCGCGAAGGCTTGCGCTTTGGTCAAGTCGCGGCTGGCCACAGCTTGGATGGCAACCAGCGGGCTGTCAGATACATCGCGTGCAAATTGTTTGGCAATGTTGGCGCAGCCCAAGATGCCTAGGCGTAAAGGGGGATTGTGCAACGGTGTGTGGTGTGGGGTGGTCATAGAACAACATCCGCAATGAGTTTGAGAGAAACAACAAATAGCCCGCCTTGTACCAGACGGTAAAACCAAACGTCTGCAATTTTCTTCGTGATGTAAGCGCCTAGCACTGTGCCCACCAAGGCAAAGGGTATGAGGTCGGCTGCACGCATCAAGTCGTCATACGAGTAAGGCTGCAACAGTTGGTAGGGCCAAATTTTAGCGGCGTTGATGACTGCAAACAGCAGCGTGGCCGTGCCTGCAAATTGAATCTTGGGCAGCCGTTGCGGCAACACATAAATTTGAAATGGTGGCCCACCCGCATGCGAGATGAAGCTGGTGAAGCCCGCCACCGTACCCCAGAACCAGCCTTTCTTCACATCGACGGCTTGCTTGTCTTGTGGTGTTTTGCGTAGCCAAGTGTTGAGGCAAAAGCCCACGCCCATGCAGCCAATCATCAGCTTCACTGCACTGTCAGAGGTGAACGAAGCCGTGAGCCAACCAATGAGTACGCCCAGCACACCTGCTGGAATGAGGATTTTCAAATTGGGCAAGCTGAAATCTTTGCGATACAACCAAACGCTCACCACGTCTGAGATGACATAAATCGGCAGCAACAGCACCGCCGCTTTCACGGGTGACATGAACAGCGAGAGTAGGGGAACGGCCAGCATGCCCACCGTGGGTAAGCCGCCTTTGGACAGTCCCACTAATAGCGCGGCTAGTCCGGCTAGGACGAAGTAAGAATCAAATGACATGTGTGGTGTTTCGTGTGCGTACTTGAGTTTACGTACGCGAGTGCAGCTAGCTGGGTATTAGGGTTCTTCAGGAGACAGTTGCCTACTTCTTGCACTCTATACTTTGATAATGAACGAAACGGTACATTCCGCACGCAAAGCGCCCAAGCGTACCAATGATCCCGAGCGGACGATGGCGGGCATCATGGCCGTGGCCACGGCAGAGTTTGCGGCCAAGGGCTTGGCGGGCGCACGCATCGACGCGATCGCGGACGCCACGCACACCAGCAAGCGGATGATCTATTACTACTACGGCAACAAAGAGGGCTTGTATCTGGCTGTGTTGGAAGACGCATACCGCCGCATCCGAGCCACCGAGGCAGAGCTGCATCTGGCCGATTTATCGCCCGAGGACGCGCTCAAAGCCTTGGTTGGCTTTACCTTCGACCACCATCACAGCAACCAAGATTTCATCCGTTTGGTGATGAACGAAAACATTCAACGTGGCACCTATTTGGCACAAAGCAAGCTCATCCAAGAGTTGAACGTGTCCGCCATTCAGTCCATTGAGGCACTCTACAAACGCGGTGTGAAAGCAGGCGTGTTTCGCAAGGGGCTGGACCCCATCGACATCCACGCGTCTATTTCGGCGTTGACTTTTTTCAACGTGTCCAACCGCTACACCTTCGATTTGATTTTCAAACGCAACGGCCAAACCGCCAAAGCTTTGGCGGCACGACGCCAAAGCGTGGTGGACATGGTTCTGCGTTTTGTAAGTTATTCCAATTTGGCATAACAGATAGTTTGCTATGCGTGATTTAAATGCGGGTTTTCACTAACGCACCACAAAGTAACTGTTTTGTACATTTTGTTCCAGCCCATATTCTTTAAGGATCTTCCTCATGTTTAACCTAATTTTGGATCGCTGCTGCCGAGTGCTTGAAGCCGCGATTGCCTTTTGCCTGGCCCTGATGGTGGTGCTGGTGTTCGGTAACGTGTTTTTGCGTTACGCCATGAACTCTGGCATCACCTTGTCTGAAGAGTTGTCTCGTTGGGCCTTTGTGTGGATGACCTTTTTAGGCGCCATCGTGGCCCTGAAGGAACACGGTCATCTGGGGACCGACATGCTGGTGAGCCGCTTAGGTCCGTTCGGCAAAAAGATTTGCTTAGGCGCTTCCTACGTCTTGATGTTGTTCGCATGCTGGTTGTTGTTCCGCGGTGCGTATGAGCAAGCAGTCATCAACTTTGACAGTACCAGCGCGGTGATGGAAGCTTCAATGAGCTGGGTGTATTTGCCCGGTATTTTGTTTGCTGTGTTGGGTGGGTTGATTCTTGCTGTTGAGCTGCTGCGCTTGCTCACCGGTCAAATTCGCGACGAAGACTTGGTGATGATCCAAGAATCTGAAGAAGTCCCTCACGGCGACAGCCACTAAACCCACTCAAGGAATAAGACCATGACGATCACTGTATTTCTCTTTTCCCTGATGGGCTCCATGGCATTGGGTATCCCAATCGCCTTCTCTTTGTTGCTCTGCGGTGCTGCGCTGATGTGGCACATGAACATGTTTGACGCGCAAATTTTGGCGCAAAACTTGATCGAAGGCTCCAACAGCTTCCCGCTGCTGGCCGTGCCATTCTTCATGTTGGCTGGCGAAATCATGAACGCGGGTGGTTTGTCTCGCCGCATCGTGAACTTTGCAATGGCTTGCGTGGGCCACATCAAAGGTGGCTTGGGTTATGTGACCATCATGGCGGCTGTGATCATGGCCGCCTTGTCGGGCTCTGCTGTGGCGGACGCCGCGGCACTGGCGTCACTGCTGTTGCCCATGATGGTGGCTGCAGGACATGACCGTGCGCGTTCCGCTGGTTTGATCGCATCTGCTGGCATCATCGCACCGGTGATTCCACCGAGCATTGGTTTTGTGATTTTTGGCGTGGCCGGCAACGTGTCGATTTCTAAGTTGTTCATGGCCGGTATCGTGCCTGGCATCTTGTTGGGTGGTTCCTTATGGATCACTTGGTGGTGGTTGGCTCGCCAAGAGGTGGTCAGCGTGCCCCCACGTAAATCGCTTGGCGAAATCCGCGAAGCACTGCGCGAAGCCACTTGGGCTTTGGTGTTGCCCGTGATCGTGGTGTTTGGTTTGAAGTTTGGTGTGTTCACACCCACGGAAGCCGCTGTGGTCGCTGCTGTGTATGCCTTGCTCATTTCGACGTTTATTTACAAAGAACTCAACTTCAAAAGCTTGTATCCCTTGTTTGTGGCGTCCGCCAAAACCAGTGCGATTGTGATGTTCTTGGTGGCCGCAGCCATGGTGTCAGCTTGGTTGATCACGGTGGCTAATTTACCGGCTGAACTGATCGTCTTGTTGCAACCTTTGTTGGATAGCCCTCGTTTGTTGATGCTGGCCATCATGGTGATCACCATGTTGGTGGGCACGGCCTTGGACATGACGCCCACCATTTTGTTGCTCACACCTGTGCTGATGCCTGTCGTGAAAGCTGCTGGCATCGACCCCGTGTACTTTGGTGTCTTGTTCATCATCAACAATGCGATTGGCTTGATCACACCCCCCGTAGGGACCGTGCTCAATGCTGTGGCGGGTGTCGGCAAGGTCAGCATGGATGAAGTCACACGTGGTGTGATGCCGTTCATGGTGGCTCAGTTCATCATCATGTTTGCGATGGTGGCATTCCCACAACTCGTCATGGTTCCCGCTCGCTGGTTCTATTGATTTTCTTTTCCACAGTCTGTTCGGGTACGCCAGACCGTGGAACTTTTTTGTTTGGCGTACGACCGCAAAGTTCATCAGGAGACACTGACATGAAACGTGTATTTATCAAAACCGTGATCGCTACGATGGCCTTGGCTGCCATGGGCATCGCTTCGGCACAAGAGAAAACCATCAAGTTCGCTAACCAGAACACTGCGGGTCACCCCATCGTGCAAGGTATGGAGAAATTCAAAGAAATCGTCGAGAAAAACTCTGGCGGCAAGATCAAGGTCAACCTGTTCCCAGGCGGCACTTTGGGTAGCGACCAAGCCAACGTGTCAGCTATTCAAGGCGGCACATTGGAGATGGCTTCCATGAACTCGGGCATCTTCGCCAGCCAAGTCAAAGACTTCGGCGTGTTCGACTTCCCCTTCATGTTTGCCAGCGGCAAAGAAGCTGACACGGTCGTCGACGGTGCCTTCGGCAAGAAGATGCACGCCAAGTTGGAAGAAAAAGGTTTGATCGGTTTGGCTTATTACGAGCTGGGCTTCCGTCATCTTTCAAACGGCAAGCGTGCCATCAACAAAGTGTCTGACATCGAAGGCCTGAAGTTGCGCGTGATTCCTAACCCCATCAACGTGGATTGGGTCAAAGCCTTGGGTGCCAACCCCACACCGCTGCCATGGCCAGAGGTGTATGCCGCTTTGGAGCAAGGTGCTGTGGACGGTCAAGAAAACCCCATCCCCACCATCAACAGCGCCAAGCTGTTCGAAGTGCAAAAGCACTTGGCTTTGACGGGTCACCAATACAACCCACAGTCTGTGGTGATCAGCAAAAAGTTCTGGGACACCTTGAACGCTGCTGAGAAAAAAATCGTTGCTGACGCTGCCGCTGAGTCTGCCAAGTTCCAACGCAGCACTGCACGTACTCTGGAAGCCAGCTTGCTGGACAACTTGAAGAAGAATGGCATGCAAGTCACCACGTTGCCAGCTTCTGAAATGGCCATCCTTCGTGAGAAGATGAAGCCTGTGATTGCCAAGCACGGCGAGCCTATCGCTGCGACAGTGAGCGAATTGCAAGCTGAATTGACCAAGCTGCGCAAGTAACGCAACCCACGCGAAACCCTGCAAAGACAGGGTTTCGCGTTTTTAGACGAACTGATATCAGGAGATTATTTTGAAAATTCTCATGCTGCATGGCATCAACCACGATATGTTTGGCAAGCGCGACCCCGTGCAATACGGCACCATCACGCTCGACGAAATCAATGCCAGCTTGCAAAAGTTGGGTAGCGAGTTGGGTGCGCAAGTGGAGTGTTTTCAAACCAATCACGAAGGTGATATGTGCGAGCGCATTCACAAAGGTTTTTTAGATGGCGTAGACGCTGTGCTGATCAACGCCGGAGCGTGGACACATTACAGCTACGGCATCCGAGATGCCTTGGCCATCCTCACATGTCCGATTGTTGAATTGCACATGTCCAACATTCACGCGCGTGAAGAATTCCGCCACAAGTCGGTGTTTGCCGAAATTGTGAAAGGCCAAATCTGTGGCTTTGGCGCGGACAGCTATGTGTTGGCTTTGCGTGCCGCGGTGTCTGCCGTTCAATCTTCTAAATAAAACATCATGAGCAAGCACGGCATTTCTATCAATGGCAACACGCAGTTGATTGCCCACATCGGTTATCCCACGCACTCTTTCAAGTCCCCCATGATTTACAACCCGTACTTTTCTAGTGCGGGCATCAATGCGGTGGTGGTGCCCATGGGCTGCCAAACGCCTGACTATCCGGTGTTTTTGAAATCAGTCTTCAGCCTCACCAACATTTGTGGTGCGCTCATCACCATGCCGCACAAGGTGGTGACCGTGGGCTTGCTCGACGAAGTAACCGCCACCGTGCGCGTGGCCGGTGCTTGCAATGCCGTGAAAAAACTCGCGGATGGCCGTTTGGTCGGCGACATGTTTGACGGCGCAGGCTTTGTGCGCGGCGTGCAACGCAAGGGCTTTGACCTCACGGGCAAGCGCGTGTTGGTGGTCGGCTCAGGCGGTGTGGGTTGCGCCATTGCGGCGTCTCTCGCGGGTGCAGGCATTGCAGCCATCAGCTTGTTTGATGTGAACACCGCATCCGCCGAGGCCTTGGGCCAACGATTGAAACAAAACTACCCTCAGATCGATGTACGCACGGGTTCGAACGATCCTGCGGACCACGATTTGGTGGTCAACGCCACGCCCATGGGCATGAACGAAGGCGATGCCTTGCCGATGGACGTGTCGCGCATTTCGCCTGACGCCTTTGTGGGTGAGGTGGTGATGAAAACCGAAATGACTGCGTTCTTGCAAGCCGCCAAAAACCGTGGCTGCCGCGTGCAGGTGGGCTCTGACATGTTGTTTGAACAAATCCCTGCCTACTTGGAATACTTCGGCTTGCCCACCACCACGGCTGATGTGCTGCGCGATGTCGCACAGCTGTGTTACTAATTTTTCTTGGAGTATTTGATGACCTTGCCATCTCAACACCGCGAGTCCGTGCCCGACATGCCTAACCGTTTGGGCTTAGACGGGATCGAGTTCATCGAATACGCCACCAGCCGCCCACAGGCGCTGGGTCAAGTGCTGGAGAACATGGGCTTTCGCCCTGTGGCACGCCACCGCTCGCGTGAGGTGACCTTGTACCGCCAAGGCGGCATGAACTTGGTGGTCAACGCCAGCCCCGATGATGCGCGCGTGAGCGCCACCACCGATGGCCAACCCGTCATTTCTGCTGTTGCCTTTCGCGTGCGTGATGCCCTGCAATCGCACACCCGCTGCATGGAATTGGGCGCATGGAACGTGACCAGCCAAGCGCAAGCGATGGAGCTGCACATCCCCGCCATCCACGGCCCAGGCGGCAGCCGCTTTTACTTTGTGGACCGTTGGCAAGAGTTCTCGATTTACGACATCGATTTCAAACCCATTCCTACGGTGGACCAACACCCAGAAGCCACCGCTGGCATGAGCTACTTTGGCGTGGTGCAGTACATCGGTGCCGGTCGCAGTGCCGATTGGTTGGCCTACTTTGAACACATGTTTGATTTCAGCTTCGTGCCGGACGAGCAACGTTTTGGCATCTTGCCCAAAGGCAAGTTGATGAAAAGCCCGTGTGGCAACTTCTTGTGGCAACTGATCGAACCCGATCCTTGGATGGACACCGATGAGTCACCCGAGTGCTTGCAACGCATTGGCTTGGGTGCGGTCGATGTGGGCGCTGCCGTGAGCGCACTCAAAGCGCGTGGCGTGGAGTTTGTCGAGTCCACCCAATTGCACCCCGAAGACCGTGGCGCGCTCACACGCAGCGCCTTGGGCTCGGTGTCGTTTGAGCTGGTTCACAAAGACTAATAAAAAGGCCACGCCATGAACTTACTCGACGGCTTCGGCATGGACACCATCACGATGGCGGGCTCTTTAGAAGCCAAGCTGTCGGCGATGAAAGACGCAGGCTTCTCGCAAGTCATGCTCATGGCGCGTGACTTGGTCACACACCCCGGCGGCGTACCCGCAGCGGTGGCCGCAGTGCAGGCCAGTGGCTTGCGCCCCACAGGTTTTCAGGTGCTGCGCGACTTTGAAGGTTTGTCGGGTCACTTGCACGGCTACAAGGTCGACATCGCCAAATCGATGCTCGAGATGTGCGCGGCCACGGGCAGCAAAGTGTTGTTGGCGTGTTCGTCTACGTCACGCCACGCCACCGATGACCTCGACCACATTGCCCGCGATTTGAAAAAGCTCGCCATGATGGCTTTGCCCTTGGGGATCAAAGTGGCTTACGAAGGTTTGTCATGGGGCCGCACCGTCAACGAGTTCACCACGTCTTGGGATGTGGTGTGCCGTGCCGATTGCCCCAACCTGGGCATTGGCATTGACTCGTTTCACATCTTTGCCGCCAACACACCGTTGGATGCGATTGAAGACCTCGACCCCGAGAAAATTTTCTTGGTGCAACTGTCTGACTTCATGTGGCACGAAACCCCCACCTTTGAAGACCGCATGACCACCGCGCGCACCTTCCGCGTGTTCCCAGGTGAGGGCGTGCACAGCGAAGCCTTGGCTGATTTGGTGTTGCGCTTGGACCGCATTGGTTATCGCGGTGACTACAGCTTTGAAGTCTTCAACGACGACTACCAACAACTGCCCTTGGCCACTGTGGCCGAGCGTGCGCGCAAGAGCGCCACATGGCTGCACGACAATGTGCTGCACCGCTCAGCCCCATTGCCTGCTTGGACCCGCACGCACACCAACACACACGCATGAAACAACGTCAACTCGGCCCTTACACCGTTTCAGCCATTGGCCTAGGCTGCATGAACCTCAGCCACGCTTACGGCGCGCCACCCGCGCCTGAAGTGGGCGAGGCCTTGATTCACCGCGCCTTAGACCTCGGCGTGACGATGTTTGACACGGCGGCTTTGTATGGCTTTGGCACCAACGAGTTGTTGGTGGGCAAGGCGCTCAAAGCGCACCGCAGCGAAATCACCTTGTGCAGCAAAGGTGGCATGGCGGGTGTGTCGTTCCCTGATGGTGTGAAGCGCGTCATCAATGGCCGTCCTGAAGCCATTCGCCAAAACTGCGAAGACAGCTTGGCCCGCTTGGGCACCGATGTGATTGACCTGTACTACCTGCACCGCTGGGACAAGCAAGTGCCCATCGAAGACAGCGTAGGCGCCCTGAGCGACCTCGTGCGCGCAGGCAAAATTCGCGAGATTGGTTTGAGCGAAGTCTCTGCCACCACCTTGCGCAAAGCGCATGCCGTGCACCCCATTGCAGCCGTGCAAACCGAATACTCGCTGTGGACACGCAACCCCGAAATCGCCGTGCTCAAAGCCTGCGAAGAACTGGGCACCACCTTTGTGGCCTTCAGCCCCGTGGCGCGTGGCTTTTTGTGTGGTGATTTGCGTGATGTGAGCACCTTGGCGGTGAACGACATTCGCCGCGCCATGCCACGCTTTGCTGCGGACACCTATGCCGCCAACTTGCCTTTGCTCGATGCTTACCAAGCCATTGCACGCGAAGCAGGTTGCACACCTGCGCAACTGGGCTTGGCTTGGTTGCTGCACAAAGACAACAAGCTCATTCCGATTCCTGGCACACAAAACATTCGCCACCTCGAAGACAACATCGCCGCCGCCGATGTGGTGCTGTCGGCGGAACAGATGCAGCGTTTAGAAGCACTCATCAACCCGCAGACGGTGAAGGGGCCGCGTTACAACGCGGTGAATGCTTCTGAGGTGGATACCGAAGAGTTTGCTTAAGCGTATCAACTAGCAAACAAGTGTTCGCGCAGCCAAATATGCACAGGGTCTTGCTGGTGCCGCACATGCCAGATGGCGTACATGGGCATGTCTGGCGTGTCAAAGGGCACGGGCGCATCTGCCAAACCGCGCAGCAAACCTTGACGCAGCAAGCCGGGCAGGGTGGCCAAGCGCTCCGTGCCAGCCACGAACGCCGCCACGCCTGCAAAGCTGCTCAGGGTGGCCGCAAAACGGCGTTGCACGCCTTTTTTAAGCAGTAATTCGTCAATGTCTAAGCTGCGACGCGGTTGGTGCACCACGGTGATGTGCTCAGCCGCTTCATACGCTTTCAG
The DNA here is from genome assembly GCF_003063475.1 of Limnohabitans curvus. Taxonomy (NCBI): domain Bacteria; kingdom Pseudomonadati; phylum Pseudomonadota; class Betaproteobacteria; order Burkholderiales; family Comamonadaceae; genus Limnohabitans; species Limnohabitans curvus. The sequence continues at coordinate 2,571,711 of NZ_NESP01000001.1, forward strand.
CGAGCGCGGGGCTTTGCGCATCTGCGGGTCATAAAACACACGGTAGTTGTCGGCAAACAGGCGCTTGTGTTTGATGTCGGTGGCATCTGGCGGGCGCGGGCTGATGACCAGCTGGCAGTCTTGTGCGCGCAGCATGTCGGCGCTGGGCACATCGGATGGCACCACGCGCAGCGTGACACCTGGCGCTTGGGCTTGCAAGCGGTTCAACAAGCCCGGCAGCAGCAAGTCGCGCTGCAAATCGTTGGCGGCGATGGTGAAACATTGGGTCAGGCGCGCAGGCTCAAACGCGCCGCTGTGTACAAATCCTTGCAGCTGAGTCAGCAGCCCTTGCGCTTGCAAGGCCAAAGCTTCAGCTCGCGCTGTGGGCACAATGCCGCGCCCTGATTTGACAAACAAGGCATCGCCCACGATGGCGCGCAAGCGGTCGAGTTGGTGGCTCACGGCGGACTGCGTGATGCCCAGTGCATTGGCCGCTGCCGTGACCGAGCCTTGCTCAATGACCGTGCTGAGCAAATGCAGCAGGTGGCCATCCAAATCCAAATGATCAAATTTTTTCATGGAATAAATGAGTATTGCGTAGTTTATTTTATGAGTTGAAGCGCTCACACTCCGTTCCACTGAACAACTTCAATCACGGAGACACGCATGAGCCATAAACCCGAACCGATTTTTGGAACCACTCTGTTTGACGGTGACCAAGCCCAAAAAGGCTACGCCCTCAACAAGATGTGCTATTCGTTCAACAGCGCAGACAACCGCAACACCTTCAAAGCCGATGAAGAGGCTTACATGCTGCAGTACGGCCTGAATGCCCAGCAAGCCGACGCCATTCGCACACGCAATGTGTTGGGGTTGATTGCCGCCGGTGGCAATGTGTATTACCTCGCCAAGTTCGCAGGTATTTTGGGTTTGGACGTGCAAGACCTGGGCGCTGCCCAAACCGGCATGACCAAAGAAGAATTCAAAGCCAAGCTGCGCGCTGCAGCCCACCAATAAACATCAAGGAGACACACCATGGCACACATCGTTGGCGGCCTCGCCTCATCACACATCCCATCCATCGGCGGCGCGATTGCCAAAGGCATTCAGCAAGACCCGTACTGGAAGCCCTTCTTTGATGGCTTCCCACCCATTCATGATTGGTTGGGCAAGGTCAAGCCCGATGTGGCCGTGGTGTTCTACAACGACCACGGTTTGAACTTCTTCCTCGACAAAATGCCCACCTTTGCTGTGGGTGCCGCAGCGCAATACAACAACGCCGATGAAGGCTGGGGCATTCCCACTTTGCCACCGTTCAAAGGTACGCCTGATTTGTCGTGGCACATCATCAACGAGTTGGTGGAAAAAGAATTTGACGTGGTGACCTGCCAAGAGATGCTGGTGGACCATGCGTTCACCTTGCCGTTCAAACTGTTCTGGCCTGGCGATGCGTGCCCCGTTCTGACCGTGCCGATTTGTATCAACACTGTGCAGTTCCCATTGCCATCGGCCAAGCGTTGTTACAACTTGGGCAAAGCGGTGGGTGATGCCATTCGCAGCTGGGACAGCGATTTGAACGTGGTCATTTTGGGCACCGGTGGTTTGAGCCATCAGCTCGACGGCGAGCGTGCAGGCCACATCAACAAGGCGTTTGATTTGGAATTCATGGACAGCCTGCAAAAGAACCCCGAGTGGGCCACGCAGTTCAGCATCCACGAGTTGGTCGAAAAGACCGGCACGCAAGGTGTGGAGTTGGTGATGTGGTTGGCCATGCGCGGGGCCTTGGGTGAGCACGTCAAGCCTGTGCATCAAAACTATCACATTCCAATTTCCAACACCGCCACCGGCGTGATGGCATTGGCGACTGAATAAAGCAAAGCGCCAAAAGAAAAACCCCGCCGGTGCAAACTGGCGGGGTTTTTTGTTACCCCGCAAAAGCGGGGCAGGGCGGTGCAATTACATCGTGTCGATGAAGCTGCGCAGTTTGTCGCTGCGGCTGGGGTGCTTCAACTTGCGCAAAGCCTTGGCTTCGATTTGACGGATGCGCTCGCGCGTGACGTCAAACTGTTTGCCCACTTCTTCTAAGGTGTGGTCGCTGGCCATTTCGATACCAAAGCGCATGCGCAGCACTTTGGCTTCGCGTGGGGTCAGACCATCCAAGATGTCTTTCACCACATCGCGCAAGCCCGCTTGCATGGCGGCTTCGATAGGCGCGGTGTTGACGCTGTCTTCGATGAAGTCGCCCAAGTGGCTGTCGTCGTCGTCACCGATCGGTGTTTCCATCGAGATTGGCTCTTTGGCGATCTTCATGATCTTGCGGATCTTGTCTTCTGGAATTTCCATCTTCTCGGCCAAGACGCTGGCATCGGGCTCGAAACCAAACTCTTGCAAGTGTTGGCGGCTGATGCGGTTCATCTTGTTGATGGTCTCGATCATGTGCACAGGAATGCGGATGGTGCGCGCTTGATCCGCGATGGAACGCGTGATGGCTTGGCGAATCCACCAAGTGGCGTAAGTCGAGAACTTGTAGCCGCGACGGTATTCAAACTTGTCCACGGCTTTCATCAAACCGATGTTGCCTTCTTGGATCAAGTCGAGGAACTGCAAACCGCGGTTGGTGTATTTCTTGGCAATCGAAATGACCAAACGCAAGTTGGCTTCGATCATTTCTTTCTTCGCACCGCGTGAGCTGCGTTCGCCGGCGTTCATGCGCTTGTTGATGTCTTTGAGTTGCTCCAAAGGCACAACCACGCGGGACTGCAAGTCCATCAGCTTTTGCTGCAAGTCTTGGACGGGTGGGATGTAGCGGCCCATGGTGGTTGACCATGGCTTGCCAGCAGCAGCTTGCTTCTCAACCCACTTGAGGTTGAGCAAGTTGGGTGGGAAGTCTTTGATGAAGGTGGCTTGTGGCATGCCGCACTTGTCCACGATGATGCGGCGCAGTTCGCGTTCGTTTTTACGCACATCATCCACTTGGCTGCGCACAGATTCGCACAACTTTTCAATGGTTTTAGCGGTGAAGCGAATGCCCATCAACTCGGTGGTCAAAGCCGTTTGTGCTTTCACATAAGCAGGGGTGCCGTAGCCTTCTTTGTCGTAGGTTTTGCGGAGTTTTTCAAACAACACAATCATGCGGTCGAAACGCTCCAAGGCGGCGTTCTTCAGCTCTTCCAGTTTCTTGGTCAGAGCCTTCGAGCCACCTTTGCCGTCATCGTCATCTTCTTCGTCAAATTCGTCAAAGTCTTCTTCGGCCACATAGTCGTCGGCTTCGTTCAGGTTGTTGAAACCGTCCACGATGGTGGAGATGACGACTTTGTTTTCACGAATGTCTTCGGCCATGACCAGCACAGCAGCGATGGTCGCTGGTGAGCCGCTGATCGCAGCCATCATGTCCATCAAGCCGCCTTCGATGCGCTTGGCAATTTCAATTTCACCTTCGCGGGTCAGCAACTCGACCGTGCCCATTTCGCGCATGTACATGCGCACGGGGTCGGTGGTGCGGCCGAATTCGCTGTCCACAGTGGACAAAGCGGCTTCGGCTTCTTCTTCTGCTTCTTCTTCGGTCGCAGCCGTTGGGGTGTTGTTGTTGAGCAGCAGGGTTTCTGCATCAGGGGTGTGTTCGTAAACAGCCACGCCCATGTCGTTCAACATGCTGATCACCACTTCGAGTGTTTCAGCATCGACCAGCTTGTCGGGTAAGTGGTCAGAAATTTCGCCGTGCGTCAGGTAGCCACGTGTCTTCCCGAGTTTGATCAGGGTCTTCAGACGTGAGCGACGCTTTTGCATGTCTTCTTCAGACAGCACGGTTTCGTCCAAACCGAATTCTTTCATCAAGGCACGTTCTTTGGCCTTGCTGATTTTCATGCGCAGGGGTTTGACTTTTTCTGCACCGGCTTCGACGACAGGTTCGCCTTCGAGGTCGGCTTCGATGTCGCCGAGGTCTTCGTCATCAGCCCCGGCTTTTTTGCCTTTGGCTTTGGTGGCTTTTTTAGCTGGGGCTTTTTTGGCCGCTGCTTTTGGCGCATGGGCTTCTACGGCCGAAGTTTTTTTCTTGGTGTCTTCTGCTTTGGTTGTCTTAGCAGTTGTTTTTGATTTCGATGCGGGCACTGACTTGGCTTTCGTTGCTGGCTTGGCTGCCGGTTTGGCAGCTGTTTTTGCAACGGGTTTTGCGGTTGGCTTAGTAACTGCTTTGACCGCGGCTTTGACGGGGGGCTTGGCTGCTGCTTTGGGCGCAGCAGGTGCTGGCTTTTTGCTCACAGGTTTAGCAACCGTCTTGGCCACAGGTTTGGCAGGCTTCTTGGACTTGCGGTCAACGGGCATGAAAACTCCTAGACATCAAAGAAACAAATACACAGCGCCACAAAAACCCGGCGCGGGAAAAGAAAAAGGGGGGTGAAGTGTGAACCTCTAGAAGCAAGCGGATTGGGCGAACATTTGGAATGCAGTCCTTGCGGTAAGGTGGCGAGTCGTGCGCTTGTGTCACGGTTAGCCGGGCCCGGAGGTGCTGCTGTCGCACTTGCTAAGTGTGGATTATACCCAAAACTGTGGCCTTAAATTAGCCGCAGGCGCGTCAGTCTTGGCTTTCGACCAATTTCTGCGGGATTAGGCCCAGCTGTTTGCGCCGCTCAAACAGGGCTTTGTAGCGCTGCATGGCCGTGGGGTCAGCGGCAGCTTCAGCGATGGCCTCTTTCATTTGCGCGTCTAAGCTTTCAAACAAAATTTTGTTCAAGATGCCGCGCAGCTCTAGGCCTGCTTCTTTGTGTTGTTGCTCTGGCGTTAGGCTTTCGGGCATGGGCTTGCCTTCGTCGTCCAGCAAGGGCGTGAAGGCTGAGGCCATCACGCGCAGGGCCAGGTCTTCTGATTCATGCTCGCGCAGGCCTTCACGCAGCGCGCCCCAGGCTTGGTTGCCGTGTTCGTGGTGTTGGTGGTCCAGCCACACAAACAGTGGGCCGTGAGGTGGGGCCAGCTCGCACAAGAGGTTGTGGTCTTCGGTGGACAGGTCTTCCCACAAGTCCATGTGCGAGAGCAGCACACGCGCCGCGTGGTCGGCGCGGCCTTGGGGAATCAGGCGTGTGCCGCGCTTGTAGGTTTTGGGCGCGTAGGACTCGCGGGGTTTGAATTTGGATGATTTTTTAAATTCGCCCGTGCGTGTAGGCGCAGCAGCAGGGGCCGCGGGCATCCACAGGTCTTGCAGCTCGTGGTTGCCTAGATCGGCCAGCTCGGCGATTTCGCTGAGCAACTGACGCTTAAGCGCACCATCTGGCAGGGCCATCCACATGGGCTTGGCATTGCTGGCCATATGCGCGCGGCCTTCCGCCGTGTGCAAGTCGCAACCTTCGCGGGCCACTTCAATGAGAAAGCGGCTCAGTGGCATGGCTTCGGTCACGCAGTGGGCAAAGGCTTCTTTGCCAAATTCGCGGATGTAGCTGTCGGGGTCGTGCTCAGCGGGCAAGAACAAAAACTTCACGCTGCGCACATCGGTGGCGTAAGGCAGCGCGCCATCCAGCGCTTTGCGTGCGGCGCGGCGACCTGCGCTGTCGCCGTCAAAACTGAACACCACGTTGTCGGTGAAGCGAAACAGTTTTTGCACGTGGTCGGTCGTGCAGGCCGTGCCCAGAGTGGCCACCGCGTTGGGAAAGCCCAGCTGCGCCAAGGCCACCACGTCCATGTAGCCTTCGGTCACCAGCACATAGCCCGCGTCGCGCAGCGCGTTGCGGGCTTCAAACAAGCCATACAACTCGCGGCCTTTGCTGAACACCGGCGTTTCTGGCGAGTTGAGGTACTTGGGTGTGCCTTCAAACAACACGCGGCCACCAAAGCCAATGCACTCGCCCTTGACGTTGCGGATGGGGAACATCACGCGGTCGCGGAAACGGTCGTAGCGTTTTTCTTCTTCGCCGTCTTCTTGGTTCACGATGACCAAGCCACTCTCTGCGAGCAGCGGGTCTTGGTAGTCGGGGAACACACTGGCCAAGCTGCGCCAACCTTCAGGCGCGTAGCCCAGGCCAAATTGTTTGGCGATCTCGCCACTCAGGCCACGGCCTTTGAAATACTCAATCGCTTTGGGTGAGTTGCGCAAATGCTTGCGAAATGATTCGCCTGCTTTTTCTAACACGTCGGTGAGCGTGGCTTGTTTTTGGCGTTGCTGCGCCGCACGCTCGCGGTCTTGCGGCGAGGCGTCGTCTTCGGGCACTTGCATGCCGACGTTTTGCGCCAAGTCTTTCACCGCTTCGACGAAGGTCATGCCCGCGTGCTCCATCAAGAAGCCAATCGCATTGCCGTTTTTGCCGCACCCAAAGCAATGAAAAAACTGTTTGGCGGGACTCACCGAAAACGAGGGCGACTTCTCGCCGTGGAACGGGCACAGCCCCATGAAGTTGGCCCCGCCCTTTTTGAGCTGCACATAGCGGCCCACCACCTCGACCACGTCGACGCGGGCGAGGAGTTCTTGGATGAAGTGCTGGGGGATGGCCATGTGAGAGAAAAGCGAGAGAGCACAGATTCTAGGCAGGCACTCCCGCCTTTCCCACTTAGCCAGTTCTTTATTTCGGTGCCAAACGAATCGCACCATCCAAACGAATCACTTCGCCATTGAGCAAATCGTTCTCAAAAATGTGCAAGGCCAGCTTGGCGTAGTCCTGTGGGGTGCCTAAGCGTGAAGGGAAGGGCACGCCTGCCGCCAGTGCGTCTTGCACTTCTTGGGGCATGCCAAAGAGCATGGGTGTGCCCATGATGCCGGGGGCGATGGTCATGTTGCGAATGCCGTTGCGTGCCAGGTCGCGGGCGATGGGCAGGGTCATGCCCACGATGCCGCCTTTGGAGGCGCTGTAAGCGGCTTGGCCAATTTGGCCATCGTAGGCTGCGACAGACGCGGTAGAGATCAAGACACCACGCTCGCCAGTGGCTTCGGGTTCGTTGTGGCACATGGCTTCAGAGGCCAAGCGAATCATGTTGAAGCTGCCCACCAAGTTGATGGTGATGGTGCGGGTGAAGCTGCTCAATGCATGCGCACCGTTTTTGCCGACGGTTTTTTCGGCAGGAGCCACGCCTGCGCAGTTGACCAAGCCCATGAGCTTGCCTAAAGAGACGGCTTTGGCGACTACGGCTTGGCCATCGGCTTCGTTGCTCACATCACATTTCACAAAGGCGCCGCCAATTTCTTTGGCCACGGCTTCGCCTTTGTCGGCTTGCATGTCGGCGATGACCACAAGGCCGCCCTTGGCTGCCAATGCACGTGCCGTGCCTTCGCCCAAGCCCGATGCCGCGCCGGTGACGATGAAAACTTTGCCGTTGATGTCCATGAGGGGTCTCCCGTATTTTGAAAGTTAGTTTACGTTTACGTAAACGTCAATTATGCGGGATGCTGAGCGCTTGTGACGGCCATCTAGGACAATCCCTAGTTAGAGATTAATTTGTTAAGGCTTTTGCATGAATTTGCGTTTGTTGTTTGCAGCGTCCAGCGCGCGTGCTTGGGTGTTGGCATTGAGTTTGGCTGTGTTGGCCGGCTGTTCTTCGCGCGGGCCTTTGGCGCCCACAGAAAGCGGCCAACCAGAAACGCCTGTGGCCAAACGTGTGCCCAAGTTTGGCTTGGCCTTGGGCGGCGGTGCGGCGCGTGGCTTTGCGCACGTGGGTGTGATTCAGGTGTTGGAAGAAGCGGGCATCAAGCCCGACTTGGTGGTGGGCACCTCGGCCGGTAGCGTGGTGGCCGCGTTTTATGCCAGTGGCAAAGACGGCGCGCAGTTGCAAAAAGCAGCAGAAACCATGGAAGAAGCCACCATCACTGACTGGACTGTGCCTTTGCTCGGGCGCGGCATGATGCGCGGCGATGGGTTAGCCCGTTACGTCAACAAGCAAACGGGTGGTCGTCGCATTGAAGAACTGAAGATGCCTTTAGGAATCGTGGCCACCGATTTAAAAACCGGCGATGGCATTTTGTTCCAGCGCGGCGATGTGGGCACGGCGGTGCGCGCGTCTAGTTCGGTGCCTTCGGTGTTTGAGCCAGTGCGCATTGGCAGCCGAGAGTTTGTAGATGGTGGCTTGGTGTCGCCTGTGCCTGTGCGTTACGCGCGTCAGATGGGGGCCGAGTACGTGTTGGCCATCGACATTTCTAGCCCCCCCGAGTCTGGCAAAACGGGCGACATGTTTGACATCTTGATGCAGACTTTCACCATCATGGGCAAAAGCATCAACAGCTTCGAACTGCGCGAGGCTGACCTGGTGGTGCGCCCTGCTTTGAACGATGTGGGCAGCGCCGACTTCAAATCCCGTCGCCGGTCCATTGAAGCAGGCCGTGCTGCCATGTTGCAAGCTTTGCCCAAGCTCAAAATCGCTTTGGCTGGGCAATAAGCGTACAGATGCAGAGGCGCAAAAAAAAGGGGCCCGCCTTGCGGCGAGCCCTTGAAGGGATTCCTGCACCCTGAGGTGACGAAGAATCCGAGGAGACAATCGTTACAAATTAACGCTTCTTAGCAGCGCTTTTTGAAGCTTTCACAGCTGTTTCAGTGGCTGTTTGGATGTGTGATTCGGCCAAGTCAGCAGCTTGCTTGACGGCTTTTTGTACAGATTCCACAGCGGTGTTGCTGGCAGTCACGGCTTGCTTGAAGAAAGCCACAGCTTGCTCAGAGCCAGCAGGTGCGTTTTTCAAAGCAGATTCAATGTAAGCCTGGACCGCTTGTTGGCCTTCAGCGGCTTTGCCTTCGAAGCCTTTGGTCAGGTCAGCGCCAGTGCCTTGAGCGATGTCATAAATGTGGCGGCTGTAAGCAGCAGACTTCTCAGCCAAAGGCTGCAAGAAGCTGGTTTGCAAAGCGATCAATTCTTGTGCGTCTTTCACGCCCATCACGGCTTGTGCGTGTGCAGCAGACTCGGCCAAAGCGGCGCGGCCAGCGGTGAGGTTGAGTTCAACCATTTTTTCAACGCCAGTGAAGGCCTTGTTTGACAAACCGAACAGGTTGTCCAAGTTGGCTTTGTTGGTGGCGGCGATTTGTTCGACGTTGATCATGTGAATACTCCAGAAAGTTAAGTGAGCTTGCAAAAAATGTTGCGGTGCAGCATTGGGATGAAGTTTAGGGTTATCCCGCAGCTTTGCAAGAGGGTTTGGGGCTTTGGCGCTCTGTTTAGAGGTGAGGTTCTAAAACCTAAGGTTTTTGCAGATTGGTGACAATGCAGCCTTGTTTCATGCGGTTTCCAAGGGATATGCGCGCTTTTTATTCGGACCAATTCGTACTGCCCTTGCCGCCCGGCCACCGCTTTCCCATGGCCAAGTACCGCCTGCTGCGCGAGCGTTTGGGAGCCGATGTGCCTGACGTTGAGCTGGCAGCAGCCGAACCCGCCAGTGATGGCGAGCTGGCGTTGGTTCATACGCCCAGCTACATCCAATCTGTCGTGCAGGGCACGTTGAGTGATGCTCAGCAAAAAGAAATAGGCTTTCCATGGACACCGGCGATGGTCGAGCGCTCACGCCGCTCGGCAGGCGCCACGGTGATGGCCGCTCGCACCGCCTTGTTTGGCGGGCAGGGCGTGTCGGCCAACCTCGCTGGCGGCACGCACCACGCGTATGCCGACAAAGGCAGCGGTTTTTGTGTGTTCAATGATGCGGCGGTGGCCACACGCCTGATGCAGGCTGAGTGGGGGCGTGTGCACAAGCAGCCTTTGAAAGTCGCCATCATTGATTTGGATGTGCACCAAGGCAACGGTACAGCGCGCATCTTTGAGCGCGATGCGCAGGTGTTCACCCTGTCCATGCACGGGGCGCGTAACTTTCCGTTTGACAAAGAAGCCAGCGATTTGGACATTGAACTGCCCGATGGCTGTGACGATGCGGCTTATTTAGAGGCGCTGGAACACGCCTTGACTGAGCTAGAGGCCCGCTTTGACCCAGGCTTGGTGATTTACCTCGCCGGGGCAGACCCGCACGAGGGCGACCGCCTGGGGCGCTTGAGCCTGAGCTTTGATGGCTTAGAGGCCCGTGACCGCCGAGTCTTCGACTGGGCGTGGTCCAAACGCATTCCCTTGGCGTTTTCAATGGCAGGTGGGTATGGCCGTGACATGACAGACACCGTGCAGGTGCAAATCAACACCTACCGTGTCGCCTATGCGTACTGGCGACGCTGGCAAAATCTGACCAAAGATCTAAATCAAGAAAAGGAGACTCACCCATGACAAATTCAAACGTGGCCGCCGTAGACCAAGCCATCACCTCACGCATGTCAGCGCGTGCCTTCACGCAACAAGCCGTGTCGCGCGAACTCATCACAGACATTTTGCAAGTGGCCAGTCGCGCGCCATCGGGCACCAACACCCAGCCTTGGAAGGTCTATGTGTTGCAAGGTGCCACACGTGATGCTTTGGTTGACAAAGTGTGCGCCGCTCACGAGGCCATTCGCGCCAACCCCGATGTGGCCAAGCAATACCAAGAGCAATACGACTATTACCCCGCGCAATGGGTCAGCCCCTACATCGACCGTCGCCGTGAAAACGGTTGGAGCCTGTATGGCTTGTTGGGCATCGGCAAAGCCGACAAAGACCGCATGCATGAACAACAGCAACGCAACTTCAAGTTCTTTGATGCACCTGTGGGTTTGATGTTCACCATCGACCCCATCATGGGCCGCGGTTCGATGTTGGACTACGGCATGTTCATTCAAAACATCATGGTGGCTGCGCGTGCGCGTGGTTTGCACACCTGCCCCCAAGCGGCTTGGAACGCGTTTCACAGCATCATCTTGCCGCATATCAACGCGGGCGAGGGCGAGATGCTTGTGTGTGGTATGTCGTTGGGCTATGCCGACGAAACAGATAAGGTCAACACCTTAGTCACACCGCGTGTGCCCGTGGATGAGTTCACCCATTGGGTGGCCTAATTTTTAAAGTTGCTTTCACATGATCATCACCAGCCTGCTCGACACCGACCTTTATAAATTCACCATGATGCAGGCTGTGCTGCATCAGTTTCCCAGTGCGCAGGTGTCGTACAAGTTCAAGTGCCGCAATCCGGGTGTGCAGCTGGCGCCGTACGTGCAGGAAATTCGTGACGAAATTCGCTCGCTGTGCAGCTTGCAGTTCCAAGACGCTGAGTTGGCTTGGTTGCGTAGCCTGCGTTTCATCAAGAGCGACTTTGTGGATTTCTTGGGGCTGTTTCGCCTCAACGAAAAATACATTCAAGTGAATGCGCTCTCGAATGGCGAGATCGACATCAGCATCCAAGGCCCTTGGCTGCACACGATTTTGTTTGAGATTCCTGTGTTGGCCATCGTCAACGAGGTGTACTTTCGCAACACGCAAAAAGTGCCCGATTTCTTGGAAGGGCGCAAGCGCCTAGATCAAAAAATTCAAGCCTTGCACGCCGAGCGTTTAAGCGATTTGAAAATTGCCGACTACGGCACACGCCGCCGCTTTTCGAAAGCGTGGCATGAAGAAATTTTGCGCGTGTTGATTTCTCGTTTGGGCACGGGGTCTGAAGGGCAATTTGCTGGCACCAGCAACGCCTTGTTTGCCATGAAGCTTGGCCTCACGCCCTTGGGCACCATGGCGCATGAGTATTTACAAGCGTGCCAAGCTTTGGGCCCACGCTTGCGTGACAGCCAGGTGTTCGGTTTCGAAACGTGGGCGCGTGAATACCGTGGCGACTTAGGCATCGCGTTGAGCGATGTGTACGGCATTGAGCCGTTCTTGCGCGATTTCGACATGTACTTTTGCAAACTGTTCGATGGCGCGCGTCACGACAGTGGCGACCCCTTCACTTGGGGTGAGCGCATGATCGAGCATTACCGCAACAACCGCGTAGACCCGATGACCAAGACCTTGATTTTTTCAGATGGCCTCACCATCGAAAAAATCATCGCGTTGTACCAACAGTTCCGTGGCCGCTGCCAACTCGCGTTTGGCATTGGCACCAACTTGACCAATGACCTTGGCTACGAACCCTTGCAAATCGTCATCAAGATGACGCAGTGCAACGGCCAGCCGGTGGCCAAACTGTCGGACACGCCTTCCAAAAATATGTGCCAAGACGAAAAATACTTGGCCTATTTGCGCCAGGTGTTTGACATTGCACAGCCTGCTTGATTGGAGTTTTTATGCTGACTGCTCTGGTTGTTGTTTTCGTCTTGGCCTACGCGGCAATCGCGTTTGAGCATCCCATCAAAATCAACAAATCAGCTTCTGCCTTGGTGGGTGCTGGCTTGTTGTGGACGATCTATGCAGTCAATACGGGGGACGCGCATTTGGTTGGAGAGCACTTGAGCGAGTCACTCATCAGCACGGCACAGATCGTGTTTTTTTTGATGGGGGCCATGGCCATCGTTGAAGTGGTAGACGCGCACAACGGGTTTGAAGTCATCACCTCCCGCATTAAAACTACTCAACTGTCTAGCTTGATGTGGTTGGTGGGTTTTGTCACTTTCTTTTTGAGTGCCATTTTGGACAACTTGACGACCACGATTGTGATGGTGTCTTTGATGAAGAAGCTGCTCGACAAACGTGAAGACCGTTTGTTCTTTGCCGGCATCATCATCATTGCGGCTAATGCAGGTGGTGCTTGGTCACCCATTGGTGATGTGACCACCACCATGCTTTGGATTGGTGGCCAAATTACTGCTTTGGAAATCATCAAGGGCTTGTTCTTGCCGTCACTGGTGAACTTGTTGGTGCCGTTGTTGGTGACCAGCTTTTTGCTCAAAGGGCAAGTCGTTGTACCGCCGGTGGCCACTGTGTCCGACCAGTTTTCGCATGTCACCACCGCGTTTGAGCGCAACCTGATGTTCTTTTTAGGCTTGGGTATTTTGGTCGCAGTGCCAGCTTTCAAGACGTGGACACACTTGCCGCCTTTCATGGGCGTGCTGTTTGGCTTAGGTATTTTGTGGCTTGTGGGTGACTTGGTGCATCGCCAGAAAGACGATGAAGACAAAGCGCATTTGTCACTCACGCACGCACTCACGCGCATTGACATGCCATCGATTGTTTTCTTTGTCGGTATTTTGTTGTCGGTGGCCACGCTGGAGCACACACACATCCTGTCGAATTTGGCGGCTTGGCTTGATCAGGCCATTGGGCGTCAAGACGTGATCGTGATGATCATTGGCGTCGTCAGTGCCATCGTCGACAACGTGCCGCTGGTGGCCGCATCCATGGGGATGTACAGCTTGGCGCAATACCCCACCGATAGTTTCTTGTGGGAGTTCTTGGCTTATTGCGCAGGCACCGGCGGTTCGATATTGATCATCGGTTCTGCCGCAGGCGTTGCCGCCATGGGATTGGAGCGTATTGATTTCGTTTGGTACGTTAAAAAAATCAGCGGGTTGGCCTTGATCGGCTACTTTTCTGGTGCTCTGTTCTATATCGCTGAGTACGCGCTCAGGCATTAATTGAAAGTTGTTTATGAAATCCAAAATCATCATCGCCCGTCCCATTTTTGAAGCAACCTTGGCACGCTTGCGCGAGCATTTTGAGGTAACCGACAACCAAGCCGACACGCCGTGGACCAAAGCTTCTTGGACACAAGCGCTGTCGCAGCACGTGGGGGCACTCACCACCGGTTCTGACCCTGTGGATGCAGAAGTTTTGAAAGCTTGCCCCAACCTCAAAGCCGTGGCCAATATGGCTGTGGGTTACAACAACTTTGATGTGCCCGCCATGACAGCCCACGGCGTACAAGCCAGCAACACCCCCGATGTGTTGACCGAAACCACTGCCGATTTTGGCTTTGCGTTGTTGATGGCCACGGCGCGCCGCATCACCGAGAGCGAACACTACCTGCGCCGTGGCGAGTGGACGCAGTGGCGCTACGACATGTTTGCCGGCGCTGAAGTGCACGGCAGCACCATTGGTATTTTGGGCATGGGGCGTATTGGTCAAGGCATTGCGCGCCGTGCCGCACACGGCTTTGGCATGAAGGTGATTTATCACAACCGTTCACGCCTGAGTGCTGAGTCTGAAGCCGAATGCAAAGCCACGTATGTGAGCAAAGAAGAGCTGCTGAAAACCGCAGACCATGTGATGTTGGTGGTGCCTTACAGCGCCGCATCACACCACACCATTGGCGCGGCAGAGTTGGCGCAAATGAAGCCCACGGCCACGCTCATCAACATCGCTCGTGGCGGTATCGTGGACGACGCTGCTTTGGCTGTGGCCTTGCGCGAAAAGCAAATTGCAGCCGCTGGCTTGGATGTGTTTGAGGGCGAGCCCAAAGTGCATCCTGATTTGTTGACCGTGCCCAATGTGGTCCTCACGCCGCACATTGCCAGTGCGTCGATTCCCACACGCATGGCCATGGCGAACTTGGCAGCAGACAACCTCATCAGCTACTTCACCCAAGGCAAATCGTTGACGCCTTTGAACACGGTGGCTGCGTGATGGAAATTTGGATTGCAGTTGGTGTTGGCGCGTTCAACGCCTTGCTGTTGGTGTTGCTGTTGCGCCGCCCCAGTGGCAACAACGAAGCCGCCGCTTTGGCTTTGCAGCAGAGCCTGCAAAGCATGCATGAAAAGCTAGAGCGCATCGAGCGCGAGCTGCGCACAGAAATTACCGAATCCTCACGCGGCGGCCGCCAAGAGCTGACGCAAAACCTCGCGCTGTTTCAGCAAAGCCAAGTGCAGCAACTCACGCTCATGCAAAAAAGCATTGGCGACACACTCAACCAACAGTTGCAGCAACTGCAAAAAAGCAATGCCGACAAGTTGGATGAAATGCGCCGCACGGTGGATGAGAAGCTGCAAACCACGCTGGAAAAACGTTTGTCGGAGAGTTTCAAACAAGTGGCGGAGCGCTTAGAGCAAGTACACAACGGCCTAGGTCAAATGCAAAAGCTCGCCGATGGTGTGGGCAGCTTGCAGCGCGTGCTGACCAACGTCAAAACACGCGGCATGTTTGGCGAGGTGCAACTTGAAGCCTTGCTGGAACAAGTGCTCACGATTGAGCAATACGCCAAGCAAGTGGAAACCAAACCGCGCAGCAACCAACGCGTGGACTTTGCCATACGCTTTCCAGGGCGAGGCGGTGCCGACGGCGAGCCCGTGTGGCTGCCGATTGATGCCAAGTTTCCTCGTGAAGACTACGAACGCTTGCTCGACGCGCAAGACCGCGCCGATGGCGTGGCTGCCGAAGTGGCAGCCAAGGCACTGGAGGTGCGCATTCGCACCGAGGCCAAGAGCATTGCCGAGAGCTACCTCGCGCCGCCGCACACCACCGACTTTGCCATTTTGTTTTTACCCACTGAAGGCTTGTATGCCGAGGTGTTGCGCCGCCCCGGTTTGATGGACAGCTTGCAGCGCGACTACCGCGTCTCGCTGGCGGGCCCCACCACTTTGTTGGCCATGCTCAACAGTTTGCACATGGGCTTTCGCACATTGGCACTGGAGCAGCAAGCCTCTGAGGTGTGGAAGGTGTTGGGCGCGGTTAAAACTGAATTCGAGCGCTACGGCGATTGGGTGGAGAAGGTGCGCGAGCAAGTGCAAAAAGCCGCTGACACCTTGGACCGCGCTGACACACGCAGCCGCCAAATGCGTCGTGCTTTGAAGAACGTTGAAGCCTTGCCCGAGGGCGAAGCTCAAGCGCTGCTGCCTAAGTTTGACGATGCTTTGGATGACACGGACGCCAAAGTTTGAAGCGTGAACTCATGAAGCTGATTGCAGGTCAAGTGTGCCTGCACGCCTGCATGGCTGGCATGCGCATGGCCGCGCCCTTGATGGCGTTGCGCAACGGTCAAAGCGAGGCAGCGGTGGGTTTGCTGTTGGCCATGTTTGCCTTGACCCAAGTTTTTTTGGCTTTGCCTGCAGGCCGTTATGCAGATCTGCATGGCTTGAAACGCCCCGTGATGTGGAGTGTGTTCATGGGCACGGCGGGAGCAGGTGCCGCGGCTATTTGGCCCATCTTCCCCGTGTTGTGCTTCAGTGCTTTGATGACGGGCGGTGCGACAGGCTTGGCCATCATCGCGTTGCAGCGTCATGTGGGGCGTGCGGCGCAAGGTCTGGCACAGATGAAACAGGCCTTCAGTTGGTTGTCGATTGCCCCCGCGTTTTCTAACTTTATCGGTCCATTCGCTGCTGGCTTGTTGATTGACCACGCAGGCTTTCAATGGGCTTATGCCGCCATGGCCTTGTTGCCCGTCATCGCCTGGCTGGCGATTCGCCAGGCTCATGAGTTACCGAGGGTGGTTAAACCCGAAGGGCACGAAAAAAATAGCGCCTGGGATTTGTTAAACGAACCGATGTTTCGCCGCTTGTTGCTGGTCAATTGGTTTTTGTCAGCCTGCTGGGATGTGCATACCTTTGTGGTGCCCATCTTGGGTCATGAGCGTGGCTTGAGTGCCTCTGCCATTGGCTCTATTTTGGGGGGCTTTGCCATTGCCGCTGCTTTCATCCGCATGATGATGCCCTTTGTGGCGGCGCGTTTACATGAGTGGCAACTCATCACGGGCGCGATGCTCGTCACTGCGCTCATGCTTGCCATCTATCCCTTCACAGACACTGCATGGTTGATGGGCGGTTGTTCGGTGTTGCTGGGCTTGTCTCTGGGCGGCGTGCAGCCCATGGTCATGAGTACGTTGCATCAAATAACGCCAGAGCACCGGCATGGCGAGGCTCTGGGGCTGCGCCTGATGGGTATCAATGCTTCTAGTGTGCTGATGCCGATGGTGTTTGGTGCAGCAGGCACCGTCATTGGTATCAGCGGGGTGTTTTGGTGTGTGTCAGCGCTGGTGGGCTTGGGTTCACGCAGCGCGTATTTGCTCAGAGTTCATAAAAAGAGCGAATGAAGTTCCATGCATCGTCGACGCTGTCGACGTAGGTGAACAATTCCAAGTCTTCCGCAGAAATGACACCTTCCTCTACCAGCACGTTTGGGTTAAACAAGCGTTTCCAATAAGCACTGCCAAACAGCACGATGGGCACAGGTTTGGATTTTTTGCATTGCACCAAGGTGAGCGTTTCAAACAATTCGTCCAAAGTGCCAAAGCCGCCAGGGAAGGCTACCAAAGCTTTGGCACGCATCATGAAGTGCATTTTGCGCAAGGCAAAGTAGTGAAATTTGAAGTTCAGATCGGGGGTGATATAGGGGTTGGGTTTTTGCTCATGGGGCAGCGCAATGTTCAAACCCACGCTGATGCCGCCCGCTTCTTGTGCGCCACGGTTGGCCGCTTCCATGATGCCGGGGCCGCCGCCTGTGCAGATGAACAATTTGCGGCCATTGCTGCGGCCTTCGCTGTACTTGGTGATGGTGTGAGCCAAAGCGCGTGACTGTTCGTAATAGCGCGCGTTGCGCACCAAAATTTCAGCTTTTTCGATCTCTGCTTCGTCGCCACTGGCTCGCGCTTGCATGAGCTGCAAGTGTGAGGCCTCTTCGCTGCGAAAACGTGCGCTGCCAAAGATCACTATCGTGTGTTCAATGCCACGTTCGATTTGCGCTAGGTCGGGCTTGAGCATTTCAAGCTGAATGCGCAGGCCTCGTGTTTCGCGGCGTAGTAAAAACTCTGGGTCGGCAAAAGCCAAGCGATTTGATTCCGGTTTGAGAGAGTCGCCGCTGTCGTAGTGCGCTTTGAGAGTTTCCCAAGCTTCGGCAAGGCGTCGGTCGTGAGGGTCAAGCATTCCATCCATGGTGCTATGTTAGCTGCTCGCTTGACGTGCCCCATGAAAAAAGGCTCCCGAAGGAGCCTTTGATTTGTAAACCCAGAAGGTTTAGACGCGCTTGCGGTATTCGCCGGTGCGTGTGTCGACTTCGACTTTGTCACCTTGGGCCACGAACAATGGCACAGCCACTTCGAAACCTGTTGCGAGTTTGGCGGGCTTCAACACTTTGCCTGAGGTGTCACCTTTGACGGCTGGCTCAGTCCAAGTGATTTCGCGCACGACGTTGGTGGGCAATTCGACAGAGATAGCTTTCTCGTCGTAGAACACCACTTCGAGTTCCATGCCGTCTTCGAGGTAGTTCAGGGCGTCGCCCATGTTGCTGGCTTCGACTTCGTATTGGTTGAAATCGGCATCCATACACACATACATCGGGTCAGCGAAGTAAGAGTAGGTGCAGTCTTTCTTGTCCAAGATGACTTGGTCCATCTTGTCGTCGGCTTTGAACACCACTTCGGTGCCGAAGTTAGCGATCAAGCTTTTCAATTTCATGCGAACCGTGGACGAACCACGACCGCCACGTTGGTATTCGGTGCGCAGGACGACCATCGGGTCCTTGCCGTGCATGATGACGTTGCCAACGCGGATTTCTTGAGCGGTTTTCATAGTTTGGATGTTTTCTAAGAGGTATGTGGCCCATGCAGCTCAAGCTGCGCTGGGATTCGCAAAGCCACCTATTTTAGCGTTTTTGGGCCACAAAACCCAGCAGCGCTGTGGTGAGGTCGGTTTGACTTTGTAAACGGTGCTGAGTTCGGCTGCTCCAATCACGCCAATCCTCAAGCATGGCGCGGGATACCGGGGGAAGAGGGCCTGTTTCTAGACCGTTCCAAATGGCATGGAATTTTCTTAAAAGTAGGGGCATGTCGAGCGCCGCTTCAAAGGCGTGTAGCTTGTCATGGTGGGCTAAATCGTCTTGCGGGTAGATGTGCCACACCAGTGGCTGGCCCGCCCAAAGGGCGCGTACCAGAGAGTCTTCGCCACGAACAAAATTCAGGTCACAGGCCCACAGCAGGTGGTCAAAGTCGGTTTGGCTGAAATAGGGCAGTTGGCTGATCTGCAACTGGCCAGTGCCGGAGGGGGGTAGGTTCAACGCTTGCGTGGCTGCCGTCACCGCCGCACTGGGGCGGCCTTGGGTGACCAGTAAGCGGGTGCGCTCGTCTGCTTGGCTCAGTTGCATCAGCAAATCGGGCAAGGCTGCAGGCTCGTAGCAAAACAAGCTGATAAGCCGTTCGTTGGCTGCAATGGGTTGATCGAGTGGCAGGGCTGCTAGCCACGCTGCGCGATCAAACTTAGATCGTCGAGAAATGAAAGGGCTGGGTGTATTGTCTTGCGCTGGTGACGTGTCCAACAAATTCGGCTCGCGCAGCAAGCCGCCCGTGTCGGGTGTGAAACCCGGGAAGAAAAACCATTTCATCAGCCCGCGAGCAGGGCCGCTCATCACGGGCGAGGCTAAGCCGTGCGAACGCGCCACATAGCGCTCGGCGCTGAGGTATTCGAGGTTGATCCATACGGGCGGTGTGCCTTGCACCATCAGGGCTTGAAACGCTTCGGGAAGTGCGCAACCAAAGGCCTCCACCACCACATCGCCCACTTTGAATGCGGCATCTTGAGCCAAGGTTTGAAGCGCTGCATCCGTCGGCCAAACATGCACCTTAATGCTCGCACAACCTTGCGGCGCCATCCACGCCAAGGCGGATGCATCGTCGACCCACAAGCGAACGCTGTGGCCGCGTTGCGTGAGGTCAGCGCACAGCCGCCAGCACACACCGAGGTCGCCGTGGTTGTCGATGACGCGACAAAAAATATCCCAGTGCAGAACGGGTAATGAGGAGGTGTCTGGTTTCACGCCTCAGATTGTCCACAATACAGACATGTCCAAAACTTCTTCAGACGCTACGCCAGAAAACACGGCTCCGCGCCACCCGCCCGAGCTGTTAGAGCTGGTGGCCAGCTTGCCTGCATTGCCCGGCGTGTACCGCTACTTTGATGCGCAAGAGCAGGTGCTGTATGTGGGCAAGGCCATCAACCTGAAGAAGCGGGTGTCTAGCTATTTTCAGAAAGACCACGGCGGCACACGCATTGGCCACATGGTCAGCAAAATTGTGCGCATGGAAACCACGGTGGTGCGCTCTGAGGCTGAAGCGTTGCTGCTGGAAAACAACCTCATCAAAACGCTCAAGCCCAAGTACAACATCTTGTTTCGCGATGACAAGAGCTATCCGTATTTGAAGATGACGCGCGGCGTGCCCGTGAAAATCAATGACGCTGTAAAACCGGCTGCATCGCCAGTCGGTTTGTCTACTCCCGACACGGCCAACTCCAAGACGGGCAATCACTTGAGCGTGAACCCCCAACAAGTGCCCCGCGTCGTGTATTACCGAGGCGCGGTAGACAAACGCCACGACTACTTTGGCCCATACCCCAGCGTGTGGGCGGTGCGCGAAGCCATTCAGCTGCTGCAAAAAGTGTTTCGCTTGCGCACCTGCGAAGACACCGTGTTCAACAACCGCACGCGCCCGTGTTTGCTGTACCAAATCAAGCGTTGCTCGGGGCCATGTGTGGGCCTCATTTCTGTGCCCGACTACCAACGCGATGTAGACAGCGCCATGCGCTTGCTGCGCGGCGAAACCCAAGAGGTGATGGGCAGCATCGAAGCGCGCATGATGGCGCACGCCGAGAAGTTGGAGTTTGAACAAGCCGCCGAACTGCGCAACCAAATGAGCGCTCTCTCAAAAGTGTTGCACCAACAAGCGGTGGACACCGTGGGTGACCAAGACGTGGACATCCTCGCCGTCAAAGTGCAGGGCGGCAAAGCCTGTGTCAACTTGGCCATGGTGCGCGGTGGCCGCCATTTGGGTGACCGCCCTTACTTTCCCGTGCATGTGGACGATGCCGAGCCCACCGAAGTGTTGGAAGCGTTTTTGAGCCAGCATTATTTGGATGTGCCTGTGCCGCCTGCGCTCATCACCAGCCATGCGGTGGACAAAGAACTGCTGCAAGCACTGACCGAGCAAACCGGCGTCAAGATCACCGCCGTGCACAACCCGCGCGAGCAACGCCGCGTGTGGCTAGAAATGGCGCAACAAAATGCGGACATTCAGCTGGCCCGCTTGTTGGCCGAAGAAGGCTCGCAACAAGCACGCACCCGTGCGTTGGTGGATGCGCTCGATTTAGCGCCCGAAGATTTAGAGCAGTTCCGCGTGGAGTGCTTTGACATCTCGCACACCTCGGGCGAGTCCACACAGGCCTCGTGCGTGGTGTTTCATCACCACAAAATGCAAAGCGCGGAATATCGCCGCTACAACATCGACGGCATCACGGGTGGTGACGACTACGCCGCCATGCGCCAAGTGCTAGTGCGCCGCTACAGCAAGCTGGCCGAGGCCGTGCGTGCCGGCGAGGGCAAGCTGCCCGACCTCGTGCTGATTGATGGCGGCAAAGGCCAAGTGTCGATGGCGCGTGAGGTGTTTGAGTCGCTCGGACTCGACCTGTCGCGCATCGTGGGCGTGGAAAAAGGCGAGGGCCGCAAGGTGGGCCTAGAAGAGCTGGTGTTTGCCGATGGTCGCGAGAAGGTGTACCTCGGTCGTGACTCGGCTGCGTTGATGCTGGTCGCGCAAATTCGTGACGAAGCCCATCGCTTTGCCATCACCGGCATGCGCGCCGCACGCGCCAAAGTGCGCGTGGGTGGCAGCAAGCTCGAAGAAATTCCGGGTGTGGGGCCAAAGAAACGCGCCAAGTTGCTGCAGCGCTTTGGCGGCGCTCGCGGTGTGGGCGATGCCAGCGTGGCAGACCTGTGTACTGTGGAAGGTATTTCGGAAGAGTTGGCGCAAACGATTTACAACGCGCTGCGCTAAGTCAACTGCTGGCTGCGTGTGGCGCAGTGGCGCGCATTCAGCCGCGCCGCTGTAAACCACAAAAGCTTTAGGCTTTAACGACTTCCAGCAAACGGTCTAAGCCACCTTCGTTGATAGCCACCATCGCTTGCTCACGCACCTTGGGTTTGGCGTGATACGCCACCGACAAGCCGGCTTCGCCCATCATCAGCAAATCGTTTGCGCCATCGCCCATGGCAATGGTTTGTTTGGGACTGATGCCCATTTGTGCGCAGATGTGCAGCAGCATCTTGCGTTTTTCAGCGCCGTCACAAATGTCTCCCCAATCTTGCATCACCACTTGACCTGTCAGGTGACCGTCGGCAATGTCAAGCAAGTTGCTGCGTGAAAAATCGATGTTCAGCATCTCGCACACGCGGTCGGCAAAGAAGGTGAACCCACCGCTGACCAACAACACTTTCATCCCATGGGCTTTGCAGGTGTCCACCAAGTTTTTGGCGCCAGGGTTCAAACGCAAACGCTGTTCAAACACCTCTTGCAAAGCCGACTCTGGCGCACCTTTGAGCAGCGCCAAGCGGCGGCGCAAGCTGTCTTTGAAGTCGGTGATTTCACCTCGCATCGCCGCCTCGGTGATGGCCGCCACCTCGGCCTTGCGGCCGGTAGCATCGGCAATTTCGTCAATGCACTCGATGTTGATGAGCGTCGAGTCCATGTCAAACGCGATGAGTTTGAAGTCTTGGAGTTTCAGGGGGGCTTTGAAGCCTTGGATGACTAAGCCAGGAGCGAATTCTTGTTGCATAAATAATTAAGACTTGAGATACAGATGGTCAGACCAAGTGGCCAACCAATAAGGCTTGAACGCCACAAAGATAGCGCACATCATGCCCGTGATGAACGCGTCACCCCAGGCCATGAGCCAAAACGCGATCAGCGATAAACCACTGGTCACATTTGGCAGTTCGTGGCCTGTCCACTGGGCTAAGAGGTTGGCCGCAAAGATGCACAGAACCGAGCCCAAAAAGCCTCGGCCCAGCACATACACAAACGGGTGGTGCGACACCCAGCGGCGCAACGCAGCGCCCAACAGCAGCGCAAAGGTGGCAGGTAGCAAGCCTTGCCACACGATGAGTGCGGCCGCTGTGTCGACTGAGGTGGCCGATATCAAGGTGGTGGTGATGCCCACCGCCACGAGGGCCAGCACAGCCAAAGGCCAACCCAGCATGAGTGTGACCAGCGGTGCACCTGACCAATGCAGTTGCAGCGGCATGTGGTGCAAGCTGGGCAACGCCCATAGCCACGGCAGCAGCACCAAGGTGGCTAGCAAGGGCGTGAGCAGCTCGGTGCCCACCAACATGCGCCACGGCTTGAGCCACAGCGATGCAGTCAAGCAAGCCAAGATGACGGCGATTTCAAAGTCCATGGTTATGACTGCGCCTCTGCCGCTTTGGCCACAGGAGCGGTGGGTGTGCCGAGTGAGCGCAACACATCGCGCACCATTTGTGCGCGGGCTTGTGGCTCAGGCAGCTCGCGTTCGATGCGCAAACGGTCGTTACCAGCCAGTTTGATGTGTTTGTTTTTTTGCACCAGTTCGATGATGCGCATGGCGTCAAACGGTGGGTTGGGCTTGAAGCTGATGTGGGTCACACCGGGTGCAGCGTCTACCTTGGTCACACCATAGCTGCGGGCTTGCACGCGCAGGCGATGTACGTCGATGAGGGTTTGCGCTTGCGCAGGCAGTTTGCCAAAACGGTCCACGATTTCTTCCAGCAGCGCGTCAATTTGGTCGCCCGTTTTAGCAGTGGCTAATTTTTTGTAGAACGACAAGCGCAGGTGTACATCGCCGCAGTAGTCATCGGGCAGCAGTGCGGGGGCGTGCAGGTTGATTTCGGTGGTGGCGCTCAAGGGGCTGAGCAAGTCTGGTTCTTCGCCGTTCTTCAACGCGCGCACGGCTTCAGACAACATTTCGTTGTAAAGCTGAAAGCCCACTTCGAGCATGTTGCCGCTTTGGTTTTCGCCCAGCACTTCGCCCGCGCCACGAATTTCAAGGTCGTGCATGGCTAGGTAAAAGCCTGACCCGAGTTCTTCCATTTGTTGAATGGCATCCAAGCGCTGCGAGGCTTGTTTGGTCAGGCCCTGTGTGTCGGGCACCATGAGGTAGGCATAGGCTTGGTGGTGGCTGCGTCCCACGCGGCCGCGCAGCTGGTGCAACTGTGCCAAACCAAATTTGTCGGCGCGGCTCATGATGATGGTGTTGGCGCTGGGCACGTCAATGCCAGTCTCGATGATGGTGGAGCACAGCAGCATGTTGTAGCGCTGGGCCACAAAGTCGCGCATGACGCGCTCGAGTTCGCGCTCAGGCATTTGGCCGTGGGCTACGGCAATGCGTGCTTCGGGTAATAGATCTTCCAGTTGGGCGCGGCGGTTCTCAATGGTGGCCACATCGTTGTGCAAGAAATAGCACTGGCCGCCACGTTTGAGTTCGCGCAGCACGGCTTCACGAATCACACCATTGCCTTCGTTGCGCACAAAGGTTTTGATGGCGAGGCGGCGTTGGGGTGCAGTGGCGATGACGCTCAAATCACGCAGGCCTTCTAGGGCCATGCCCAAGGTGCGCGGAATCGGCGTGGCGGTGAGCGTGAGCACATCCACCTCGGCGCGCATGGCTTTCATGGCTTCTTTGTGGCGCACACCAAAGCGATGTTCTTCGTCGATGATGAGCAGGCCCAGGTCTTTGAACTTGACCGACTCGCTCAGCAGCTTGTGCGTGCCCACCACGATGTCGACTTGGCCTTCAGCCAAACCTTTGGCGGCAGCGGTGATTTCTTTGGCCGAGCGGAAGCGGCTCATCTCGGCAATCTTGATGGGCCATTTGCTGAAGCGGTCTACCAAGGTTTGGTAATGCTGCTCGGCCAACAAAGTGGTGGGGGCCAAGAAGGCCACTTGTTTTCCACCCGTCACAGCGACGAAGGCTGCACGCAAGGCCACCTCGGTTTTGCCAAAGCCCACATCGCCACACACCAAGCGGTCCATAGGACGCGGGCTGATCATGTCTTGCATGACGGCGTGGATGGCGGCACGTTGGTCGGCAGTTTCTTCAAAGCCAAAGTCGTTGGCGAAGGTTTCGTAGTCTTGCGGCGAGTAGCGGAAAGGGTGACCTTGGCGTGCGGCGCGGCGGGCGTAGATATTCAGCAACTCGGCGGCGGCATCGCGCACTTGTTCGGCAGCGCGGCGTTTGGCTTTGTCCCACTGGGCGGAGCCGAGTTTGTGCAACGGTGCTTCGTCGGCACTCACGCCGGTGTAGCGGCCAATCAGGTGTAGCTGACTGACGGGCACATAGAGCACGGCGTTGTCGGCGTATTCGAGGTGCAAGAATTCTTGCAGCGCGGGTGAGCCATCGGCGTTCTTCTCGCCCAAGTCCATGTTGATGAGGCCACGGTAGCGGCCAATGCCGTGGGCGTTGTGCACCACGGGGTCGCCCAAGTTGAGCTCCGACAAGTCTTTGATGAGCGCTTCGACATCGCTGACTTGTTCTTGTTTCTTGCGGCGGCGTGTGGTCGCACCGACGGCAAACAGCTCGGTCTCGGTAATCAGGTCGAGGCCCGCTTCGGTCCAGCTGAAGCCCACTTGTAGTGCGGCGGTGGCAATGCCGATTTTTTCGGCGCTGCCCTCGAACTCGGCCAGCGAATCAAACGCAGGTGGGCTCACGTTGGATGAGCGTAAGAAGTCGAGCAGGCTTTCGCGGCGGCCATCGCTCTCTGCCAGGATGAGCAAGCGGTTGGCGGTTTTGCCTGCATGTGCTTGCAGCTTTTGCAGCGGGTCTGCCGCACCACGTACCACGGTGAGGTCGGGCAGGCTTTGGGCAAACGCGTTGTCGATCACGTCGGTGACGTGCGGGCGCAGCGCAAACTGCGCATAGCTGTTGGCCGAGGCGTAAAACTGTTCGGCGCTTAAAAACAAATTGGCAGGTGGCAAAGCAGGGCGTTCGGGGTCGCCTTGCACCAAACGGTAGCGGTCTTGCGTGTCTTGCCAAAAGCGTTGGAATACGGGCTCTAAATCGCCGTGCAGCACCACGGTGGCCGACGTACCAAGATAGTCAAACACCGTGGCGGTTTCTTCGAAGAACAAAGGCAGGTAGTACTCAATGCCAGCTGTGGCCACGCCGTTGCCAATGTCTTTGTAGATGCGGCTCTTGGTTGGGTCGCCATCGAGCATTTCGCGCCAACGGTTGCGAAAGAGCGCACGCGCGGCATCGTCCATCGGGAACTCGCGGCCTGGCAATAGGCGCACTTCGGGCACGGGGTAGAGGCTGCGCTGGCTGTCGGGGTCGAAGGTGCGGATGGAGTCGATTTCGTTGTCAAACAAATCGACGCGGTAGGGCACCAGCGAGCCCATGGGGAAGAGGTCAATCAAGCCACCACGCACCGCGTATTCGCCAGGGCTGACCACTTGCGTGACGTGCGTGTAGCCCGCCAGCGTGAGCTGAGATTTGAGCTTGGCTTCGTCCAGCGCTTGCTTGACTTTGAAGTGGAAGGTGTAGCCCGCCAAGAACGCGGGCGGGGCCAAGCGGTACAGCGCGGTGGTGGCTGGTATCAGCACCACATCGGCATCGCCCTGCGAGATGCGCCACAAGGTGGCCAAGCGTTCGCTGATGAGGTCTTGGTGGGGCGAAAAGCTGTCGTAGGGCAGCGTTTCCCAGTCGGGGAACAGCACGCAGCGCAAGTCGGGGGCGAAGAACGCCATTTCGTCTTGCAGGCGCTGGGCGTCCACCGCATCGGCGGTGATGATGGCCACACGTTGTTGTTTGGCTTTTTCGCGCGTGCCCAGCTGTGCGAGCAGCAATGCGTCCGCAGAGCCGACAGGGCGGGGCATGGCAAATCGTTTGCCGGGACTCAATGAGGGCAGATGCATTGGCGTAATTCTAGAATGGGGGCTGAGCTTTCTATTTGCCGAGGCTCAAACCTATTCAATGCCCTTACACACCCACCGCCCTCTTCGTTTTTTTGCCGTCATTCCTTGTGCGGGCTTTGGCAGCCGCGCCGGCACGGCCACGCCTAAGCAGTACCAAGCCATTGCAGGCTTGCCTATGGTGGTGCACACGCTCAAGGCCTTCGCTGGCGTGCAGCGTATAGCCAAAGGTGCGCTGGTATTGGCTCCCGACGATGTTCACATGGATGGTGTACTGGCAACGCATCCGCAGCCTGTGTTTGAGGCAGTGCGCACCGGAGGTGCCACGCGGGCTGAGAGCGTGTTGGCGGGCTTGCGTGAGCTGGTGAAGCAGGGCGCACACGACACGGATTGGGTGCTGGTGCATGACGCAGCGCGTTGCTTGGTGACGCCGGAGCAAATCAATGCTTTGATAGACGCTTGCCAAGACGATGCCGTGGGAGGCTTGCTGGCACATAAATTGGCCGATACCTTGAAGGCCGAAGCCCATGGCCGTGTGGCGCAAACGGTGGATCGCTCTGACAAATGGTTGGCGCAGACGCCGCAAATGTTTCGCTTAGGTGTGTTGCTACAGGCCTTACAGCAAGCAGGTGCTGCTGTGACGGATGAAGCGAGCGCCATTGAGGCGATGGGCTTGAGCCCGCTGCTCGTGCCCGGCAATGCGCAAAACTTCAAGGTGACCTATCCCGAAGACTTTGCCTTGGCGGCTGCTATTTTGAATTCGCGTCATTGACGCATCGATCGATGGAAAGAACACACGATGACCGTACCCTCATTTCGAATTGGTGAAGGCTGGGATGTGCATGCGCTGGTAGAAGGCCGCCCGCTGGTGCTGGGTGGTGTGCGCATTGCGCACACACATGGCTTGCTGGGTCACTCGGACGCGGATGTGCTGTTGCACGCCATTACGGATGCCTTGCTGGGAGCGGCGGCTTTGGGGGATATCGGCAGACATTTTTCGGACACCGATGCTGCCTATAAAGGCGCCGACTCGTGGGTGCTTTTACAGAAGACAGCTCAACTGGTGTGCGCCGCAGGTTTTCAAATTGGCAACATCGACAGCACCGTGATTGCACAAGCGCCTAAGCTGGCGGCACACATGCCAGCGATGTGCCAACGCATCGCGCAGGCGCTGGAGATTGATGTGTCCCGTGTGAATGTGAAGGCGAAGACGGCCGAAAAAATAGGCCCTGTCGGACAGGGCCTCAGCATGGAAGCTCGCGCGGTTGCTCTGATTTATTAATTGCCGGTGGGTTTGGGCCCCAAAGCAGCCAAACCTTCGACAACTTCTCGCACCACACGGCGATGTTCTGGCTGAAGCGAGAAGTAGCGAGAAATCAATTGCTGGTCAACCAGGTTGATGCGCTCGTCTTTCAGACCTTCGTCGGCAGGACGGGGTGGCGGTGTACCAAACAACAAACCTTCCGGTGAAATTTTGAGCCATTTAGACAGAACGAGAAGTTTGTCTTGCTTAGGTATGGACACCCCCATGAGCCAATTACGTGCAGCGTGGGAAGAGATGCCCTCACCCCAATAGCGCAAATTGAACTCGTTTGCCACGACGGTTGCAGAGACTCGAATGCCTGCATCTTTGAGCGCGGCGCGAAAACGGTCTGCAAATTTGCTGGTTTCTTTAGGGTAGGTTTGTGTCATACCTCTAAGGTAAAAGAGATTCGGCTCAATGTTGTAATTGTAAGTAGAAAAATATTCTTATTTGATTAATAAGAACTACAAATATCGCTGAATCTCTTTTGATTTTTATTGCGCGACCCAGCCGCCATCCATATTCCAAGCAACGCCGCGGACGTTGTTGCCAGCTTTGGAGCAGAAGAAAACGGCTAACTCACCCAGCTCTTCGGGTGTTGTGAATTGCATCGAAGGCTCTTTTTCGCCCAGCAACAACTTGATGGCTTCGTCGTTGGAGATGTTCAAAGCAGCGGCTTTCGCATCGACTTGTTTTTGCACGAGTGGCGTGAGCACCCAGCCTGGACAAATGGCGTTGCAGGTCACGCCAGTGGTTGCGTTTTCTAGCGCCGTGACCTTGGTCAAACCAACGATGCCATGCTTGGCCGCCACATAAGCCGACTTTTGCGCGGAGCCCACCAAACCATGAATGGACGCCACGTTGATGATGCGGCCCCAGTTTTGTTTTTGCATGTAGGGCAAAGCCAAGCGCGAGGTGTGAAAGGCGCTGCTGAGGTTGATGGCAATGATGGCGTCCCAGCGCTCCACAGGGAAGTCTTCCACCGAGGCCACGTGTTGGATGCCCGCGTTGTTGACCAAGATGTCCACGCCACCAAAGGTGTCGGCTGAAAACTTCATCATGGCCTCGATGTCTGAGGCCTTGCTCATATCGGCGCCGTGGTAAGCGACTTTCACGCCTAATGCGGCCACTTCGGCCTTGGGCCCTTCGGCGTCGCCAAAGCCGTTGAGGATGATGTTGGCGCCTTGGCGTGCCAATGATTTGGCGATGCCAAGACCGATGCCGCTGGTGGAACCGGTGACCAAAGCTGTTTTACCGATGAGTGTGCGTTCAGACATTTTCAAAACTCCATGCATTACGATGAGAAACCTATAGACATTATGCGGTTCAGCGGCTTACATGAAACATAACGGAGAAACGCAGCGTGCTTCGCTCTTGAGCGCCTCACTGCAAGATTTGCCAGACCAGCCTGAGGCGCTGACTCGGGCGCGTGCCTTTGCGCAGCCTTTGCTGATGGGCGTCACGCTTGATACAGGTGAAGATTCGCTCGCGCACGCTGACGCGGTGACGGCCATCCTCCATCAAATTGGTGGCTCTGAAGCCATGCAAGCGGCCTGCTACTTGGTCTATGCCGCAGAGCACTTGCAAAAGCCAGAAGAAGTCATTGCCAAAGCCTTTGGCCCGAGCTATGCCGAGTTGGCTTTGGAAACCACGCGTTTGATTCGCGTGCAACGCCAAGCACGCGCTGTGGCGGCTGAATCGCAAGTGGCAGCTTTGCAAACCGAAAACGTGCGCAAGATGCTGCTGGCGTTCTCGCGCGATTTACGCGTGGTGCTGTTGCGCTTGGCGTCGCGCTTGCAAACTTTGCGCTACTACGCCGCCAGCAAGCAGCCTGTGCCAAACAGCTTGGCGTATGAGTCCTTGCATGTGTTTGCGCCGTTGGCGAACCGCTTAGGCATTTGGCAGATCAAGTGGGAAATGGAAGATTTGTCTTTCCGTTTCCTTGAGCCCGAAACCTACCGTGAAATTGCCAAGCTCCTCGATGAAAAACGTGTGGAGCGCGAGAACTACATGGTGCAGTTGCGCGAAGACCTAGAGGCCGAACTCAAAACTCAAGGCATCACGGCGCAAGTGGCGGGGCGGCCCAAGCACATTTACAGCATTGTCAAAAAGATGCGCGGCAAGTCGCTGGACTTTTCGCGCGTGTTTGACGTCCGAGCCTTGCGCGTGGTGGTGCCTTCGGTGCCCGATTGCTATGCCGCCTTGAGCATGGTGCACAGCAAGTTCTCGCCGATTGATTCGGAGTTTGACGACTACATTGCCAAGCCCAAATCCAATGGCTATCAGTCGTTGCACACGGTGGTGCGTGACGCGCAGGGGCGCCCGATTGAGATTCAAATCAGAACCCAAGAGATGCACGACCACGCCGAGCATGGTGTGGCCGCACATTGGGCCTACAAAGAAGCAGGTACCAAAGGCTACGCGGGTGTGAGCGCCTCCGGCGACTACGACGCCAAGATTGCCGTGCTGCGTCAGCTCTTGGCTTGGGAGCGCGAGCTCTCAGTTGGCGCCCAAAGCCAAGCCACCACCGATGCCTTGAGCGACCGCATTTATGTGTTGACGCCAGACGCCGCCGTGGTCGAGCTGCCCCAAGGTGCAACGCCCATTGACTTTGCCTACACCTTGCACACCAACCTCGGTCACCGTTGCCGGGGCGCGCGTGTGGATGGCGCGATGGTGCCACTGAATACGCAACTGAAAAACGGCCAGACGGTGGAGGTGACCGCCATCAAAGAAGGCGGCCCCTCGCGTGATTGGCTCAACCCAGAGTTGGGCTTTTTGGCCAGCTCGCGGGCGCGTTCCAAAGTGCGCGCTTGGTTCAATGCCCAGGCCATGCAAGAAACAGCGGCCAAGGGGCGTGAGGCAGTCGAAAAACTGTTGCAACGCGAAGGTAAAACAGCGGTGAAGTTGGATGACTTGGCATCGCAACTGGGCTTTAAATCGGCTGATGCTTTGTTTGAGCTGGTGGGTAAGGACGAGTTTTCGCTGCGCAACATCGAAACGCTGCTGAACCCACCCACCACGGTGATGGTGGCGGACGACTATGTGCGTTTGAAAAAAGCCAAAACGATCGACAAAGCCTCTAAGAGTGGTGTCTTGGTGGTAGGGATTGACTCGTTGCTCACGCAACTCAGCAAATGCTGCAAGCCTGCGCCGCCCGATGAGATTCGTGGCTTTGTGACGCGCGGCAAAGGCGTGAGCATTCACCGGGCTGATTGCGGCAACTTCCGTCAAATGGCACTGCGTAATGGCGACCGTGTGATTGAGGTGGACTGGGGGCAGTCCGCTTCGGCGCAGGCCTTGGTGTATCCGGTGGATGTGAACATCGAAGCTTTAGACCGCCAGGGCTTGTTGCGTGACATCTCAGAAGTCTTTGCCAAAGAAAAAATGAACGTGATTGGCGTGCAAACCCAGTCTGTGAAAGACCTGGCTTGGATGACCTTCACCGTGGAAGTGGGCGATTCACGGCGCTTGCAAAAGGTGTTGGGCTTGGTGAAAGAAGTTCGCGGCGTGCGCATGGCAAAACGTCGCTGAAGTCTGCTATACTTTCAGCTTCGAACAATGTAGGCGCGTAGCTCAGTTGGTTAGAGCACCACCTTGACATGGTGGGGGTCGTTGGTTCGATTCCAATCGCGCCTACCATATTGTTCCCCGTCAAGCCCGGCACTGTTTGAACAGTACTGGGCTTTTCTCTTTCAACGGGAGCTGACTTCATGAGCAGCAAAAAATCGACCACTTCAGATGACACGCAAGACCGCGTGATCAAGAAGTATCCCAATCGCCGCTTGTATGACACCGCGTCATCCAGCTATGTGGCCTTGGCAGATATCAAACAACTGGTGATGCACAACACCCCATTTCGGGTGATGGATGCCAAGTCAGGGGAAGATCTGACGCGCAGCATTTTGTTGCAAATCATCTTGGAGCATGAGTCGGAAGGCTCACCCATCCTGACCGAGCAGGTCTTGGCCAACATCATTCGCTTTTATGGGCATTCGATGCAAGGCTTCATGGGCTCTTACCTTGAGAAGAACGTGCAAACGTTCATGGACAACGTGCCACAGCTGCCCATCGTGCCCACGCTGGTGAGTAGCTATGCCGAACAATTGCAAAAACAAACCGAACACATGATGGATGTGATGGGGCTGAAACGTAAATGACTGAAGTAACCACACCTAAAGTTGGCTTCGTGAGCTTGGGCTGTCCCAAGGCTTTGACCGACTCCGAATTGATCCTGACGCAACTCAGCGCCGAGGGCTATCAAACCTCTAAAACTTTTGCTGGCGCTGACTTGGTCATCGTCAACACCTGCGGCTTCATTGATGATGCTGTGAAAGAAAGCTTAGACACGATTGGCGAAGCCTTGGCTGAAAACGGCAAGGTCATCGTGACAGGCTGCTTAGGCGCACGACAAGGCGAAGGTGGCTCTAACTTGGTGATGCAAATGCACCCCAGCGTGTTGGCTGTCACAGGCCCACACGCCACGCAAGAGGTGATGGACGCGGTGCACACACATTTGCCCAAGCCGCATGACCCATTCATCGACTTGGTGCCCAATAGCTTTGGTGAAGCAGGTGTCAAGCTCACACCCAAGCACTACGCGTATTTGAAAATCAGCGAAGGCTGTAACCACCGTTGCACGTTTTGCATCATCCCGTCCATGCGCGGTGATTTGGTGAGCCGTCCGATTGGCGACGTGCTGAAAGAAGCGCGCGCTTTGTTTGAAGGCGGCGTGAAAGAACTTTTGGTGATCAGCCAAGACACATCGGCCTACGGCGTAGATGTGAAATACGTCACAGGTTTCTTTGATGGCCAGCCCATCAAGACGCGCACCTTAGAGCTGGCACAAGCTTTGGCCAAGTTGGCCCAAACCTATGGCGCTTGGGTGCGATTGCACTATGTGTACCCATATCCGAGTGTGGATGACATCATTCCTTTGATGGCCACGGGCCATGTGTTGCCGTATTTGGATGTGCCGTTCCAGCACAGCCACCCCGATGTGTTGAAGCGCATGAAGCGCCCAGCCAGCGGTGAGAAAAACTTAGAACGCATCGCCCGCTGGCGCGAGCTGTGCCCACAAATCGTGATTCGCAGCACTTTCATTGCTGGCTTTCCTGGCGAGACCGAAGAAGAGTTTGAGCATTTGCTGAACTTCGTGCGCGAAGCCGAGATTGACCGTGCCGGTTGCTTTGCCTACAGCCCCGTGGACGGCGCCGCGGCCAATGACATTCCAGGCATGCTGTCGCAAGAGGTGCGTGAGGCACGCCAAGCGCGTTTCATGGAAGTGGCAGAAGAAGTGTCGATTGCCAAGCTCAAGAGTCGCATTGGCTCGACCATTCAGGTGTTGGTCGACTCAGCACCCGCGGGTGGCCGCAAAGGTGGTGTGGGCCGTAGCTACGCCGATGCACCTGAGATTGATGGCGTGGTGAAGTTGTTGCCACCTGAGAAACTCAGCAAAGTATTGAAAGTGGGTGAGTTCACCCGCGCCAAAGTGGTAGCGACAGATGGTCATGACCTTGTCGCATTACCGATTTAAATTCACAAAAAACAAAAGCCACCTAAAAGGTGGCTTTCATTTAACTTATATTGGTGCCCAGGAAGGGACTCGAACCCCCACGATGTTACTCGCTAGTACCTGAAACTAGTGCGTCTACCAATTCCGCCACCTGGGCATTTCAGGAAAGAGAGGCATTGTATCAAGAATTCCGCACACACCAGTGGTTTACTGGAAGAGTTTGAAGGAACCGTCTCGGGACACCGCGATGGACACGGTTTTGTGCAACGAGATGATGGTTCGCCAGACATCTTCTTGCCCCCTAATGAAATGCGCGCGGTACTGCACCGTGACCGCGTCAAAGCACGCGTTGTGCGGTTTGACCGCAAAGGCCGCCCAGAGGGGCGCGTGGTTGAAATTTTGGAGCGTTCGCCGCAACCCATCATTGGTCGTTTGTTGCAAGAAAGTGGCGTTTGGTTAGTCGCGCCTGAAGACAAACGTTATGGTCAAGATGTCTTGATCAACAAAGGTGCGACCGCCAACGCGACGGTCGGCCAGGTGGTGGTGGTCGAGTTGACAGAGCCACCAAGCCTGTACGGTCAGCCCGTGGGTCGCGTCAAAGAAGTGTTGGGTGAGGTCGATGACCCCGGCATGGAAATCGAAATTGCGGTGCGCAAATATGGCGTCCCTCATGAATTCTCAGACGCTTGTTTGGGCATGGCGCGCGGTTTGCCTGACAAAGTGCGTGCGCAAGACAAAAAAGGTCGAGTCGATTTGACGGACGTGCCACTGGTCACTATTGACGGTGAAGACGCGCGCGACTTTGACGATGCCGTGTATTGCGAGCCTGCCAAAGTCGGCAAGGGCAAAGGCTGGCGCTTGTTGGTTGCAATTGCTGATGTGAGCAGTTATGTGGAAACGGGCAGCGCGATTGACGTGGATGCCTACGACCGCGCCACCAGTGTGTATTTCCCACGCCGCGTGATTCCCATGCTGCCCGAAAAACTCTCGAACGGTTTGTGTTCCTTGAACCCCGATGTCGAGCGCCTGTGCATGGTCTGTGACATGATGATCAACGCTTCAGGCGATGTCGAGGCGTACCAGTTTTATCCTGCGGTGATGTTCAGCCATGCGCGCTTCACGTACACCGAAGTGGCAGCGATTTTGTCAAACACACGCGGCCCAGAAGCAGCCAAGCGCAAAGAGCGCATCGACGATTTGCTCAATCTGCACGATGTGTACGGTGCGTTGCTCAAGGCTCGCCGTGCACGGGGTGCTGTTGACTTTGAAACCACCGAAACACAAATTGTGTGCGACGACAGTGGACGCATCGACAAAATCGTGCCACGTGTGCGCAACGATGCCCACAAGTTGATTGAAGAGGCCATGCTCGCCGCCAACGTGTGTAGCGCCGACTTTATTTTGCAAAGCAAGCACCCAGGTTTGTTCCGTGTGCATGAAGGCCCAACGCCAGAAAAGATCGACTTGCTGCGTGGTTACCTCAAAGCCACGGGTGTGGGCTTGACTGTGGGCGATAACCCAAAGCCCGCTGAATTTCAAGCGATTGCCGAAGCCACCAAAGAGCGCCCAGACGCACAGCAGATTCATTCGATGCTGTTGCGCTCCATGTCGCAAGCGGTGTACACGCCCGACAACAACGGTCACTTTGGTTTGGCGTTTGAGGCCTACACCCATTTCACCAGCCCCATCCGTCGCTACCCGGACTTGTTGGTGCATCGCGTCATCAAAGCGATTTTGTTCAAGCGCAAATACCAATTGCCGACGCTGCCCACGCCCGGTGAAGCGCATGCCAAATTGGCACGTCGCTTGGCCTCACGGGTGCGTGAACCTGAAAACAAGTTGGAGCAAAAAACCAAGCCAACGCCAGACCAACAAGCGTGGGAAGCCGCAGGTTTGCATTGCAGCGCCAATGAGCGTCGTGCCGATGAGGCCAGCCGTGATGTGGAGGCTTGGCTCAAGTGCAAGTACATGCGCGAGCATTTGGGCGAGGAGTACAGCGGTGTCGTGACTGCGGCAACCGGTTTTGGCTTGTTCGTCACTTTGGACGCCATGTACGTCGAAGGTTTGGTGCACATCACCGAGTTGGGTGGTGAGTATTTCCGCTTCGACGAAATGCGCCAAGAGCTGCGCGGTGAGCGCACGGGCATTCGCTATGGCATTGGGTCGCGTGTGCGCATTCAGGTCAGCCGTGTCGACTTGGATGGTCGCAAGATTGACTTCCGCTTGGTACGTGAAGCTGATGAGTTGTTGCCGCGCAGTGCGAAAGATGCCAACGGCTCGTCCATGCAAAACTTCAAAACGGCAGTGAAAAAAGCATTCACCAACATGAGCGGCAAAGCCGGGCGAGGTGAACCTAAATCAACGGCGGGTGCCGCTCGTAAATCGGGCGATAAAAAAGCCAGCGCCAAGAGTCGCCGCTCTCGTAAGTGATGCGCACAAGCTAAGCGACTGAGCGTTTTAGCGCACCGATGCCGCCAACAATGCGGCATCGAGTGCCGCTGCATCACTTGGCCAAGCATTGGCCACCTGCCCGTGTGCAAACACGGCTTGGCATGTCGCTGCAAATGGATCTTCGCTGCGTGCCAGGTAGGCTCCGATCAAGCCCGCCAGCACATCACCTGTGCCCGCTGTGGCCAGACGCGCATTGCCAGACGCGTTGATGACGGGTGTGTGGCCAGGGCTGGCAATGATGCTGCCAGACCCCTTCAGTACCACCACGCATTGAAACGTGTTTGCCAGCTGCTGTGCAGCGTGCAAACGGTTTTTCTGAACCTCCTTTGCTGAGCAATTTAAGAGCCGAGCTGCTTCGAGCGGGTGGGGCGTGAGGACGGTGGGCTTGTGACGGGGGCTGCGTTTTTTCAGCAGACTTTGCAGTGCCGTGTCACGTGCGATGGCATTCAAGGCGTCGGCATCCAGCACCAATTGCTGAGACGATGACAGCACCTGCGGCATCAAGGCATGCACCGCATCGCCTCCACCGCAGCCGCACACCACCGTGGATTCATTCAGGGCCAGGTGTGTGATGTCGCGCACCATCAAGGGTGGGTGCGCGGCGGTCGCCGCATGTTTGGCGTCTTCATCCATGAGTCCAACAAACACGCGGCCAGCACCGCCGTGTAAGGCGGCCAATGCCGCCAACATGGCGGCGCCAGACATGCCCGGCGCACCGCCAATCACGGCCACATCGCCAAAGCTGCCTTTGTGGCTGCTGTGTGCGCGAGGCGCGTGAGCTGGCTGGCTGTGTTGCAGCCAGGCGGTTGGCGTTTTTTGGGCGGTCACACCTAGGTCGTTGAACCAAATATGACCAGCTGCATCGCGGCCGTTGGCTGTGAATAGCCCGGGTTTGAGTGTGAGCAAGCTCAGGGTGTGACGCTTGGCTTTGACGTGATGCTGTGGCGATGTGTCTAACCACTCGCCTGTGTCTGCCAACAATCCTGTGGGGACATCCACGCACAGCACAGACACATCGCTGCGTTGCATGGCGCCTAACCATTGCGCCATCAAGCCTTCGGGCGAGCGTTGTCCGCCTATGCCGAGGAGGGCGTCGA
Organism: Limnohabitans curvus; assembly: GCF_003063475.1. Taxonomy (NCBI): domain Bacteria; kingdom Pseudomonadati; phylum Pseudomonadota; class Betaproteobacteria; order Burkholderiales; family Comamonadaceae; genus Limnohabitans; species Limnohabitans curvus. The sequence continues at coordinate 2,608,409 of NZ_NESP01000001.1, forward strand.
TGGCAAGGTCAAACTGCACAGGGGGTTGTTCAGCAAATGTGACGCCTGCGTCTTTTGCACGCAGCCATGATTGCTTGGCATCTGCTGGCATGTCGCCGTCTTTGCCTAACCATGTGACGATGGGGTGTTTGCACCATGCGTGTAAATGCATGGCGGCTTCTAAGCCGTCACCACCGTTGTTGCCGGGGCCGCAGGCAATCCAAATTTTTTGTGCGTGAGGTGCAATCGCCAAGGCCAGTTGTGCCGCGGCCAAGCCTGCGCGTTGCATCAGCGTGTGAGCAGGGAGTGCGGCTTGCGCTTCATGTTCAAGGGCTTGGGTCTGTGCAACGCTGTGCAGCGGCCAAGTGGCTTGGCTGCTCAGTGTTTGTGTCAGACCTTGTGTTTTCATCGTTGGAGGTGCAGGCGTTCAAGGCCTAGGCCTTGCAAATCAATGTCGGGGCTTTTGCCGTTGATGCTGTCTGCCACCGCGCGAGCGCTGCCACAAGCCAACGTCCAGCCGCTGGCCCCATGACCTAGGTTCAGCCATACGCCAGAGATGCCGCTGGCACCCAAGATCGGTGGTCCGTCTGGCAGCATGGGACGCGAGCCTTTCCAGACCTGCATGCTGTCTTGCGTGCGTGCAGCCCCCGGAAACCAATCGTCCAAGACGCGGTACAGCGTTTTGATACTGGCCGCATCATGGCGACTGGCGTTGCCACCGATTTCAGAGCCACCGGAGACGCGCACGCGCTGCCCGAGGCGGCTGATGGCAACTTTGTATTGTTCGTCCATCACGCCGCTGCGTGGGGCATCGAGGGGCTCACGCACCGATGCGCTGATGGCGTAGCCGTGTACCGCCGCCAATGGAATCCGAAGCCCCAAAGGACGCACGAGTTGCGCGCTTGCCAGACCTGCGCAAACCACCACCGCATCAAACTTTTCGCCAAGATCTTGTTTGGCGATGCGAATGGTTTTGGGCTGTGCGCTTGACAGTGGCTCAATGGGGGTGTTGAAGTGAAATTTCACGCCTAACGACTCGGCTTCGTTTTTCAGCAATAGGGCGAATTGACGGCAGTTGCCCACTTCATCTTCAGGAAAATGAATGGCTTGTGCCAAAGCGGTTTCAGGTTTGAGCGCAGGTTCGATATTTCTGGCTTCTTCAGCGCTCAATGTTTTGAAACTCAGCCCCGCATCGCGCATGACTTTTAAGGAGTCTTGCATCAGGCGGCTTTCACGCTCACTGCGCAGCAACACCATGAAGCCTTGGCTGCGTTCATGCTCCAAGTTCAAGGTGTCGGTGAGCGTGCGCATGCGGTGGCTGCTGTACTCGGCCAGGCGCAACATGCTTTCGCGGTTGCGTGCAAAGGTGGTGCTGTCGCAAGCTTTGCGCATTTGCCATAGCCAGCGCCAATCGGCCATGCTGAGTTTGGAAATGCGAAGCGGTGTATCGCGCTGCCACAAATGTGTCAGCACATGTTTGAACATACCGGGCCGAGCCCATGGCGCGGCATAACCGGCAGAGGCAACGCCGGTGTTCGAAAAGCTGCATTCTTCGGCTGCTGCCCCGTTGCGCTCAAAAACGCTGACCTGGTGGCCTTGTGTTGCCAATTCGTAGGCGGTGGTGATACCAATCACGCCCGCGCCAATCACGGCGACCTTCATGCGTAAATCCTTGCTGAAGGCAGCTGGGTGGGGGTAGGGGGCATGTATGGGTGTGCTAGAATCATTGGGTTTTTCCGAGGTTGAGGCTTTGTCTCAAGTTCGGACAAACATCACTCGCAAACCAGTCCAATCAAGGTGTTGCCAAGAGTTTTTCAAGAATGAAAACTTGCGGTGATGATGGGCTGGATTTTAGACCCAACCTTTGGAGTATCTCTATGTCAGTCACTATGCGCGATATGCTGGAAGCCGGCGTCCACTTTGGTCACCAAACTCGCTTCTGGAACCCCAAGATGTCCCCGTTCATCTTCGGTCACCGCAACAAAATTCACATCATCAACTTGGAAAAATCGTTGCCGATGTTCCAAGACGCCATTAAGTTCGTCAAGCAGTTGTCTGCGAACCGTGGCACCGTGTTGATGATCGGTACCAAGCGTCAATCACGCGAAATCGTCGCCGCTGAAGCACAACGTGCTGGCGTGCCTTATGTCGACCAACGTTGGTTGGGTGGCATGTTGACCAACTTCAAAACCGTCAAGACATCGATCAAGCGTTTGAAAGACATGAAAATCCAGCAAGAAGCTGGCTTGGACGCTTTGTCTAAAAAAGAACAACTGATGTTCAAGCGCGAAATGGAAAAGCTTGAAAAAGACATCGGCGGCATTCAAGATATGGCTGTGTTGCCTGATGCGATCTTCGTGATCGACGTTGGTTATCACAAAATTGCCATCGCTGAAGCCAAGAAATTGGGCATCCCATTGATCGGTGTGGTGGACTCTAACCACTCACCTGAAGGCATCGACTACATCATCCCAGGTAACGACGACTCGTCGAAGGCTGTGACTTTGTACGCTCGCGGTATCGCTGACGCGATCATCGAAGGTCGTGCTAACGCCACCAACGACTTGGTCAAAGCCGTGACCGAAGGCGGCGAAGAGTTTGTTGAAGTCGCTGCTTAATCACGCGACCCACGCTTGAAAAGGGGCTTGTGAAGCCCCTTTTTCACACCCAAATTGTTTTGAACTGAATACGGAGAATTTAAATGGCTGCAATTACCGCAAGCATGGTCGCTGAACTGCGCGCAAAAACTGACGCTCCCATGATGGAGTGCAAAAAAGCTTTGACTGAGGCCGATGGCGACATGGCCAAAGCAGAAGAGTTGTTGCGCGTCAAGCTCGGCAGCAAAGCTGGTAAAGCTTCTAGCCGCGTGACTGCCGAAGGCGTTGTCACCAGCTTCATCAGCGGCAACACAGGTGCTTTGTTGGAAGTGAACTGCGAAACCGACTTCGTGACCAAGAACGACAGCTTCTTGGCATTGGCACAAGCTGCTGCTAAGTTGGTGGCTGAGCACAACCCCGCTTCTATCGAAGCCTTGGGCGCTTTGCCTTACGAGCAAGACAGCTTCGGCCCTACGCTCGAAGACGTGCGTAAGGGTTTGATTGGCAAGATCGGCGAGAACATGAGCTTCCGCCGCTTCAAGCGTTTCGACGGCGCACACAAGTTGGCTTCTTACTTGCACGGCACACGCATTGGCGTGTTGGTCGAGTTCGACGGCGACGAAACAGCCGCTAAAGATGTGGCCATGCACGTGGCTGCGATGAAGCCTGTGGCTTTGACCAGCGCTGACGTGCCTGCTGACTTGATCGAAAAAGAGCGTTCAGTTGCTGCAGCCAAAGCGGCTGAGTCTGGCAAGCCTGCTGACATCACCACCAAGATGATTGAAGGTTCTGTGCAAAAGTACCTCAAAGAGGTGTCTTTGTTCAACCAAACTTTCGTCAAGAACGACAAGCAAACCGTTGAGCAAATGCTCAAGGCTGCTAACACCAATGTGGCTTCTTTCACCCTGTACGTGGTGGGCGAAGGCATTGAGAAGAAGGTCGACGACTTTGCCGCCGAAGTGGCCGCCCAAGTCGCTGCCGCTAAGCAGTCTGCTTAAAACAAAGGGGGGCTTAGGCTCCCCTTTTGATATCCCCGTACATCAATTCAACTGCACACATCAAGGAGCCTTTTCATGACCTCACCAAAGCCAGCCTACAAGCGTATTTTGCTCAAGCTGTCGGGGGAGGCCTTGATGGGCGACGATGCGTTCGGTATCAATCGCGCCACCATCGTTCGCATCGTGGATGAAGTGACTGAGGTCATCAACCTCGGCGTCGAGGTGGCCATCGTCATTGGTGGCGGCAACATCTTTCGCGGTGTCGCGGGTGGTTCGGTCGGGATGGACCGTGCCACGGCTGACTACATGGGTATGTTGGCGACGGTGATGAACTCACTGGCTTTGGCCGATGCCATGAACAAGACCGGTTTGACCGCACGCGTCATGTCTGCCATCGCGATTGACCAAGTGGTCGAGCCTTATGTGCGCCCCAAAGCTTTGCAATACCTCGAAGAGGGCAAAGTGGTGGTGTTCGCTGCCGGTACCGGCAACCCTTTCTTCACCACCGACACCGCTGCTGCATTGCGCGGTGCCGAGATTGGTGCAGAGATGGTGCTCAAAGCCACCAAGGTGGACGGTGTTTACTCGGCCGATCCCAAGAAAGACCCCAACGCCACGCGTTACACCGAAATCAGCTTTGACGATGCCATTGGTCAAAACCTCGGCATCATGGACGCCACCGCTTTTGCGTTGTGCCGTGACCAAAAGTTGCCGATCAAGGTGTTCTCAATTTTCAAGAATGGCGCGCTCAAGCGCGTCGTCATGGGCGAAGACGAAGGCACGTTGGTGCACGCCTAATTTTCCCGTTTTTTTTCGAACCCCACACTGCGCTGCCTCAGGAGCTCAACATGACCATCGCTGACATCAAAAAAACCACCGAAACCAAAATGGGTCAATCCATTGCGGCCTTCAGCCACAGCTTGTCCAAAATTCGCACGGGCCGTCCTAGCCCTGCATTGCTTGATTCGGTGCAAGTCGATTACTACGGCTCGATGGTGCCTATCAGCCAAGTGGCCAATGTGTCTTTGCTGGACGCCCGCACCTTGAGCGTGCAACCTTGGGAAAAGCCCATGGGCGCCAAGATTGAAAAAGCCATTCGTGACAGCGATTTGGGTTTGAACCCCTCGTCCATGGGCGAGTTGATTCGCGTGCCTATGCCGCCTATGTCGGAAGAGCGCCGCAAAGAATTGACCAAAGTGGTTCGTACCGAAGGCGAAAACGCCAAAGTGGCAGTGCGCAACTTGCGCCGTGATGCCAACGAATCCGTGAAGAAATTGGTGAAAGACAAACTCGCGTCTGAAGACGACCAAAAACGCGCAGAAGCAGACATCCAAAAAGTGACTGACAGCCACATTGCTGAGATTGACAAGCTCATCGCCAGCAAAGAACACGAAATCATGTCGGTTTAAACCAGATGTTGAAGCAACGCGTCATCACTGCGCTGGTTTTGTTGGCGCTCCTTCTGCCAGCGTTGTTGGCGGATACGGCTGAGCCTCTGGCTGGGCTTTCACTGGTTCTCATTGCTGCAGGTGCATGGGAGTGGGGGCGATTGAATGGCTTTGCCATGCGCGGTTCTTTGCGCGTAGCGGCGCTGTGTGTGATGTTGTGTTTGTATGCTTGGTCTGCGCGCTGGGCTTATGCAGCGCCTGCGTATGTTTGGTCGATCTCCGGTTCCGCGTGGGTCTTGGTTGCTGGCTGGTTGATTCGCAATGGCGTAGAACGCTGGGCCACGATTTCGCGTGTGGTGCGGTTGGTCGTGGGCGTGTTGGCTTTGTGGCTCACATGGGTGGCTATGTACCAAGCCAAGGTCATTGGCGTGAACTTTTTGTTGTCTGTGTTGCTCCTCGTCTGGATGGCCGACATCGCTGCTTATTTTTCTGGCCGTGCCTTTGGCCGACGCAAGCTGGCCCCGGCCATCAGTCCTGGCAAAAGCTGGGAAGGTGTGTGGGGTGGCATGGTGGGTGTCTTGCTCATGGCCTGCGTTTGGATTTGGGTCGACACGCAATACGCGGTGGACAGCCAAAGTTTGTACACACGTTTATACAGTCGTGGCGCACCGTTCTTGGTGCTGGCTACGTTGTTCTTGACTCTGATGAGTGTGGCCGGTGATTTGGTCGAGTCATTGGTCAAACGCAGCGCAGGCATGAAAGACAGCAGCCAGTTATTGCCAGGCCATGGTGGCGTGTTAGATCGTGTGGATGCTTTGCTGCCAGCTTTGCCTTTGGCCATGATGTTGGCGCAATCGGTGTGACAAGCATGCAAGCAGGCGCAAAGCCACAACGCATCACCGTGCTGGGCTCGACGGGCTCAATTGGCACCAACACTTTGGACGTGATTGCGCGTCACCCTGAACGATTTCAAGTTTTCGCACTCACAGGTGCCACCCAAGTCGATTTGATGCTGCGCCAGTGTGCGCAGTTCAAGCCGCGCTTTGCGGTGATGGTGCATGCGCAAGCCGCGCAACAACTCAAAGACAAAATTCAAGCCGAAGGCTTGAACACCGAAGTGCTGAGTGGTGCTGCCGCTTTAGACGAGGTGTCTGCGCATCCGGATGTCGAGACGGTGATGGCCGCCATCGTGGGCGCTGCCGGTTTGTCGCCATGTTTGGCTGCCGCACGCAGTGGTAAGCGTTTGCTTTTGGCCAACAAAGAGGCTTTGGTGGTTGGCGCAGAAGTGTTTTTAGATGCGGTCAAACAAGGCGGCGCAACGCTGTTGCCGATTGACAGCGAACACTCAGCCATTTTTCAGTCGTTGCCAGAAGATGCTTCGACATGGGATGCGCGCGTTGAAAAAATCATCCTCACCGCGTCAGGTGGGCCTTTCCGCACCCGCGACTTAGCCACACTGAAAGACGTGACGCCTGAACAAGCGTGCGCCCATCCCAACTGGGTGATGGGACGCAAGATTTCAGTGGATTCGGCCACCATGATGAACAAAGCGCTCGAAGTGATTGAGGCGCGTTACTTGTTTGGTCTGCCGCCCGAGCGCTTGGAGGTGGTGATTCATCCCCAAAGCATCATCCACTCGATGGTGCAGTACCGAGATATGTCGGTGGTAGCGCAGCTCGGCACGCCTGACATGCGCGTGCCCATCGCCTATGGCTTGAGCTGGCCTGAGCGCATGGCCTCTGGCGCGCAAGCCTTGGACTTTCATGCGTTGTCTGCGATGACGTTTGAAGCCTTGGACGACCATGGTCATCCGGAGCGTTTTGCGGGCATCCATTTGGCCTGGGATGCTTTGCGTGGCCCACGTGGCACTACGGCGGTGCTCAATGCCGCCAACGAAATTGCCGTGGCCGCTTTCTTGGAGCGTCGCATTCGCTTCGATCAAATTCACGACGTGAATCAAAACTGCATGGCGCAGCTGTCGCCATCCGCACCGCACAACTTGGACGATTTGTTGGCCCTGGACGCGCAAGCCCGTGCCGTGGCTGAAGATGCTGTCCGCCTCTTGGCCAAATAAGCCATGACCCTCTTGGCCTTTTTGCTCGCACTGGGTGTGCTCATCACCGTGCATGAGTGGGGCCACTACCGCGTGGCGGTGGCATGCGGTGTCAAAGTGCTCACGTTCTCAATCGGTTTTGGCAAGCCTTTGCTGCGTTGGAAATCTCGCCAACCACACGCAGGGCAAGACACCGAGTTTTTAATCAGCCTCATTCCTCTCGGTGGCTACGTCAAGATGCTCGACGAGAACGAAGGCGATGTGGCGCCGCAAGATGCGCCTATGGCCTTTAATCGTCAACCGTTGCGGGTCAGAGCGGCGATTGTGTCTGCTGGACCTTTGGCCAATTTGGCGCTCGCCGTGTGTTTGTATGCGGTGACTTTTTGGGTGGGGCAATACGAAACCCAAGCCACCTTGGCCGCGCCTATTGCAGGCTCTGTGGCAGAAGCCGCTGGCTTACGCAGTGGTGACACCGTGTTGCGTGCTGGAACTTCAACCGAAGATTTGCAAGGCATCGCTTCTTTGGATGCGCTGCGTTGGTGGTTGCTTCAGCAAGCTGCGTCAGCTGTGTATTTAGAAGTGCAGCCGCAGGGCAAGTCAAGTGCTCGTGTTTTGAGTTTGCCTGCGCTTGCCGAGGATGCGCTCACCAACACCAGCGATGCTTGGCAGGCCCGCGGCTTCGCGGGGGCGTGGAGTCGTGCGGTGTTGGCTGACGTTCACGTAGGTGGTGCGGCGCATGCGGCAGGGCTGCAACGCGGCGACGAGGTGTTGCGCATCGAGGGTCGTGTGGTGTCAGATGCCAGCACACTGCGAACCATGGTGCGTGTCAGTGGGCAGCATGAAGTGCCTCTGCCACAAATGTGGGACGTGTTGCGTGCCGGGCATCCGCTTCACATTGAAGTTCAACCCGAACAAATCACCGAAGCTGCCCAGCACTTTGGTCGCATTGGCGCGCAAGTGGGCGAGCCACCTGCCAAGGTTTGGGTTCAGTACGGCATGTGGGTTGGGATTGACAAAGCCATGGTCAAAACATGGGAGGTTGTCGTGATGACGCTCGACATGTTGGGCCGCTTGCTCACCGGCCATGCGTCGTTGGATAACCTGAGCGGTCCGCTGACCATGGCCGACTACGCGGGGCGTTCTGCAAGCCTTGGCATGGGTGCGTATTTGAGTTACTTGGCCCTGGTCAGTGTGAGCCTGGGGGTGTTTAACCTGCTGCCTCTGCCTGTCCTTGATGGGGGGCACCTGTTGTATTATCTTTACGAGGCCTGCACAGGGTATCCTCCTTCGCCGCAATGGCTCGATACCTTGCAGCGCGCGGGTTTGGCGCTGCTTGTGGCACTGATGGTTTTTTCTGTTTTTAACGATCTGGTTCGCCTGGGCTGGCTGCCATGAGTCTCACTATTCATCCCATGAACATGCAACTTTCTCAATTTCGTCGCACCACACTTGCCCAAACTGCTGCATTCATTGCCGGTACGTTGATGGCGTTCAATGCACTGGCTGCGGACCCATTCAATGTGCGTGACATTCGTGTGGAGGGTTTGCAACGTGTGGAGCCTGGCACTGTGTTTGCCTCCATTCCATTTCGCGTGGGCGACGACTACACCGACGAAAAAGGCGCGGCTGCCATTCGCAGCTTGTTTGCCTTAGGCTTGTTCAAAGACGTGCGTATTGAAGTCAATGGCGATGTGTTGGTCTTGATTGTTGAAGAGCGCCCCAACATCGCTCAGGTCGAATTCATTGGTACCAAGGAGTTTGACAAGGATGTGTTGCGCAAGGCTTTGCGTGACATTGGTTTGGCCGAAGGTCGTCCATTTGACAAAGCGCTGGCTGACCGCGCTGAACAAGAGCTCAAGCGCCAATATGTGAACCGCAGTTTGTACGGCGCAGAAATCATCACGACCATCACGCCCAGTGACCGCAACCGTGTGAACTTGTCGTTCACGGTGGTGGAGGGCGATTTGGCCAAAATCAAAGAAATGCGTGTGGTCGGAGCCAAAGCGTTTGATGAGTCAAAACTGTTGGACCAATTCGATCAAGGCACAGGCAACTGGTTGAGCTGGTACACCAAGTCGGATCGCTATTCGCGCACCAAACTGAATGCAGACTTGGAGACCTTGCGTGCGTGGTATTTGGCTCGTGGTTATTTGGAATTTCGCATTGACTCCACGCAAGTGGCGATTTCACCCAACAAGCAAGACATCAGCATCACCATCAACGTCACCGAAGGCGACCGTTTCGTGGTCTCTGAAGTGGCGATGGAAGGGTACTACCTTGGCAAGGATGACGAGTTCAAGTCGTTGGTCGAGATCAAGGCGGGTCAAGCTTATAACGCGGATGACGTTGCTAAAACCACCAAAGCATTCAATGAGTACTTTGGCAACTTTGGCTTTGCATTTGCCCGCACCGATGTGCGTCCTGAAATTGACCGCGCAACGAATCGTGTGAAGTTGGTTCTTGTTGCAGACCCCGCGCGCCGCGCCTATGTTCGACGCATCAACATTGTGGGTAACAACCGCACGCGCGATCAAATCGTGCGCCGTGAGTTTCGCCAAACCGAATCTTCTTGGTATGACGGCGAGAAAATTCGTTTGTCCCGCGACCGTGTGAATCGCTTGGGCTACTTCAAGGATGTCGAAATCGATACTCAAGAAGTGCCATCGTCTCAAGATCAAGTAGATTTGAACGTCAACGTGGTTGAAAAACCAACAGGTATGTTGACGTTGGGCGCAGGCTTCTCGAGTGCAGAAAAAGTTACCTTTTCTTTCGGTATCCAGCAAGACAACGTTTTTGGTTCTGGGCATAACCTGGGCTTGCAGGTCAGTACGAGCAAGTACAACCAGTATTACGTCATTAACACCACCGATCCCTATTTCACAGAAGATGGCGTGTCCCGCACGTTTGAGTTCTACCACCGAGCCAGCAAACCATACGTGGAGCAGGGTGGTAACTACAGCATGGTCACCTCGGGTTTGGGCGTGCGATTTGGTCTGCCATTCAGTGAGCTAGATCGTGTGTTTATCGGTACCTCTGCGGAGCGCACTGAACTTGTCAAAGGCACCAACATGCTTGGTGTGCATGAAGATTTATGTGCTCACTTTGGCTGCGTTGCCCAAAACGTGCCGATCACAGCGGGTTGGGCCCGTGACAGCCGTGACAGTTATTTGAATCCAAACAGTGGCAAGTTCATTCGCTTGAACAGTGAGCTGGGTGCGATTGGTGATGCCCGTTATACAAAATTGGGTGGGCAATATCAGCAGTATCTGCCCATCACCAAGCAATACACCTTTGCGTTCAATGCGGACCTGGGCTTGGGTAAAGGTTTGAACGGTCAAACACTGCCGTTTTATAAAAACTACTACTCAGGCGGCTTGGGTTCCGTGCGTGGTTTTGAGCAAGGTACTTTGGGTCCTCGCGACGTGACAGGCCCCAAAATTGGTGGTGCCAAAAAGATCACGATCAACACAGAATTCTTGATGCCTTTCCCAGGCGCTGGCAATGACCGAACCCTGCGTTTGTATGGCTTCTACGACATGGGCAACGTCTACGGCGAGCTCGAAAGGTTTGACCTGAGTCAGTTGCGTAGCGCCTACGGTGTGGGCTTGAGCTGGGTGTCGCCGATGGGGCCTTTGCGTTTTGCATGGGCACGTCCAGTCCGTACATTCCCAGGCGATAGAATCCAACAATTGCAATTCCAAATCGGGACATCCTTCTGATGAACATGTTTACTCGTCAAATTTCCTTAGCAGTTGTGTTGGGCTTGGCCGCGTTCTGCGCGCAAGCTGAAGAAATTCGCATTGGCTTTATCAACACCGATCGCATTTTCAAAGAGGCCAATACAGCCAAACAAGCGCAAGCCAAATTGGAACAAGAATTTTCCAAGCGCGAAAAAGAATTGAATGACGCAGGCAATGCGTTGAAATCGTCGGTTGAAAAGTTTGAACGCGAAGCGCCCACGCTGTCCGAGTCTCAGCGCGCCGCTCGTCAAAAACAATTGGGCGAACAAGATCGCGACTTCCAACGCAAACGCCGTGAGTTCCAAGAAGAACTCAACGCCCGCAAGAACGAAGAGTTTCAACAAGTGCTTGAACGCGCCAATCGCGTGATCAAACAAGTGGCTGAGGCTGAAAAATATGACCTGGTGTTGCAGGAAGCTGTCTACATCAACCCCAAGCACGACATCACTGACAAAGTGCTCAAGGTCATCAACGCCGCCAAATAATCTGCCGTGGCACTGAGTCTCGGCCAAATTGTCGAAAGTCTGGGTGGTCGCCTCATCGGTGATCCTCAGCACCTCATTCAAAAACTCGCGCCGCTTGACACCGCTCAAGCCGATGCGCTGAGCTTTTTAAGCAACCCCAAATACCAATCGCAGCTCGCCACCACCCAGGCGGGGTGTGTCATTGTCTCGCCCGCTGTGGCGGATGCAACGGACGCACGAACCGCATTGATCGTGGCGGCCAACCCCTACCACTACTTTGCGCGCCTCACGCAGCTGTGGCGTCAGCACACACGCGTGAGTGATGAGCCTTTGGTTCATCCCAGTGCCGTGATTCATCCGCAAGCCCATGTCGATGCCACGGCACGCATTGGCCCGCTGTGTGTGGTCGAGCGCGGCGCACACATCGGTGCAAACACGTGGCTCAAATCGGGCGTCACCGTCGGTGAAGATTGCCGCATTGGTGAGCGCTGCATCGTGCACGCGGGCGTGGTGATTGGTGCGGACGGCTTTGGTTTTGCCTTGTTCGAAGGCCGCTGGGAAAAAATTGAGCAATTGGGTGCTGTGCGCATCGGCAATGATGTCGAAATCGGTGCCAACACCTGCATTGACCGTGGCGCTTTGGACGACACCGTGATCGAAGACGGCGTCAAGCTTGATAACTTGGTGCAAATTGGTCACAACGTGCACGTGGGTGCGAATACAGCCATGGCCGGTTGTGCTGGCGTGGCGGGCAGTGCGCGCATTGGCGCGAACTGCACGGTAGGCGGCGGTGCTGTGGTGCTGGGGCATTTGCAGCTCGCAGATGGCGTGCATATTTCGGCCGCTTCGGTGGTCATGCGTTCGATTCGCCAGCCGGGGCAATACAGCGGCGTGTTCCCAATCGACGACAATGCGTCGTGGGAGAAAAATGCCGCCACCTTGCGCCAATTGCATCGCTTGCGCGACCGCATCAAATCTCTTGAATCAGCCTTAGAAAGTCAAAAAAAATGAGCATGGATATTCACCAAATCTTGAAGCAATTGCCACACCGTTACCCCTTTTTGTTGGTGGACCGTGTGTTGGAGCTCGAAAAAGGCAAGAGCATCAAGGCGCTCAAAAATGTGACGATGAACGAGCCGTTTTTCGGCGGTCATTTCCCACACCATCCTGTGATGCCTGGCGTGTTGATTTTGGAAGCCCTGGCACAAGCTGCAGCCTTGTTGGCGTTTGACACCTTGGGCGCTGCACCCGATGACAAGACGGTGTATTACTTTGCAGGCATTGACGGTGCGCGATTCAAGCGTCCTGTTGAGCCAGGCGATCAACTCATCTTAGAGGTTGAGCTGGACCGCATGAAGGCCGGTATCTTCAAATTCAAAGCACGTGCCAAAGTGGGCGATGTGGTGGCCACAGAAGCTGATTTGATGTGCACCATGCGCTCTATCGCCTAAACACCTACAAGTCCAAACAGCAAACGATGAGCCTCATTCACGCCACCGCCATTGTGGACCCCAAGGCCGAGCTCGACAGCTCGGTGCAGGTGGGGCCTTACACCATCATTGGACCCAACGTGCGCATTGGCGCGGGCACGACTGTGGGGCCGCATTGCGTGATCGAAGGTCACACCACGATTGGCAATGACAACCGTATTTTTCAGTTCAATTCGCTGGGCGCTGTTCCGCAGGACAAGAAGTACGCAGGCGAGCCTTGCGAGCTGATCATTGGCGACCGCAACACCATTCGCGAGTTTTGTACCTTCAATATTGGCTCACCCGGTGATGCGGGTGTGACCAAAGTTGGCAACGATAACTGGATCATGGCCTATGTGCATTTGGCGCATGACTGCGTCGTGGGCAACCACACCATCTTCGCCAACAGCGCGCAGTTGGCAGGCCATGTGCATGTGGGTGATTGGGTCATTTTGGGGGGCTTCACCGTGGTGCACCAGTTTGTGCGCATTGGCGCGCACAGCTTCTCGGCCATGCACTCGCTTTTGTTTGCCGATGTGCCGCCGTTTGTGATGTGCCAAGGCCAGCCTGCGGAGCCACGCTCCATGAACTTCGAGGGCTTGCGCCGTCGAGGGTTCTCTGCTGAGCGTATCAGCGCCGTCAAGGCCATGCATAAAGCTTTGTACCGTGATGACTTGACGTTAGAGCAAGCCAAAGAGCGCATTGCCGCCTTGAGCCAAGAAAAACCAGAAGCAGCCCCCGATGTGGCCATGATGCTGGATTTCTTGAACCAGACCTCGCCGCAACGCGGCATCATCCGCTAAACACCATGGCCGAGGCCCTGTCTTTCTCGCTCGTCGCAGGCGAGGCCTCGGGCGATTTGCTTGCTGGCCTTTTGCTCGGCGGCATGCGCGACAAATGGCCCGACATGCGCAGCGCAGGCATTGGTGGCCCGCGTATGGCGGCCCAAGGTTTTGAGCCTTGGTGGCCTTACGAAAAACTCGCGGTGCGTGGCTACGTGGAAGTGCTGCGTCATTACCGAGAAATTGTGGGCATTCGCCACCAACTGCGCGAACGCTTGCTGGCTAATCCACCCAGTGCTTTCATTGGAGTGGATGCACCAGATTTCAATCTCGACTTAGAACGCGACCTCAAAGCCCAAGGCATTCCCGCGATTCACTTTGTGTGTCCCTCCATTTGGGCGTGGCGCGCAGACCGCGTGGAGAAGATTCGCCAAAGCGTGGACCACGTGTTGTGCATCTTCCCGTTCGAAACCGACTTACTCGCGCAGCATGGCATCGACGCCACGTATGTGGGCCACCCCTTAGCTAAAAATATTCCCGACGTGCCAGACCGCGCTGCTGCACGCACAGCGCTTGGTTTGCCGCAAGACGCCACCGTGGTGGCTTTGCTGCCGGGTAGCCGCAGTTCTGAAATTGAGTATTTGGCGCACCGCTTTTTACAAGCTGCACAACGCATGGCCAAGCAGCAGCCGGGTTTGTACTTCGTCTTACCAGCCATGCCCGCTTTGCGCGCGCGCATCGAAGCCATTGCCAAAGATGTGGGCGAGGTGCCCAATCTTTTGGTGCTCAATGGTCAATCACACGCCGCATTGGCAGCTTGCGATGTCACGCTCATTGCCAGTGGCACAGCCACCTTAGAGGCTGCGCTGTTCAAACGCCCCATGGTGATTGCGTACAACATGAATTGGCTCAGCTGGCAAATCATGCGCCGTAAAAAACTGCAACCTTGGGTGGGCTTACCCAACATCTTGTGTCAAGACTTTGTGGTGCCCGAGTTGTTGCAAGACGCCGCCACACCCGATGCGTTGGCGCACGAGGTGTTGCAATGGCTGGCCAACCCTGCGGCGGCTGCCGCAGTTCAACAACGCTTTGCGACGCTGCACGACACGTTGCGCCGTGACACTCCCGCACTGGCGGCCCATGCGATCGAAAAAGTTCTTGCGCGCTGAACAAGCTGCGCTCATTTGGGATGCTCCAGGCTTGATCGCTGGGGTGGATGAGGCTGGGCGTGGTCCGTTAGCTGGTCCCGTAGTGGCTGCGGCTGTCATCTTGGATGACTTGAATCCGATTGCAGGTTTGGCCGACTCTAAAAAACTCACCCCCTTGAAACGCGAGCGTTTGTATGACGAGATTCGTGCCAAGGCTTTGTGTTGCTCGATTGCTGAAGCGACAGTGGAAGAGATTGACGAACTCAACATCTTGCAAGCGACCATGCTGGCTATGCGCCGTGCGGTGGAAGGTTTACGCCTCAAACCCACCAAGGTGTTGGTGGACGGCAACCGTTTGCCCGTGCTCGATGTGTTGGCCGAAGCCATCGTCAAAGGCGACAGCAAAGTGCAGGCCATTTCAGCGGCGTCTATCTTGGCCAAGGTGCACCGTGACCGTTGGTGCCAAGAGCTGCATGCACAGTACCCGCAATACGGCTTTGATGCGCATAAGGGCTACGGCACGGCTGCGCACTTGCAAGCCCTCAAAGAACATGGCGCCACACCTTGGCACCGCACATCGTTTTCGCCTGTGGCTGAGGTTTTGAAATGAACTTGATCACCTCACGTGACAACCCCTTGGTGAAAGACCTGCGCCGCTTGTCGCAAGACAGCACGGCGTACCGCAAACTCGGCCGTGTTTGGTTAGAGGGCGACCATCTGTGCCGCGCTGCGCTCGCGCGTGGTGTCAAGCCTGAACATGCGGTGTTTGCCGAATCGTTGTGGGCCACTGCACCGCGTGAATGGACGCAAGCGGCTGAGCGCAACACGGTGTTGCCCGATGCGCTGTTTGCCGAAATCAGCAGCCTAGAGTCACCCGCCAAGATGGGCTTTGTGTTGGCGGCACCCACCTCGCAAGAGGTGCAGCCAACGACACCCACCGTGGTGCTGGATCGCGTGCAAGACGCTGGCAACGTGGGCTCGATTCTGCGCAGTGCTTCGGCCTTTGGCTTCAAGCAAGTGCTGGCCATCAAAGGTTCTGCCGCTCTGTGGTCGCCCAAGGTTTTGCGGGCAGGCATGGGTGCGCATTTTGGGCTGCACTTGGTCGAAGGTTTGAGTGCCGACGATTTGAATGCCTTGGACATGCCTTGGGTTGCCACCAGTTCTCACCAAGGCCCGTTTTTGCACACCCTGCTGGCCGAGGCCAAGCTGCCCATGCCTTGTGCTTGGCTCATGGGTCACGAAGGGCAGGGCGTGTCTGCCGCGTTGGCCGAGCGTGCCACCGTGCATGTGCGCATTGCGCAGCCTGGCGGGGAAGAGTCCCTCAATGTGGCCTCGGCTGCTGCTATTTGCTTACACGCCAGCGCCACCTGTCATTTGGGTTAATTCACCTGTTTTGATTCGGGAAAACCGGTGCCTCGGATATAATGAGAGGCTTTCCCGCATCAACCTGTACGCCCCAGCTCAAACCTAGGCAAATTCCTCGAACAAAGCAGCCAAAGAGACACGTTCTCTTGTGAGCGCTGAGGCGTACCCGAACTATTCCGGAGAACCCAGTGCTTTTGTCTCTTCAGGGAACCTTCCCGCCCGCCATCTTGGCGCTCGCAGACGGCACGGTCTTTATCGGCAACTCGATCGGAGCCTCTGGCTCTACTGTCGGCGAAGTGGTGTTCAACACCTCACTCACCGGCTACCAGGAAATCCTCACTGACCCCAGCTACTGCCAGCAGATCGTCACCTTGACGTACCCGCACATCGGTAACTACGGCGTCAACGTGGAAGACATCGAAGCTGACAAAGTCCATGCTGCTGGCTTGATCATCAAAGACTTGCCTTTGATAGCAAGCAACTTCCGCTCTAGCCAAACCTTGTCGGCCTATTTGGCTGATGCAGGCACCGTAGCCATCGCCAACATCGACACCCGTCAACTCACACGCATCTTGCGCACCAAGGGCGCGCAAAACGGCGCGATCGTGGGCTTGGCCAAAGGCCAAGAAGTTACGCAAGCGTTGATCGACCAAGCCGTGGCATCTGCCAAAGGCGCGCCGAATATGGCGGGCCTCGATTTGGCGCAAAAAGTCACAGTGTCTAAGTCGTATGAGTGGACAGAAACCGAGTGGACTTTGGGCGAAGGCTACGGCAACTTGACCGCGCCTAAGTTCCATGTGGTCGCGTATGACTTTGGCGTGAAGAAAAACATCTTGCGCATGTTGGCCGAGCGCGGTTGCAAAGTGACCGTGGTGCCCGCCAAGACCCCAGCGGCTGACGTGCTCAAGCACAACCCTGACGGTATTTTCTTGTCCAACGGCCCTGGGGACCCTCAGCCTTGCGATTACGCAATTGCTGCGGCTGCAGAGTTGATCGAAACCGGCATTCCTACATTTGGCATTTGCTTGGGTCACCAAATCATGGCCTTGGCCAGTGGCGCGAAAACGTTCAAGATGAAGTTTGGCCACCACGGCGCCAACCATCCTGTGAAAGACCTCGACTCTGGTCGCGTATCCATCACCAGCCAAAACCACGGTTTTGCAGTGGACGAAAAATCATTGCCCGCCAACTTGCGTGCCACGCACGTGTCTTTGTTTGACGGCACTTTGCAGGGCTTGGCCCGCACCGACAAACCCGCGTTTTGCTTCCAAGGCCACCCTGAAGCATCGCCCGGCCCGCACGACATTGCTTACCTCTTTGACCGCTTCATCAAACTGATGGAGGCGAAATAATCATGCCAAAGCGCACCGACCTAAAAAGCATTCTCATCATTGGCGCAGGCCCGATCATCATTGGTCAGGCGTGTGAGTTCGATTACTCCGGCGTGCAAGCTTGTAAAGCTTTGCGTGAAGAGGGCTACAAAGTCATCTTGATCAACAGTAACCCTGCCACGATCATGACCGACCCTGCTACGGCAGACGTCACCTACATCGAACCTATCACTTGGCAAACGGTTGAGAAGATCATTGCCAAAGAGCGTCCCGATGCCATCCTGCCCACCATGGGTGGTCAAACTGCGCTGAACTGCGCGTTGGATTTGTGGCACCACGGCGTGTTGGCCAAGTACAAGGTCGAGCTGATTGGCGCAACACCTGAGGCCATCGACAAAGCCGAAGATCGCTTGAAGTTCAAAGATGCCATGACCAAGATTGGTCTGGGCTCTGCGCGTTCAGGCATTGCCCACAGCATGGAAGAAGCGTGGGATGTGCAAAAGAGTTTGGGTTTCCCCACCGTCATTCGCCCCAGCTTCACGCTGGGTGGCACAGGCGGCGGCATTGCCTACAACCCAGAAGAATTCGAAATCATCTGTAAGCGCGGCTTGGAAGCCTCACCCACCAACGAGCTGTTGATTGAAGAGTCTTTGCTCGGTTGGAAAGAGTACGAGATGGAAGTGGTGCGCGACAAGGCGGACAACTGCATCATCATTTGCTCGATCGAAAACTTAGACCCCATGGGCGTGCACACGGGTGACTCCATCACTGTGGCACCCGCACAAACCTTGACCGACAAGGAATACCAAATTTTGCGTAACGCCTCTTTGGCTGTGCTGCGCGAGATCGGTGTGGACACGGGCGGTTCCAACGTGCAGTTCTCCATCAACCCCAAAGATGGCCGCATGGTTGTCATTGAGATGAACCCACGTGTGTCGCGTTCATCTGCGTTGGCGTCCAAAGCCACGGGTTTCCCGATTGCAAAAGTCGCCGCCAAGTTGGCGGTGGGTTACACGCTCGACGAGTTGCGCAATGAAATCACAGGCGGTGCAACGCCTGCGTCGTTCGAGCCATCCATCGACTACGTGGTCACCAAAATTCCACGTTTCGCGTTCGAGAAATTCCCAACTGCTGACAGCCGCTTGACCACTCAAATGAAATCGGTGGGCGAGGTGATGGCCATGGGCCGTACCTTCCAAGAGTCCTTCCAAAAAGCCCTGCGCGGTTTGGAAGTCGGCGTGGACGGTATGAACGAAAAAACCCAAGACCGCGAAGTGCTCGAGAAGGAATTGGGCGAACCCGGTCCTGAGCGTATTTGGTACGTGGGCGATGCGTTCGCCATGGGCATGAGCGTGGACGAGGTGTTTGCCTTGACCAAGATTGACCCTTGGTTCTTGGTGCAAATCGAAGAGATTGTGAAGATTGAGCTTGAGCTTGAAACCACATCGCTCGACGCCATCACTGCACACGAGTTACGCGCTTTGAAAAAGAAGGGCTTCTCAGACCGCCGTTTGGCCAAGTTGCTCAAGACCACCGAACACGTGGTGCGTGCACGCCGCCATGACCAGGGCATTCGCCCCGTCTACAAGCGTGTGGACACCTGTGCGGCTGAGTTCTCGACGGACACGGCTTACATGTATTCGTGTTACGAAGGTAACGGCGACGCCTTCGGCGTGGGTGCTGCTGAATGCGAAGCAGAGCCTACCAACAACAAAAAAATCATGGTGCTCGGCGGTGGTCCTAACCGCATCGGTCAGGGTATCGAGTTTGACTACTGCTGCGTTCACGCCGCGCTCGCCATGCGCGAAGACGGCTATGAAACCATCATGGTCAACTGCAACCCAGAGACTGTGTCGACCGACTACGACACCTCTGACCGTTTGTACTTTGAGCCATTGACGCTCGAAGACGTGCTCGAAATCGTCGACAAAGAAAAGCCAACCGGCGTCATCGTTCAATACGGTGGTCAAACACCTTTGAAATTGGCTTTGGGCCTGGAGGCGGCTGGCGTGCCGATCATCGGCACCAGCCCAGACATGATTGACGCGGCCGAAGACCGTGAGCGTTTCCAAAAGTTGTTGCAAGACCTCGGTCTGCGCCAACCGCCCAACGCCACAGCCCGCACCGAGCCAGAAGCTTTGGAAAAAGCCGCAGCTTTGGGTTACCCCTTGGTCGTTCGTCCCAGCTACGTGTTGGGTGGCCGTGCGATGGAAATCGTGCACGAGCAACGCGACCTCGAGCGCTACATGCGCGAAGCGGTCAAGGTGTCGCACGACTCGCCTGTGTTGCTCGACCGTTTCTTGAACGATGCGATTGAGTGCGATGTGGACTGCTTGCGCGACCCAGAAGGCAAGACCTTCATCGGCGGCGTGATGGAACACATCGAACAAGCCGGTGTGCACAGCGGCGACTCGGCTTGCTCCTTGCCGCCTTATTCGTTGTCGGCTGATACCGTGAACGAACTCAAGCGCCAATCTGCAGCCATGGCGGGCGCTTTGAACGTGGTCGGCCTGATGAACGTGCAATTCGCGATTCAACACGTGGACGGCAAAGACGTCATCTATGTGCTGGAAGTCAACCCACGCGCGTCACGCACGGTGCCTTATGTGTCCAAAGCCACGGGCATCCAGTTGGCCAAGGTCGCTGCACGCTGTATGGCGGGCCAAACCTTGGCATCGCAAGGCATCACCAAAGAAGTGACACCCCCTTACTTCAGTGTCAAAGAAGCGGTGTTCCCCTTCGTGAAGTTCCCAGGTGTGGACACCATCCTCGGCCCAGAGATGAAGTCAACCGGTGAAGTCATGGGTGTGGGCAAAACATTTGGCGAAGCCTTTGTGAAGAGCCAATTGGGTGCTGGCACCAAGTTGCCTCGTCCTCGCGATGCGGATGGCCGCTCGACGGGCAAGGTGTTCATCTCGGTGAAGAACAACGACAAAGCACGTGCCATCGAAGTGGCGCGCCAGTTGTCTGTTTTGGGCTTTGAGTTGATTGCAACCAAAGGCACAGCATCTGCCATTGTGGAGGCCGGCGTGCCCTGCGATGTGGTGAACAAAGTGACCGAAGGTCGCCCACACATTGTGGACAGTATCAAAAACAACGAAGTGGTGTTGGTCATCAACACCGTGGAAGAGCGTCGCAATGCGATTGCCGATTCGCGCCACATTCGTACCTCGGCATTGCTCAACCGTGTGACCACCTTCACAACCATCGCAGGCGCTGAAGCGGCTGTGGAAGGTATGAAGTACATGGACAAGTTGGATGTCATTTCTGTGCAGGAAATGCACGCTCAACTGACGGCCTAAGGACACACGATGAGTACAGTTCCCATCACCAAACGCGGTGCAGAAAAGCTCAAGGACGAGTTGCACAAACTCAAAACCGTTGAGCGTCCATCGGTCATCGCGGCAATTGCCGAAGCGCGTGCGCAAGGCGACTTGAGCGAGAACGCCGAATACGACGCAGCCAAAGACCGTCAAGGTTTCATCGAAGGCCGCATTCAAGAAATTGAAGGCAAGCTGTCGGTGGCACAAATCATTGACCCTGCATCGCTTGATGCAGGTGGTCGTGTGGTGTTTGGCGCTACTGTGGCGTTGGAAGACGAAGGCACGGGGGACAAAGTGACCTATCAAATCGTGGGCGAAGACGAAGCCGATTTGAAGCTTGGTCTCGTCAACATCAGTAGCCCAATTGCCCGTGCCTTGATTGGCAAGGAAGAGGGCGATGTGGCTGAAGTGCAAGCACCGGGCGGTGTGAAGCACTACGAAGTGGTCAAGGTCTCTTACCTGTAACAACCCCTCACATGGCGCGGCTACACCTCTTTTTAGCAGCGCTGTGGTGGGGCAGTTTGTGTGCGGTGGGATTTATGGTGGTGCCGATGCTGTTCATGCATTTGGAAACACCGGCCATCGCAGGGCATATGGCTGCCAAGCTGTTCACCGCGCAGTCGTGGCTGTCACTGATGTGTGGCTTGCTGCTTTTGTTGGCGGCCAAACGCCTTGACCAAGATGAATCTCACACACCATCACCGTGGGTGATTGCAGGCATGTTGTGCGCCTTGTTGATTGAAGTGGGTGTGAAGCCCCACATCATGGCTCGTGACAACATGGCTTTGTGGCACAACTTAGGCACTGCGCTGTATGTGTTGCAGTGGTTGTGCGCTGGCAAGACGCTGTGGGCGTTGAGCCCTGCGCAGACTGAACTTGCTGTTGCAGCAAGTTCAGAGCAAAGCGATTAACCCAAGGTGCGTTTTTTGACCGAAATCTTTTTCGGTTTGGCGCGTTTGACTTGGCCGCCAGAGGTCAGGCGTTGGTTGCCCAGCACGCGCAAAGTTTTCACTTCGGGGCGTTGACCGCCACGACTGCTGTACTTGAGCACTTTCACATCGCGCGGGCCAGCCATGCGCTCTTCGTCGACGGTGCGTTCTTTTTCAGCGCGAGGACGCCACAACACAAACAGCTTGCCGATGTGTTGAATGGGGGCTGCGTTGAGTTGGTCGGCCAAAGCCACAAACATGGCTTCGCGTGCTTGGCGGTCGTCGCCCAACACACGGATTTTGATGAGGCCGTGTGCGTTCAGTGCCATCTCGGCTTCTTTGAGAACGGCAGGCGTTAAACCATCGTTGCCAATCATGACGACGGGGTCTAAATGGTGCGCTTCGGCGCGGTGAATTTTGCGTTGAGCAGGTGTGAGTTGTATTGCGGACATGCGGGTATTATCCCCGCTCGCTCAAAGGTATGAATTGAAAGCTAAAACTAAAAGCAAAAAGGTCAACAAAACATGGTTGAACGACCATGTGAACGACACCTACGTCAAGCTGGCCCAAAAAGAGGGCTATCGCGCACGTGCGGCTTACAAACTCAAGGAAATTGACGAGCAGCTCAGCCTCATCAAGCCGGGCAACGTGGTGGTGGACTTGGGCTGTGCGCCGGGCGCTTGGTGCCAATACCTGCGCCGCCGCATGTCGCCCGCAGGCGCTGCCACGGGCACTTTGAACGGCACCATCATCGGTTTGGATATCTTGCCCATGGAACCCGTCGAGGACGTCACGTTCATTCAGGGCGACTTCCGTGAAGAAGAGGTCTTGGCGCAGCTAGAAGCGGCCTTGCAAGGCCGTATCGTGGATGTGGTGGTGTCCGACATGGCGCCCAACCTCACAGGCATTGAATCGACCGATGCCACCCGCATTGCCCATTTGATTGAGTTGGCCGTGGACTTCGCACAAAAACACCTCAAAGACGATGGTGCTTTGGTGGTCAAGCTCTTTCATGGGAGCGGTTACAGCGATTTGGTCAACTTGTTTAAAAGTACGTTTCGCGTGGTCAAGCCCATCAAACCCAAGGCCAGTCGCGACAAATCAAGTGAAACCTTTTTGGTTGGTATGGGCGTGAAAAGTCGCGTTTCAGTAAATCCTTGATTTTTCTAAGGCTGCTTGCAGTGAATAAAGCGGGCCCAAGCGCTTGAAACGCCTAAAATCAGGCCCATCTCAGTACATCTCGTACTCTTTTTATTTCGGAGCCCACATTGAATAATCAATGGTTCTCAAAAGTCGCTGTTTGGTTGGTCATCGCTTTGGTGATGTTTACCGTGTTCAAACAGTTTGAAACTCGTCCCGGCGCAGGCTCTGGCTACCTTGGCTACTCGGACTTCCTTGAAGAAGTTCGCGCCAAGCGCATCAAAACCGCCACCATCCAAGAAGGCCAGGGCGGTACAGAAATTACCGCCGTCACCAATGATGAGCGCAAGATTCGCACAACAGCGACTTACCTCGACCGTGGCCTGGTGGGCGACCTCATCGCCAATGGCGTGAAGTTTGACGTCAAGCCCCGCGAAGAAGGCTCGCTCCTCATGACCCTGTTGGTCAGCTGGGGCCCCATGCTGCTCTTGATTGGCGTGTGGGTGTACTTCATGCGCCAAATGCAAGGTGGCGGCAAGGGTGGCGCATTCAGCTTCGGCAAGAGCAAAGCGCGCATGCTGGATGAGAACAACAACCAAGTCACCTTTGCTGACGTGGCAGGTTGCGATGAAGCCAAAGAAGAAGTGAAAGAAGTGGTGGACTTTTTGAAAGACCCACAACGCTTCCAAAAACTGGGTGGTCGTATTCCACGCGGTTTGCTCTTGGTCGGCCCTCCCGGTACCGGTAAAACATTGTTGGCCAAAGGCATTGCCGGCGAAGCCAAAGTGCCGTTCTTCAGCATCTCGGGTTCAGACTTCGTGGAGATGTTTGTAGGTGTGGGCGCAGCGCGCGTGCGCGACATGTTCGAAAACGCCAAAAAGAATGCACCTTGCATCATCTTCATTGACGAGATTGATGCTGTTGGCCGTCAACGTGGCGCCGGTGTGGGCGGCGGTAACGACGAGCGCGAACAAACCTTGAACCAAATGTTGGTCGAGATGGATGGTTTCGAAACCAACCTCGGCGTCATCGTGGTGGCTGCGACCAACCGTCCCGACATTTTGGATGCCGCTTTGTTGCGCCCTGGTCGCTTTGACCGCCAGGTGTACGTGACCTTGCCGGACATCCGTGGCCGCGAACAAATTTTGAACGTGCATATGCGCAAAGTACCAATTGGCCAAGACGTCAATGCCAGCGTGATCGCACGTGGCACACCCGGCATGAGCGGTGCTGATTTGGCCAACCTGTGTAACGAAGCTGCTTTGATGGCAGCACGTCGCAACGCGCGTGTGGTGGAGATGCAAGACTTCGAAAAGGCCAAAGACAAAATCTTGATGGGCCCTGAGCGCAAGAGCATGGTCATGCCAGAAGAAGAGCGTCGCAACACGGCGTACCACGAATCTGGCCACGCCTTGATTGGCAAGTTGTTGCCCAAGTGTGACCCTGTGCACAAAGTCACCATCATCCCGCGTGGTCGCGCTTTGGGTGTGACCATGAGCCTGCCTGAAAAAGACCGTTACAGCTACGACAAAGAATTCATGCTCAATCAAATCAGCATGTTGTTCGGTGGTCGTATTGCTGAAGAAGTGTTCATGAACCAAATGACCACAGGCGCGAGCAACGACTTTGAGCGTGCCACATCCATCGCCCGTGACATGGTGACGCGCTACGGCATGACCGATGCTTTGGGCCCGATGGTGTATGCCGAAAACGAAGGTGAAGTGTTCTTGGGCCGCTCGGTCACCAAGACCACCAGCATGTCTGAAGCTACCATGCAAAAGGTGGATGTTGAAGTGCGTCGCATCATCGACATGCAGTACAACTTGGCCCGTCGCTTGATTGAAGAGAACTCAGACAAGATGCACACCATGGCTAAGGCTTTGCTCGAATGGGAAACCATCGACAAAGAGCAAATCGACGACATCATGGAAGGCCGTCAGCCACGTCCACCGAAAGATTGGACACCACGCACCCCTTCGGGCGGTGACAGCAGTGGCGGCACCCCAGCGGTGCAAGCAGACCCATCACCCAGCGCGGCTTAAGCGATTGGGTTGAATCAAGAACGGGGCGCAAGCCCCGTTTTTCATGGAGCATTTATGTTTTGGCAAACCACACGATTTCGCATTGACCTCAGCCAACCGCAGGTGATGGGCATTGTCAATGTCACGCCAGATTCTTTCTCGGACGGAGGCCAGCATGCCAGCACGCGTGCTGCTTTGGTCCATTGCGAACAGTTGCTCAAAGACGGCGCGCATATTTTGGACATTGGTGGCGAGTCCACCCGTCCTGGCGCGCCTGCTGTGTCGCTCGAAGACGAATTGGCGCGGGTGCTGCCCGTGGTGCGCGAAGCGGTGCGTTTGAATGTGCCGATTTCGATTGATACCTACAAAGCGGGCGTGATGCAAGCCGTGTTGGATGCAGGCGCAGACATCATCAACGATGTGTGGGCACTGCGTCAGGCCGGTGCGCAGCAGGTGGTCGCTGCGCATGCCCAGTGCGGTGTGTGCTTGATGCACATGCACGGTGAACCTCAAACCATGCAGACCTTACCAATGCAAGGCAGTTCAATTCAGCCTGTGGCTGAGTTCTTGAAAAATCAGGCGCAAGCGTTGCAAGCCCTAGGCGTGGCGGACGAACGCATTGCGTTAGACCCCGGTGTAGGCTTTGGCAAAACCGTGGCGCAAAACTTTGAACTGCTCGCGCACCAAGACTTGTTGTTGGCTTTGGGTTACCCCTTGCTCGTGGGCTGGTCGCGCAAATCATCCATTGGTGCAGTCACGGGTTGTGCGGTAGGCGAACGCATGGTGCCTAGCGTGGCTGCTGCACTCTTGGCGGTGGAGCGTGGTGCACATGTTGTGCGTGTGCATGATGTGGCGCAAACTGTGCAGGCGCTTCAAGTTTGGCAAGCCGCTCAAGTTTGAGACAATGGACTCAAATTGATAGCAAAAAAATAACGACCAAGGCACAACAACATGACACGTAAATATTTCGGCACAGACGGCATTCGCGGCACCGTGGGCCAAGCCCCCATTACCCCTGACTTTGTGCTGCGTTTGGCCCACGCCGTCGGCCGTGTACTCAAACAAACCGAAGCACATCCCACGGTGTTGATTGGCAAAGACACCCGTATCTCTGGTTATATGTTGGAGTCGGCCTTAGAGTCTGGCTTTAACTCGGCGGGTGTCAATGTGGTGTTGCTCGGCCCTTTGCCCACGCCTGGTGTTGCCTATCTCACACGCGCACAACGCGCGAGCCTTGGCGTGGTCATCAGTGCCAGCCACAACCCGTTTGCAGACAACGGCATCAAGTTCTTCAGTGCGCAAGGCAACAAGCTCAGTGACGCATGGGAGCTGGCTGTCGAAGCCGCATTGGACGAAGCGCCTGTGTGGGCTGACTCCGCAAACTTAGGAAAAACCAAACGTTTGGACGATGCCGCTGGTCGTTACATCGAGTTTTGTAAGAGCACTTTTTCGAACGACCTCACGCTCAAAGGTTTGAAAATTGTGGTGGATGCGGCGCATGGTGCGGCGTATCACATTGCCCCCAAAGTCTTCCACGAGTTAGGTGCAGAGGTGATTGCCATTGGTTGCAGCCCTGACGGGTTGAACATCAACCACGAGGTAGGTGCCACGCACCCTGAGGCGTTGGTGCAGGCGGTCAAAGCCAACCATGCTGACTTTGGCGTTGCGCTTGATGGCGATGCGGACCGCTTGCAAATGGTCGATGCCCAAGGCCGCTTGTACAACGGCGACGAACTGTTGTACTTAATGGCCGATGACCGCTTGGCGAATGACGAAGTGCTGCCTGGTGTGGTGGGCACCCTGATGACCAACATGGCCGTTGAAGTCGCCTTGAAAAAACGTGGTGTGCAGTTTGTGCGCGCCAAGGTGGGTGACCGCTATGTTCTGGAAGAACTGGCCAAACACCAATGGATTTTGGGGGGCGAAGGCTCAGGCCATTTGTTGGCTTTGGACAAGCACACCACAGGCGATGGTTTGGTGAGTGCGTTACAGATTTTGCAAACCTGCGTGCGCAGTGGCCGTGCGATGGCGGATTTGCTCAAGGATGTGACGCTGTTCCCGCAAACCCTGATCAATGTGCGTTTGCGCCCCGGCCAAGACTGGCAATCGAATGCCCGCATGAAAGAAGAAGTGCAAAAGGCCGAGGCCGAGTTGGGCGATACAGGCCGCGTGCTGATTCGTGCCAGTGGCACCGAGCCCTTGGTGCGTGTCATGGTCGAGGCGCGTGATGAAGCGCAAGCCCATGCTTGCGCCAAGCGCATCGCCGATACCTTGTCAGCTTAAGGCGTAGGCAAGATATCGAGCACCAGCTCTGGCGGACGACACAGGCGTGTGCCTTTTGGGGTGATGATGACGGGGCGGTTCATCAAAATGGGATGCGCCAGCATGGCATCCACCAGCGCGTCTTCGCTGAGGCGGGGGTTCTCCAAACCCAGTTCGCTATAAACAACTTCTTTGCTGCGCACCAATGCCCGTGCAGAGCCGCCCGTGGCTTGGATGATGGCTTGCAACTCTGGGCGCGTGGGCGGTGTTTTCAAATACAAAACGACCTCGGGCTCATGTCCATGTGCGCGAATCAGTGCCAACGCGTTGCGTGAGTTACTGCATTTTGGGTTGTGGTAAATCTTGATGCTGTGCATAGGTTTCTTCATGCAATGTCTGGCGTGTGTGTCTTTGGCTGACGATAGGCGGCACGCCACAACACGGGTAATAAAACAGCGACAGTGACATACAACGCCAAGCTGCCTGTTTGCCAAAACGCAATGGGTGACTGCGGTGCCAGCCATGGCAAACCCGACAAATCAATGTCCGCACCATAGGCCACCTCATAGCCACCAGCCAAGCCTAAGCCCCACAGCAAAACGGTGTAGGTGATGAGCGGCAGCACGGTGATGCCATAGCAACGCAGCGTGAACACGGTAAAGACTTGAACTGCATCGGCCACGTGGTAAATCATGAGCCACAACAGCAAAGTAGCGGCAAGCGTCGCGACCTCAGGCGATTGTGTGTAAAGGCTGGCAATGGCCTCACGCTGCCAACCGATCAGGGCAGCCAAGCCTAGGCCGAGCAACAAAATCAAACCGAGGCCTGCGCGCAAAGCGTGTCGCGCGCGATGTATCTGTCCTGCGCCAATCCAATAGCTCACACGTGAGCTGCTGGCAATGGAGAGCGAGAGGGGAACCATGTAAAGCACAGCGGTCATGTTTGACACAATTTGATGGCTCGCTGTGGCCACCACGCCCAAGCGTGCAATGAACAAAGACATCAGGGTGAACGATGTGACTTCTACGCCAATTGCCAGTCCACTGGGCAAGCCCAGTCGCACAAAGCGAAGCAGGGTGGTTGCGTGGGGGCTTTCCATGGGTGCCCAGATGCGGTAGGGCTTGTAGAAGTCTTGGGTGCGCAGCAACCACAAGGCCAGGCCCAGCATCATCAGCATCACAGCCAAGGTAGCCCATGCGCATCCGGCTAAACCCAGCGGAGGCAAAACACCCGGAATGCCCAAAACCAGGGCAATCGACAAAGGCACTTTCACGGCCAAGGCCCCCACCTGCACCCACGTGACCAATTTGGGCTTGCCCAAGCTTTGATTCAAGGTGCTGTACATGCGAAATAGCAAGGAGGCGGGTAGTCCAAAGGCCACGATGTTGAGGTAGCCGCGGACCTCTTCTTGCAAATCAGATGGCACTTGCGTCCAGTTGAGCAAAGGCCCCGGGCAAAACAAAGCCCACAT
The DNA here is from genome assembly GCF_003063475.1 of Limnohabitans curvus. Lineage (NCBI taxonomy): Bacteria > Pseudomonadati > Pseudomonadota > Betaproteobacteria > Burkholderiales > Comamonadaceae > Limnohabitans > Limnohabitans curvus. The sequence continues at coordinate 2,636,869 of NZ_NESP01000001.1, forward strand.
GCCAATCGCCGCAGTGAAGGCACACAGGTACAGCGCCTGCCGTACGGATCGACCGACTTCTGCATGCCGTTGTGCACCATGTAATTCAGCCCACACGGGTAACAAGGCTTGCAGCATGCCCATGAGGGAAATATGAACGGTCACGTAAGTCGCGGCGGCCACCGCAAGCGCTGCCAACGCGGTGTCTGCGAAATGGCCGGCCACCAAGGTGTCTGTGATGCTGAAGGCCATGACAGCCAGCTGACCGACCATCACAGTGCCAGCGTGCCGCATGATGGTGGCTCGTTCGGTGCTCATCGCGCCATCACGGTTGACGGCGGTGATACAGCGTCACATCTTCGTTGTTGTCAGAGGGGCGACGAATGGTCCGCACGCGGGTCCATTCATTCAGGCGAACCACATTGCCTAAATCAGGGCGCAAGTCGTTGTCGACCAACAGCCATGGGCAAGTGCTTTGTTGTGCGATGGACGTGATTTCAGCGGGCTTCACGTCAAAGCCACCGTGGTAATGAAAAGCGGTCATCTGACCCACATCCAGTCCGTAGCTCAGCAAGCAAACGTCTCGTGCTTCACGCGCTTCTTGTTTGGCCATCACCCCTTGAATCTGTTGAACCCAGGGTTTGTAGCTGCGCGCATAGTCCAGCAGTGGCAGCCACAACGTCAGTAGCAGCAGCCAGCACAGTGCAGCGCCCCCCGCGGGCAGCACCAAGCTCTTCCATAGGGCATGGCGGTGTTTGGCTGTGCGCCACATGACCAGCCAAACCCACACGGCCGTCGCTGCGAGAGCCACGATGAAAGCGATCCACCCAAAGCTGGGCTCAAAGCCTGGAAACAACCGTGCGACGTTGGCTGCGGGCTGTGCGGGCCATCCCGTTTGCATGGCAATCCAGATGACCCAAATGATGAAGGCACAGCCAGAGAAAAACAGCAGGGTGAACCAGTCAATCAATGCCGCGACGCTGCGACGCAGCGTTGGCAAAGCAAACGCGGCCAGGGTTGCAAATGCAGGCAGAGCCAGCAGCAAAGTTTGGTCTGATGATTGGGTCAGCATGGCCGTGCTCACCGTCAGCGCTATGAACCACATGGGAAGCACCAAGTGGCGGCTCCAATGCAAGCTTGTCCATTGACGACGCCAGCGCCAGACGGTCCAAATGGCCAAAGGCCACGCTGGCCACGTGAACCAAGCAAGCAGCCGCAGCAGATTGCGCCAAGCTTGCCAATCGTTGTGCAGGGGCAGCAGGCGCCAATGCCAGACCTCCAGTGCGGTGGCTACGCCTGCCACGCACAAGCCCATGGCCAACAGCCAAAGTGCGTGCTGGCGACCGGTTTGCGGTGATGTGCTTTCGCGATCCAATACACATAGGAAACCACTGCCGATGGCCATCAGCACTGCAAGGCTGGGAGCGCCGCTTAAACACAAACCCAGCAACCCGATACTGAGGGCGCTTAAGCTGTAACGTGGGTGGTAAGGCAACGCCGCCACACCGTAAAACGCACAACTGACAAATGCCAGCTGCGTCAAGATGGGACTGGCTTCGTGAGAAAGAAGTGTCAAGCCTAGGCAGGCGATCAGTGCGAGTACAGCACCGTCTGCAATGGTGCGCGCATAGTCTTTGGGTTTGGCTTCGCCGCCAAAGGCAAAGGGCACGGGCTGGGCTTGTGGGCTCAAGGCCAAGTAATACACGCCATGCCAGGTACTGGTCAACGTCAGTCCCAGAAGCAATGCAAAAGGAATGCGCGCTGCAAATCCTGCCGACAGCCAGCTGGGTGCCATTTGGATGGCCCAAGCGCCCAACCAATAGGGAAGCAAGGCATCCAGCTCGGGTGTTTGCCCCCAGACGCTGGGGTTGAACCAGTCGCTGGCACCTTCAGCCAGTGCGAGCATGTGACCAAAGGCTGTGAACTCATTGCCTTTCCAAGGTTCGCGGCCAAACAAGCCGGGCAGCACATAGGCGGCGCAGAACAGCCATAGGGCAATGCGCGGCAGGCGTCGCACGGCACTCTGAGGAACGATGGCGGGGGTAGGTTGAGTCACAGCTTTGAAATAAAAAAGGCAGCGCGGAGAGCCGGGCTGCCTTTTGAGAAGTAAGCGTGTTGCTTACTTGGCGGCAGTTTTGCCGTACTTGTTGCGGAAGCGCTCGACGCGGCCGCCCATGTTGTCCACAGATTTTTGTGTGCCTGTGTAGAAGGGGTGTGACTCGCTGGTGGTATCCAGCTTGTACAACGGCAGTTCGCGGCCGTCTTCCATCTTGATCATTTCTTTTGTGCTGGCGCATGAGCGCGTCACAAATTTGAAACCGTTAGACATATCCATGAAACAGATTTCACGGTAGTTAGGGTGAATGCCTTCTTTCATCGCTTTTCCTTGAGCAGCTGCGGTAGCCACGCCGACCTATTTCGACACACTTTCCGCAAAACGCGTCATTATGCCACGAAAGAAAGGTCTTTTACCGCAAAACACCCAAGGCAAATGGCAAGCTCAGCATGCCTAACACGGTCGACAAGGTCACCAAACCAGCCACAAAAGCCCCGTTGTAGCCCATGCGGGCTGCCAGCACATAGCAGCTCGACGCGGTGGGCAGTGCCGAGAAGGCCAGTAGAACGCTGGTTTGGGTCTTGTCTAGCTCAAACATGGCTGCCAGCCAACAAGCCAGCAGAGGGGTGAGTAAATGGCGCACGGTCAAAAGGGAGATGGCCAAACTTTTGGCTTTCATCAAGTGGCCAAATTGCATGCCTGCACCCGCAGCCATCAAACCCAAAGCCAGGGACGCAGCGCCAATGCGTTGCAGTGTGGGCTCCGTCCAGCTTGGGATGTGCAGACCCACAATATTGGCCAGCAGTCCCAACCCGGTCGCCAAAATCAAGGGGTTGCGAATCAGTTCGCGCCCAAAGCTGCGTTGGGCGTGGCGCGCCATGGGCCACACGGCTGCCACGTTGAACAACGGCACGCAAACGCCAATCAGCACCGCAATCAACAACAAGGCTTGCGGGCCTGCAATGCGTTCTGCCAAAGCCAATGCGATGAAGGAGTTGAAACGAAAAGCGACTTGCGCACTGGCCGCGTGCAAGCGTGTGTCAATGTGCTTGCGCAAAAACGGCAGTTTCGGGATGGCATATGACAGGCCAATGCTGCTGAGCCCCAGCACCAAGCCCGCCATGATGAGATGGGAGGCCGCTTGCAAATCCAAGGGCGTGCGCACGATGGAGTGAAACAGCAAGACGGGGAACAAAAAGAAATAAACCAAGCTCTCGACTTGCTCCCACACGGTGCGATTGAGTGCCGTGTATTTGCATACTAAATAGCCACAGAGGATGAGCGAAAAGTCAGGAAAGAGGAGTTGAGCGTAATTCACGCGACAGAGAATAACCGTACTTGAATTCTTGAGTCTTCTTAAAGCGTTTAGGATTGAACGACAGGTCTTTTGATTGAATCGTGATTAGGAGAAATATCCATGCACCGTCGTCATTGTTTTGCGCTGTCTCTTTTTGCCATAGCTGGTTCAGCCTTTGCGCAAGGTTTTCCAAATAAGGCAATTCAATTGCAAGTGCCCTTCGCCCCGGGCGGTACGACGGACATCATTGCCCGCACCATTGCCGACCCTTTGGGTAAAGCGCTTGGCCAAACCGTGGTGGTGGTCAACAAAGCCGGCGGGGGTGGCGTGGTCGGTGCGAACGAAACAGCCAAAGCTGCGCCAGACGGTTATTCGCTGGGCATGGCCACTGTGTCCACAACCGCGGCCAATCCCGCCATCAACGCCAAGATCCCCTACAACCCGCTCACAGATTTTTCGCCCATCATCAACGTGGCGGCAACGCCCAACATCATTGCGGTGCATCCAAGCTTCCCGGCTACGGATTACAAAGGTTTTGTGGCCGAGGTGAAACGTTCGCCTGGCAAGTATTCGTATTCATCTTCTGGCACAGGCGGCATTGGCCACTTGCAGATGGAGCTGTACAAAAACTTGAGCAGCATATTTGTGACGCACATCCCTTATCGGGGTGCAGGCCCTGCTTTGAACGACACAGTGGCCGGTCAAGTGCCGATGATTTTTGATAACTTGCCATCGGCTTTGCCCTTCATCAAAGACAACCGCTTGGTACCCATCGTGGTGGCCGCACCGCAACGTTTGGCCGTGTTGCCCAATGTGCCCACGTTCAAAGAAATCGGATTAGAGCCAGTGAACCGCATGGCTTTTTATGGCATCTATGGCCCTAAAGGTATGCCCAAAGACGTTGTGGACAAAATCAACGCAGGGGTGCGTAAAGCGTTGGAAGATCCTGCCGTACGCAAGCGCATTGAAGATACAGGCTCACTCATCGTGGCCAATACGCCTGAGCAATTTGCCGCGCAAATCAAGGCTGAGTATGAGGTTTACAAACGCGTGGTGGTCGAACAAAAACTCACCTTGGATTGAGCGCATTGATTGCCATCGCGGCGTCTGCACCAGACGCCAACATTGACATCTTCATTGATGCGCTCTGGTTAGAGCATGGTTTGGCGGCTAACAGCTTGGCCGCCTACCGTCGCGACTTGAATTTGTTGTCTGTCTGGCTTCAAGCCCAAGGTACGCATTTGTTGAATGCGCAAGAGTCAGACTTGCAGCAGTACTTTGCGCACCGCCACGCCGAGACCAAGGCCACCAGCGCCAACCGTCGTTTGACGGTGTTCAAGCGCTTTTACCGCTGGGCTTTGCGAGAGCGTATGTTGGTGGCCGATCCAACGCTCAAATTGCTCACCGCCAAACAGCCCGTGCGTGCGCCCAAAAGTTTGACCGAGGCGCAAGTGGAAAGCTTGCTCAACGCACCTGATGTGGCTACCGGTTTAGGCATGCGTGACCGCGCCATGTTGGAGTTGATTTACGCCAGTGGCTTGCGCGTGAGCGAGTTAGTGGATCTCAAAACCTTGCATGTGAGTCTGAACGATGGCGTGCTGCGCATCATGGGCAAGGGCAGCAAAGAACGCTTGGTGCCGTTTGGTGAAGTGGCCCGCGATTGGCTGCAACGCTATTTGAGCGAAGCGCGCCCCGCGCTGTTAGCAGGCCACCAAACCGAAGCTTTGTTTGTGACGGTACGCGGCAAAAACGCAGGCGAGGCCATGACCCGCGCCATGTTTTGGCAGCTCATCAAGCGCTACGCTTTACAAGCGCAAATCCGCGTGCCGATTTCACCGCACACCTTGCGCCATGCGTTTGCCACGCATTTGCTCAACCACGGTGCTGATTTACGTGCGGTGCAAATGCTGCTCGGCCATGCCGATATTTCCACCACCACTATTTACACGCACATCGCGCGTGAACGCTTGAAGAGCTTGCATGGTGCGCACCATCCGCGTGGTTGACGGCGTATTTATCCGCCTAACAAATAGTCCAGCTCAGCCTCTGTGAATCCTGCACGTTGACGGGCTTCTGTGTTGAAAGGCGGGCGCAACTTGGGTGCTTCATAGTGTCTGGTTAACTCGCGGTAATGCGCCACGGGGTCTAAGCCGCGCTGTTCGCATAACCACCGGTACCAATGGTTGCCAATCGCGACATGACCCACTTCCTCTCGCAAGATGATGTCTAGAAAATCTGCTGTGCGTAGCGCATTGACCGTGTTGGCTTTGCGCAGTTTTGCTTGAATCAAGGGCGTGGCGTCTAGCCCGCGAGCCTCAAGGGTACGGGGCACCAGCGCCATGCGGGCCAGTACGTCGTCCGCTGTTTTTTGACACATGTGCCACATGCCATCGTGGGCATCAAAGTCACCGTAGCGATGGCCCAGGCTTTGCAAGTGGGTGTGCAGCATCTCAAAGTGCTGCGACTCTTCATAAGCCACGCGCAGCCAGTCGGTGTAGTAGGGCTCGGGCATGTGAGGAAAGCGCCAAACCGCATCCAAGGCCAAGTTGATGGCGTTGAATTCGATGTGGCACACCGCATGCAGCAAAGCCGCCAAGCCTTCGGGGGTGAATGGTGTGCGCGTGGGCACATGTTTGGCTGGAATCAGGCGCGGCAGTGCCGGGCGACCGGGCAGCGTCTGGTGCGTTTCTTGGTGGAGCTGTTCATTGGGAGACAGCATGGCATCTTTTTGTGTCGCCCACAGCAGCTGAACCGCTTGAACTTTCTCAAGAGGGTCGCATATACACAGGGCAGTCAAGGCTAAACGGCGCAGGCTCATCCTTACAATTGTAGAAAACCAAAATCACGCAGGAGACTTTCATGGCTGTTTACCAACTCGATGTGCTCACCCCTCAAATTGCTGATTCGGCTTGGGTTGCTGACAACGCCCAAGTCATAGGCGATGTACAGATGGCCCCCGACAGCAGTGTCTGGTTCAGCAGTGTGGTGCGTGGTGACACGGCCACGATCCGAATTGGGGAAGGCACCAACATCCAGGACGGCAGCGTGTTGCATGCGGATGTGGGTATGCCACTTACCCTTGGCAAGCATGTGACTGTGGGCCACATGGTTCAGCTGCACGGTTGCACGGTGGGCGATGAGTCGCTGATTGGGATTGGCGCCATCGTGCTCAACGGCGCGAAAATTGGAAAGAATTGCTTGGTGGGTGCGGGCTCGCTCGTGACCGAAGGCAAAGAGTTTCCAGATGGCTCCATGATTTTGGGCAGTCCAGCGAAGGTGGTGCGTCAGCTCACGCCTGAGCAAATTGAAGGGTTGCGCCGCAGTGCGCAGCACTATGTGAATAACAAAAACCGCTTCAAAACGGGTTTAAAGAAAATTGCTTGATGTCTCAGTTGCATAAATTTTTGTTCGATGGTTTGCCCGTGCGTGGCATGTTGGTGCAGCTCACCGATGTGTGGCAAGAGGTGATCAAGCGCCGTGCAGAGAACGTCGAAACAGGGCCGTATGCCGAGCCTGTGCGTCACTTGTTGGGTGAGATGACAGCCGCTGCCGTGTTGATGCAATCGAACATCAAATTCAACGGTGCCTTGGTCATGCAAATTTTTGGCGATGGTCCGCTGAAGTTGGCGGTGGTCGAAGTCAATCCGAATTTGAGCCTGCGCGCCACGGCTAAAGTGGTGGGTGAGTTGGGCGATGCCAGCACCTTGCCTGAGATGGTGAACGTCAACAACGAAGGCCGCTGTGCCATCACCTTAGACCCACTCAACAAAATGCCAGGTCAACAGCCTTACCAAGGCGTGGTGCCGTTGTTTGACGACCATCGCAAGAAGTTGGATAAATTCAGCGACGTGCTGCAGCACTACATGCTGCAAAGCGAGCAGCTCGACACCACCTTGGTGTTGGCTGCCAATGACACCACCGCCGCTGGTTTGTTGATCCAGCGTTTGCCCATCAAAGGCGAAGGTAACTTGGCCGCGAAGGCGAGCATGGAAGACGAAGACGAAATTGGCCGCAACGAAGACTACAACCGCATCTCCATCTTGGCCTCCAGCTTGACCGCTGATGAGCTACTCAACTTGGATGCTGAAACCATTTTGCGCCGCCTGTTCTGGGAAGAAAAGCTCGTGCGATTCGAGCCCCTCACGCCCAGCTTTGCCTGCTCGTGCAGTCGCGAACGTGTGAGCAACATGATTCGCAGCTTGGGCACCGAAGAAGTCGAAAGTATCTTGGCTGAACGCGGCGAGGTGGAAGTGGGCTGCGATTTTTGCGGTCAGCAATACCGCTACGACGCGGTAGATGCAGCGCATATTTTTACGGGCCTTGACATTCAGCCGCCCAGCCCCTCATCGCTGCAATAAAACCCTGTTCAGGGCGTGAGCAAGCCCCTGAACAAGCGGTGTTCGCAGTCACCGTCACCGCAGGTTTCGCAGGGGCCGCTCCAACGTGTAGGCGGCTCGGGGCGCTCCAACTGTTTGGCCCATTGCGGTGCTTGGCGACCAATGCAAAACAAGGCATTTTCTAAACGTTGCTCGCCTGTGCCGTACACCACCTGATAAGGCAAATTGCCTTGCGCCAGCAAGTGCCTGATTTTTTGGTCCACGGGTTCGCGTACATGCGCGCCGACCCGTTGCAGCCCATCGCTGACCCACGCCAGATCTAGCCCTGTGAGTAGGGTGATATCAAACACAGCTTGGTGTTGCAACGCGAGTGCATCAAGGCTGTGGTCGTTGAAAATCATTTGGCTGTACACCGCGGTCATGAGTGGCGTGGTGTCTGCAATCACCACCGCATGCGCAGGCGCTGCCAGTACGTGGGCCATTTGCGTTTCAGCGATGTGCTGTTGTTCTTCAAACTCAGGTGTGCGGTTGTGGGTGTCGCACCATTCACGCAGGTATTCGTCTACGCGATGCACGGTTAAACCAGCGGCACGCAAGTGTGTGGTCAACGCCAAGGCCAGTTGCGACTTGCCTGTGCTTTCTGCGCCGAGCAACGCAATCTTCATGCGGGGTCTGCCTTGGTCCGCGAGGCCCAGGTGCGCCATCCCACCGCGCTCAAGGCGATGAACACCAAATAGAGCAGGGTGGTGAGCCACAAGGCTTTCCATGCAAACAGCCCTGCGGCCACGATATTGACGATGATCCAAACGGCCCAGTTTTCCAAGCGCTTGTGCGCCAGCAAATACTGGCCGACCAAACTGAAGGCGGTGGGGAATGCATCCCACCAAGGTACATCGGTGTCGGTAAAGTTCAGCAGCACGCCACCTGTGGCGAGCCAAAGCAGGGTGCCCATCCAGGCCAATGTGACGCGTTGACGTGGGGGCATGCGCGTGATGGGCAAGGGCTCGCCGTCCATGCCACGCAACCAGACCGACCAACCCCACATGGCCAGCACCGCAAAAAACACTTGCAGCAACGCGTCACCATACAAACGCTGGGTCCAAAACAAAAAGAAATACAGGACCGAGCTGATGGCTGCCAAGGGCCAGCCCCAATGCAGCTCGACGATGTTGCACAGAATCATCGCGAATGCCAGCAGCACAGCGATGAATTCAAGCCAAGAAGTGTCAAGGCCCCAGATGCTGAATGCGGTTGAGAAAAGGAATTCGGTCACTTCGCAATTTGCACGAAGACTTCGTTGGGTTTGACCATGCCAATTTCGGAGCGTGCGCGCTCTTCGACCATTTCCAGACCGTCTTTGAGATCATGGAGTTCGGCGCCGAGTCGGTCATTGGCCAACTGCGCTGCAACGTTTTGTTGCTTTTGGTCTTTCAAAGTCTGACGTAGACGCATCACGTCAGGGATGCTGCCGCGACCAAACCACAGCTGGCCCTGCAGCACAAGCAGCAGGGCAATCAGCACAAGGTGGAGTGGACGCAGCATCACCAGCGATTAACGCAAGTTGTAGAAGGCAGAACGGCCTGGGTACACCGCCACGTCGCCCAAGTCTTCTTCGATGCGCAAGAGTTGGTTGTACTTGGCCATGCGGTCAGAACGGCTCATGGAACCAGTTTTGATTTGACCAGCATTCAAGCCCACAGCGATGTCGGCGATGGTGCTGTCTTCGGTTTCGCCAGAGCGGTGGCTGATCACGGCGGTGTAGCCCGCGCGCTTGGCCATCTCAATCGCTTCGAAGGTTTCAGTCAAAGTGCCGATTTGGTTAATCTTGATGAGGATCGAATTGGCGATGCCTTTGTCGATGCCTTCTTTGAAGATCTTGGTGTTGGTCACGAACAAGTCGTCACCCACGATTTGCACTTTCTTGGCCAAGCGGTCGGTCAACACTTTCCAGCCGTCCCAGTCGTTTTCGGCCATGCCGTCTTCGATGCTGATGATGGGGTACTTGTCGCACCACGTGGCGAGCATGTCGGTCCATTGTTGGGCCGTCAATTGCAAGCCTTCGCCAGACAAGTGGTACTTGCCGTCTTTGTAGAACTCGCTGGCCGCGCAGTCCAAACCAATGGCGATTTGTTCGCCGGCGGTGTAGCCCGCAGCCGCAATCGCGTCCAAGATCATTTGGATGGCGGCTTCGTGGCTGGTGACGTTAGGTGCGAAACCACCTTCGTCGCCCACAGCAATGCTCATGCCTTTGTCGTGGATGATTTTCTTCAAGGCGTGGAACACTTCTGCGCCGTAACGCACGGCTTCGCGGAATGTCGGTGCGCCCACGGGGATGATCATGAACTCTTGCAAGTCCAAGTTGTTGTTGGCGTGTGCGCCACCGTTGATGACGTTCATCATGGGCACGGGCAATTGGTTGCCGTTCATGCCGCCGAAGTAACGGTACAAAGGCAAGCCAGACTCTTCGGCCGCAGCACGGGCCACAGCCATGGACACCGCCAACAAAGCGTTGGCACCCAAGCGGCTCTTGTTTTCTGTGCCGTCGAGGTCGATCAAAGTCTTGTCAAGGAAGGCTTGCTCGGAAGCGTCCAAGCCCAAAATGGCTTCAGAGATTTCGGTGTTGATGTGCTCAACCGCTTTCAACACGCCTTTGCCGAGGTAACGGCTCTTGTCGCCGTCGCGCAGCTCAATGGCTTCGCGGCTGCCGGTGGAAGCACCAGATGGCACAGCGGCACGGCCCATGGTGCCGGACTCCAACAACACATCACATTCCACGGTGGGGTTGCCGCGGCTGTCCAAGATTTCACGGGCGACGATGTCGACGATAGCGCTCATTTGTGTTTTCCTATTTCAAGTTTTTAAAAAGGGTTTGTGGCTGTGTGCAGAGCACTCAAGCCTCAAAGTTGTTTTCTAAGAAAGGGTGTTTTTTGGTCACGGCATCGAGCTCGACCAAGGTTTCCAGCAAAGCCTTCATCTTGTTCAACGGCACGGCATTGGGCCCGTCTGACCATGCCTCTGCAGGGCAGGGGTGGGTTTCCATGAACAAACCGGCTACGCCAGCGGCCACGCCAGCGCGGGCCAGCACGGGCACCATCTCGCGAGCACCACCACTCACAGTGCCTTGGCCGCCAGGCTTTTGCACAGAGTGAGTCACATCAAACACCACAGGCGCGCCAGACTTGCGCATTTCTGCCAAACTGGTCATGTCGGCCACAAGGTTGTTGTAGCCAAAGCTCACGCCGCGTTCGCAGGCCAAGAAGCTGTCTTCGGGCAGGCCGGCTTCGCGTGCGGCGTCACGGGCTTTGTCGATGACGTTTTTCATGTCCCAAGGGGCCAAGAACTGGCCCTTCTTGATGTTCACAGGCTTGCCCGATTGCGCCACAGCACGGATGAAGTCGGTTTGGCGGCACAAGAAAGCGGGTGTTTGCAACACATCAACCACGCTGGCCACGGTTTTGACCTGTGATGCGTCATGCACATCGGTGAGGATGGGTAGGTGCAATTGGCGTCGCACTTCGTCGAGAATTTTCAAGCCGGCATCCATGCCCACGCCGCGTTTGGTGCTGCCAGACGAGCGGTTGGCTTTGTCGAACGAGCCTTTGTAGATCAAAGGAATGCCCAAGCCCGCACAGATTTCTTTGAGCTGACCTGCCACGTCGATGGACATTTCCAAGCCTTCGATCGAGCAGGTGCCTGCGATCAAAAAGAAAGGCTTGTTGAGGCCAACGTCAAATCCGCAAAGTTTCATGGCTTGTCCCGTTTCTAAAAAGGTTTAGGCCTTCGCCTTGTGATCCAGCGCCGCCTTGACGAAGGCGTTGAACAACGGGTGGCCATCCCATGGCGTCGATTTGAACTCGGGGTGGAACTGCACGCCCATGTACCAAGGGTGCACAGTTTGTGGCAACTCGACGATTTCGGTGAGTTGCTCGCGCTGTGTGAGCGCTGAAATCACCAAGCCTGCTTTGCGCAGGGCGTCGAGGTAGTTCACGTTGGCTTCGTAGCGGTGGCGGTGACGCTCGGTCACCACGTCACCGTAAATTTTGTGCGCCAAGGTGCCAGGGGTGACGTCTGAGCTTTGTGCGCCCAAACGCATGGTGCCGCCGAGGTTGGAGTTGGCGGTGCGGGTTTGGATGCTGCCGTCCGCGTCTTTCCACTCGTTGATGAGGGCGATGACAGGGTTGGGGCCGTCCGGCACAAACTCGGTGCTGTTGGCGTCTTTCAGGCCAGCCATGTGGCGGGCGTATTCGATGGTTGCCACTTGCATGCCGAGGCAGATGCCGAGGTAAGGCACTTTGTTTTCACGGGCGAATTGGGCGGAAGAAATTTTGCCTTCCACGCCACGAATGCCAAAGCCGCCGGGCACCAAAATGGCGTCGAACTTACCGAGGTCTTTGACGTTTTCGGGTGTGATGAATTCAGAGTCCACGTACTCAATCTTCACGCGTGCATGGTTCTTCATGCCGGCATGGCGCAGAGCTTCGTTGAGTGACTTGTAGCTGTCAGACAGATCGACGTACTTGCCCACCATGGCGATGGTGACTTCTTCTTTGGGGTTGGCCACTTCGTGGACCAAGTCGTCCCAACGTTGCAAGTTGGCGGGTTGGGCGTTGATGCGCAGTTTGTCGCACACCAAGTTGTCCAACCCTTGTTCGTGCAACATGCGTGGCACTTTGTAGATGGTGTCCACGTCCCACATCGAGATCACACCCGACTCATGCACGTTGGAGAAGAGGCTGATTTTTTGGCGTTCTTCTTCGGGAATTGGGCGGTCCGCACGGCACAGCAAAGCGTCGGCTTGAATGCCGATTTCGCGCAGCTTTTGCGCCGTGTGTTGGGTAGGCTTGGTTTTAAGTTCACCAGCCGCTGCAATCCAAGGCACGTAGCTCAGGTGTACGAATGCCGTGTTGTGCGCGCCAAGCTTCAGGCTCATCTGGCGAGCGGCTTCCAAAAACGGCAAGGACTCGATGTCACCCACAGTGCCACCGATTTCAACGATGGCCACATCCACGGCGTCAGGCGTGTCATAGGCTGCGCCACGTTTGACGAACTCTTGAATTTCGTTGGTGATGTGTGGGATGACTTGCACCGTTTTGCCCAGATAGTCGCCGCGGCGCTCTTTGTCGAGCACGCTTTGGTAAATCTGGCCAGTGGTGAAGTTGTTGGCCTTTTTCATGCGCGTCGTGATGAAGCGCTCGTAGTGGCCCAAATCGAGGTCGGTTTCTGCGCCGTCTTCGGTGACGAACACCTCGCCATGCTGCAGAGGCGACATGGTGCCTGGGTCTACGTTGATGTAGGGGTCCAGCTTAATGAGGGTGACTTTGAGGCCGCGCGACTCAAGGAGGGCGGCGAGTGAGGCGGCTGCAATTCCCTTGCCTAGGGAAGAAACAACACCGCCGGTGACGAATACAAATTGGGTCATGCCAGATCGGGAGATGGTCTCCCGGTAGGTGGAAATCGAAATTATAGGCGCTCTGCTACATTGCGAGCCATGTCTGATCTGTCAAATAAGCACATTGTTTTGGGTTTGAGCGGGGGCATCGCCTGCTATAAAGCGGCGGAGCTGTGCCGTGCCTTGGTCAAAGCTGGGGCGACGGTACAAGTGGTCATGACGGAGGCGGCTGCCCAGTTCATCACCCCTGTCACGCTGCAAGCCTTGTCGAATCGCGCGGTGTACGTTTCGCAATGGGACGCACGCGAGCCCAACAACATGGCGCACATCAATTTAAGCCGCGAAGCCGATGCCATTGTGGTAGCCCCCGCCAGTGCCGATTTCATGGCCAAACTCTTGCACGGCCGTGCGGACGATTTGCTCAGTCTCATGTGCTTGGCCCGCCCGATTGAACGCGTGCCTTTGATTTTGGCCCCCGCGATGAATCGCGAAATGTGGCAACACCCCGCCACCCAGCGCAACATGGTGCAGCTCACCGCTGACGGTGCACATGTGCTGGACGTGGGGCAGGGCGAACAAGCCTGCGGTGAAACCGGCGATGGTCGGATGTTGGAGCCCGAAGAAATTTTGGAAGACCTCATCGCCTTCTTTCAACCCAAAGTCTTAGCGGGTCAACATGTGCTGGTCACTGCGGGCCCCACGTATGAGGCGATGGACCCTGTGCGTGGCATCACCAATTTATCGAGCGGCAAGATGGGCTTTTCTATCGCTCGCGCTGCGCGTGAAGCGGGTGCCGAGGTGGCCTTGGTTGCTGGCCCTGTTCATCTGTCCACACCGCGCGGTGTGCAGCGTGTGGATGTGCGTTCAGCTTTGGACATGCAAGCGGCAGTGGCCAAACACATAGATGCCGCTTCTGTGTTTGTGGCAACCGCCGCTGTGGCCGATTGGCGCGTGGCCGATGTCGCTGGACAAAAAATCAAAAAAGACGGCTCAGGCCAGTTGCCTCAGTTGAGCTTTGTCGAAAACCCAGACATCTTGGCCGGTGTGGCGCAATCGGCCCGTGCCAAAAACGGTGCTTTGTATTGCGTGGGCTTTGCGGCGGAAAGTCATGATTTGCTCAAACATGCCACCGCCAAACGCGAGCGCAAAGGCGTGCCGCTGCTGGTGGGCAACATTGGCCCCGCGACGTTTGGCTTGGACGACAACGCCTTGCTGTTGGTCGATGCACAAGGCCACCAAGAACTGCCACATGCCAACAAACTCACGCTGGCGCGTCAATTGGTGGGTGAGATTGCGCGTCGTTTGAAAACCGTTTGATTTCGCCAAACGTAGCAAACAAACGCCGCAAAGACGCCTCTTTAAATTTCCAACATCTATCCATTTCATCTGATTAAAAATGAAACTCGACGTCAAAATACTCGATCCTCGCATGGCCGACCAACTCCCGCAATACGCCACGCCTGGCAGTGCCGGCTTGGACTTGCGTGCGTGTTTGGATGCACCCATCACACTAGAGCCCAACGCTTGGCAATTGGTGCCCACGGGCATTGCCATCCACTTGGCTGACCCAGCCTACGCCGCGCTCATCTTGCCGCGCTCAGGCCTGGGTCATAAGCACGGCATCGTGTTGGGTAACCTCGTTGGTTTGATTGACAGCGATTACCAAGGCCAGCTGATGGTCAGCGCTTGGAATCGCAGCGATGTGGCGTTCACCTTGGAGCCCATGGAGCGTTTGGCTCAGCTGGTCATCGTGCCGGTGGTGCAAGCCCAGTTCAATGTGGTCAACGAATTTGCTGCACCGACCGAGCGCGGTGAGGGCGGTTATGGCTCGACGGGAAAAAAGTAAATCAGTGCAATAAATCGTTGCCCGGCGCTTGGGCTTCGATCTTGAAAAAACCAGTGCCCAAAGTGCCGCGCTCTTGCTCTTCTTGCGTGGCTTCGCGCACCGATTGCACATCGAGGTGAATGCGAATCGCAATACCTGCCAGTGGGTGGTTGCCATCTAACACCACATGTTCGGGGTAGAGTTCGGTCACGGTGTAGAGCAAGTCTTGCGGGGCGTCTGGGTTGCAGCCAGCAGGCAGAGCGTGGCCTTCGACGGTGTGGCCTTCTTCCAACTCTTTAGGAAAGCTTGAGCGCGCCTCTAAAAACACCAAGTTTTCGTCGTAGTCGCCAAAGGCTTCTTCGGGTTCGAGTTGCAAGTCGAGGTGGTCGCCGACGCTGTGGCCTTGCAGAGCCTCTTCAATCTTGGCCAGCAAGTCATCGCCGCCCACCAAAAATTCAACGGGGCTGTCCAATTCGTCCAGCACCTCGCCCAAAGTGTCTTTCAAGGTCCAAGTTAAGCCGACCACGCAGTGTTGAGTAATTTCCATAAGGCAAAATTGTCGCACGATGCATGTGAACAAACCCCTGACCCTGCTCGGCGGCATCAGTCCCGCCGAATTCATGAACACCTATTGGCAGCGTAAGCCCTTGTTGGTGCGCCAAGCCATTCCCGAATTCAAAGCCTTGCTCAGCCGTCCTGAGCTGTTTGACTTGGCCGAACAAAACGAGGTTGAGTCCCGTTTGGTCATGGGGGCGAATGGCGGCCAACGCGATTGGCAAATGCAACGCGGCCCGTTCAAGCGCCGCGCCATCCCTAAGCTGACCGAACGCGATTGGACCTTGTTGGTGCAAGGCGTGGATTTGCACGACGACCGCGTGGCCGCTTTGATGCAGCAATTTCGCTTCATCCCAGACGCCCGTTTGGACGATGTGATGATCAGCTACGCCACCGAAGGCGGCGGCGTGGGCCCGCACTTTGACAGCTACGACGTGTTCTTGCTGCAAGCCCACGGCCAACGCCGCTGGCGCATTGGCCGCCAAAAAGACTTGTCGCTCGTGCCCGATATGCCATTGAAAATTTTGGCCAACTTCAAGCCTGAACACGATTGGGTGCTCAACCCGGGTGACATGTTGTATTTGCCGCCGCGCTACGCCCACGATGGCATTGCACAAGGCGAGTGCATGACCTATTCTGTGGGTTTTCGCGTGCCCCAAACAGGTGACTTGGCGCGTGAGTTGTTGGTGCGCTTGAGCGAAGGTGCGGAAGAGGCCGCTGGCTGCGATTTGTACAAAGACGCCGCTCAACCTGCGGTGTCTAAACCTGCCGCTATGCCCGAAGGTTTGGCTGAATTCGCGATATCTGCGTTACAAAAAGCGCTGAAAGACCCCAAAGCCCTGCAGCGTGCTTTGGGTGAGTATTTGACGGAGCCCAAAGCCAATGTGTGGTTTGAGATCGGTGACGTGCCAAATAAGCTCAAATCACTGCGTTTAGACCGCCGAAGCAAGATGATGTATGACGCACATCACATCTTTTTGAATGGCGAAAGCTGGCGTGCGGCTGGCAAGGATGCAGCTTTGATGCGTCAATTGGCCGATGCACGTGAGTTGACCCAAGTGGAGCTCTTGAAGGCCAGCCCTGAAGCGCTCAACTTGTTGATGGAGTGGTGTGACGATGGCTGGCTTCATTCAGGGGCTTGAAATGAGCCAAGTTGACGCGAAGCTGACGTGGTTTTTTGTCATGCATAGGATTTACCCTATAATGAGAGGCTGAGTTGGCGGGCTCGAGTCCATCAGCTCGGTTGTGGTGCAAACCACAGCAATTTCCGGAAATTGTTTTCATCCCCCTTTAAGGAATATCGAAATGAACAAGTCAATCCTGTTGGCATCTTTGTTGGCTGCTGCCGCTCTCGTCGCTTGCGGCAAAAAAGAAGCTCCTGCTGTTGAAGCCGCTCCTGCTGCTTCTGCTGCTGTTGAAGCCGCTTCTGCTGTGGCTTCTGAAGCCGCTGCACCAGCATCTGACGCTGCCAGCAAGTAATCAGTTTTCGAACTGACTGCAAAAGCCACCCTTTGGGTGGCTTTTTTATGGGCGTTTGATAACCGCTTAAACCACGAGCCAGTCGGAGCCTGTCAGCGGATCTGCCACGTCAATGTCCAAAGGCGAACACCCCATTGCTTCGCACAAGCTGGTGCGCGCCAGTTCGGGGGTGTTGTTGCGCTCACTCAAATGTGCCGCCAGGACGCAGCTTAACTGGTCGTGTTTGACGCGAGCCAATAAGTCGGCCGCGGCGTGGTTGGCCAAATGCCCCCAAGGGCCTGAGACGCGTTGCTTTAAAAAAACAGGGTAACCCGAGGCTTGCAGTAAATCAGGATCGTGGTTGGCTTCTAGTAGCAGGGCATGGCAGCCTTGCAATGACGCCACCACATGAGAAGACACGTGCCCCAAATCGGTGATCACACCCAAATGCCGATGGCCATCGGTGCAGCGCAGCTGCAAGGGCTCGCGCGCATCGTGCGGCACCGTAAACGGCATCGCTTGCAAGTCGCCCAATTCGATGGCGCTGCCATCGCGCGCCACATTCAGCAAATGTTGATAAGGTGTCCATGCACCACCGTCACTCACGGCCAGCCATGTGCCTTGGCTCATCCACAGAGGTGTTGAATAACGTTTGATAAAGCTGCGTGCACAGCCAATGTGGTCGCCGTGTTCGTGGGTGATGAAGATGGCGTCAAGATCCTCGGCGCAGGTGCCCGCTTCGATGAGACGAGCCTCTAGATCACGCAGGCGAAGGCCGCAGTCGATGAGCAAGCGAGTGGTATGGGCGCCACTCTGGGCTTCAACCAAAGTGGCGTTGCCTGAGCTGCCGCTGCCCAGACTTTTAAAGCGCAACATGGCGCGGGGTCAGGCCGACGCCAATTAGCGCAAATCGTCAGCCAGCAGCTTCAAGATGCGCTGTGAAACAGGGCTGTTCTCTGTCGTACCTGCTGCGTTTTGCACCGTGACTTCGGCGGTGTTGTCTGTTTTACGCACAGCAATGCGGTACTTCACAGGGCCTGCGTCAGGTGTTGAGCCACTGAACATCTTGCTGAAGAAACCTTTTTCTTCTTTGGATGAGGTGTCCACATAGCGAACGAAGTAAATGCCTTGTGCGCGGTCGCGGTCTTCCACAGTGAAGCCTGTGCGGTCCAAAGCCAAGCCAACGCGACGCCATGCGACGTCAAACGAGTCGGGGATGTTCAGCAGTGTGGCACCGCCCTTGGTTACCAAAGTGGTTTTATTCGCCACGGTTTCTTGTGGCGTGATGCCAGCTTTCGCTTGTTCAGCGGAGACGCCAAGTTTGATCATCAAGCGGCTCAAGAATTCGGCTTCCAACTCAGGGTCATTTGGGCGCGGGACCCAAATCGTGCCAGATTTAGATTGGTCTTTGTATTCTTCGCTCATGCCACGGTGGGTCACGAAGATGTCAACGCCGCCAGTGCTGTTTCGCTCAATGCGCGTGCGGAATTTGTCACGCTCGCCAGACGAATACAAGCCGTCCAGAACTTTTCCCAAGGAACGACGCAGAAAGTCTTGTGGAATCTTGGCGCGGTTCTCAGCCCATTCGGTTTCGAGCAAGCCAATTTGTTGCTGCTCAATCACGTACTCAAAACCATTTTCTTTCCAAAACCCTTGCACGATGGGCCACACCACGTCGGCTGAACGGTTGACCACCAGCCAGCGTTGCTTGCCATCACGTTCAATGCGCACGTCGTTCACTTGCTTGGCTGCTGTGGCCGCCACAGGCGCTACAGGACGCACGCCCATGCTGCTGGCTGTGACAGAACCGCCAGGAACGGCATAACGCGTGTCGCGTGTGAGTTGGGTCAGATCGGGTGGAATATCCAGGGCCACAACCTTGGTGCCACCTTCTGTTTTGTAGTTGACCTTGTCACCATCCATGATGGAGGAGCAACCGCTGAGCACCACCAAGGTGGTCAACGCAACTGCTGCACGATTCGAAGTAAAAGAAATTTTCACAGCCAAGGCCTTTTTAACAATCAGATCAAACCAGCGGCGCGCAATGCGCCTTCCACCACGGGTTCGTTGGCGGGGGTGAGTTCGGTCATGGGCAAGCGCAAGGTGGGGCCAGCGAGGCCCATACGCTTCATTGCCCATTTCACGGGAATGGGGTTGGCTTCCACAAACAACTGCTTGTGAACAGGCATCAATTTGAATTGAATGTCCATGGCGCGTTTCACGTCGCCAGCGATGGCTGCCATGCACAGCTCGTGCATCAAGCGGGGCGCCACGTTGGCGGTCACGCTGATGTTGCCTTGGCCGCCGCACAGCATCAAGGCCACGGCGGTGGGATCGTCACCGGAGTACACGGCAAAGCCTTTGGGTACGTCACGAATGAGCCATTGGGCGCGTTCGATGTTGCCGGTGGCTTCTTTGATGCCCACGATGCCTGGCACTTGGGCCAAACGCAGCACGGTGTCGTGCGCCATATCGGCCACAGAGCGACCGGGCACGTTGTACAAAATCACGGGCAAGTCCACGGCTTCGGCGATGGCCTTGAAGTGCAGGTATTGGCCTTCTTGCGTGGGCTTGTTGTAGTAGGGCACCACTTGCAGTTGGCAATGTGCGCCAACTTTCTTGGCGAACTTAGCCAGCTCGATCGCTTCAGACGTTGAGTTCGCGCCGCAGCCAGCCATGATGGGCACATGACGTTCGGTGTGTTTAGCCGCTTGCTCCACAGACACGCGGATGATTTCGCAGTGTTCTTCCACATTGACTGTGGGTGACTCACCGGTGGTGCCCACAACGCCGATGCAATCGGTGCCTTCGGCAATGTGCCAATCAATCAGTTTGCGCAGAGTAGGGTAGTCGACGCTGCCGTCTGTGTGCATGGGGGTGGTCAAAGCCACGATGCTGCCGGTAATGGGTGTCATGTCCGTTGGTTCGGTCAAGGAAAAACGTTCATTCTAGCGATTGCCAATGACGTTTTTAATGGTGAAGTGGGTAACGCGCAGGCGTTTGTGTTTCGAGGCTCTCGCGCACGGCAACGATGCGTTGCACAAAGCGCTCGGGCTGATCTAGAAAACCTTCCTCAAACGCCACGACCCGTAAGTCTTTGCACGTGGTCAGGAGCTCAGCGGGCTGCAGCAAGAAATCTGGGCGCGAGGGTTTGCCCACGCTTTCGTTGCCCGCCGAGAAGGTTTCGTAAATCAGTACGCCGTTGAGGGCCAGGCTGTCCAAGATGTGTGGCCAGAGCGGGCGCCAGAGGTAGTTGGTGACGACCACGCCGCCAAAGGTGCGGCCTTGCAGCGGCCAAGGGCCGTTTTCGATATCCGCACAAATGGCTTCGCCCAAAGGGCCCACGGCGGCAATCGCGTCTGGGTTGCGGTCTACGCCAGTCACCGTGTGACCCAACGCTGCAAAGTGGCGCATGTGGCGGCCTTGTCCGCAGGCCAAGTCCAGCAAAGTGCTGCCAGAAGGCAAGAGGTGCGACCAACGGGCCACCCAGCTAGATGTGGGCTCTTGCCCGTGAAGCATGGCACTCATCTCAGAAGCATCCCCAAACCTGATTCGCCAAAGTCAGCAAAAAATCAGGCCTTAAATACATGGACAGCACACCCAAAAGAACGGCCACGCACACCACACCGATCAGGGTTTGGCGCAACATCGGATGCGAAAGGATGTTCATTTCAAGCGTCAAACGTCAAACGTCAAGCGGCAACCGTCTTAGGTGCGCGTTCGATGGCATTTTCTTTCACGGGCAAATTCACCAAGGCGGCAAACACGCCCAGCGCAATCGAGATGTACCAAACGATGTCGTAGCTGCCGGTCTTGTCATACAAGTAGCCGCCTAGCCACACGCCCATGAAGCTGCCAATTTGGTGGCTGAAGAACACAAAGCCGCCCAGCATCGACAAGTGCGCCACGCCAAAAATCTGCGCCACCACCGCATTGGTGGGCGGCACGGTGGAGAGCCACAAAAAGCCCATCACAGACGAGAAGATGTACACGCTTATGGGCGTGAGCGGCGCCAACAAGAACAGCACGATGGCCACCGAGCGTGAGAAATAGATGAACGACAAAATCTTGCGCTTGGCCATGCGCTGGCCCAAGCTGCCTGCGATGTAGGTGCCAAACACGTTGAACAAACCAATCAACGCCAAAGCAATGCTGGCCACCTCGGGCGACAAACCGTGGTCTTTCAAGTAGCTGGGCATGTGCACGCCAATGAACACGACTTGAAAACCACATACAAAGTAGCCCGCCATCAGCAGCTGGAAGCTACGGTAATTCATAGCTTCGCGCAGTGCATGCATGATGGATTGGTCGCGGTTGGGCGTGGCACCACCGCCAAAACCAGGTTCGCGCAGACCGTAGGCGAGGGGGATGATGAGCATGGTCGATAAAGCCAACCACACCAATGCTTCTTGCCAGCCAAAGGTGCTGATGAGATAGCCCTCCGTGGGAACCATCAAAAACTGCCCAAATGAGCCCGCTGCCGCCGCTACGCCCATGGCCCATGAGCGTTTGGATGCACTCACATTTCGGCCAATCACGCCATAAATCACGGCATAGGTTGTGCCTGCTTGGGCCACGCCAATCAGTACGCCAGCCGTGGCGGTAAACAACGCTGGCGTGGACGAATAGGCCATGCCTGTCAATCCCAACGCGTACAACACGGCGCAAGTCACGATGACGCGGAGGGCGCCAAATCGGTCGGCCAACATGCCCGAGAAAATGCCTGCGAATCCCCAAGTCAGGTTTTGAATGGCGATGGCCATGGCAAAGTTTTCGCGGGTCCAGTCTTGGGCTTGGGTGATGGGTTGCAGCCACAGGCCAAAGCCGTGGCGCACGCCCATAGACAAAGTGACAATGGCTGCCCCGCAGGCGAGCACTTGCCACATGGGCAATGTTTTGTTGGTGTGAGTCATGGCGTGACTTTAACCAATGCGGGCGAGGGGCGCAGTCACAAGGTTGCCAAGGTGATGTCCATGCAAAATTTTTCGATCTGTTGTTTTATACAGTGTTGCATTTGAATCTGTCTACAATGCCGGCCCATGGCTACAAAGCAACCCACTACACCGCCCCAGTACTCGGAAGGCTCGATTCGCGTCCTCAAAGGACTCGAACCCGTCAAGCAGCGTCCGGGCATGTACACCCGCACCGACAACCCGCTGCACATCATCCAAGAGGTGCTGGACAACGCGGCTGACGAAGCGCTCGCTGGACACGGCAAAAAAATTGGCGTCACGCTGCACAGCGATGGCTCGGTCAGCATCGACGATGATGGCCGTGGCATCCCGTTTGGCATGCACCCCGAAGAAAAAGCCCCCGTCATCGAACTGGTGTTCACCCGCTTGCATGCGGGCGGCAAGTTTGACAAAGGCTCGGGTGGCGCTTACAGCTTCTCAGGTGGTTTGCACGGCGTGGGGGTGAGCGTGACCAACGCACTGGCCAAACGCATGGAAGCCACCTCGCACCGCGAAGGTCAAGTGGCCCGCTTGGTGTTTTCAGGTGGCGATGTGGTGGAAAAACTCACCACCCGCAAGCAAGAATCAGGCGACCGCAAGCAGGGCACCACCGTGCGCGTGTGGCCCGATGCCAAATACTTTGAATCGTCGGCTTTGCCGATGAACGAGCTGGTGCACTTGCTGCGCAGCAAAGCCGTGCTCATGCCTGGCGTGAGCGTGACGCTCACAAATGAAAAAACCAAAGACACGCAACACTGGCTCTACAAAGGTGGCCTGCGCGACTATTTGATGCAGACCCTGCACGGCGAGCCTGTCATTCCTTTGTTTGAAGGCGATGGCTACGCCGATAGCAACCACGACAGCTTTGCCGAAGGCGAGGGCGCAGCGTGGGCTGTGGCCTTCACCGAAGACGGCGCTCCTGTGCGCGAGAGCTATGTCAACCTGATTCCCACCAGCGCTGGCGGCACACACGACAGCGGCTTGCGTGATGGTTTGTTCAACGCGGTCAAGAGCTTCATTGAGTTGCACGCCTTGTTGCCCAAGGGCGTCAAGCTCATGCCAGAAGACGTGTTTGCACGGGCTAGCTACGTGCTGAGCGCCAAGGTGCTTGACCCGCAGTTCCAAGGTCAGATCAAAGAGCGCCTCAACTCACGCGATGCTGTGCGCTTGGTGTCGAGCTATGTGCGCCCCACCATGGAGCTTTGGCTCAACCAGCACGTCGAGTACGGCAAAAAGTTGGCTGAGCTGGCCATCAAGGCCGCACAAAGCCGCCAAAAAGCCGGCCAAAAAGTAGAGAAGCGCAAGGGCTCAGGCGTGGCGGTGTTGCCAGGCAAGCTGACCGATTGCGAAAGCAAAGACACGGCGCACAACGAAGTGTTCTTGGTTGAGGGCGACTCAGCCGGCGGCAGCGCCAAGATGGGCCGCAACAAAGAAAACCAAGCCATCCTGCCGCTGCGCGGCAAGGTGCTGAACACGTGGGAAGTCGAGCGAGACCGCTTGTTTGCCAACAACGAAATTCACGACATTTCGGTGGCTGTCGGCGTGGACCCACACGGCCCCAACGACTCGCCCGATATGAGCGGCCTGCGCTACGGCAAGGTGTGCATCCTGAGTGACGCGGACGTAGACGGCTCGCACATCCAAGTGCTGTTGCTCACGCTGTTCTTCCGTCACTTTCCTAAGCTCATCGAAGCGGGTCATGTGTTTGTGGCGCGCCCCCCACTGTTCCGCGTGGACACGCCCGCGCGTGGCAAAAAGCCAGCCGCCAAGGTCTACGCTTTGGACGAAGGCGAGCTGACCGCCATCCTCGACAAACTGCGCAAAGACGGCGTGGCCGAGGGCAAGTGGAGCATCAGCCGCTTCAAGGGCTTGGGCGAAATGAGCGCCGAGCAACTGTGGGACACCACCCTCAACCCTGACACCCGCCGCCTCATGCCCGTGCAACTGGGCTTGCTGGACTTTGCAACCACCGAAGGTTTGATCACACAACTCATGGGCAAAGGCGAAGCCGCCGCACGCCGTGAGTTGATGGAACTGCATGGCGATTCGATTGAGATTGACGTATGACCGATTTGTTCACCCCTGGACTGCCCACCGCCATCAATAACAATGATGGCGACGGCGACATCGCGCTGGGCCACTACGCCCAACGCGCCTACCTTGAATACGCACTCAGCGTGGTCAAAGGCCGCGCCTTGCCCGACGTGTGCGATGGCCAAAAGCCCGTGCAGCGCCGCATTCTTTATTCCATGTCTCGCATGGGTCTGGGCTTCAGCGGCCCTAACAACAACACAGGCGCCAAGCCCGTCAAGTGCGCCCGCGTGGTCGGTGATGTGCTGGGCCGCTACCACCCCCACGGCGACAGCGCCGCCTACGAAGCCCTCGTGCGCATGGCACAAGACTTTGCGCAACGCTACCCGCTGATCGACGGTCAAGGCAACTTCGGCTCACGCGACGGCGACGGCGCGGCGGCCATGCGATACACCGAAGCCCGCTTGGCCAAAATCACCACGCTGTTGCTGGACGAGATTGACGAAGGCACGGTCGACTTCCAGCCCAACTACGACGGCTCCACCGAAGAGCCTAAGCAGCTGCCCGCCCGTTTGCCATTTGCCTTGCTCAACGGCGCAAGCGGCATTGCGGTGGGTATGGCCACCGAAATTCCAAGTCACAACTTGCGCGAAGTGGCCGATGCGTGTGTGGCACTCATCAAGACCCCCAAGATGAGCGACGCCGAGTTGCTGCAAATCTTGCCCGCGCCCGATTACCCCGGTGGCGGCCAAATCATCAGCAGCGCGTCTGACATTGCCGATGCCTATCGCACAGGCCGCGGCTCGCTCAAAGTGCGCGCCCGCTGGACCATTGAAGAGTTGGCCCGTGGCCAATGGCAACTGGTGGTCAATGAGTTACCACCCGGCGTGAGCAGCCAACGCGTGTTGGAAGAGATTGAAGAGCTGACCAACCCCAAGGTCAAGACCGGTAAAAAAGCGCTGAGCGCCGACCAAACCCAACTCAAAGCCACCGTACTGGCCGTGTTGGACGTGGTGCGCGATGAGTCCAGTAAAGATGCGGCTGTGCGTTTGGTGTTCGAGCCCAAGACCCGCACCATTGAGCAACAAGAGCTCATCACCACTTTGCTGGCGCATACGAGCTTAGAAACTTCGTCGTCCATCAACCTCACCATGGTGGGCATTGATGGTCGTCCTGTGCCTAAGTCGCTGCGCGACATGCTGACTGAGTGGATTGAGTTCCGCTCAATCACCATCTTGCGTCGTTCGCAGCACCGCTTGAACAAAGTGCTGGACCGCATCCATATCTTGGAAGGTCGCCAGTTGGTGTTGCTCAACATCGACGAGGTGATTGCCATCATCCGCCAGAGCGACGAGCCCAAACAGGCGTTGATGGAACGCTTCCGTTTGAGCGAACGTCAAGCCGAAGACATCTTAGAAATTCGCCTGCGTCAGCTGGCGCGTTTGGAAGCCATCAAAATTGAGCAAGAGCTCAAAGAGCTGCGCGACGAACAAGCCAAGCTGGAAGATATCGTGGGCAACCCATCGGCGCTGCGCCGCTTGATGGTCAAAGAAATTGAAGCCGACGCCAAAACCTTTGCCGACCCACGTCGCACTCTGATTCAAGAAGAGAAAAAAGCAGTGGCTGAAGTCAAGGTTATTGACGAGCCAGTGACCGTGGTGGTTTCTGAAAAAGGCTGGGTGCGTGCACGCACCGGCCACGGCCACGAAGCCAGCGCCTTTGCCTTCAAGGCGGGCGACGGCTTGTACGGCACGTTTGAGTGCCGCACGGTGGACACCTTCATCGCGTTTGGCTCGAACGGCCGCATCTACTCGGTGCCCGTGTCGGCCTTGCCCGGCGCACGTGGCGACGGGCAACCTGTGACCACGTTGATTGATTTGGAATCAGGTACTCAGTTGCTGCACTACGTGGCTGGCCCTGCAGGCGCGACGTACTTGCTCAGCAGCTCGGGCGGCTATGGCTTCATGGCCAACATCGAGCACATGATTTCGCGCAACAAAGGTGGCAAAGCCTTCATCACCGTGGGCGAGGGCGAAACCGTGTGCCGCCCATCACCTGCCAGCGGGGGCTCGGGCGCGCAGCCTGTGGCACCTGCCACGCATGTGGCTTGTGCGTCTACGGGCGGGCGCTTCTTGACCTTTGAGTTGTCAGAACTCAAAGCCATGGAAAAGGGCGGTCGCGGCTTGATGCTGATCGACCTAGAAGCCAAAGACACCTTGGCCGGTGCGGCTGCGTACACACGCAGCGTGCGCATCGAAGGCATTGGCCGTGGCGGCAAAGTGCGCGAAGAAACCCTAGAAATTCGCAGCTTGAACAATGCCAAAGCGGCACGCGCCAAGAAGGGCAAAGTGGCGGACTTGGGCTTTAAGCCGAATGCGGTGGTGCGGGTCGAGTGACCATCAGTGGACGCTACGCGAGTGGCGTCTTTGAAATAAAAAAGCGGCTCAATGAGCCGCTTTTTTTGTGGGGTGCCAAGATTTAAGCTTTGGCTTTTTCTTTGGTTGCTGCCACTGGGGTCGCCGCTGCGGCTGCTGGGTCAGCCTCTTTCTTGGGAGGGCTGCAGTCGAAGCACACAAACATGGATGAACCCAAGATGCGTTTGAATGAACCGTTGTTGCGGGGCTTGTGAACGCCGCACTTGATGCAGCTCATGGTGTCGCCAGTGCGGCCAAGGCCTTCGAATGGTGAACCGCCCTTTTTTGACTTGTAGCGCAAACCATCGTTGGAGATTTCTGTTTTTTCTGGGCGTGACATTCGTTTTAGTTCTCGGGGCAAAGACGATATTTTCGCAAATTTATCAACCGATCCGCGCAGCCGCCCTTAAAAACCTCAAAATTCACTTCAAAAAACGCTTCGAGAGCCGCAAAACGCCTGGTCCAATGCGCTGAGAGATGGCTTGGCGGTGTTTGGCGAACAACACATAGGCCGGCTGCAGCACGGGCATGAGCCAGCGGCGCGATAAAACCCAGGCCAAAACGGGTAGCTTGGCCAGTTTGTAGGCGGTGGCAAACACGGGCACGCCCACCAGCACTTGTCCATCGGCGGTGCGGCCATGAATCTGCGCCATGGCGGCTTCGCATGAGATGTTGTGGCCTGCGGCCTCAAAGCCGGTTTGGGTCACGTCTACAAACGCCAACTGGCCTTGCGCGTTACGGCTTTGCAAAAACTCCACTTCGGCCACGCACAGCGGGCATTTGCCGTCGTAATACAGCGTGAGTTCAGGGGCGGCGCTGGCGTGTGTCTGTTGCATGGATGCAAGGCTAGCACGGCTGCGTCGAGGAGGGCTGATCAAAGGGTAATCGGGCAGAATTCACCGCATGACCCAAACGAGTTTTGACACACACACACCCGCCGCGCAACGCGTGGCGGATGCGCTAGAAGCCGCAGCCAGCCCCGCCGCACAACACGTGTTCACGCAGCGCTACGCCGACGCGGCACGTGCCACTGCCGAGCACTGCGATGCGCAAACACAAGCAGGTCGTAGCCTAGGCGCATTGCACGGCGTGTGCATCACCCTCAAAGACAATTTCGACGTGGCGGGCGAAACCACGATGGCGGGTGGTGTGGTGTGTGCTGGTGAAGCGCCTGCACAGCACGATGCGCCCGTGGTGCAACGCTTGCGCGATGCAGGCGCCGTGGTGCTGGGTAAAACCAACATGAGTGAGTTTGCATTTTCGGGTGTGGGCATCAACCCGCACCACGGCACGCCGGTTAACCCTGCAGACCCAGCGCATGCGCGCGTGCCCGGTGGGTCGTCGTCGGGTGCGGCCGTGTCGGTCGCGTTGGGCTTTGCCGAGGTGGGTATTGGCACAGACACGGGTGGCTCTATCCGCATCCCCGCAGCTTTGTGTGGTTTGGTGGGCTACAAAAGCACACAAGCGCGCATACCGTGCACGGGCGTGATGGAGCTTTCGCGCACGCTAGACACAGTGGGCAGCATCACCCGCTCGGTACGCGCGTGTTTGGCGGTGGACGCGGTGATGTCGCAGCAGCCATTACCTACGGATGCTGCCAACTTGCGGGGCCTGCGCTTTGCCGTGCCGCAAACTTTGATGATGGACGATGTGGATGCCACCGTGGCCCAAGCCTTTGCACGCACCTTGCGCCACATTGCCGAGGCGGGCGCACACGTGGTGGAGATACCTTTCAACGCGCTGGGTGACATCGCCGCACTCAGCATGCCTGGTGGCTTTTCACCGATTGAGGGCTATGCCGCACACCACGCGCGCTTAGCGCGTGGCGCCAACCAAATTGACCCACGCGTGGTAGCTCGCATGACGCTGGGCAAAGGCATCACTGCACAAGACTACCTAGCACTGCACAACCGCCGCAACGCGTGGATAGCCGCAGCCAGGCAAACCCTACACGGCTTTGATGCCATGCTGTGCCCCACGGTGCCGATGGTGGCCCCGTTGATTGAGCCTTTGCTCGAAGACGATGAGGCGTTTTTCAAAGTCAATCGCTTGTTGCTGCGCAACCCATCGGCCATCAATTACATGGACGGTTGCGCTTGGAGTTTGCCCTGTCACGAGGCGGGTGAACTGCCTGTGGGCTTGATGGTGTCATCCCTTGCGGGGCAGGACGCGCATCTGGCGCGCGTGGCACTGGCTTTGGAAAACTTAATGAATTCTTTACACAGCTAGACCACAATGGCCGCATCGAGAGAGAGAGAAAGAGAGCGATGTATGACTTCTAAATTTCGCGCATTGGCTTTAGGCGTGTTGTTGGCAGCAAGTGCCTCCACTGCGTTGGCGCACGGCCCGCACGGTGGGTATCGGGGTGGGTACTACCGTGGTGGTGGCGATTTTTGGTGGGGGCCTGCTTTGGTCGGCGGTGCGATTGTGGGCACGTCTATTTATTTGTCGCGCCCTGTGCAGCCGTCTACCGTCATCATCACCAGTCCACCGGCCGTGGTGCTCAACAATCCGCAGCCTACTCAGTGGGTGAACGGCCAACCCGTGCAAGCGCCTGTCGAGGCGTATTACTGCCGTGACTCTGGCCAATACTTTCCTGTGGTTCAAACCTGCCCGACACCTTGGATGGTGGTGATGCGATGAACAAAGCTTTTTTGTGCGTTTTGATTGCGGGTTTGCTGCCCTATGTGTGTGCCATGGTCGCGAAGTGGGGCTTTCAAAAATTTGATAACCACAACCCACGCCAATGGTTGGCACAGCAAACGGGTTTTCGTGCGCGCGCGAATGCAGCACAGGCCAACAGTTTTGAGTCATTTCCACTGTTTGCGGCGGGCGTGATCATTGCCACCTTGGCGCAGGTGGATGCCGCTCGCATTGATTTGTATGCCTTTGCGTTTGTGGCAGCGCGCGTGGGCTTTATTGTTTGCTATGTGGCTGACAAAGCCAGTTTGCGTTCTTTGTTTTGGTTGATTGGATTGCTGAGTGTGGTGGGTTTGTTTGCTGCAGCCTTGGGTTTGTAAAGCTGTCATCCGTTTGCAAGTGCCGCGCGTTGTAGAGCTACCTTTTCACAAAGTGAGTCTTCTATGAAACGCATTTCTACCTTGTTTGCCTGTTTATTGGCCTTTGCCGTGGTCTTGCCCGCGCAAGCGGATGGTCGTGGGCACGGCGGCGGGTATGGCGGTTATCACGGTGGTCATGGAAGCTATGGTGGTTACGGTGGGCACTACCGTGGTTCGAGCAACTATTGGTTAGCCCCCGTTTTGGGTGCCGCTTTGGTGGGCAGCGTGATTTACGCCGCTAGCAGTCCAAGCTATGCGGTGCCGCAAACGGTGGTGGTGCAACAGCAATATGCACCGCCCAGCCGTGTGGCGTATTTCTGCCCCACCGCGCAGCAGTACTACCCCAACGTCCCCAGCTGCCAAGTGCCTTGGCAACCTGTGAACTACTAAAACAAAAAAGCCGGGCTAGCCCGGCTTTTTTGTTGCGCGTCATTCGCTTCATCGAAGCGCTTGCATCACGTGTTTAGAGCGTGACGACTTCTTTGTTGCCTAAGCGGTTTGAGTAGCGCACTTTGCCGCCTGTGGTTTCTAGTTCCACGCGCGCGCTGCGGCCTGCGTACACATGGTGTTTGAGCCATTCCAACTCTTGTTTCATTTCAGCATCGCCTGCCACCACACGGCTCCAGCAGCGCAGCTCGGCAGACCAGCGGTAGTTGCGGGCCTTGAGTTTGTCTTTGGTCTCAAACGGCGAGTTGATGGCGTACACCTTTTGCTGTGGCTTGTTCAAGGTCAACAGCACGGCGAGCAGGGCGGTTTGTTGGCTTTGCGGCAGCACTTGGTTCAGCAGCTCTAGCAGCGCCCAGCAATCGGCCTCAGCGCGGTGGGCTTCGTAGAAGTAGCCTTGGGTGCTGAGCAAATACTCCAGCTTGGCCGAGCCAAAACCTTCTTCACGCCAGTCGATGTCTTTGATGCTGCACGCCCAGTTGAGTTGTTCAAACAGGGGCCAGCGGGCTTCGACGAATGGGCGGTCAAACGCGGCATTGTGGGCAATGACCACGTCGGCATTTTTCAAAAACTCAGCCACGCGGGCGTCGTCAATGCGTTGCCCTTGCACCATCTCGTCGGTGATGTGGTGCACCGCAATCGAGGCGGGGGGAATGGCAAAACCGGGGTCTTCCAGCTCGTCGAACACCTCGCTGACACGGTAGACCACGCCTGTGACAGCGTCGAATTCAAAGGCCAACATGCCCAGTTCAATCACGCGGTCGGTGGCCACGTCAAAGCCCGTGGTTTCGGTGTCGAGCACGATGCCTTTGCTGAGTTTTTGGCCTGGTGCAGGGGTGTTGAACACACGGCCCGGCACGAGGCGGCGCAGCACGCGGTAGTCAGGGTGTTGTTCTAGTTGTTGGGCGAGTTGTTCGATATCTTGTGTCATGGGGCTAATGTTAAGCGTGGTCCGCCTGCGTGGCGTTGCGCTTGGCAATGGCATGTGCAAAAAAAACACCTAACAGCACCACGCCCAGACCCACCGCACCCAGTACATGGCTGGAGTTGAAGTGACCTAGCAGAGCGGCCAACACCAACACGCCCAGCGATTGACCTAAAAACAAAAAACCAGCAAACAGCGTCACACCTGTGCCGCGTGCGGTCGGCACCATTTGTGTGGCCTTGGCCTGCATGGTGTTGTGAAACATGGCAAAGCCAAAGCCCGCCACAAAGCAAGAAGGCAGGGCCAGTTGCCACCAAGGGCCAAACGCAATGATCAAAAATGCCAAGCCAAAATACAAAGCCCCATAGCGCGCCAAACCCACTTCCCCAAAGCGGCGAATGACATATTTGGCAGCTCCCATATAAGCCATGCCGCCCAAACCAAACAGCGCCGTGGTGCCACCCGCCAGCGTGAGCGAAATGTGGTGCATCTGGTGCAAATGAGATGCGGTGACGGCCAATAAACCAAAAATCATGGCCCCTTCAACCAGCGCAATGCCTAGCAGCGTGCGGGCCCACGCGTCGCCGGCCACTTGTTTGAGTTGCCTGAAAAAACCTGCCGGTGCGTGTGCATGGCGTGAGACGGGTTCTAAATGTTTGAGCTGTTGCCACAGCAAAAAGCTGACGATGGCAAATGTGGCGGCCATCAGTACAAAAGCCCAACGCCAGCCCAGCGTATCCGTCAGCAAACCGCCAAACAACTGACCCGCTGTGATGCCCAGCATGGTGCCCAAACCGACTCGGGCCAAAGTTTCTTGCCGCTGCTCGTAATGCACCACATCGCCCACCCAAGCCAGCGAGAGCGGAATGATGGCTGCCGCGGTGAGTGCTGTGCCCACGCGTGCAGCCACGAGAAATGGCAAATCAGAACTCAGCGCCGACAACGTGCAACCCACGCTGCAACCGATGGTTGCCAGCATGACCACACGGTACTTGCCAAAGCGGTCACCCACAGGACCGTAAAACAATTGCATCAAGCCGTAGGCGATGGCGAAAAACGAGATGACTTGTGAGACCTCGCTGATAGGTGCCGCAAAGACGCGCGACAGCTCGGGCAGCATGGGGTCGCAAATGCGTTGCACGGACATGCTCGAGAAGGTCGCCAAGGACAACAAAAAAATCGCCCGGCGGGTGCTGGGCGTTAACGCGTGGGATGTGGGATGTGAGTGGGACTTCAAAGCGTCTCGACTTTACTATGCGGGTGTTTATTGAATTAATCAAATAAACGCCAAAAGTAATAAATGTGACTTTTGCGGTTTAGCATTTCGACCATGAACAAGTTCGTCATTTTGAGTGCCCTGTGGCTGGGCGTGTCGGTAACGCTTGCCACGCCCGCTGTGGCAAGCCAGGCCTCCACAGGTATCCAGGTGGAGGTGTTGGGGGTTTACTTCACACCGCCCACCGATGCCGCCGCCGCCATTGTCCAAGCCATCGATGGCAGCGAGCGCGAGGTGCTGGTGCAGGCTTATGGGTTCACGCACAACGCCATTGCCCAAGCATTGGTGCGGGCGCACCAGCGTGGTGTGGCGGTGCGTGTGTTGTTGGATAAAAAGAGCCAAACCTCCAACGGCTATGTGATGGGTGTGCTGGCCCACGCGCAAATTGAGCTACGCCAAGATGGCAAACACGCCATCGCGCACAACAAAGTGATGGTGATTGATGAGGCCATCGTCATCACTGGCAGCTTCAATTTCACCAACTCAGCGGCATCGCGTAACGCAGAGAATTTTCTGGTTTTGAAGTCTGACGAACTGGCGCAGAAGTACAAGCTTCAGTGGCAAAACCACTGGGCACACGGCGTGGAATAAGGACTTGCAAACGCAGATTTAGTCTGCCAGCTCTAAAAATGCACCATTTCGGCGCAAAACGCTTGTCAAAGCGGAACTTGTCTTTAGAATACGTGTCATGCTGCACTGCAACATAACTTTAGCCAACGGGCAGGGTTCAGAGCAGTTTGACCATCCTTTTTAATATTTTGGAGATTTGAAATGACTTTGACCCCTGAACAAGTGATCGCCGCCAACAAAGCAAACTTGGAAACTTTGGTTGGTTTGACCAACAAAGCTTTCTCTGGCGTGGAACAACTCATCGAGTTGAACTTGGCCGCTGCTAAAAGCACTTTGGCTGATTCACAAAAACAAACCAACGCCGCTTTGAGCGTAAAAGACGCGCAAGAGTTGTTGGCTTTGCAAGCGAGCCTGTTCCAGCCTTTGGCTGAAAAAGCAGTCGCTTACAACCGTCATTTGGTTGAAATCGCAACAGGTACAGGTTCACACTTCCAAGGTCACTTGGAATCCAAAGTGGCTGAAGCTCAAAAAGCTTTCCACGCCATGGTGGACAACGCTGCCAAAAACGCACCTGCTGGCTCTGAAGCTGCTGTCGCCGCTTTCAAAACTGCCGTGTCCGCTGGCAACAACGCCTTGGAATCTGTGCAAAAAGCAGTCAAGCAAGCCACAGACGTGGCTGAAGCCAACTACAAAAACTTGGCTGAGACAGCTTTGAAAACAGCAAAGCCTGCTGCCAAGAAGCGTTAATTTTTCAAGGGTCTCCAAGACCTCTGAAACGGCTCCTTCGGGAGCCGTTTTTCGTATGTGCTTGAGTGTTGACGAACAGGTTCTAATATTGGGTCAAAACACAGGAGAGCAGCGGTGGATAAAGTGGACGGTGTGGTGATTGGCGCAGGTGTGGTGGGCCTAGCTACGGCGCGTGCCTTGATTCAAGCCGCACCTGAAACAGCCCGAGAGTGGTTGGTGCTCGAAGCAGCTGATGCGATTGGCACAGGCACCAGCTCGCGCAACAGCGAAGTCATTCACGCTGGCATTTACTACCCGCAAGGTTCACTCAAGGCCAAATTGTGCGTGCAAGGCCGTGACCGTTTGTACGCTTACGCCACAGAGCGCGGCGTGTCGCACCAGCGCTGCGGCAAATTGATTGTGGCCACCCACGCCGATCAGCTGCCTGCACTTGATGCCCTTTTGCAAAAAGCCCACGCCAACGGTGTGACTGATGTGGTGATGCTCAGCGCCGAACAGGCACAAGTGATGGAGCCCTCGCTGTCGTGCGTGGCGGCCTTGCATTCGCCCAGTACGGGCATTGTGGACAGCCACGGTTTGATGCTGAGCCTGCAAGGTGATTTTGAAAACGCCGGCGGCATTGTGGCGTTGAATTCGCCCGTGGCTTCAGCCGTGTGCCGCGACGACGGCATCGTGGTGCGCATGGCCGACGGTTCTGAGTTGTTGGCGCAAACGGTGGTGAATGCAGCGGGGTTGACCGCACCTTGGCTGGCGAAACATTTTGAAGGCTTGGCTGCGCAGCATGTGCCGCAGGCTTACTTTGCCAAGGGCAACTACTTCACGCTCTCGGGCAAATCGCCGTTTTCACATTTGATTTACCCCGTGCCCGAAGCGGCCGGTTTGGGCGTGCATTTGACCCTCGATCTTGGTGGCCAAGCCAAGTTTGGCCCTGATGTGCAGTGGGTCGATCGCCCGGATGATCTGCTGGTGTCCGCTGAACACGAGCAAGTGTTTTACAACGAGGTGCGCAAGTATTGGCCAGCCCTAGGCGATGGTGCGTTGCAAGCAGGCTACGCAGGCATTCGCCCCAAAATATCTGGTCCGCACGAGGCCGCCGCTGACTTTTGTATCCAAGGCCCCGCCGTGCATGGCGTGAAGGGTTTGGTGAACTTGTTTGGTATTGAGTCGCCGGGCTTGACCAGCGCGCTTGCCATCGGGGACGCGGTGGTGCAGGCCTTGCAGTAAAGTCGCGGTATGAATAAACGCTTGTTTCTTGGCGTTTGCATCACGCCACTTTTGTTTGCTTGCTCGACCTCGTCGCGTCAACCGGCTTCGACAGCAGCGACATCGCAAAACTACCCCAACAACCCCGCCAAACGGCAAGATATCGTCATGCAGGCGGTGGCCATGCTCGACCGTGGCTACACCTACGGCGGTAAAAAACTGCACACGGGGTTTGACTGTTCGGGCTTGGTGAGCTTTGTCTACAAAGAGTCCGCAGGCATTCCGCTCAAAGGCAGTGCGGCGCAAATGGCAGAGGTGGCCAAACCCGTGGAGCCTGCGCAAGCCCACCCCGGCGATTTGGTGTTTTTCAACACGCTGGGCAGCGCGTTTTCGCATGTGGGCATCTACATCGGCTCGGGCAAATTTGTGCACGCCGCCAATGAAAAAACGGGTGTGAAAACTGAGCGTTTGAACCATGTGTATTGGTCCAAACGCTTTGAAGGCTACCGCACTGTTTTTGCTTGACGCTGGGTTTGGGCTGTCGGTCCCAAGCTACAAGCTTTGGTTCAATTTCCTAGCCTCTTTAGGCCTCGTCGCGAATGGCCAGCGCCGCTTCTTTCACCAGCGCGGGACCTTTGTAAATGAGGCCGGTGTAAATCTGCACCACGTCCGCACCCGCTTTGATTTTGGCCACCGCATCGGCGCCGCTCAAAATGCCGCCCACGCCGATGATGGGGAAGTGGGGGCCCATCGCCGCACGCAGCTGGCGAATGACTGCATTGCTTTTCTCAAACACCGGTGCGCCTGAGAGGCCGCCAGTTTCGTCGGCGTGCGCCATGCCTTGCACCGCGTCGCGGGCGATGGTCGTGTTGGTGGCGATGACGCCCCATGATGGCGTGCCCTCGTGCACGCAGTGACGCTTCAAGGTGGCCGCAATCACCGCGATTTGGTCGCTGTCCAAATCTGGTGCGATTTTGATGAACACGGGCACTTGCTTGTTGTGCTTCTGAGCCAGTTCAGCGCGGCGTTTGGCGAGCGTGCCAATCAGCGCATCTAGCGCTTCGTCGCTTTGCAGCTCGCGCAGGTTTTTGGTGTTGGGGCTGGAGATGTTCACCGTCACGTAGTCGGCGTGCGGGTACACGCCGTCTAGGCAAATCAGGTAGTCGTCGGCAGCGTTCTCGATGGGGGTGGCGGCGTTCTTGCCGATGTTCAGGCCCAAGAGCATGGGCGAGCCCGCACCTTTCTTTCCTGATTCACTGCGGAACTTCGCCAGCTTCACATTGGCCAAAAAGGCATCCAAGCCTTCGTTGTTAAAGCCAAGGCGGTTGATCAACGCGTTGGCTTCGGGCAAACGGAACATGCGGGGCTTGGGGTTGCCCGGCTGGCCTTTGGGCGTGACTGTGCCGACTTCGACAAATCCAAAACCCATGGCGGCCAAGCCGTCAATGCAGTGCGCGTTTTTGTCCAAACCTGCCGCCAAGCCCACACGGTTGGGGAAGTTCAAGCCTGCCAGTTGCACGGGGTCTTGCACGCGGGTTTGGCAGTACGCCCAAGCCAGCGGTGTGTTTTGCGTGCAGGCCAACATGGCCAGCGTGTGCTCATGGGCGGTTTCGGCATCCATGGCGAACAGAAAAGGGCGGGCAAGTGAATAAGGCAACAACGACATGGATAATCTCAAGCTTTTATAGAACCCTCGGATTTTCGCCCATGAATACGCCCACCCACACGTCGACCCAAGCCGCACCTTTGTCTCAAGATGAATTGAAAACTTTGGTGGGCCAAGCCGCCTTGCAATACGTGGTGCCTGGCGAGGTGGTGGGCGTGGGCACGGGCTCTACCGTCAACAAATTCATCGACGCCTTGGCCACCATGAAAGATCAAATCAAAGGCGCCGTGTCGAGCTCGGTCGCCTCCACCGAACGTTTGCAAGCCTTGGGCATTCAGGTGTTTGAAGCCGCCGAGGTGGAAAGCCTGTCGGTGTACATCGACGGGGCAGACGAAATCGACCACCAAGGGAATATGGTGAAGGGTGGCGGCGCTGCGTTGACGCGCGAAAAAATTGTGGCTGCGCAATCCAAGATGTTTGTGTGCATTGCTGATGAAAGCAAGCTGGTCGATGCGCTGGGCGCGTTCCCCTTGCCGGTCGAAGTGATTCCCATGGCCACTGCGCGCGTGATGCGCCAGTTCGCCGCGATGGGTGGCAGCGCCAAGGTGCGTTTGAAAGACGGCCAACCTTTGGTGACCGACAACGGCCAACACATCGTCGATGTGACGGGCTTGAAAATCAGCGACCCACTTCAGTTTGAAACCGACGTCAGCCAATGGCCAGGCGTGGTGACCGTGGGTGTGTTTGCCCACCAAAAAGCGCAGGTGTGTTTGCTGGGCACATCCACCGGCGTGAAGACGCTGACGTTTTGAAAAGCCTAGGCACTTCGTATCGAGCCTTGGTGTTGGGTGCATCAGGTGCGCTGGGGAGTGCTTTTGTTGAGGTCTTGCAGGCCGATGCGGCTTGCTCGCAAGTTGTGGGTTTGTCGCGCAGCTCGCAGCCTGCATTTCGGTTGGAAGACGAGGCCAGCATGGCCGCTGCGGTGGCTGCGCTTGTGGCTGAGTCACAAGCGCCGTTTCACCTCATCATCGACGCCACGGGCGCGCTCACCATCGACGGGCAGGGGCCAGAAAAGCACCTTGGCGCACTCAACGCCACACAACTGGTCCGTGCGTTTGAAGTCAACACCATTGGCCCCGCGTTGTTGCTCAAACACTTCATGCCCTTGCTGGCCACCGAGCAGCGCAGCATCTACGCCAAGCTGTCAGCCCGTGTGGGCAGCATCAGCGACAACCGCAAAGGGGGTTGGTACAGCTATCGCGCTGCCAAAGCTGCCTTGAACATGGTGCTGCAAACCGCCGCGATTGAGGCGGCTCGCAAACGCCCGCAACTCGTGGTGGCCGCCATGCAGCCGGGTACGGTGGCGTCTGGCTTGTCGGCGCCCTTTGTGCCAGCAAAAGATTGCCTCACGCCCGCGCAATCGGTGGCAGGTTTGTTGAATGCTTTGGATGATTTGCCTGCGCAAGCTGTCGCGCATTTTGTGGACTACAAAGGCGCGGCGATTCCTTGGTGAAAGCGAGGTTGGTGCTTAGGCCATGCCTTGGTGACGCAGCAACGCATCGAGCTGAGGCTCACGGCCACGGAAGGCTTTGAACGAGTCCATGGCCGGGCGGCTGCCACCCGCTTCCAGAATCGCTTCGCGGTAGCGGCGGCCTGTCTCAAGGCTGGGCTCGCCGTCTGCACCTGCGGTTTCTTCAAACGCGGCGTAGGCATCGGCGCTCAGCACCTCGGCCCATTTGTAGCTGTAGTAACCGGCTGCGTAGCCGCCTGCAAAGATGTGGCTGAAGGTGTGCAGCGTGCGGCCCCATGCGGGGCTTTGCAACACGGCCACTTCGGCGCGCACATCGCGCAGCACTTTCATGAAGTCTTGCGCTTTGTCGCCGTCGGTGTGCAGCAGCATGTCGACCAGCGAGAACTCAATTTGACGCAGCGTTTGCAAACCGCTCTGGAAGTTTTTGGCGGCCAGCATCTTGTCGAACAGTGCGCGTGGCAACGGTTCACCCGTATCCACATGCGCGGTCATGTGGCGCAGCACGGGCCACTCCCAACAGAAGTTTTCCATGAATTGGCTGGGCAGCTCCACCGCATCCCACTCCACGCCGCTGATGCCAGACACATCGCGCTCGTTCACTTGCGTGAGCATGTGGTGCAAGCCGTGGCCGCATTCGTGGAAGAGGGTGATCACGTCGTCATGCGTCAGCAGCGGGGGCTTGTTGCCCACGGCTTCGGCGAAGTTGCACACGAGGTGCGCCACAGGCGTTTGCAACGCGCCTGTGTCGGGGCGCAACCAGCGGGCGCGCACATCGTCCATCCACGCGCCACCGCGTTTGCCTGCGCGCGCACCGGGGTCGAGGTAGAACTGGCCGACCAGCACAGGTGGCAAGCCGCGTGCGCGGGTTGCTTCGGTATGGCGTTCGATGCGATAGAACTCCACCGCTGGGTGCCACACCGGCGCGTCGTCGCGGCGAATGCTCACCTCAAACAAGGTTTCCACAATTTTGAACAAGCCGGCCAACACTTTGGGCGCGGTGAAGTACGGTTTGACTTCTTGCTCGCTGAAGGCGTAGCGCGCTTCTTTGAGTTTTTCGCCGATGTATGGCCAGTCCCACGGTTGTGGGTCTTGCAGGTTCAAGTGTTCAGCGGCAAAGTCGCGCATCTCGGCCACGTCTTTTTCGGCGTAGGGGCGGGCGCGTTTGGCGAGGTCGCGCAAGAAGGCCATCACTTCGGCGGGCGATTGCGCCATCTTGGTGGCCAGCGACACCTCGGCGTAGTTGGCGTAGCCCAAGAGCTGCGCTTCTTCTTGGCGCAGGGCCAAGATTTCTTTCACCCATGGGGTGTTGTCTTGTTCGGCTTTGCCGGCCTGGACGGCTTCGGATTGGTCAGACGCGCGTGTGGCGTACGCGCGGTACAGCTTTTCACGCAGGGCCGAGCTGTGGGCGAACTGCATGATGGGCAGGTAGCACGGCATTTTCAAATTCAACTTGTGGCCAGCCACGCCATCCTTCTCAGCGGCAGCGCGGGTGGTTTGCACCACGTCGTCTGGCACACCGGCCAAATCTTCGGCGGTGACGATGGTCGACCATTGGTCGGTGGCGTCCAGCACGTTTTCGCTGAACTTTTGGCTCACATCGGCCATGCGCTCTTGAATGGCGGCAAAGCGTTCTTTGGGCGCACCCACCAGCTCCGCGCCAGAGAGCACAAAGTTGCGCATGGCGTTGTCGTGTGCTTGGCGTTGTTCGGCGTTCAAGCTGGCCAAAGGAATGGCTTTGTATTTGGCGTACAAGCGCTCGTCTGCCCCGAGGCGTGTGTAGAACTCGGTCACGCGCGGCAGCGCTTCGGTGTAGGCCGCACGCAGCTCAGGCGTGTCGGCGACGGAATGCAGATGGTTCACGGCACCCCAGGCGCGGCTGAGTTTTTCGGTGGCCACATCCAGCACCGACGCAATCGCTTTCCAGTCAGCGGGGAAGTCTGCTGCCGTGACTTTTTCTAACGCGGCATCGGCTGCTGGCAAAAGCTCGTCAAGAGCGAGTGTGATGTGCGCGGGTTGGATGGCATCGAACAGAGGGTGATTCGAAAAGTCGAGAAGCGGATTGTTCAATGACATGC
Source organism: Limnohabitans curvus (assembly GCF_003063475.1). NCBI lineage: Bacteria > Pseudomonadati > Pseudomonadota > Betaproteobacteria > Burkholderiales > Comamonadaceae > Limnohabitans > Limnohabitans curvus. The sequence continues at coordinate 2,676,598 of NZ_NESP01000001.1, forward strand.
AAAACTTTCAAAAATAGATGGCCGCTCAGCTTTGCAGAGCGAATGCCCTCGCAACAAATGCAAAAGCTCAATGCTTCTCAGATAAGGCGCGTTGCGCCGATTCCAAGGTGTTAACCAAAAGCATCGTAATGGTCATCGGCCCAACCCCACCCGGCACAGGGGTGATGTAGCCGGCCACTTCTTTCACACCGTCAAAGTCCACATCGCCGCAGAGCTTACCTTCGTCGTTGCGGTTCATGCCCACGTCGAGCACCACAGCGCCGGGCTTGACCATGTCAGCGGTCAGCACATTGCGCTTGCCCACGGCAGCCACGATCACATCGGCTTGCAGCGTGAGGGCTTTGAGGTTTTGCGTGCGCGAGTGCGCCACCGTCACGGTGGCGTCTTTTTGCAGCAGCATGAGCGCCATGGGCTTGCCCACGATGTTGCTGCGGCCAATCACCACGGCGTGTTTGCCTTTCAGGTCGTAACCAATGCTCTCGAGCATCTTCATGCAGCCATAAGGCGTGCAAGGCCAAAAGCCGGGCATGCCGGTCATCAAGGCCCCGGCGCTGGCGATGTGAAAACCGTCCACGTCTTTGGCCGGGCTGATGGCTTCGATCACTTTTTGCGCGTCGATGTGGGCAGGCAAGGGCAGTTGCACCAAGATGCCGTGAATGGCGGGGTCGTTGTTGAGGGCTTCCACGCGGGCCAACAAGTCGGCCTCGGTCATGTCGGCCTCGTATTTTTCGAGCACCGAGTGCAGACCTGCGTCTTCGCAGGCCTTGACCTTGTTGCGCACATACACCTGACTGGCTGGGTTGTCGCCCACCAACACCACCGCCAAACCTGGGGTCAGGCCCTTGGCTTTGAGCGCGGCTGTGTCAGCAGCGACCTGGGTGCGGAGTTGTTTGGAGAGGGCGTTGCCGTCAATGAGTTGTGCAGTCATGGTCTTGTGTATACAGAGGAGAAGTTGAATTGAAAACGCCCGTGTGACACGGGCGTTAAAGGGGTTGGCAAACGTGCGGCCTGATTAGGCTTTGGCTGCGTTTTGTCCGAGTGCGGTTTTCAGCAAGTCAGCCACGGTGTTGGCGTTGAGCTTTTCCATGATGTTGGCGCGGTGCGCTTCCACGGTTTTGATGCTGATGCCCAAGTCGTCTGCAATTTGCTTATTCAAACGACCGGCCACGATGCGCTCCAACACTTGGGCTTCGCGGGTGGTGAGCTTCGCCATCAGCGCGTCGCGGCTGGCGGCTTGTTGGTAGTCGGCAAACGACTCAGTGGCTTGGGCCAACATGCGTTCCACCAAGGTCACCAAAGCGGTTTCGTCAAAGGGCTTTTGGATGAAATCCATCGCGCCTTTTTTCATGGTGTCCACGGCCATGGGCACATCGCCGTGGCCGGTGATGAACACGATAGGCAACGGCGATTTACGTTCGACCAAGCGGTCTTGCAGTTCGAGGCCTGTCATGCCACCCATGCGGATGTCAACGATCAAACAAGCCACTTCACGTGGGTCATAGCGGCTGAGAAATGTTTCGGCTGAATCAAAGCAACGAACGCGGTAGTCCTTGCCCTCTAACAACCATTGCAACGAGTCGCGAACGGCCTCGTCGTCGTCCACAACGTAGACCGTACCTTTTTTGGGAATCAAGCTCATCAAAAAAACTCCAACCTTATCGGACCGGTATCCAGAAGGAAAAGCGGCAGCCCGTGATATCTGCACCATTGTAGAGGTTCTCCGCTTTCATCCGCCCTTGGTGGGATTCGACGATAGAACGGCACAAATTCAGGCCAATCCCCATGCCTTCAGACTTGGTGGAGAAGAAGGCTTCGAACAAACGCTCCATCACCTCGGGCGGCAAACCGCGCCCCGTGTCGGTGACTGAAAACTCAACCACGGCTTGGCCTTCTTCGTTGCGCGGCAAGACTTTGAGTTCCACATCACGTTGCGTCAGCGGGCGTTGGGCCAGGTCAATTGACTCGGCCGCATTGCGCATCAAATTCACGAGAACTTGCTCAATCAAGATGGGATCCACGTTGACGGCGGGCAGTCGTGCTGCAAGCACTTGGGTCAGGCGTACTTGGCGGCGGCGCATTTCAATGCCTGCCAATTCCACGGCTTCGCCAACCATGGCCGTCACATCGGAGGGGGTGCGGTTGGGTTCGCTGCGCTTCACAAACGTACGAATGCGTTGAATGATTTGCCCTGCGCGCTGTGCTTGGTGCGCGGTTTTTTCCAGTGCTTTGAGCAATTCTTCTTCGCTCAAGTTGTTGGCTTTGATGCGAGACACCATGCCGCTGCAGTAGTTGTTGATGGCGGTTAGCGGCTGGTTGAGCTCGTGTGCCACGCTAGACGCCATCTCGCCCATGGTGATGAGACGGCTGGCTGACTGTGCGCGTTCAGCTTGCATTTGCGCTTGCTCTTCAGCTTGGCGACGTGGCGTGATGTCTGACGCAATCACCATTTGCGCCAAGCGGCCATCCACCCAGTTGAGGTAACGCGAGCGCACTTCAAGCCATTTGCCTAACTCGGGCAGAAAAATTTCAGCGTTCTCCGCTTTGGTCTCGGTGAAGCCTTCTGTGGGCAAGCCCATCAAACCATCGTCTTGGTCTTGGCTGTCGTCGTCCGATGCGGTGGATGCACTGAGTGTGCGCGGTTGACCCGCTTGTGTGACTAGGCTCAAGTGCCCCTGCGTGGTGGTGGCAAACCATTGGCGATACAGCTTGTTGGCAAACAGCAACTCTTTGCTGCCCAACGGTGCGACGGACACAGAGGCGTCCAAACCCTCAAGCACCGTGGTGAAGCGGTCATGTGCAGCCGAGAGTTGCTCGCGCACACGGTTGGGCTCGGTGATGTCAGTCATCGAGGTCATCCAGCCCGTTTGCTGACCGCGTGCATCGACCAAAGGTGACACATACAAACGTGCATCAAAGACTTCGCCGCTTTTGCGCTTCACGCGCACTTGAAAACCGCTGGCCGTGGTGTCACCTTGCAGCTCTTGTGTGAGTTTTTGTTCCAGCGTCTCACGGTCTTCTTCAGGCCAGTAAGGGAAGGGGGGGACACGCCCCACCAGTTCGTCCTCGGTCCAGCCTGTCATTTGGCAAAACGCAGCGTTCACATAGGTGATGCGGCCTTTGAGGTCCATGGCGCGCATGCCTGTGAGGATGGAGTTTTCCATCGCGCGGCGAAAGTTGGTCTCGGCCACCAAGGCCTGCTGCGCTTGTACGCGGCGTCGGGTGTGGCGCCACGTGCCAATCAGCATCCAAGCGGTCATGGCGCTGAGCACGGCGACCAACCAAAACACGCCGTTGCCAATCAAGCCTTGCGAGGTGCGATAGGCCTGCGCATGCAGCGACAGCGCATACCCCACGGGGGTGATGGGCACTTCGTATTCGTTGGTTTGGAACAACCAAGGCAGCACCTCGGTCACTTTGGGGCGAGCTTTGTTGGCTTGACCGGCGAGCACGTTGTTGTTCACGTCTCGTAACGACACGGCATAGCGGTTGGCTATTTCGTTGGGCACGGCAAAACGCAACATACCGTCCATCGTGTATTCGGCCACCAACACGCCTTCAAATTTGTTGTGCGAGACGATGGGAACTTGCAGCTGCAGGTGCGTGTAGGGCGCTGCATTGGCGCGTTTTTCGATGATGGGTTGCGAGTAAACAGGTTGCTGCAAGTCACGCGCTAAATGGAAGGTGTTGAGCGTTTCGGTATGCGTGACGAGATTGCCCGTCAGAAAACTCATGGTCGAGTTGTTGCTGGCACTGGCATAAGACGCATGCACGTGTTGACGTGCGTTGAGCCACGTCAAACTAGCCAGCTCTGGACTTTGGTTTAACAGAGTTTGGGCTTCGCCAGAAAAAGCTTTGCTATCGGTTTCCCTGTTGGCAATGTCACGCGCCATGCGCATGATTTGTTCTTGTTTGTCCAGTAAGCGTAAGCGCAGGCGTTGTTGGGCGTACTCCACGTCACGCCGCACGACCTCTTGTTCGCGCACGATTTCTTCGTATCGCAAGTACCAAAACGCCGTCGTGATCGCTGCCATGAACAGCACTACGGCAGCCAGGGGTGCGATGAACGCGAAGCGGTCTTGTCGGTTGGGTGTTTGCTGACGCCACCAATGGCGCCAGCGGACGATCAGTTGCTTGAAAGGAGATGTGGGCAATGTTTTTGACATGTGTGGTGAGTTTATGTCTGCCTTGAAAAGCACCTTTCAGGTAATTATTGAATTTCATAATAAGAAATCAATAGTCGCTATTTGAAATTTATGGAATTTGTGAGAAACTATTTACATTCGAGCCAAAACAAGTGCAACACAGAGGAGACAAGCATGTCAGCACAACCGAACGATCCACGTAACGATGTGGACAGCCAAGAAACGCGTGAGTGGATGGACGCTTTGTCCGCCGTCATCAACGCAGAGGGCCCAGAGCGCGCCCACTTTTTGTTAGAGCAACTGCTCGAACATGCCCGCGAGAGCAGCATCGACATGCCGTTCTCTGCCAACACCGGTTACGTCAACACGATCGAACCGGACAAAGAAGCACATTGCCCTGGCAACATTGAAATTGAAGAACGTCTGCGCGCTTACATGCGCTGGAACGCGATGGCGATGGTGGTCAAGGCCAATCGCCACAACCCAGAAGACGGTGGCGACCTCGGTGGTCACATTGGCTCCTTCGCTTCATTGGCCCACATGTTTGGTGCCGGCTTTAACCACTTCTGGCACGCTGAAAACGAAAACCACGGTGGCGATTGCTTGTACATCCAAGGTCACGTGTCACCCGGCGTTTACGCACGTGCTTACCTGGAAGGCCGTTTGACCGAAGAGCAGTTGCTCAACTTCCGTCAAGAAGTCGATGGCAAAGGTTTGTCCAGCTACCCACACCCCAAACTCATGCCTGAGTTTTGGCAGTTCCCCACCGTGTCGATGGGCCTCGGCCCATTGATGGCGATTTACCAAGCGCGCTTCTTGAAGTACTTGCACGCACGTGGCATTGCCAACACTGAAAACCGCAAGGTTTGGGTGTTCTGCGGCGACGGTGAGATGGACGAAGTGGAATCATTGGGCGCGATCGGTTTGGCCGCTCGCGAAAAGCTGGACAACTTGATCTTCGTGGTCAACTGCAACTTGCAACGTTTGGACGGCCCTGTGCGCGGCAACGGCAAGATCGTGCAAGAACTCGAAGGCGAATTCCGCGGCTCAGGCTGGAACGTCATCAAGCTCTTGTGGGGCAGCGAGTGGGACAAGCTTTTGGCCCGCGACAAAGACGGCGCACTCCGCAAGATCATGATGGACACCTTGGACGGCGACTACCAAGCGTTCAAAGCCAACGACGGCGCCTACGTGCGCAAGCACTTCTTCGGTCGCGATCCACGCACGCTCGAAATGGTCTCGCACATGAGCGACGACGAAATCTGGGCTTTGAAGCGCGGTGGCCACGACCCACAAAAGGTGTATGCGGCCTACCACCAAGCTGTGAATACCAAAGACCAGCCGACCGTTTTGTTGATCAAGACCGTCAAAGGTTTCGGCATGGGCAAAGCGGGCGAAGGCAAGAACAACGTTCACCAAACCAAGAAGCTCACGGATGAAGACATCAAGTACATGCGTGACCGCTTCAACATCCCAGTGCCTGACAGCGAATTGGCCAACGTGCCGTTCTACAAGCCTGCGGACGATACCCCCGAAATGCAATACCTGCACGAGCGCCGCAAGGCCTTGGGCGGCTACTTGCCACACCGTCGCACGAAAGCCGAAGAAACCTTCACCGTGCCGTCGTTGGACATCTTCAAATCGGTGATGGAGCCTACGGCCGAAGGCCGTGAAATCTCGACCACCCAAGCCTATGTGCGCTTCCTCACGCAGCTTTTGCGTGACCAAGCTTTGGGCCCACGCGTGGTGCCTATCTTGGTGGACGAAGCCCGTACCTTTGGTATGGAAGGTTTGTTCCGTCAAATCGGTATTTACAACCCAGCAGGTCAAAACTACACACCGGTCGACAAAGACCAGGTCATGTACTACAAGGAAGACAAAGCTGGTCAGATCTTGCAAGAAGGCATCAACGAAGCCGGCGGTATGTCCAGCTGGATTGCTGCTGCCACCAGCTACTCGACCAGCAATCGCATCATGGTGCCGTTCTACGTGTACTACTCGATGTTTGGTTTCCAACGCATCGGCGATTTGGCCTGGGCTGCTGGCGACATGCAAGCGCGCGGTTTCTTGTTGGGCGGCACCTCAGGCCGTACCACGTTGAACGGCGAAGGCTTGCAGCACGAAGACGGTCACAGCCACATCATGGCCAACACCATTCCGAACTGCGTGTCTTATGACCCGACCTTCGCACACGAAGTCGGCGTCATCTTGCACCACGGTTTGAAGCGCATGGTGGAGAAGCAAGACAACGTCTTCTACTACATCACCTTGTTGAACGAAAACTACGCGATGCCTGGCCTCAAGGCTGGCACCGAAGAGCAAATCATCAAAGGCATGTACTTGCTGCAACAAGGCGAGGGCAAGAAAACTGCACCCCGCGTGAACTTGTTGGGCTCGGGCACCATCCTGCGTGAATCCATGGCTGCGCGCGACTTGCTCGCTGCCGATTGGGGCATTGCTGCCAACGTGTGGAGCTGCCCAAGCTTCAACGAACTCACACGCGACGGTCAAGACGCTGAGCGTTACAACTTGTTGCACCCCACAGAGACACCCAAGGTGCCTTTCGTGGCGGCGCAGTTGGACCCTTACGTCGGCCCCGTGGTTGCCTCGACCGACTACATGAAGGCCTATGCCGAACAGATTCGTCCGTTCATTCCTAAAGGCCGCACCTACAAAGTGTTGGGCACAGACGGTTTCGGTCGCTCTGACTTCCGCAGCAAGCTGCGTGAGCACTTTGAAGTCAACCGCCACTACATCGTGGTCGCAGCCCTCAAAGCCCTCAGCGAAGAAGGCACCGTGCCAGTGGCACAAGTGGCTGAAGCCATCAAAAAGTACGGCATCAAAGTCGACAAGATCAACCCGCTGTACGCCTAATAATTCGGGAGACACAACATGGCATTGGTAGAAGTAAAAGTCCCGGATATCGGGGATTTCGACGAAGTTGCAGTCATTGAACTGCTGGTCAAAGTGGGCGACACCGTGAAAGCGGAACAGTCCCTGATCACCGTCGAGTCAGACAAGGCCTCGATGGAAATTCCATCAAGCACGGCTGGCGTGGTCAAAGAGTTACGCGTGAACTTGGGCGACAAGGTCAAAGAAGGCTCAGTGGTGTTGGTGGTGGAAGCCGCTGGTGCTGCCGCAGGTCCTGCAGCCGCACCTGCAGCAGCTGCTCCTGTAGCCGCTGCACCAGCCCCAGTTGCAGCAGCTGCCCCCGTGGCCGCCGCTCCATCAGCATCTGGCCCCATCGAAATTCACGTGCCAGACATTGGCGACTTCAAAGATGTCGCCGTCATCGAAGTGTTTGTGAAGCCTGGCGATAGCATCAAGGTGGAGCAATCGCTCATCACCGTGGAGTCTGACAAAGCGTCGATGGAAATTCCGTCGTCTCACGCTGGCGTGCTCAAAGAGCTGAAGGTCAAAGTGGGCGACACCGTCAACATCGGTGACTTACTGGCCATTTTGGAAGGCACCGTGTCTGCCGCCGCTGCACCTGTGGCTGCTGCCGCTTCTGCAGTTGCCGCCGTCGCGCCTGCCGCCGTGGCTGCACCTACAACCGTTGCCGCTGCGGTGGCTGCTGTTGCAGCACCTGCACATGCACCTGGCGCGCCTACTTTGGGCTTGCCACACGCATCACCGTCGGTGCGCAAGTTCGCACGCGAACTCGGCGTGCCGTTGGAAGAGCTCAAAGGCTCTGGCGTGAAGGGCCGCATCACGCAAGACGACGTGCAAACGTTTACCAAGGCCGTCATGTCGGGCGCGACACAAACCAAGGCTCAAGCAGCCAAAGGTGGCGCATCTGCCGGTGGCGATGGCGCAGGCTTGGGTCTCATCCCATGGCCGAAGGTCGACTTCGCCAAGTTCGGTCCTGTCGAGCGCAAAGAAATGGGCCGCATCAAGAAGATCAGCGGTGCCAACCTGTTGCGCAACGCCGTGATGATTCCAGCCGTCACCAACCATGACGACTGCGACATCACCGACCTCGAAGCCTTCCGCGTCTCGACCAACAAAGAGAACGAAAAGTCGGGCGTCAAAGTCACGATGCTGGCGTTCTTGATCAAGGCTTGCGTGGCCGCGCTCAAGAAATACCCAGAGTTCAACAGCTCGCTCGACGGCGATGCACTGGTCTACAAAAACTATTGGCACATCGGCTTTGCCGCTGACACGCCCAATGGTTTGATGGTGCCCGTCATCCGTGATTGCGACAAAAAAGGCGTGCTGCAAATCAGCCAAGAAATGTCAGAGCTGGCCAAGAAAGCCCGCGACGGCAAACTCGGCCCCGCAGAAATGACAGGCGCAACCTTCACCATCTCTAGCCTCGGCGGCATTGGTGGCAAGTACTTCACGCCCATCATCAACGCGCCCGAAGTGGCCATCCTCGGTGTGTGCAAGAGCACCATGGAGCCCGTGTGGAACGGCAAAGAATTTGTGCCACGCTTGATGTTGCCTTTGAGCTTGACGTGGGATCACCGCGTCATCGACGGCGCAGCGGCGGCACGCTTCAACGCGTTCCTCGGTCAAATCCTCAGCGACTTCCGTCGCGTGTTGCTCTAAGGACTTGATATGGCACTGATTGATATCCAAGTTCCAGACATCGGCGACTTCGACGAAGTGGCCGTGATCGAGTTGCTGGTCAAACCCGGCGACACCGTCAAGGCTGAGCAATCGCTCATTACCGTCGAGTCCGACAAAGCGTCGATGGAAATTCCATCGTCACACGCGGGCGTGGTGAAAGAGTTGAAAGTCAAGCTGGGCGACAAGGTCAAGCAAGGCTCGGTGGTCTTGGTGCTGGACGGCGAGGGCGCTGCTGCGCCTGCGGCTTCGGCACCCGCTGCTGCACCGGCACCCACTTCGGCGCCGGCTGCTGCAACTGCTTCTGCCGCAGCGCCTGCCGTTGCCGCCGCACCCGCGCCCGTGGCCTCCAGCTTCGGTGGCTCTGCCGACATCGAGTGCGATGTGCTCGTGTTGGGCGGTGGCCCCGGCGGTTACTCGGCTGCATTCCGTGCGGCTGACCTCGGCTTGAACGTGGTCATCGTTGAGCGCTACGCCACCTTGGGTGGCGTGTGTTTGAACGTGGGGTGCATTCCATCCAAAGCCTTGCTGCACGTCGCAGCGGTGATGGACGAAGTGGCTCACATGGCTGACCTCGGTGTGGACTTCGGTACACCCGCTGTCAACATCGACAAGCTGCGCGGCCATAAAGAAAAAGTCATTGGCAAACTCACAGGCGGCTTGGCTGCCATGGCCAAGATGCGCAAGGTCACCACCGTGCGCGGCTTGGGCCAGTTCGTAGGTGCAAACCACCTCGAAGTGTCGGAGACCACCGGCACTGCACAAGAACAAAACGGCAGCAAAAAAGTGATCGCCTTCAAGAAGGCCATCATCGCTGCAGGCTCACAAGCCGTGCGTTTGCCTTTCATGCCCAACGATCCACGCGTGGTCGACAGCACAGGCGCTTTGGAACTCAAAGAAGTACCCAAGCGCATGCTCATCTTGGGCGGCGGCATCATTGGCCTGGAAATGGGCACCGTTTACAGCACGCTGGGCGCACGCCTGGACGTGGTGGAAATGATGGACGGCCTCATGCAAGGCGCTGACCGCGACTTGGTCAAGGTCTGGCAAAAGATGAACGCCAAGCGCTTTGACAACATCATGCTCAAGACCAAGACCGTGTCCGCACGCGCCTTGCCCGAAGGCATTGAAGTCACGTTTGCACCGGCAGAAGAGGGCGGCACAGCCCCCGCGCCGCAGGTGTACGACCTCGTGTTGCAAGCCGTGGGCCGCACGCCCAACGGCAAAAAACTCGCCGCTGATAAAGCAGGCGTGTCTGTGACCGACCGCGGCTTTATTAACGTCGACATTCAAATGCGCACCAACGTGCCGCACATCTTTGCCATTGGCGACATCGTGGGCCAGCCCATGTTGGCGCACAAGGCGGTGCACGAAGCGCACGTGGCTGCCGAAGTCATCGCGGGCGAACTTCAAGGCAACAAAGAGCTGGCTGCTGCGGCGTTTAACGCACGCGTCATCCCAAGCGTGGCCTACACCGACCCCGAAGTGGCATGGGTGGGCTTGACCGAAGACCAAGCCAAAGCGCAAGGCATCAAGGTGAAAAAGGGCTTGTTCCCTTGGACCGCCTCGGGCCGCGCCATTGCCAACGGCCGCGACGAAGGCGTGACCAAACTGCTGTTTGACGATTCACCCGAGGCCCACGGCCACGGCAAGATCTTGGGCGGCGGCATGGTCGGCACACACGCGGGCGACATGATTGGCGAGATCGCTCTGGCCATCGAGATGGGCGCAGACGCTGTGGACATCGGCAAAACCATCCACCCACACCCCACGCTGGGCGAAAGCATCGGCATGGCGGCAGAGGTGGCGCACGGTAGCTGCACGGACTTGCCGCCTAGCAAGAAGTAAACGCTTCGCGCTGTAAATAAAGAAGCCGCCAACCTGAAAGGGTTGGCGGCTTTTTTACGTTCTGCCAGCCCCGTGGCTATTGATTTTTAGCGTGCGCAATAGCCTCATTTAAACCTTGCTTGATGCTGCCAAATGCATCAACCGGCAATGATCGAATTTCATAACTCGTACTCCGCCCACTCGCCTCAGACCGCATCAACACACCGCGCTCTAGCAGTTCGTTGATGTCGCGCAGCGCGGTGTCTTGTGAGCATTTGGCAATCGCTGCCCACTTGCTGGTGGTGAGCTTGCCGTCAAAGCCATCTAGCAGTTTGTTGAGCAGTTTGATTTGTCGCTCGTTCATGGGTGTGTCGGCCCATTGCCGCCAGAAGTTGGCTTTGCTCAGCACAGCAGACAGCGTGCCTTGTGCGCCTTGCACGGCGCGCAGAAGGCAACCCAAAAACCACTCTAGCCAATCGGTCACGTCCAGCGTGCCTTTTTGGGTGCGTTCGAGTTGGTTGTAATAGTCTTTGCGTTCGCGCTGGATTTGTGCCGACAGACTGTAGTAGCGCTGCGCAGTGCCTTCGGCGCGGGCCAGTGCCAAGTCGCCCACGGCGCGGCCCATGCGGCCATTGCCATCGTCCATCGGATGCACCGTCACAAACCACAAGTGGGCCAGCCCGGCTTTGATCAGCGGGTCGTCTTGGCTGGCGGTGTTGAACCAATCTAGGAACAGCGCCATTTCAGCGTCTAGCGTATTCGCGGGCGGGGCTTGGTAGTGCACGCGTGGGCGGTACGACGGGCCAGACACAACCTGCATTGGGCCTTGTGCGTCGTTGCGCCACGCACCTACGCGGATGGGCGTCATGCCGCTATAGCCTGTGGGGAAGAGGGCGGCGTGCCAGCCGCACAGGCGCTGCACTGTCAGTGCTTGGTCGTGTTGTTGGGTTGCATCTAGCACCATGTCCACCACGCCGTCCACATGGCGGTCGGTGGGGGCCAGTGCGCCAATGTCCACGCCTAAGCGGCGGGCGATGGACGAGCGCACCGACTCGGGGTTGAGCATTTCGCCCTCGATCTCGCTGGTCTTGATCACGTCTTCGGTCAGCACGCGCAGGGTGGCTTGGTCGCGTTGCTCTAGGCCAATGTCGTGCATGCGGCCCAGCAGCAGCCCTTGTGCGTGGTGCACTTGCGCCAGTAGTGGGGCCAAGCGCGTGTGCGCGTAGGTCCACTTGGGCCAAGTGTCTTGCTGCCAGATATAAAGTTTATCGCCGCTATTCATGCGGTGATTATGCGGTGAATGCGCCTCATGCGCAAGATATTCGGTGCATATTTTGCGGTGATTATGTGGTTTTATCGCCGCAAACGCATGGCGGAGGAAGTGGCGCACGGCAGCAACGCTGACTTGCCGCCTAGCAAGAAGTAAACGCTTCGCTCTTTATAGTCAGACGCAATGGCTTGGCCGATTCCCCCTTAACCGCGTGTAATACTTAGCCCTATAAGGTTGAAACTCCAACCCCTCGTTAGTAAAAAATGACCCAAGAAACCAATAACCTTGCCGCCGACCTGTGGGCGCTTGCCGACCTGCTGCGCGGCGACTTCAAACAGAGCCAATACGGCCGCGTCATCCTGCCTTTTGCCCTGCTGCGCCGTCTGGAATGCGTGTTGGAAAGTAGCAAGTCTGCTGTGCTGGCCGAAGCCGCAAAGGTGGAGAAGATGGCCATTGCCGAAGAGGCCAAGGAAAAGCTGCTGTTGCGCGCTACCGGGGGCTTAAGCTTTTTCAACACCTCGCCCATGGACCTGAGCACCCTGGGCGAGTCGGGCATCAAGGCCAATCTGGAGCGCTACATCCAGTGCTTTTCCAAAGACGCCCGCGAGATTTTTGACCACTTCAAGTTCGCCGAATTCATTGGCCTTCTGAACGATGCCAACCTGCTCTACAAGGTGGTGCAAAAAGTCCGCACCATGAACTTGCACCCCAAGGCCGTTTCCAACTACGAGATGGGCTTGGTGTTTGAAGAGCTGATCCGCAAGTTTGCCGAGAGCTCGAACGAGACGGCAGGCGAACACTTCACCCCGCGTGACATCGTGCGGCTCACCACCTCGCTGGTGTTCATGGAAGACGACGAAGCCCTGACCAAGCCCGGCATCATCCGCACCGTTTATGACCCAACAGCGGGGACGGGTGGCTTTCTGTCGGCGGGCATGGAATATGTGCACGAGCTGAACCCCCAAGCCGCCATGCTCGGCTTTGGTCAGGAGCTGAACCCCGAAAGCTACGCCATCTGCAAGGCCGACATGCTCATCAAGGGGCAGGAAGTCAGCAACATCAAGCTCGGCAACACGCTCTCCAACGACCACCTCTACGCCAGCAAGTTCGACTACATGCTCTCCAACCCGCCCTTTGGCGTGGACTGGAAAAAGATCGAAGGCGACATTGCCGACGAACACACCCTCAAAGGCTTTGATGGTCGCTTTGGCCCTGGCCTACCGCGTGTGTCCGACGGCTCGCTGCTGTTTCTGCTGCACCTCATCAGCAAGCTGCGCGATGTGAAAGAAGGTGGTTCACGCATTGGCATCATCCTCAATGGTTCGCCGCTGTTCACCGGTGGCGCAGGCTCGGGTGAATCCGAAATCCGCCGCCATATTTTGGAAAGCGATCTGCTCGAAGCCATCGTCGCACTGCCCACCGACATGTTCTACAACACGGGCATTGCCACTTATGTGTGGGTGCTCTCCAACAAAAAGCCCGCCGAGCGCAAAGGCAAGGTGCAGCTCATCAATGGCGTCAATCTCTGCGGCAAGATGCGCAAATCGCTGGGCAGCAAGCGCCATATGATGGACGACGCCGACATCGCCACCATCACCCGCTGCTTTGGCCAATTTGAGGTGGTTGAGGCGCAGGCGCTCGATAAACCGGCTGAAGTCAAAAGCAACCGTGGCCGCCAAGCCGCCAATCCCAAGCCCGAAGCCGTCAAAACCTTCGCTAGCAAAATTTTTGCCACGCACGAGTTTGGCTACCGCCGCATCACCATCGAGAGGCCACTGCGTTTGTCGTGGCAGTTCAGCAGTGAACGCATCGCCAGCCTGCGCATTGAGTCCGGCGCACTCGGCAGTGCCATGCAGTGGATCTACACCGAGTATGGTCAAGACCACTGGCAAGACACGGCTGATTGCGAGCTCTACGGCCAGCTTGACGACTATGCCGTCGAAATCCGCGCCTATCTCAAAAGCCACTTTGCCGACCTCAAGGAAAAGCAGATCAAAGACCTGCTCGACGCAAGCACCTGGCTGGCACAAAAGGCCGTGCTGCTCAAGGCCCGTGCCCTGCAAGGCGAAATCGGCAGCGATCAGCAAGACGACTTCAATGGCTATGACGAAGCCATCAAGGTCGCCAGCAAAAAGGCGAGCATTTCGCTGGACGCCAAAGAGAAAAAGCAGATCGCCGATGCCGTGAGCTGGAAGAACCCAGCCGCCGAAAAGGTGATCAAGAAAGTTCACAAAGGCAAGGCCACCCCCCTGTACGGCCTGTTCGACGTGAACAAAGAAGTCATCGAATACCAAGCCGATGGCGAACTGCGCGACTTTGAAAACGTGGCACTAGACCCCAGCCGCACAGTGAGCGCAAGCGTAGAGGCCTACTTCATGGCTGAAGTGCAGCCGCATGTGCCCGACGCGTGGATCGACGCCAGCAAGCGCGACGCCAAAGATGGCGAGATCGGCATCGTGGGCTATGAAATTCCGTTCAACCGCCACTTCTACCAGTACCAGCCGCCACGGCCGCTGGCAGAAATTGACGCCGATCTGGATGCCGTGAGCGCCGAGATCATGGCGCTGCTGCGCGAGGTGCATTCATGAGCTGCTTGGCTTATCCTGCCTCGCCAATTCTCTCAACACTGCTGAGAGAATTTCCAAAACTCTCACCACTGGTGAGACAAATTCGCCTCGATGCGGCCAGCTTGTTCAAGAACAGCCGCCAAACCCAGTTGCCGGACAAGAAGCTGCTGCAGGCCAAACTGCATGAGTTCTATTTGGCGAACGTGGGCGAGGGGGATGCGGAATGAGTCGGTACAAGGCTTATCCGGCGTACAAGGATTCTGGCGTTGCGTGCCTTGGACGTATTCCGCCCCATTGGGCAATCAGCAAGCTTCGTTATAAATTTGCTTTCGGCAAAGGCCTAACCATTACCAAGGAGAATCTTGTAGAAGATGGAATCCCTTGCGTGAATTACGGCGAGGTTCACTCAAAGTTTGGATTTGAAGTAAACCCTACAAAGCACTCATTAAAGTGTGTAGATGAAAGCTATCTCAAAGCATTTTCGAATTGTCTACTTAGCAAAGGAGACTTTGTTTTTGCAGACACATCAGAGGATCTTGACGGATCAGGTAATTTCACTCAACTAACCAGCGATACGGTTACATTCGCGGGTTATCACACCATCATTGCTCGACCGGAAGGCCATAAAAACACGCGTTATTTTGCATATCTTTTTGATGCAAAAGAGTTTCGCACTCAAATTCGTCTTGCGGTCAAGGGCGTCAAGGTTTTCAGTATCACTCAAGCAATTCTCAGAGGTGCAGATATTTGGTTGCCATCTGATGACGAACAAAAACAAATCGCGGCCTTCCTCGACCACGAAACGGCGAAGATTGATGCCTTGATCGAGAAGCAGCAGCGGCTGATTGAGTTGCTCAAGGAAAAGCGTCAAGCCGTCATCAGCCACGCCGTCACCAAAGGCCTCAACCCCAACGCCCCGATGAAAGACTCCGGCGTGGAGTGGCTAGGAGAGGTGCCTGAGCATTGGACGGTGACTAAGCTTGGGTGGATATGTGAGTTCATCACATATGGGTTCACCAACCCTATGCCAACAACCGAAGAGGGCCCTTATATGTTGACTGCTGCTGATATTGAATTTGGCAGAGTCAATTATGAACAAGCGAGACAAACGTCAGAAGATGCTTTCTTGAATACCCTCTCTGACAAAAGTAAGCCATTGCGAGGCGACCTCCTTCTTACCAAAGATGGCACTTTAGGCCGCGTTACAGTTTTTGATGGCGCGCATGTGACTTGCATAAGTCAGTCCATCGCGTTATTACGGCTGATGCAAGAAAAGGTTTGCTCAGACTTTGTGTCCATTTCACTAATGGGCGCTAGCTATCAAACCAAAATGCTCTTTGATGCTGGTGGAACAACCATCAAGCATATTTACATCTCGGTTCTTTCAAAAATGAATATTGCTTTGCCGGGAATTGAAGAACAGAAAGAAATTGTTTTAGCGCTCAAAAATCGGTTGCTTAGAATTGATCAGCTGGCGGACAAAGCACAGTCCGTTTCAATACTCTTGCAAGAACGCCGTACCGCTCTAATCTCCGCCGCCGTCACCGGCAAGATTGACGTGCGCGATTGGCAAGCCGCCGCCTGACGGCCTTCACCCACACAGCCAAATTTCAATTCGACCATGAGCGACCAAGCCACCGAACGCATCTTTCAAGACGACATCATTCGCCAGTTGCTCGCCAATGGCTGGTTGCTCGGCTCGCCAGACAAGTACAACCGCGAACTGGCTTTGTACCCCGAGGATGCGTTGGGCTTTGTGCAGGAAACGCAAGACGCGCAGTGGCAAAAGTTTTGCGCCAACCACCCGAAGGATGCCGAGCAGAAGTTTTTGCAACTGGTTGCCGCGCAACTGGGCAAGGCCGACCCGAATGCCACGCACAAGGACAGCCGCACCTTTGGAACGTTGGGCGTGCTGCGCCACGAGCTGCGCGATCGCAATGCGCGCTTGTCGCTGTGCCAGTTCAAGCCCGAGCACGACCTGAACCCAGACACGCTGGCCCGCTACGCCAAGAACCGCCTGCGTGTGGTGCCCGAGCTGGTGTACAGCCCGTGGGCGACTGATGCGCACCTTGCTGAAACAGGAACCAAGGCCAAAGCGTGGCGCATTGATCTGGTGTTGTTTGTGAATGGCCTGCCGGTGGCCACGCTGGAGCTGAAGAGTGAATTCAAACAGGCGGTGGACCGCGCCATCAAGCAATACAAAACCACGCGCCTGCCTGTAGACCCGGTGGCCAAGAAAGCGGAGCCGCTGCTGACCTTCAAGCGCGGTGCGCTGGTGCACTTTGCGGTGAGCCAGTACGAGGTGCACATGGCAACAAAGCTGGAGGGTGAGAACACTTACTTTCTGCCCTTCAACAAAGGCACGCACGACGGCGGCGCGGGCAATGATGTGCCTGAGGACATCAACCGTTACGCCACGGATTACCTATGGAATGAGGTGCTGCTGCCGGACAACCTGCTCAACATCCTCGCCCGCTTTGTGCACTTGCAGATTGAGGACAAGGAAGACTGGGAAGGCCGCAAGTACAAGAAGGAAAGCCTGATATTCCCGCGCTACCACCAGTGGGATGTTGTGGGCAAGCTGCTGGCGGCGGCACGCAGCGAGGGGCCGGGGCAGAAGTACCTGATTCAGCACAGCGCGGGTTCGGGCAAGTCGAACTCGATTGCCTGGGTGGCCCATCAGCTCTCATCGCTGTACAAGGCCGACGGCAAGAAGCAGTTTGACTCGGTCATTGTTGTAACTGACCGCACGGTGTTGGACGCGCAGTTGCAAGACACCATTTACCAGTTTGAACACACCGATGGCGTGGTTGGGCGCATCAACAACAAAGAAGGCGATGGCTCCAAGTCCGAGAAGCTGGCCGGAGCCTTGGAGTCGGCCCAGCCCATCATCATCGTCACTATCCAGACCTTTCCGCATGTGCTGAAGGCGATTGAAAACAGCGTGAGCCTGAAGGAGCGCTGCTACGCCATCATTGCCGACGAGGCGCATTCATCGCAAAGCGGATCGACGGCGCGGCAGCTCAAAGAGGTGCTGATGAAGGAAGCAGGGGAAGCTGGGGGCGAGGCCGAGGAGCTGGACAGCGACGACATCATCGCCGCCACGGTGGCTGCGCGCCGCGCATCGGGCAACCTGAGCTACTTTGCCTTTACCGCCACGCCCAAGCCCAAGACGCTGGAGCTGTTTGGCCGCGTGCCGCGCCCGGACGAGGTGGCATCCAGCACCAACAAGCCAGCGGCGTTTCATGTGTACAGCATGCGCCAGGCGATTGAGGAGGGTTTCATCCTCGATGTGCTGAAGAATTACACCAACTACAAGGTGGCGTACAAGCTGGCCCTGAAGGTGCAAGGTGCCGACGCGGAAGTGGAAAGCAAGCGAGCGAAAGTGAAGCTGAACCAATGGGTGCGCCTGCACGACCACAACATTGCCCAGAAGGTGATGGTGATCGTTGAGCACTTCAAGGACAACGTGATGGGCTTGTTGGGTGGGCAGGCCAAGGCCATGGTGGTCACCAGTTCGCGCAAGGAGGCGGTGCGCTACAAGCAGTGTTTTGACAAGTACATCGCAGACAAGGGCTACCAGAGGATTCGCGCCATGGTGGCGTTTTCGGGGGAGGTGGAGTTCACCGACAAAGACCCGAACGTGGCGGGCCTGATCGGCGAGAAGTTCACCGAAAGCAATATGAACCCGAACCTCAAGGGCCGCGATATGCGCAAGGCTTTTGATTCGGACGACTACCAAGTGATGATCGTCGCCAACAAGTTTCAGACTGGCTTTGACCAACCCAAGCTGTGCGCCATGTATGTGGACAAGAAGCTGGCGGGGGTGGAGTGTGTGCAAACGCTGTCGCGCTTGAACCGCACTTACCCCAACAAGGCCGAGACGGGCACCTTTGTGCTGGACTTCTTCAATGATCCGGATGAAATTCTGGAAGCGTTTCAGCCGTATTTCCAGACGGCTGAGCTGCTGGATGTGTCCGATCCCAACCTGATCTTCGCGCTGCAAGACAAGCTGCGTGCCGGTGGCATTTTTACTTGGCAGGAAGTGGAGCAGTTCTGCGCCGCGTTTTATGTGAAGAACAAGAGCAACGCTGCGATTGCCAACATCTGCAAGCCTGCGGTGCAACGCTGGCAGCTGCGCTACAAATCGGCGGTGGAGGCTTTCAAGATTGCCAAGGAGATGTTTGAGCGCACCCAGAAAACGGGCGATGCTGTGCTGATTGCGAACGCCGAGAAAAGCCTGAAGGAATGCCAGAAGGAAAAAGACGCGCTCGAAATCTTCAAGAAAGACCTGGGCACCTTTGTGCGTTTTTACGAGTTCATGTCGCAGATCGTGGATTACGACGACACCGATTTGGAAAAGCTCAGCCTGTACGCCCGCAACCTGCGGCCCATGTTGCGCGAAACCTTGCTGGATGAAGACGACATCGACCTAGGCAACGTGGTGCTCAGCCACTACCGTGTGGCCAAGATACGCCAGCAGGATTTGCTGCTTAAAGAAAATACCGGTGAGTACAAGCTGGAGCCGGGCGAAGGCTTAGGTACGGCCAAGCCAAAGGACAAAAAAGAAGAGTATCTGTCGCAGATCATCAACCGCTTGAACGAGGTGTTTGTGACCGACCAGCTCACCGACAAGGACATGGTGAACTACGCCTATACGATCCGCGACAAGGTGGGCGAGAACATCAAGGTGATGAAGCAGATCGAGAACAACTCGGCCGAGCAGGCCCTGCTGGGTGATTTCTCGAAGGCCATTGACGACGCGATCATGGACAGCAGCGATGCCCACCAAAACCAGATGATGCAGCTACTGGCCGACCCCAGCAAAGCCGCCAACTTTGCGCGGATTGTGTTTGATCTGCTGGTGCAGGGGCAAGCGGGGAATCGTTGAAGCCAGATGAAACCTTTACTGGCCTTTGGCTCAATGAGCAGGTCAAACGCAATCGGGACCGCTTCCCCAGCGACTTCCTGTTTCAACTCACGCAGGAAAAAAACACGAGGTGGCCGCAAATTGCGACCACTTCCAAAACCTGACAGCTCTACCGAAGCCGGGAAGGCGCCAAAGGACGTAAGGCACCGTGAGCTTACAACCAATCGGGTGTTGTTTTAGGTGGCAACGACGCAGGCTACGCAAAGGTTGGTAATTGGAGTAGGTCGGCATGGGGCGGTGTGAGCTTTACCCAACTAAAGCGATGCATGGCAATGCCATCCGCGCGACCTATAGTTATTTAAAACAGCAAATCGGAAAAGCAAATGGCAAAGCCAGATTTTGGAGGCGCTCGGGGCTCCTCAGCAGGAGACGACTTTCACGAATGGTGGGCGTTACGGCACGCCTTACCCCTTCTCACTGGCATGAATGACCTTGTAGCACTGACCGTCGAGGGTTTACTTGCTATCGACGAAACGGGTGCACCTGCAGATGCGTGGCTGGGAGTAGATTGCGCACAGTACTTTGGCGGGTCCCAGCTTTCCAAAGCGACAAAAGTAGTGGTCGAACAGCTGAAGTATTCATCCGCGAATCCTGAATTACCGTGGACTCTTGCCCGCTTACAGGCCGCGACTAACGGCAAAAAGAACAACTCCGTCATTGCTCGCTTGGCTAGCGCTTATGCGGGGTTGGCGGATAAGCGACCAGATTTAGTCGCATCCAACAACATTTCAATTCGGTTGGTCAGCAATCAGCCGATTGCTTTAGAGGTTGCCGAAGCTATAGCTGATTCACAAGGCCAAAACTACAGAGCTTTACAAAAAGCAACCAAACTTAAGTCAGCGCAGTTCTCATCTTTTCTTCTTGCGTTTGATTTCTCAATGTGTGGTGCTGAATCGAGGTTTGCACATGAGGAGGCTTGTGTTGCTGAGATTGCCAACGTAGTTGCAAGCGGCGCGCTAAGCCTAGCCTCGGAGCTCAAGGCACGAGTGCACAAACTCATGCTACCTGAGGGTCGAGGTAGCGTAATTTCTAAAGAAACTCTTCTAAGCTGGCTGGGTGTCGCTCACCCAGATGCGCTTTTTCCATGCCCCCCGCAGATTCGCTATATTGAAGCTGCCGTGCCGCGCCAAGTTGCCGTCGAAGTGCTGGATGAGATGATTTCAGGTCGTCAGAGGCTTTGCCTGCATGGGCCGGGTGGAAGTGGCAAAACCACAACGGTTCAGCAAATTCAAAAAGGGTTGCCACAAGGGTCAACTATGGTGATCTTTGATTGCTATGGCGCCGGGCGATACCAGGAACCAGATGCATACAGACATAGAGCAAAGGATGCATACCTTCAAATAATCAACGAGCTTGCAAGCAAACTTCAAACTCCGCTTTTTATCAATCGAACTGGTAATGATGATTACATTCGTGAATTCAAACAGCGCTTAGACCTTGCTGCCGCGACAGTTTCTGCACGATCGACCAATGCCCTACTTGTCATTGCAATAGACGCCGCAGACAACTCGGTTGAAGGTGCCCGCCAATGCACTCCATCAGAAGTATCGTTTGTACACGAGTTCACAAAGATTGGAGGTTTACCTGCAAACGTTCGGATACTGGTCACCGCGCGCTCTAGTCGACTCTCCGACCTTGCACTCCCGGAAAGCTTTATCCCGAGAAACATTGCGGCATTTACTCTGGATGAGACTACGCAGTTTGCAGTAGCACGGTTTGGCGCCGCCTCCTGGCAGTGGATCCAAGACTTCCATCACTTTTCACGTGGCGTACCACGCGTGCAGAACTACGCGTTCGAATTTGCGACAACGCAACCACAGCACGCACTTAACTTTCTGATGCCAAATGGAAAAGGATTGGATGATATTTTCAGAGAGCGTCTCCGTGAGGCGTTGCTTCGGGATGGCAACCCGAAGTTACTTGGAACTCTATGCGCAGCTTTGATTGGACTACCCAGACCAATTCCAATTCATGATTTGGCTTGCGTAACTGGCCTAATGAGAGAGAGGCTCATTGATATTTGTGGGGAGATTGCACCTGGGATACAGCTTGCAAATGACGCCGTGACCTTTGCAGATGAAGACTTCGAGAGCTTTGTTAGAGACGAAGCAATCGAACAACTTCCATCGACAATTCTTGATATAGCGAATCATGTCAAGGCAGAGCATTCCGTGAATCCATACGCTGCTGCACATCTGGCAAGTGCATTGTTCGCCGCCGGTCGAGGTGCCGAGATAGTGCAACTAATTGAAAGCGGTGTTGAGCCAACAGCTATTGCCGATATGGTTCTTCGTCGCGAAGCACATCATTCTCGCCTACGCATCGCAATGAAGGTCTGCCGTGCGGCTGGTGACGCTGCGAATGCCCTGTTAATACTGCTAATTGGCGCTGAAGCCTTGAAAATTGACAAGGCAGTTCAGGAAACGCTGACAGGACACCCAGATCTTGCCGCAACTTTCGCACGTCAGACTGTGGATCGAACCATCCTGTATGAGCCGTCACAACAAGTGCACCATGGCCCTGCGCTCATGCATATTTTGGCCGCCGACTCGCGCAAGGGTGACGGTATATCGGTTCGCGAAAAGCGGAGGCAGTTGCGTGAATGGCACCTGCGCCGAATCGAAGATTCCCGTGAACAATCAAATCAAGGTTTGCATCCTCATTCTTGGGAAATTGAAGGTCGAGATATAGCCGCAGTTGCTGAAGGCATTTTGCGCACAGACGGGCCAACTGCCGCGATTGAATTCACTCTAAGTTGGACCCCGCGGTCAGTTGGCTTCGAGGTCGCGTTTGTGCTTAGTCGCCAGCTCATAGCCCGAGGAGACACCGCATTGCTTGAGCGATGCGTAGTTGATTCCGCAATGCCAAAGTCTTGGCATTGCTTGCTTTTGGTGCCAATGGCACTGTCTGGGCAGGTCGTCGACATCGACGCGCTTGCGCTTTCACTATCGAGTCGAGCAGTAGCGGTTGCAATTAAGTCTGAAGGTACGGCTTACTCAGCGTTCGATAAGCCTGGTCAATCACTTACCGCACTGGTTTTGACCGGCTGCGAGATCGTCGTTGCGCAGTCAAAGAACGTTGCTCCAATGATCCGAATCCTGACGCGGTTTTTGAGGGATGAGTTTCGGGATCCGAGTCGGTCGTATCAATTGGAGAGGCCTCAGGGCGATTTGGCCCTTCGTGCTTTCGCGCTCTGCGAATGTCTAAACGGACGTGTCGCAACAGTTGATTCGTATTTGACAGTACCCGAGGTAGATACAACCCTTACCGGAAGGGAGAAGAATAAAGCCGCGAATTTGGCACGCGAAAACCACAGCAAATCAACGGCGCTGATCAAAGATCGTCTAGCCATTTATAACGCTAGAGCTCGGGCCTTGCTTGGCTTGCTTCCAGCCACTGAGTTGGCGTCGAACTTGGTTCCACCCGTCTCGATATTTGTTGGAGAGAGCTGGCGCACACGGACCTATGAACATGCGAGTATGGCCGTTCAGGTCGCATATTCCATGTCTGCACTCAGATGCATTCCTGGGGCCTCGCCTGCGGATGTAATGCTGCTTGTGAGGACGGTCTTTAAAAAATGGGACGCACCATTTGGCCAATACTTTGAGCCGCTAATGACCGAGCTCGCTCTCAGTCATGTGCTGCATGACCCAGTAATCGAACAAGTCAATGCCTGGGCATCTGCAGCGGCAGTTGCCAAAACCGCTTCAAGTGAAAAAATCAGCTTTCTGATGGGACTTGCCCGTGTTCTGGCATCTATCAGTCCCGACGACGGGCAAGCTATATTCAATGTGGCTCTAAAAGTGGCCGATGAAATCGATGGCGATTCCATGCACGAACTCGCCGTATTAGAACCATTAGCCAAGCGGGGTGCTTCAACGCTAGATGAAATGTACCGGCGTAAGCTGGCAACACGGGTTCACTTTATTGTTGATGAGGTGTATCTGCGGCTTCTCGGTTACGACCACTTCCCGTGGACTTCGGTCGCGCGAACCCTGTCAGCATTGAGCACACCACTTGCACTCGCCGCCGTCGGTTGTTGGGATGATGAGGCTGTGGTAGATCAGAATATCCTGCTACCCGAGGTTATCAAAGCGGCTCTTCAGTCAGGCGACATCACTGCAGCGCAAGCCATGGCGCTTACAAACTTTGACGATACGTGTGATACCTCAACACTAGCTCTAATTTCTTCCCAGGCTCAAGCAGTCATTCGCACATCCTTATCTGAGGAGATCGCTAGGGACGAGCTGTTGCGGTTTGCGAAGAATGGAAGGCCATCTACAGTTGAGTTGGTTGAATCATTGCTCAATGGCGGAAACAAAGGGCCATGGGCATCGCGATTGGTTGAAGTCAGCAATTTCACGTCTGCCTTTGACAATGAACCAGGGGTGCCGGATTCATCGTCATGGAAAGAGGCCGCAGCGCAACGTGCGATTGCTTTCGAAAGCCTTCTCGATTTTGCCGAATGCGCCTCACTCGCAGATTCGGCAGCGATATACGCGTTCATCGACGCCACGAAACTGAAGGCAGACTCACTTGGTGTGCAATTCAGCGCATCAACTCTACTTAGTGCAATGGCACGCCAGGTGAAGCGTGCAGACCGACTGGCATTTCTCAAAGCATTGTGTAATCTTCAATCTGAAGAAATCTCAACATATGACTGGCGCGCCGCAGTATTAGGCAATTTGAAGTCATGGTTACCCGCCTCACTTGCGATAAAGGAATGGTTCCGTACGGACTTCAAGAAGTTAGTAGTCTCAGAGTTCCACGTGTTTGGCCGGTACTTATCCGAAGATGGATCAGATTTAGAGTGGATTTTGCAGAACATGGCGCTTTCGGATGATGAGGTTACCGAACTGCTTCTCGCTGGCATTGAAAATAACTCCGATTCCCTTAGCCCCCAAGGAATCCACTCCTTCGTCGGCTATGCAGCCAAATTTGTGAGGCCTACAGAAGCTGCGCAGGTTCTTGACCGTTTTACGTCGCGGTTACAAGGACGCTTTCTGGATGCGGATACGACAAATGTGCGCTCAGAGCGCGTCGATGACGAACCAGCCGATACGACTGAAGCTGTCGCACGATTGCTATATGGTTTTCTTGGTGATATCGATCTCCGCGTGCGCTGGCGCGCGGCGCATGGCATTCGCTGCTTGGCACGACTACAGGATTCAAACACCCTTGATCATGTCATCAAACGATATGACAAGCACACAGAGCCGCATTTCAAAGATCCTAAAGCACCGTTCTATTGGTGTGCAGCTCGGATGTGGTTGATGTTGACGTTAGAACGAATTAGTTCAGAAAAAACCGATCAAATCGCGCCGTATGCAAACTGGCTGCTCATCGCTGCGACGGATGATTCATTTCCGCATTTGCTTGTGCGAATGTCTGCGAAGAATGCACTGATCAACATTGCAAATATTGAACCTGGTCGGTTGACTAAGGCCGAGCTAAAGCAGGTGGAAAACATTGGTCAGTCCGCATTTACCCGAGTGGTCGAGTCAACTAAGAAAGTGGCGCGAGCTAGAGATCAACCTGAGGGGAAAAACAAGTTCTACTTTGATCATATGGACACTATTCCCTACTGGTTTACACGCGGTGTGGAGGTTTTCTCGGGTCTCTCAATGAACACGTTTCAGCATGAAGCGGCGCGTTGGATAGTTGACATGTGGCATGTCCAAACCGATGCTGAAGGTTCAGTTGACGAACCACGAAAGGATCGGTTTCGCAATAGCAACTACAGCCTTTCCTACAACCGGCACGGGTCGCTCCCGACGGTTGAGCGATATCGTAGTCACTTGGAGTGGCATGCAATGTGGTGCGCTGCGGGTACTTTAATGAAGCAATACCCACTGATCGCATGTAACGATGACACTTGGGGAACCCTAGAGGGATGGTTGGACCGAAATGGTATTGAGAACCCTCAGCGGTGGCTCTCAGACATTCGCCAATGTAAACCCCTGAAGAGGCAATTCTGGGGTCCGCCCGTTGATTGGCTAAGTGTGCCATCGGAGGGTTTTGACGACAAACGGTTTCTGGAACTCCTCAACGTCGCTTCAGATGATTCAGTTGCGGTTGCTGCGCGTTTCAGCATTCACACCCAAAAGACAAATTTCACAGCCAGACTGTCGTCTGCACTTGTTTCTCCGGGCACTGCCAGCGCTCTAGTACGCGCTCTTCAGACTGCGGATGATTCATGGGATTACCACATCCCAAATGCCGGGGATGATTTGGAGATACACGACCCCCAATTTCGTTTGAAGGGCTGGCTCGATGCATTGGAGGGTGATCTGCGTTTGGATGAATGCGACACCTTTAGAAACGATATCTGCCGAATTGAATTTGCGCCGGCCAAGTCCGTTTTTCCGGGGCTGAGGCAAATTGTTTCCAGCCTATCGCAGCCAATTTGGCTGGACGAGAAGAACCGAGGCCTTTTCTCCTATCAAACGTGGGGCGACACTCCTAGCGATAAGCGGGAAAGGAATTACTACTATTCTTCGGATCTACGGTCTGACGGGTGGCAGTTATCCATGGATCGGGTATCCCTGGCTAGCTTTCTCGTTCAATCCGTTATGGACTTGATTGTGCAAATAGAGATAGAGCATGAAAAATCAAAAGACGACACCTATAGATATGACGAGGACACCGAAGAGAAAACGCGGTTCACGAAAATCCTTGTCCTCCGACAATGCGGACGTATTGAATCAGCCGATCAACATCTTGGCTCTTGGATCACATCTGACAGATGAGCTGGGTTTTTCCGAGCTGAACGACACCTTGGGGCGCTGGATGGCGCACTATTTGGCAGAGCTAATCGACAAGGCATCCAATGAGCCGGATGGTCCTATCAGGGACGCTGCTCAAGCCAAGGTTGCTTCTTCGATTTTGGCGGTCTGGGCGCATCGATCTGCTTTGCCAGGCAACGCCTATCCATTGGCGCGATATAAAGACATCATCGAGGGTATGAAACTCTTGGCACCTGGGGGGTCGCCTTGGGAGCGGCCTACCAGCGGATCTCGAACAGCACAAGCTGGAGAGGCTCACGAGCAGCTTCGACAATTGTCAATTGCGTGTCTGTTTGCGGATCACTTTGCTGAGATCCCAAATATCGATCCAAGTGTCGTGGGCCATCTTGATCCAGCGGAACGAGAACTTCTCGAGTTTTTCAATCGATGGGCAGAGTTAGTCAAGTCGCAACGCCAAAAACTCTTCGATGACGGTGTGCTTTTCGCTGATGCAGCGTCTGCGACCAAAGCGCCCAAGCCAAACGAGCTACTAGAAGCGACTGTTGATAGCGCTATAGCCAGCTTGAAGAAGTTAAAACTGGAATTAGGTCAACCAAGAGTGGACCAGTGACACCATCGAAGTGTGTCGGCCATAACAACGTCGCGCCCACGATTTTGCTTTTTGATTTCTCCAATGCCGGGGTCAAGTTTTCCTATCAAGGCAAACCATGCGCCTGAGGTAGGCACACGTTACCAAAAACTAACAAAAAAGAGGAAACACCACCATGCACGAAATCATCTGCCCACACTGCCACAAAGCCTTCAAGATCGACGAAGCGGGGTACGCCGACATCCTCAAGCAGGTGCGTGATGGCGATTTTGAAAAGCAGTTGCACGAGCGGCTGGAGTTGGCCGAGCGGGAAAAGCAGGGCGCGATTGCCTTGGCCGAGGCCAATGTCACCAATGCGTTGCAAAAAACAGCGGCGGCCAAAGACACGGAGATTCAGGCGCTGAAAGCCCAGCTCGACGCGGGCGAGGTGGCGCGCAAGCTGGCGGTGACGGAGGCTTTGGGCAAGGTGAGCAAAGAGCGCGATCAGTTGGCCAACGAGCTGAAGGCCGAACAGGAGAGGGCGCGCAACAGCAGCCAAGCGGCAGCCCAGTTGGCCGAGGCCAAGCTGGCCCATGCGCTGCAGGCCGAGGCTGCCAAAAAGGACGCCGAAATTCAGGCGCTGCAAGCCAAGCTGGCGGCCAGCGAGACAGCGCGCCAACTGGCCGTGAACGAGGCCGTGGGTGTGGTCGCCCAAGAGCGCGATGCCTTGAAGAGTGAGCTCAGCCTCATCACCGTCAAAAACCAGCTGGAAGAGAAAGCCATCAAGGAGCAATACGCCTTGCAGCTGCGCGACAGTGATGCCGAGATTGCCCGTCTGCGGGACATGAAGGCGCGGCTGTCAACCAAGATGGTGGGTGAAACATTGGAGCAGCACTGCGAAATCGAGTTCAACCGCATCCGTGCAGCCGCTTTTCAGCGGGCGCATTTTGAGAAAGACAACGACGCCCGCACCGGCAGCAAGGGTGACTATATTTTTCGGGACTCAGACGAGTCGGGTGCCGAGATCGTCTCCATCATGTTTGAGATGAAGAACGAAAGCGACGAAACGGCCACCAAGAAGCGGAACGAGGATTTTCTGAAAGAGCTGGACAAGGACCGCACAGAAAAAGCCTGCGAGTACGCGGTGCTGGTGTCCCTGCTGGAGCCGGAGAGCGAGTTGTACAACAGCGGCATCGTGGATGTGTCGCACCGCTACCCCAAGATGTACGTGGTGCGGCCGCAGTTCTTTGTGCCCCTGATCACGCTGCTGCGCAATGCCGCTTTGAACGCGATGAAGTACAAGTCCGAGCTGGCCTTGGTGCGCTCGCAGAACGTGGACATCACCAAGTTTGAAACCCAGCTAGACGAATTCAAGACGGCGTTTGGCCGCAATTGGCGCTTGGCCTCTGAGGGCTTTGAAGAAGCCGTCAAGCGCATTGATGAAGCCATCAAGGACTTGGAAAAAACCAAGGAAGCGCTGCACAAGTCGGCCAACAATTTACGCTTGGCCAACGACAAGGCCGACGACCTGACGATCAAGAAGCTCACCCGCGGCAACCCCACGATGGCGGCCAAGTTTGAAGAGTTGACGGGGAAGAGCCCCGACTGAGACGGCGCTCAATGCGCCCCGAGGTAACACCCCTCAGCCCGCTCTCCATCCGCTTCATCACCTTCTTCGCTGCACAGTGCAGCAATCAAGGCAAGGTCGGCCACTTGGCCGGGTAGCAGCAGCTCTTCATTGGTCCAGCGTTTGACCAAGTGGCCATTAGCCACGCCGCCAGTGTGTGGGGCTTGGTAGGCGCGGCGGTGTTGCATGGTCACGCCGCTGTTGGCGTTGGCAATGAAGCGGCTTTCGCCCAAGGCCCAAGGTTCAAAGTAGGCGTTGGCGGCGGCATCGACTTGGCGGAAGTAGCTGCGTGCGCCTTCTGCGTTGAGCTTCTTGCGCACGGTGCGCGTGATGAGGCCTTGCAGGTGGTCTAGCGCGGCGTAGTCCATTTGGCTCAAGGCTTCGGGGCTCATGTCTTGCGTGGCCAGTGCGGCTGTGGCGGCCAGCTCGGCGGGCAGCACTTGCACCATGGCTTTGACCACATCGCGGTGCGGCGCTACGGCAGTGGCCACGCCGCGTGTTTGCGGCTGAATGGGGCAGCGAATTTCCACAAAGCGCGGCTTGACGGGGCCTGTGCAGCCGTCGTGGTGGTAGTACTCGCCCTGGCTCAGCCGCCCTTTGCTGGAGCGCCCACGCACATCGCGGTAGGTGGGGTGTTGGGTGTGCGAATTCAGGCAGACGACCAAGCCCGTGGCATCGACCAGCTTGTAAAAAGCTTCGCGCCATTCGGGCAACAGCAGTTTGTCGTGCAGGTAGTCGGTGGGCTCGGTGCCTTCATGGCCGACTTCACCTTCAATCACCAACACAAAGGGCTTGGGTCGGCGCACGCGCCACAAGGCATTGGCAAACGCCAGCACCGAGCTGGCGTGTTCAGAGTGTGTGGTGGCGCTGTGGCTTGTGAGGTTTGACATGACGGTTCCTTGCTCTGAAGGTTTAAAGCGACAAAGCTTCCCACACCCGATACGCTGCATACGCATCGTTGGCGGCATACACCAGTTGCGATTCGCTCAAGCGTTCATTGGCCCAGTTGCTGGTGGCGGCCTTCTTTGATTTTTGAAAACGTTGCTTGAACAGCACCGCCACCGCGCCCTTGACGCCCACTTCTTTGCGATAGCCTTGCGCTTTGAAAATGCTGTTCAGTTCCAGCACATCTGCTGGCTCCACGCCAAATTTTTGGATGATGCGTTTGCGGTCATCGCCCAAACCAAAGCCGGCTTTGGCAATGCCTGGTCGCGCTAGCAAGTCGGCTGCCACCGCGCGGCAGTCGAGGTCGTGCAGCTGAAACACCCAAGCGCGTTCGCGGGTGGAAAGCTGCAACACATGCGGGCCATCAGACGCTTCGCCCACGCGAAAGGTGGGCTTGGATTCAGTGTCAAAGCCCCAGGCGCGTGAGGCCATCAAGGCGTCATGTGCGATCTGGGCTTGCTTGGCTGTGTTGACCAAGGTGATGCGGTCTAGCCCCAAGCGTTCAAACGGGGGGAGCAGGGCGATGGCTTCTTTGTCGGGCGTGTCTAGGCGTTGTGTCATGTGTTGCTGTTCTGATCTCAACGCTTTTTAGGCTTGCGCGCCGTCTTCTTTGTTTTCTCAATCGCCTCTTTGCGCACGGCGCGTTCGGCGTCTGCAATTTTTCCTTCGGCCAACCACGCGGCAAATTGCTCGGGCGTTTCTAGCGTCACGCGACCCAGCGCCGCTGTGCGGAAATCGTGAATGACGATGTGCGCGGCTTTGGTGGTGTTGATGCGCCCACCGCTTTGCACTGCACCGCGTTTGCGACCAATGGCGTCCAACATTTCTTCGTCGGTGTGGCTGGCCACGTCGTCGATGTTGTAGCGCTTGTGCAGCACGTCGGGGTAGTGGGGAATGAGGTAGTTGAGCAGCTCAAGCGCCACGGTTTCTTCGTCAAACGCGTTCACGCCAATCGCGCCGCTGGCGGCAAGGTTAAAGCCGCTTTGTTCGACGATGATGCGAGGCCACAGCACACCGGGGGTGTCGTACAAATAAAAGTCATCGGCCAAGGCGATGCGTTGCTCTATCTTGGTCACACCCGCTTCGTCACCCGTTTTCGCGGCGCGTTTGCCTTTGAGCGTGTTGATGAGGGTGGACTTGCCCACGTTGGGAATGCCGCAAATCAGCACGCGCATGGGCTTGGCCATGCCGCCACGGTTGGGGGCGAGTTGTTGGCAGTTGTCGATCAGCGCTTTGGCGGGCGAGGACATGCTGGTGTCTAGACCAATGGCGCGCACGCCGGGCATGGCGTTGTAATGGGCCAGCCACATCGCGGTGCGCTCGGGGTCGGCCAAGTCTTGCTTGCTCAGCACCTTGAGTGCGGGCTTGCCTTGAATGAGCTCGGCCAACATCGGGTTGGCGCTAGAGCCGGGCAAGCGGGCGTCGAGCATTTCGATGACAACGTCAATCTCTTTGATGCGCTCCCCAATCGCTTTGCGCGTGAGGTGCATGTGTCCGGGGAACCATTGAATAGCCATGTCTTGATTGTCGTTCACGCGGAATGGGTGGCTGTCTGCAATCGCAGATGCAAGTCATCGCCCAAATCGACGGGGAGTTGTTGCTTGGCTTTGAGGTAGTGCTCGGTGAACACATCAAAGTAGGCGTTGAGGGCGGTCGCGGCTTGCGTGTCGTTGGCAAGGTCTAGGCACATGGCGCCCACTTCGGCGGTGCAAAAGTGGGCCTCGCTTTGTGCGCGTCGCAGTTTGTAGCGCGACAGTTGTTCGGGGTGCAGGCTTAACACGGGGAAGTTTTGCAGGTAGGGGCTTTTGCGAAACATCTTGCGCGCTTCGTCCCACGTGCCGTCGAGCAGGATGAACAAGGGGCGCTTGTGGGCTTCATGCGCTACGTTATGCACCACGCGTTGCGATTCAGCAAACGCGCTAGGGAACACCACATAGGGTTGCCATTGCGGGTCGCTTAACAACGCGAGCAAAGTCGGGTCAACTTCGGTGCGCGCCCAGCCAAACGCAAAGGTGTCAGCCACCACATCGGCAATCAGCCAGCCCGTGTTGCTGGGTTTGAGTGGTTCGATGTCGGCCATCAGCAAACACATGCCTGCGCGTGTGGACACGTCGGGGCGCAGTGAGCAGATGCAGTGTGTGGGCACCAAGCGGCAGCCTGCGCAGCGTTCACCTTTGGGGCCGCCTCGGGCTAGAAAAGGTTTGACGCTGCGGGCGAGGCGGGTTGCGCGTAAGCGCGCAACGGCGTGGGGTAAATCTGCGGTCAAGGCGAAGGTCGAGGCAATTGAAGGTGCTGGCAGCGGTGGCTTTGTTTGACGGCTATGGCTTAGTCGGCCACATTGCATTCGCGGCGCAACAGCGACAGTGCATCGTGCAGTTTGTAGTCGTGGTCGCTCTCCAACGTGACGAGCGATTCGTCAATGAAGGCTTCCCACATGGCTATGTAATCGTCTTGATGCTCAGCCGGTGCATTGGCTTGGATGAATGCCGTCGCCAGCTCGGGTTGCACGCCTGATTTGCGGATTTTGCGAATCAGCGTGGTTGCCGTTTTTTCGGTCAGCAGTGTTTTGCCGGTACTACCCGTGGCAATGCACAAGAAGAGAGTGAGCAGCGAGCTGTCGTCGCTGTGCCCGCCCGTGGCTTTGGTCCATGCGGCAGAGGTTTGGCGATCAAAGTGGTCAACCTCAGACAAACCATCCTCTACCCAAAAGTAGCGGCCTACAAAAGCCGGTGTTTGGTTGAAGAGTTTTTGTGGCGTCAACTTGGCATCCAAAATTTTGGGCAAGTCGGCTTCCACACTTAGGCGCACGTGCTCGACCGCTGCTTTGAATTCGGCGGGCAAGTTTTTGGGCGCAACCAAGTGGATGGTTTTGGTGGCGCTGGGCTTGCGCAGCGTGGCGATGATTTTTTGAAAGGCCACCCAGTCAGGCATGTCTTTGTGTTTGGTGGCAGCAGCCATCAGCGCGGTGCGAATCACGGCTTCGGCATCGCAGCCCGCTTCTTCTAAATCGTCAGCGTGCAGGCCCAGTTGGTCCGCCATCCAAATGGCGGCGTCGATGACGTGGGCCACTTGTTGGCGCTTGGCCAGCTCGGCTTGGTAGTCGGCCAAATTGCACAGCGACCATTTGGCCAATTGCGGGATGTGTTTGTCGCTAAAGCCGCCGTGCTCGTTCATGCCAAAGTGCGTGTTTTGCGGCATGACGATGAGCGCTTTGAGCATGTCTGAAGCGGCCTTCGAGCGCGAAAGAAAAGAGTGCTCGCGCAGCTGCTCTGCGGCTTTGCGCAAATCGCCACCGCTTTGAATTTGCAACGTGAGGCTGACCATGTTGACGATGCGGTCCTTAGCCTTTTCAAGCTCAGGACGCAAGAACTCGCTGCCAAAGTAACGCGCGATTTGCACCATGCCTTTAGGCGCATCGGTTTGGATGGCGTCTAGCTTGGTTTGGTCCAACACGCCGTGTTGCACGCCGTAGGCAACCGCCTTTTCAAAGAAAGGGCGGTCATCAAAAAGGGCAACAACAGCTTGCGTCATGGTCTGTGGGTTTAGATGGCAGATTCTTCGTCAGAGTCACGCGCGGCGGGGGTGGCTTGGCCGCGGTCGGTGGCGCTGGTCTCGACCTTGCCGTCGTCGTCTTCCTCGTCGTCTTCCGACAGGCCCGCATCGTGGGCACGTGCTTTGGCGCGAAGTACCAGCAACATTTCGATGAAGAGGTCTGGAATTTTGTGGCGCAAGATCCACGCGAGTTGCATCCAGTCTTGGTCGGCCACTTCGTCTTCTTCGACGCGGGGCTTCACATAGGCGGAGCCGAGCAGGGCGCTTTCAGACAGCATGTCGCCGTCGTCTTCCATGGTGTCGAATGTGCCAGTGCGTGCAAAGGCTTCGATGCGGCTCCACTTTTCGCTGAAGTAGTCGGCCAGCGCTTCAGCGCCGCCTTCCAAATCGCCAATGGCGGTGAGGAACTCAACCGTGTCTGCATCGTCGCGAAAGATGATGGAGTTCATCATGCCGCGCAAGTGGGTGCGGGTGAGGTCTTTGTATTGTTTTTCAATCACCACGGCGCGGGCAAATTGCTCGGGCGTGACCAGCAGGTTGATGACCGATTCTTTGGACGTGTCGTACTCACGAATCACGGCCAAGATGTCTTTGGGGGGCAGCTGCGCCAGCACCACCATCAAGGCTTGGTCGCCTTCGGCATCGGCCAGCTCGACGAGCGCGGCTTCTGCGCCCGTGATGTCGCCTGCGGCGATGAGGCTTTGCGTTTTGGCAATCAGTGCGATGGCATTTGTTTTGTCGGTCATGGGGTCACCTGTTTATTCTTTGCTGTCGAAGCCTTGTTCGACCATCCATGCGTTGCCCGCTTCTTCGCGTTCACGTGCTTCGCGCTCCTCGTCTTGTTCGGGCTGATCGCCACGTTCGACGTTCTCTAAATCTTCGTCGGCATCGGCGTCACTTGACTGTGCGGAGGAGCGCATAGGCGTGCCGTGCATGTATTCGAGGGCCGCAGCCACGCTCATGAACCAAGCACCCACAGGCTCTGCCAAGATTTGGTCCACCATGGGTTGTGCCCAAGGTGCAATGCGGATGCCTTCAGACACAGCATCCCAGCTCAGTAAATCATCGGCGTCTAAGGTGATGAAGTGGTCCATCAACTCGGGCTCATGAAACTCAAAGGCTTGGTGCAACACCACAGCCACCATTTCGGGGTTGAGATCCAGCATCTGTAGCAAAAAGCCCAGCTCTTTGCGCTTTTCAGCCAAGCGTTTGTCGAGGATGTAGTGACCTTCGGAGTCTGAGTTGAGGTCGTCCAGCTCGGCTTGGTAGGCCGAACGCAGCTCTTGGAAGAATGGAGAAATGCTCATGTTTTGCTTATGGAAACGTTGCTTTTGAATCAGAACGTTTTTATGAACGATTCAGCACTTGCTGAAAGTAGGCGGTCCAAATTTCGCGCGCGGTTTGCGCAGGGTCATCTAACAAATTACGGCGGCGGTTGTCGTCGTAGGCTTTGCGTTTGGTCTCGTCTGACAGCACGTCGTAGGCCTCTTGCACCTCGCGAAAACGCGCAGGCGCGTCTTCGGCGGTGTTGCGGTCTGGGTGAAACTGCGAGGCTTTTTGGCGGAATGCGCGTTTGATGTCCGCCAGCGTGGCATCGCTTTTCAGCCCGAGGGCGGCGTAGTGTTCAGACACGTTCGGTTCTTTAAAAATGACAGCGCTTGAAAAATCAAAGCGCTTGCTTCAGGCGAATCTCTTCCACCTTGACGGGGCCCATGGGCACGGTCTTGGCGCTGGACATTTCGCGTTTGAAGCCGGCCAACTCATGAAAGCGCATGGCGCGGTCGTTGGCGATGGGCACCCAAATGGACACATGGGTACAGCCTTCTTCTTGGAGGCCTTCACGGGCGGCGTCCCACAACGCCAGGCCGACGCCTTGGCCCCAGTAAGCAGCATCCACGTAGATGTCCCAAATTTCGCCCAGGGTGTTGGGCGTGCCTTTGTCGCGAGAGCGGTCGTAGCCCACAAAGCCCACGATCTTGCTGCCGTCGACGGCTACTTGCACTTGAGGTTCAGCAAACTCAATGGCTTCGCGCCAGTAGGTGGTGCTTTTTTCTTCGGGCACCGGCAGCACTTTGCTACCGGTTTGCATGGTTTTGAACGCTTCTTTGGCGGTGGCGGCGTACAGCTCGGCGATTTTGGCGGCGTCGCGCATGGTGGCGGGACGGACTTCAACAGTTGTCAGGTCGGACATGGAAAGGGAAAATTCAGTGAACAGATAAGACCGCTATTGTCCCAGTAAAACCATCCCTTGCACGGAGTTAGGTAGAGT
This sequence comes from Limnohabitans curvus, assembly GCF_003063475.1. Taxonomy (NCBI): domain Bacteria; kingdom Pseudomonadati; phylum Pseudomonadota; class Betaproteobacteria; order Burkholderiales; family Comamonadaceae; genus Limnohabitans; species Limnohabitans curvus. The sequence continues at coordinate 2,711,610 of NZ_NESP01000001.1, forward strand.
AGTGCCTTCGCTGCTTGCGGCCTTCTTTTTCAAACTCCCAACCCCATGCTTATTCTTGCCCCGATGGAGGGCTTGCTCGACTTTGTGCTGCGCGACGTGCTGACCCGCATCGGCGGGGTGGACCGCTGCGTGTCCGAGTTCATCCGCGTCACCAACACCTTGCTGCCCGAGCGCACGTTTTTGCGCATCGTGCCCGAGCTGACGAATGGCGGGCGTACGTTTGCTGGCGTGCCGGTGCGGCCTCAACTACTGGGGTCAGACCCCCAATGTTTGGCGGACAACGCCGCGCGCGTGGCGGGCATGGGCTGCGACGGGGTGGACCTGAACTTTGGTTGCCCCGCCAAACAAGTCAACCGCCACGGCGGTGGCTCGGTGCTGCTGCAAGACCCCGAGGTGCTGTACCAAATTGTGCGAGCGGTGCGCGCCGCGGTGCCCGCCCATCAAGTGGTGTCGGCCAAGATGCGCTTGGGCTTCAACGACGACAGCACGGCGGAGGAATGCGCCTTGGCGCTAGAGGCGGGTGGTGCCAGTGAAATTGTGGTGCACGCCCGCACCAAGGCCGATGCGTATCGCCCACCCGCGTATTGGCACCGCATTGCCGACATCAAAGCCAAGGTCAAAACCCCGCTGGTGGCGAATGGCGAAATTTGGAATGTGCAAGACGCCATCAATGCCCGTGCTGAATCAGGTTGCTTTGACTTGATGTTGGGCCGAGGCATGGTGACCAACCCTGGACTGGGCTGGGCCATTCAAGCGCACGACGCATCTGCGAGTGGTTTGCCTGCACCCGCTCGCGTAGTGCGTTGGCAAGACCTGCCGCCACACCTGCACACGTTTTGGCAAATTGTGTCGGGCCATGTGAGCGAGCGTCACCAAGCGGGGCGCTTGAAACAATGGCTCAACTTTTTGCGCAAACACTACCCCGAGGCCGAGGCTGCGTACATGCATGTGCGCACCTTGACCAGCCCCAAAGACATCCACGCGTGGATGGATGCCACCCGCGCCAACCCCGAACACGCCACCCAATCCGCATGAACGACGACCACACCCCAGACCATTCGCAAGACGACACCCAAGAGAGCGGCTTTGTGCAAGAGCCCCGCCTATGGCAAAACGAAACTTGGACAGCCAAGGTCATCAAAAACGACGATGACGACGGCTGGGCGGTGGCCATGTTCAAAGACGGCGAATCCGAAGCCGCCTTGATTGGCCCGTGGACCATGGGCCGCGACAAAAAGAACCCCAAGCCCTTGGACGGCACGGCGTTCATCACCTTGGTCAAAACCGCTTCTGAATTTGTGCGCCGCAGCGAGCAGCAGTTGCACGCGACGCTGCACCAGGCCGTCACGGTCAACGGCCAAACAGGTCGCGTGACCGTGCTGCTAGACATCGTGCCCGATGACGACAACCCCTACGCCACACTGAGCGCGCAAGACGAGGGCGGCGACACGCTGGCTGAGGTGCGGGTGGAGGCTGGCTTCAAGCTCAACCGCAATACCGCTCAGGCTTGGGTGGATGCGGGGTTTGAGAAGCCAAAAGGCGCACGGGGCTGAGCCTTACCTTGGCTTGATGCCTCTCGCACCCGCGTGACAGCAATTTGACATTGAGGGGCCCGACGCGCGGCATACTTCGCTGACTCATGTCGAACAAACACCTTCATCCATGGCAAGTTCTCACGGGCGGCATTTGCGGCTTGGTGCTGACCATCGGCTTGGCCCGTTTTGCCTACACGCCCTTGTTGCCTAGCCTGCAAACCCAAACCGGATTGACCGACGCGGCCGCTGGCGGTTTGGCCGCCATCAACTACGCGGGTTATATGAGCGGTGCTTTAGCCGCCACTTGGATTGACGATGTGCGCTGGCGGCATTGGCTGTACAGCGCTGGCTTGTGGATGGCCTTGCTCACGGTGGCGGCGATGGCGCTGACCACGTGGATGCCTGCATGGGCTTTGATTCGCTACATCGGCGGCTTGTGTGGTGCCACGGGCATGTTGCTCGGTTCAGGTTTGATCTTGGGTTGGCTGATGCGCCAAGGGCGTCGGCCTGAGTTGGGTTTGTATTTCATCGGCTTAGGGCTGGGCATTGTGGTGTCGGCGCTGGGGGCTTGGGGCTTGGCACAGCTGTGGCCCACATGGTCGGACCAATGGTTGGCCTTTGCGGCTTTGGGTTTGTTGTTTTTTGTGCCCGCTTGGAAGTGGCGTCCGCCTGTGCCACCCCAGGTGGTGGTGGCGCATGACGCAGCGCCTGCAGCAGGCTTGGGCTCACGCCGCTGGGCGTGGACCATGCTGACCAGTTACTTTGCCGCGGGCTGGGGCTTTGTCATCAGTGCCACGTTCACCGTGGCCATCGTGGAGCGCGAGCCTGCGCTGGCGGGCCAAGGTCCGTTGGCTTGGGCGATGGTCGGCATGGCGGCCATGCCTGCGGTGTTCATTTGGGATTTGGTGGCGCGGCGTGTGGGTGACAAACGGGCTTTGCTGTTGGCGTTTGGTTTGCAAACGCTTTCGGTCATGCTGCCGGCCATGTCGGGCGAGTTGTGGGCGGCACTCGCGGGGGCAGTGGGATACGGCGCTACCTTCATTGGTATTGTCAGCATGACGCTGGCACTTGTGGGGCGCCGCGCGCCTAACAACCCAGGCAAAGCCATGGCCAAACTCACGCTCAGCTATGGCGCAGCGCAAATGCTGGCCCCCGTGGTGGCAGGCTACATGGCTCAGACCACGGGCACGTTCAAAGGGGCGTTGTGGCTGACCGCTGGCGTCATGGCTGCAGGCATGGCGCTGCTGGCAACCTTGCCAAAAGACGACTAAATAACAGACACGTCGCCGCATCGTTGAGCGAAAACCCCGAGCTTTGAGCAGGTCGTGCAGGCCCCACAATACGGGACAAGTTCCAGGGCGCCCCTGCTGTTTTTAAAAGCGATTTACCGTGCCCACTCAAAGTTTTATTCTTGGCAAAGACGCGCCACTCGAATCCACCATCAACACCCTACAAGCCAAGTTGCAGGCAATGGGGTTTCACATCCAAGAGAAGAGTTGGCTCAACCCCGTCGATGGTGTTTGGTCGGTCCACATCCGTGACCGCGATTGCCCTGTGTTGTTTGCTAACGGCAAAGGCGCCACGCGCATGGCGTGTTTGGCCAGTGCCTTGGGTGAGTTTTTTGAGCGCTTGGCGACCAACTATTTTTGGACACATTTCTACCTAGGCCCCCTCACAGCGGATGCCTCGTTTGTGCATTACCCGCAAGAGCGTTGGTTTGATTTGACCGACGATGGCTCGTGGCCCAAGGACTTGCTCAACGCCGAGCTGCACACGTTTTACAACCCAGAAGGCAACATCGATTGCGCCAACTTGGTGGATTTCAACTCCGGCCACGTAGAGCGCGGCATTTGCGCCATTCCCTATGTGCGCCAGCGCGATGGTGAGACGGCGTTCATCCCCGTCAACATCATTGGCAACTTGTATGTGAGCAACGGCATGTCAGCGGGCAACACCGCGCTTGAGGCTCGAACGCAAGGCTTGTCTGAAATTTTTGAGCGTCACGTGAAAGCCAAAATCATCAGCGAGGGCATTTGTTTGCCCGATGTGCCTGAAGCCGTCATCAACCGTTATCCACGCATCGCTGTGGGTATTGCCGCTTTGCGTGCCGCAGGCTTTGGCATCTTGGTGAAAGACGCATCACTCGGCGGGAAGTATCCCGTGATGAACGTGACTTTGCTGCACCCCGAAGACCAAGGCTGTTTTGCCAGCTTTGGTGCGCATCCTCGTTTTGAAGTGGCGCTAGAGCGTGCCTTGACCGAGTTGCTGCAAGGCCGCGCGTTGGACACTTTGGTGGGCTTCCCACCACCCACGTTTGATTTGGATGAAGCGGCCAGCGCTCCCAACATTGAAATTCATTTCGTCGATTCCAGTGGCGTGATTCACTGGGAATTTTTGGGCCAAATTCCAGACTATGTGTTTGTGGATTGGAACTTCTCCAGTACCACTGCCGACGACTATTCGTATTGTGTGAAACGCATGCACGACGATGGCTTTGATATTTACATCGCCGACTTCGAGCACTTGGGTGTGTACGCCTGCCGCATTTTGGTGCCGGGCATGTCTGAGATTTACCCCGTGGACGACCTCGATTTTGAGAACAACAGCATCGCCAACGAGATGCGTGAAGCCATCCTCAACTTGACCGACCTCGACAACGAAGAATGCAGCGATTTGTTGGCCTCGTTGAACGAGTCCAACTTGGCAGACGAGCGCCCTGTGGCAGCCTTGATTGGCATGACACCGGATGCAGGAAGCTTCTGGGCAGACCTGCGCGTGGGCGAACTCAAAACCCTCTTGGCCTTGGCGTGTGGCGATGAAGCCGCCACGGTGGAAGGCTGCGAATGGATTCGCCACTTTGACCAAATTCCCCAGCAACGCCGCTCGGTCTATGCCTGCATCGAAACCTTGGTGTTGCTCACCGACCGTGGCGACACCGCGCCCTATGTGGGCGCGATTCGCCAGTTGTATGGCGCAGGTGTGTTTGAGCAAGCCCATGCGCTCATCATGCAAACCGACCGCTTCATGGGCATCTCAGCGCCGGGTTTGATGATGAATGGCTGCGAGATGCAGCATAAATTGTGGGCCGCGTATGAGAAAGTGCAGGCGTATAAAAGCTAACAGCCTGCGAGCCAAACACCAAACAAAAAGCCGCTTTGAAAGCCACTTAAAGGCCAAGACTCTCCAGCACCACCACCCCTTTGGGTGTTTGCAAGGTGGCTTTGAGGTTGGCTGGCCCTTCGGTCACCGTCACACGGTTGAGTTCAATCGCGTCATAAGCGGCTTGCAACTTCGCGGCGCTGGGGTGGATCACCTCTAGGCTTTGCAGCGTCACACCCGAGCGGGTGAGGGTGTTGCGCGGATGCAGCTTGAGCGGGTCGGTCGCTTCGGGCTTGCCCCATTGAATGAGTGTGGGCATGCAGCCATCAAACAAACGTTGGCCATCGGCGCGCACTGAAATTTGCCAGTTGAGCGTGCCACGGTTGGTGCGTCGGCTGGCTGAGATGGCGGGGCCGCGGTCAATGCCTTGCATGCGCACGGCCATGCGTGCGGCTCGGATGTCGGGGGTATTCACCACAAAGTGGACCAAGCGCGGTTCTTTGGCGACAGCCTTTTGCAAGGCGGGGTCGTCCATGTCGTACCAGCGCGTCGGGCAGGCGCGTTTGGGGCGGACGGCTTGGGGGTCGATGGCGATGATTTCGACATAGGCCATGGGGTTGGAAGGCGAGGCCACTTTGAACAAGCGGTTGTGTGTGCCGTACAGCGTGTGCTCGCCGCCGGGGCCAGGCGTGATGCCCAGTGTGTCTTCGCACCATTGCACGCCTTGTTCTAGGCTTTTGGCAACGATGACGAGGTGGTCTATTTGTGTGTGCATGGGGCAGCACCATACCACTAGGGCTGAGCGAGTCTTTGACGCAGTTCGGTTTTCAGCACTTTGCCGTAGTTGTTCTTGGGCAAGCTGTCGACCAGTTCGTAGCGCTTGGGGCGTTTGAAGCGGGCGATTTCTTTTAAGCAATATGTGTCGAGGTCTTGCGCGGTGACGGTGCTGCCGAGTTGTGTCACCACAAAAGCCACGATGATTTCACCCCACTCGGGGTCGGGTGCGCCCACCACGGCCACTTCGCTCACGCCCGAGGCTTGCAACAACACTTCTTCCACCTCGCGCGGGTAGACGTTAGAGCCGCCGCAGATGATGAGGTCTTTGCTGCGGTCTTTGAGTGTGAGAAAACCATGCGCGTCTAAGCAACCCATGTCACCCGTGAACAACCAGCCCTCGCGAATGGCGGCTTGCGTGGCTTCTGGGTTGCGCCAGTAGCCGGCCATCACGCTGTCACCTTGGATGAGCACTTCACCCACCTCACCCAAAGGCAGATCGTGTCCCTGCTCATCGGCGATGCGAATTTGCACCGGCGTTTGCGCCACGCCGATAGACGCCAAGCGTTGCGCATGTTCGGGGTGGGTGGTGTCGCTCAAATGAAAGCGAGACAGGGCCGTGCCCACCATGGGGCTTTCGCCTTGGCCGTAAATTTGTACAAAGCGCGGGCCCATGAGGCGCAGCGCGCGTTGGATGTCTGCCGCATACATGGGTGCGCCGCCGTAGACGATGGTTTTGAAGGCGTTGCCACAGTCTTCGGCGGTTTGTTGTGTTTGCTCAGCATGGTCGACCAAGCGTTTGACGATGGTCGGTGCAGCAAACATCGACAGCGGACCAACCGCCTGACCCAGTTCAAACAACTCCGCTGCGTCAAAGCCGCCTGAAGCCGGAACCACATGACGTGCACCAGCCATCAAATGCGGGATGGCATACAAGCCTGCGCCATGCGACATGGGGGCGGCATAAGCGATAGTGTCTTGCGCGGTGATGGCATCCACATCGGTGAAGTAAGCTAGGCCCATGGTCATCAAGTTGCGGTGGGTGATCATCACGCCTTTGGGGCGACCCGTGGTGCCGCTGGTGTAGAACAGCCAAGCGAGGTCGTCCGACTGGCGCTCAACGATGGGCTTTGTGGGGGGCTTATCACTTGCGTGAGGTAGGGCCCATAAGTCATCGGCGTTTGGGCTATCCACATCGATGACGCGCTGCAACCCTTGCAATTGTTCGCCAGTGTCTGTGGTGACGTCTGCCGTCACGTCAGATGTGATGAAGGCCCAGCTGGCTTTGGCGTTGTCAACAATCCATTGCGCTTCACGCACATGCAGTTTGGCATTGATGGGCACCACCGCCAAACCTGCCCACCATGCACCAAACATCACTTCCAGATAGCGCGGGTGGTTGTGCATGAACAGCGCCACGCGGTCGCCTGGTTGCAGGCCCGCATCTTGAAACTGTTGGGCCAGGTGCGCGCTGCGTTGCGCCCATTGCGCGTAGGTCGCCACGGCATGTGTGCCATGAAAAATAGCAGCGCGGTTAGGAAACTGACGCGCCATGCGCTGGAGTAAATGAGCCAAATTCAACGAAATCTCTCCACAAACAAGTGAATGGGTGAACGATACAACGATTAACTGTGGGAGGATTCAGCCCTTATGAATTCCAGCAAATCTGTGGGTGACCGCCCAGCCGAAGGCGAGCGCCTTTCCAAACGCATCATGCAACTGCGCGACTGTTCGCGCCGTGAAGCCGAGCAATACATTGAAGCGGGCTTTGTGCGCGTTGATGGTGCGGTGGTGCAAGAGCCGTCACGTCGTGTGACCACACAACACGTGACGGTAGATGCACACGCCAGTTTGCTCAACCTCATGTCGGTCACGCTGATTTTGAACAAACCTGCGGGTTGGACCGATGGCCTAGAGCCATTGCCGATGAAAAAGCCTGCGCCAGTCGGGCGCGCTGCCGTGCCAACACGCGTGCCTAAAGGTCCGCAAAACGTGCGCACCTTGCTCACCACCGAGCAACACAGCAAGCATGACCACAGTGGCGTGCGTTTTTTGAAAAGTCATTTGGCCAAACTCGACGCCAGCGTGCCATTGGAATATGAAGCCAGCGGCTTGGTAGCCTTCACGCAAGATTTCCGCGTCCAGCGCAAGCTGATGGAGGACATGGCCTTCATTGAGCAAGAGCTCATTGTGGATGTGCGCGGCGAGGTGACGCCCGATGCGTTGCGTCCGATTGAACGGGCCATGCGCGACGAACGTTTGCGTTTGCCCGATTTCAAAATCAGCGTGGGCAGTGCCAACCCCGAGCGCAGCAAGTTGCGTTTGGCCGTGAAAGGCTCGCACCTGGGTTTGGCGGTTTACCTGTGTGAATTGGCTGGGCTGGAGATCTTGGCGCTGCGCCGCATCCGTTTAGGACGCGTGAGCTTGGGCGATTTGGAAGAGGGCGCTTGGCGCTATCTGAGCGAAGGCGAGCGTTTTTAACGCTCTGCTGCGCTTAGTTGCTGAGGCTGTCGCCGTTGGCCGCAGGTGCCACGCGACGCGCGCCTGTGAAACGGCGGTCCCAATAGGCTTGGCGCATATCGTCCACGCGCACTTGTTGGCCTGGCTTGGGTGAGTGGATGAACTTGTTGTCGCCCACGTAAATGCCCACATGGCTGAAGGTTTGGCGCATGGTGTTGAAGAACACCAAGTCGCCGGGCTTCAAATCTTGTTTGTCGATTTTTTCAGTGGCCGCAGCTTGTTCGCTGGCACGGCGCGGCAGCACTTTGCCCACGGTTTGCTCAAACATCGAGCGTACAAAACCGCTGCAATCAAAACCGGTGCTGGCATTGGTACCGCCTCGGCGGTAGGGGACGCCCAAGAACGTCATGGCGTTGACCACCAAGTCTGACGCCGTGTCTCCGACGGATTGGCGCATGTGGTCCATTTGCGCGACGATGCCGCGCTCCGCCAGATAGCGCTCGATGTCGTCTGCGGCATTGTTCGACGGTGCAGCATGTGCACTGGCGACGCAGCAGAGGATGAGGAGAATTCGTTTCAACATAACCGCTTATTCTAGCTGTTTTATCTGCTAAATCTTATCAAATATATCGCGTAAGTTGTTGATTTACCTAGGGTTAATCCTAAAGTAAACGATATTGACAAACGTCCTCTAGCCGCATCGTCGATACTTGGTGCTTTCTACAAACCTATTTGTACTTCGCATGTTGCTCGACGACCAAGAATCCCAACTCGTGCTGGTGGACTACCAAGCGCGCCTGATGCCCGCCATTTTTGAAGCCGATTTGGTATTGGCCAACGCCATGCGCCTGGCCCAAGCTGCCCACTGGATGGAGGTGCCAACCTATGGCACGGAACAAAACCCAGAAAAACTGGGTCCCAATCCTGTGGAGTTGCGTGCCTTGTGCCGCCGTACCTTGCCCAAGATGAGTTTCAGCGCCTGTGCCGATGGCCTGAGCGAGGTGTTGCGACCCGCGGCGCGTGCGCCCGCTGGCAATGCCCGCAGCTTGCCCAAGCATTTGCAAAAGGCCGTGCCGCAAGAGCCTACGCGCCAAAGCATCGTCATCGCCGGCTGCGAAGCCCATGTGTGTTTGCTGCAAACCGCTTTGGACTTGCTAGAAGAAGAGTATTCCGTGTGGGTGGTGACCGACGCCTGCGGCTCACGCACCGAGCGCAACCGCGACGCAGCCTTTGACCGTTTGGCCGGTGCGGGTGCCGAACTGGTGACGACCGAGATGGTTTTGTTTGAATGGCTGCGCTCAGCCGAAGCCGACCCCTTCAAAGAAATTCACGCCCTGATCAAGTAAAGGGTAATTACCCACACCAAAAGTCAGCTTGTTGCAAGTACGTTCTTCTCATAATTATGAATTCAGTGCAAATTCGTTTTTAGGAGAAGTAGATGGTTGCTTATGCAGATTTTCACCGCCGTTCCATTGAGGATCGCGACGCTTTTTGGTCTGAGCAGGCCAAATTGGTGGAGTGGGAGACCCAGCCACAACAAATCTGTGATTACAGCAACCCGCCGTTTGCCAAGTGGTTTGTGGGTGGCAAAACCAACCTGTGCCACAACGCGGTAGACCGTCACCTCAAGGACCGCGCTGACCAAGCGGCCTTGATCTTCGTCTCGACCGAAACCAACCAAGAGCACACCTATAGCTTCCGCGATTTGCACGCAGAAGTGCAGCGCATGGCGGCCATTTTGAAAGATCTGGGCGTCACCAAAGGCGACCGCGTCTTGATTTACATGCCCATGATTGCCGAAGCGGCGTTTGCCATGTTGGCTTGTGCGCGTTTGGGTGCTATCCACTCGGTGGTGTTCGGCGGCTTTGCGTCTCATTCTTTGGCGACCCGCATTGAAGATGCGTCGCCCAAAGTCATCATCAGCGCGGACGCGGGTTCACGCGGCGGCAAAGGCGTGCCCTACAAGCCCTTGCTCGACGAGGCGATCAAGCTGTCGGCACACAAACCTGCCAATGTCATCATGGTGGATCGCAAATTGGCGGCTTTCACGCCCGTGGCTGGTCGTGATGTGGATTACGCCACTGAGCGCGCCAAACACATGGACACCGTGGTGCCTTGCGAGTGGGTAGAGTCCACCCACCCCAGCTACACCTTGTACACCTCGGGCACGACGGGCAAGCCAAAAGGCGTGCAACGTGACACCGGTGGTTACACCGTGGCTTTGGCGTCCAGCATTCCCCATATTTACCAAGGTAAACCTGGGGGCACTTTCTTCTGTACCAGCGACATTGGCTGGGTGGTAGGGCACAGCTACATCATTTACGGTCCATTGATTGGTGGCATGGCCACCATCATGTATGAAGGTCTGCCGATTCGCCCAGACGGCGGCATCTGGTGGAGCTTGGTTGAGAAGTACAAAGTCAATGTGATGTTCAGCGCGCCCACGGCCATTCGTGTGCTCAAAAAGCAAGACCCCGCTTTGTTGACCAAATATGACTTGTCTAGCTTGCAAGCTTTGTTCTTGGCGGGTGAGCCTCTGGACGAGCCAACCGCCAAGTGGATTTCAGAAGGCCTGAACGGCAAAGCCATCATCGACAACTACTGGCAGACCGAAACCGGTTGGCCCATCTTGACCATTTGCAACGGTGTCGAAAAAGCACCCAGCAAGTTTGGCTCACCTGGCAAAGCCGTTTACGGCTACAACGTCAAGTTGGTCGACGACCAAACTGGCGAAGAGTTGACCGGCGCTAACCAAAAAGGCGTGTTGACCATCGAAGGCCCATTGCCTCCCGGCAACTTGCAAACCATTTGGGGCGATGACAAGCGTTTCGTCAGCACCTACTGGAACACCGTGCCGAACAAGCTGGTTTACAGCACCTTCGACTGGGCTGTGCGCGACGAAGACGGCTACTTTTTCATCTTGGGCCGCACCGATGACGTGATCAACGTCGCGGGTCACCGCTTGGGCACCCGCGAAATCGAGGAAAGCATCTCCAGCCACCCCAACATCGCCGAAGTGGCGGTGGTCGGTGTGGCCGATCAGCTCAAAGGCCAAGTGGCCATGGCGTTTGCGATTGCCAAAGATACCTCTGGCTTGACCGACGACGCAGCCCGCAAAGTCTTGGAGGCCGAAGTCATGAAAGTGGTGGACAGCCAACTCGGTGCGGTGGCTCGCCCATCCCGTGTGATTTTCGTGACATCATTGCCCAAGACACGCAGTGGCAAATTGCTGCGCCGTGCCATTCAGGCGGTGTGTGAAAAGCGCGATCCAGGTGACTTGACCACCATCGACGATCCAACCGCTTTGCAACAGATCAAAGACCAAATCGTTTGATTTGGCGCCCACGGCTGGGTTTTCGGTGGCACAATCTTGGATGCACTAGGTCAATCCTGACCACAGTCGCATCCGCTAACCGGTCCAGCCGTGTCGCGGAGGTTTTTTTCCAACCAGCTAATGTTCCCTGCAGGGGAACGGAGGTCAGCGCAAATGAGTGAGACAACCGTCTATCAAGCCTATTCGGGCAATACCCATCTCTTCGGGGGCAACACCCCTTACGTCGAAGAGATGTACGAAAACTATTTAGCCAATCCTGGTAGCGTGCCCGATTCGTGGCGCGAGTACTTCGACGCGCTTCAGCATGTGCCCGCAGTCGATGGCTCTAACGCCAAAGACGTGCCTCACTTGCCCGTCATCAACGCCTTTGCAGAACGCGCCAAAGCTGGCGGTACCAAAGTCGTCATGGCCAGCGAAAACGTCGAAATGGGTCGCAAACGCACAGCAGTGCAGCAGCTCATTGCCGCTTACCGCAACGTGGGCCAACGCTGGGCAGACCTCGATCCACTCAAGCGCACTGAACGCCCCAATATTCCTGACCTCGACCCCGCTTTCTACGGCTTCTCTGACGCCGACCAAGAAACCGTGTTCGACACCAGTAACACCTTCTTCGGCAAGAACAACATGTCCTTGCGCGAATTGCTCAACGCTTTGCGTGAAACCTACTGCGGCACCTTGGGCGCCGAGTTCATGTACACCTCAGAAATGGGTGAAAAGCGTTGGTGGCAAGAAAAGTTGGAAAGCATCCGCAGCAAAGCCAACTTCAATTCCGACAAAAAGAAAGCCATTCTGGAGCGTTTGACCGCTGCGGAAGGCTTGGAGCGTTACCTCCACACCAAATACGTGGGTCAAAAGCGCTTCTCGCTTGAAGGTGGTGAAAGCTTCATCGCCGCGATGGACGAACTGATCCAACAAGCGGGCCTCAAAGGCGTGCAAGAAGTCGTGATCGGTATGGCCCACCGCGGCCGTCTGAACGTGTTGGTCAACACCATGCGCAAGTTGCCTGCCGACTTGTTCGCCGAATTCGACCACACCGCGCCTGAAGAGTTGCCGGCTGGTGACGTGAAATACCACCAAGGCTTCAGCTCTGATGTGTCGACTGCTGGTGGCCCCGTTCACTTGTCTTTGGCGTTCAACCCCTCACACTTGGAAATCGTCAACCCCGTGGTCGAAGGCTCTGTGCGCGCCCGCATGGACCGCCGCGCTGACCCAACGGGCAGCCAAGTGTTGCCCGTGTTGGTCCACGGTGACTCCGCCTTCGGCGGTCAAGGCGTGAACCAAGAAACCTTGGCACTGGCCCAAACCCGTGGTTACACCACAGGCGGCACGGTGCACATCATTGTGAACAACCAAATCGGTTTCACCACCTCTGACCCACGCGACATGCGCTCTAGCGTGTTCTGTACCGACATCGTCAAGATGGTCGAAGCGCCTGTGTTGCACGTCAACGGTGACGATCCAGAAGCCGTCGTGTTGGCCACCCAGTTGGCGCTCGAGTACCGTTCGACCTTCCGCAAAGACGTGGTGCTTGACATCGTGTGTTTCCGTAAACTCGGCCACAACGAGCAAGACACACCAGCGCTGACTCAGCCGCTGATGTACAAAAAAATCGCCGCTCACCCTGGCACCCGCAAGCTGTTCGCCGACAAGTTGGCCACACAAGGCTTGGGCGACACATTGGGCGACGACATGGTCAAGGCCTACCGCGCCGCTTTGGATGCGGGCAAGCACACCGATGATCCTGTGTTGACCAACTTCAAGACCAAGTTCACTGTGGACTGGTCACCCTTCATGGGCAAGAAGTGGACAGATGCTGGCGAAACCGCCATCCCCATGACCGAGTGGAAGCGCTTGGCTGAAAAAATCACCACCATCCCCGCGACCGTCACGCCTCACCAGTTGGTGAAAAAGGTGTATGACGACCGCGCCGCGATGGGCCGTGGCGACATCCCCGTGGATTGGGGCATGGGCGAGCACATGGCTTTCGCATCGTTGGTGGCCAGCGGCTACCCCGTGCGTTTGTCAGGTGAAGATTGCGGCCGTGGCACGTTCACACACCGTCACGCTGTGATTCACGATCAAAAGCGTGAAAAGTGGGACACCGGCACTTATGTGGCGTTGCAAAACGTGACTGAGAACCAAGCTCCGTTTGTCGTGATCGACTCGATCTTGTCTGAAGAAGCGGTGCTCGGTTTCGAATACGGCTACGCCTCGAACGACCCCAACACCTTGGTGGTCTGGGAAGCCCAGTTCGGCGACTTCGCCAACGGCGCCCAAGTGGTGATCGACCAGTTCATCGCCTCCGGCGAAGTGAAGTGGGGCCGTGTGAACGGCTTGACGTTGATGTTGCCTCACGGCTACGAAGGCCAAGGCCCAGAGCACAGCTCAGCACGCCTCGAACGCTTCATGCAACTCGCTGCTGACACCAACATGCAGATCGTGCAGCCCACCACGGCCAGCCAGATCTTCCACGTGTTGCGTCGTCAAATGGTGCGCGACTTGCGCAAGCCTTTGATCATCTTCACACCGAAGTCGTTGCTGCGTAACAAAGACGCAACATCGCCTGTGTCTGAATTCACCAAAGGTTCATTCCAAACCGTGATTCCAGAGAACAAAGCGCTCAAGGCCGACAAGGTCAAGCGCGTGTTGGTGTGCTCGGGCAAGGTTTACTACGACTTGGTCAAAAAGCGTGAAGAGTTGGGTGCTGACGACGTGGCCATTCTGCGCGCCGAACAGTTGTATCCCTTCCCACACAAAGCTTTCGCTGCTGAACTCAAGAAGTACCCCAACGCCACTGAGTTGGTGTGGACGCAAGACGAGCCACAAAACCAAGGCGCATGGTTCTTCGTGCAGCACTACATCCACGAAAACATGTTGCCAGGCCAAAAGCTCGGCTACTCGGGCCGTGCCGCTTCGGCGTCACCAGCCGTGGGTTACTCGCACTTGCACCAAGAGCAGCAAAAGTCGCTGGTCGAAGGCGCATTCGGCAAGCTCAAAGGCTTCGTGCTGACCAAATAAATCGTTGAATCGAACACACCAATAAAGAGAGATACATATGGCAATCATCGAAGTCAAAGTTCCACAGCTGTCCGAATCCGTGGCCGAAGCCACCATGCTGCAATGGAAAAAGAAAGTGGGCGAGTCTGTCGCTGCTGACGAAATCTTGATCGACATCGAGACCGACAAAGTCGTGCTTGAAGTGCCCGCACCTGCCGCTGGCGTCTTGTGCGAAATCTTGGTCGCTGATGGCGGCACCGTGGCTGCTGAGCAGCTCATCGCGCGCATCGACACCGACGGCAAAGTGGGCGCAGCTGCCCCCGCTGCTGCAGCGCCTGCCGCCGCACCAGCCGCTGCTGCTGCACCTGCAGCCGCCGCCGCTGCATCGACCAGCAAAGCTGGCGTGGCCATGCCCGCTGCAGCCAAGCTGATGGCTGACAACAACTTGGCCGCTGGCTCTGTGGCTGGCACAGGCAAAGACGGTCGCGTCACCAAAGGTGATGTGCTCAGTGCCGTTGCCGGTGGCGTGCAGTCCACAGCGGCTGTCATTCCTACAGGCGCACCGACCAAAGCATTGCCACAGGTGGCAGCACCTGCTGTCAACTTGGGCGAGCGTCCAGAGCAACGTGTGCCGATGACACGTTTGCGTGCGCGCGTGGCCGAGCGTTTGTTGCAATCGCAATCGACCAACGCCATCCTGACCACGTTCAACGAAATCAACATGGCCCCGGTCATGGATATGCGCAAGCGCATGCAAGACAAGTTCGAAAAAGAGCACGGCGTTAAGCTGGGCTTCATGAGCTTTTTCGTCAAAGCGGCTGTGCATGCTTTGAAGAAATTCCCCGTGTTGAACGCTTCTGTAGACGGCAACGACATCGTGTACCACGGCTACTTCGACATCGGTATCGCTGTGGGCTCACCACGTGGTTTGGTGGTGCCAATTTTGCGCAACGCTGACCAAATGAGCTTTGCTGACATCGAGAAGAAAATTGCTGAATTCGGCGTGAAAGCGCGTGACGGCAAATTGGGCCTTGAAGAAATGACCGGCGGTACGTTCTCGATCTCCAACGGCGGTACCTTCGGCTCCATGATGTCGACCCCGATCATCAACCCACCACAGTCAGCCATCTTGGGCGTGCACGCGACCAAAGACCGCGCCATGGTGGAAAACGGCCAAGTCGTGGTTCGTCCGATGAACTACTTCGCGATGTCGTATGACCACCGCATCATTGACGGCCGCGAAGCTGTCTTGGGTCTGGTGGCGATGAAAGAAGCGCTGGAAGATCCAGCGCGCCTCTTGTTCGACATCTAATTTCAGCTAATTGCAATGCCCCCAGTTTGGGGGCGTTGTTCATTCAAGAGATATTCCTATGAGTAAACAATTCGACGTCGTCGTCATTGGTGGTGGCCCAGGTGGCTACATCGCAGCTATTCGCGCTGCACAACTCGGTTTCCAAGTCGCTTGTATCGACGAATGGAAAAACGCAGCCGGTGGCCCAGCGCCCGGTGGCACGTGTACCAACGTGGGTTGCATTCCCTCCAAAGCTTTGCTGCAGTCCAGCGAACACTTTGACCATGCCAACCACCACTTCGCAGAACACGGCATTTCTGCCAAAGACGTGAAGATGGATGTGGCCAAGATGATTGCCCGCAAGGACAACGTTGTGAAGCAAAACAACGACGGCATCTTGTACCTGTTCAAGAAAAACAAGGTCACGTTCTTCCACGGTCGTGGCAGCTTCGCTGGCAAGGCTGAAGGCGGCTACACCGTCAACGTGGCTGGCAAGACTGAAGAGTCCATCACGGCTAAGCAAGTCATCATCGCCACGGGTTCTAACGCCCGTGCGTTGCCCGGCACACCGTTTGACGAAGTCAACGTGTTGTCCAACGATGGCGCGTTGCGCGTGGGTGCTGTGCCTAAGAAGCTGGCCTTGATTGGCTCCGGCGTGATCGGTTTGGAGATGGGTTCTGTGTGGCGTCGTCTCGGCGCTGACGTGACCATCCTCGAAGGTCTGCCTACATTCCTCGGCGCTGTGGACGAGCAAATCGCCAAAGAAGCCAAAAAGGCTTTTGACAAGCAAGGCTTGAAGATCGAACTCGGCGTGAAAGTCGGCGAGATCGTCAATGGCAAGAAGGGCGTCACCGTCAACTACACCAACGCCAAAGGCGAAGCCATTGTGTTGGAAGCTGACAAGCTCATCGTGTCGATTGGTCGCGTGCCGAACACGATTGGTTTGAATGCCGAAGCCATTGGCTTGGCAGTAGACGAGCGTGGCGCCATTGTGGTGGACGGCGATTGCAAAACCAACGTTCCTGGCGTGTGGGCGGTGGGCGACGTGGTGCGTGGCCCGATGCTCGCGCACAAAGCCGAAGAAGAAGGCGTTGCCGTGGCCGAGCGTATCGCTGGTCAACACGGTCACGTCAACTTCAACACCATCCCTTGGGTCATCTACACCAGCCCCGAAATCGCTTGGGTGGGCCGCACTGAGCAGCAGCTCAAGGCCGATGGCGTGGCTTACAAAGCTGGCACATTCCCGTTCCTCGCGAACGGCCGTGCGCGCGCTTTGGGCGACACCACCGGTATGGTGAAGTTCTTGGCCGATGCCACGACCGACGAAATCTTGGGCGTGCATATGGTGGGCCCACAGGTGTCAGAGTTGATCTCTGAAGCCGTGGTGGCGATGGAATTCAAGGCATCAGCCGAAGACATCGCACGTATTTGCCACGCTCATCCATCTTTGAGCGAAGCGACCAAAGAAGCTGCTTTGGCAGTGGACAAACGCACGTTGAACTTCTAATCAATTTCAACCGCTTTGCGTCTAAAAAGCCCGTTGGTAACAGCGGGCTTTTTTCATGGGCAAGGCACAATAGAGGCCTATGTCAGTCAACCAGCCCGTTCATCAAAATTACCTCAAAGAACTCGAAATTCGAGGCTTTCAAAGTGACCCTGCGCAGTTGCGCGCCATCGATGCGTTAGAGCGTTGTGCTGCCGAGTGGGCTGCATACAAAGAGAAGCGTTCGAACTCACTGAAGAAGTTGGTGAACCGGCCTGCCATTCCACGCGGTGTGTATATGTTTGGCGGGGTGGGGCGTGGCAAAAGTTTTTTGATGGATTGCTTTTTTGAAGCGGTGCCCATCAAACGCAAAACCCGTTTGCATTTTCACGAGTTCATGCGCGAGGTTCACCGCGAGCTGCGTGAGTTGCAAGGCACAGTGAACCCACTCGATGTGTTGGGCAAACAAATGTCCAAACGCTATAAGCTGATTTGCTTTGACGAATTCCATGTGGCCGACATCACCGATGCCATGATCTTGCATCGCTTGCTGGATGCCTTGTTTGACAACGGCGTGGGCTTCGTGACCACCTCTAACTTCAAGCCTGACGACTTGTACCCTGGCGGTATGCACCGCGACCGCATCATGCCTGCGATTGCGCTGCTCAACAAAGAGCTGGAAGTCATCAACGTGGACAACGGCACAGACTACCGCCGCAGAACGTTAGAGCAAGTCGAGTTGTACTTGCGTCCCTTGGGTGAGAAGGCCGATGCGGCCATGACCGATGCCTTTAACCGCTTGGCCGAATGTCAAGACGAAGACCCGGTGCTGCACATCGAGGCGCGTCAAATCAAAGCACGTCGCCGAGCCGGTGGTGTGGTGTGGTTTGACTTCAAAGATTTGTGTGGCGGCCCGCGTTCACAAAACGACTATTTGGAAATTGCCAGCCAGTTTCACACGGTCTTGTTGAGCGACGTGCCTCAAATGCCTGTTAATAAAGCGGCCGAGGCTCGTCGCTTCACGTGGTTGGTTGATGTGTTGTATGACCGTCGCGTCAAGCTGATGCTGTCAGCGGCTGTGACACCTGAAGAGTTGTACACCGAAGGCCCCATGTCGCATGAGTTTCCTCGCACGGTGTCGCGTTTGAACGAGATGCAATCGGCCGAGTTTTTGGCACTGGAGCGTCGCACGGTGGATACGGGGTTGACATGAAGAAAATGTTTTTTTCTTTGCTGGCATGCGTTTGCGTGACTGCATGGTGTGTTGAACCTTCGGTGAATGCCGCTGCGCCAGCATCTGGCGTGGTCGCGAGTCAGCCCTTGTCTGGTTTTCCATCGGATGCCGAACGCAACGAAGAACGCGTCCGCTTGACACGTGAACGCCAAGCACTCGAAGACAAATACAGACAAGAGATGAAGCTGTGCTACCAAAACTTTGATGTCAACAGCTGCCGCTTGCAAGCGCGTGATCGACGCATTGAAGCAGACACCGCTTTGCGCAAACAAGAGCTACGTTTCAACGCGCAAGAGCGTCAAATTCATGCCGACGAAGCCCGCCGTAGTTTGGCTGATCGCAACAGCGAAGCGTCGCAAAAGAAAGCCCAAGCTGAACGTGCAGCATCTATTGCCGCTTCGAAAGAACGTGCAGATGCCAACGCACAAAAGCAAATCGACCATGCCTTGCAAGGTACCAAGCGTGGTGACTATGAGCAAAAGCAGCGGGAAGCTGTGCAACGTCGTGCCGACGCTGAAAAGAAACTCCGCGAACGTAACAAAGAACCAGCAGCACCGCTGCCTGTGCCAGGCCAATGAGCCACCCCTTGCGTGATTTGGTGCAAGAAGCGTTTGCACCTTTAGGCGTGCTGGCTCGCGCCACCGATCAATTCAGTCCACGCCAAGGTCAGACCGACATGGCCCTGGCCGTGGCCGATGTGGTGGCGCACGGCGGCAGCTTGGTGGTGGAGGCGGGTACAGGTGTAGGTAAAACCTTTGCGTACCTGGTGCCTGCGCTATTGAGTGGTGAGCGCGTGTTGCTCTCGACCGCGACAAAGGCCTTGCAAGACCAGCTGTACGCACGCGATTTGCCGCGCTTGGTACAAGCGCTTAACTTACCCATTCGCTTGGCCTTGCTCAAAGGTCGCTCCAGCTACTTGTGTACCCACCGCATGGAACTGGCGCGACGTGACACGCAGATACCTGATCGCCATACCGTGCACTTGTTGTCGCGTGTGGAAACGTGGTCGCTCAGCACCCGCACGGGTGACTTGGCCGAGCTGCCCGGCTTGGACGAACGCTCGCCCTTGATCCCACTCATCACCTCTAACCGCGAGAACTGTTTGGGCTCGCAATGCCCCAAGTTCAAAACCTGTCACGTCAATGCGGCGCGTCGCGAAGCGTTGGGTGCCGATGTGGTGGTCATCAACCACCATTTGTTTTTTGCCGACATGGCGGTGCGCGAAACAGGCATGGCTGAATTGCTACCCAGTGTGCGTGTGGTCATCTTTGACGAAGCGCATCAGCTCAACGAAGTGGGGGTGAACTTCTTAGGCCATCAACTTGGCACAGCCCAGCTGCTGGATGTGACCCGCGACATGCTGGCCACCGGTTTGCAATTGGCACGCGGTTTGGCCGACTGGCAAGACGTGTGTTCTGGTTTGGAACGCGCCGCACGAGAGTTGCGCCTCATCGGTGGCAAGCGACCTGGCGCTGTGAAATTGCGCTGGACCGAAGATGCGCCAGAGGGCATTCACCCTGGTGTGTGGGAGCAGTCCTTGCAAGATGTGGGCGCAGCCTGCGTGCAGGCGCTGCAAGCTTTAGACACCGTGAGCGAAATTGCGCCCGACTTCATGCGCTTGCATGACCGTGTGGCCGAAATCGCCAAGCGTGTGGATGCCTTCTTGAACCCATGTGCGCCCGATGCCGTGCGTTGGATGGATGTGAGCGCCTCACAAATGCGCTTGATGGAAGCGCCACTCGACATCGCGCAAACCGTGCGCGAGCGTTTGATGAAGCAAGCCTCGGTGATTGCCGACGATGTCAACCCAGAAGAGCCACCGCCTTGGCATGACGAGCCATCGCTGGAAGAAACCTTCGTGGCACATCACGACGCCGATAGCGCCACGCACGAAGACGATGCAACGGCATCGCCTTTTGACGGCGCTTTTCCGATGCGCCCCGTCGAGGACGCACGTCCACGCAGTTGGGTCTTCACGTCCGCCACGTTGGGGGATGACCCGCGCTTGCGTTGGTTCACCGAGCCTTGTGGCTTAGAGTCGGCCACGGTCTTGCGTGTGAGCAGCCCGTTTGATTACCCTGCGCAAGCCTCTCTTTATGTGCCGCGTGACATCGTGCGCCCGAATGACCCCGCGCACAGCGCGCAAGTGGCCACCATTGCCAGCGATGCCGTGCGCCGCTTGGGTGGCCGCACTTTGGTGCTCACCACCACGCTGCGTGCTTTGCGTGCGATTGGCGATGTGATGAAGCAGCAGCTTGAAGGCTCAGCCATCGAAGTGTTGGTGCAGGGCGAATGGCCCAAGCGCCATTTGATGGAGCGTTTTCGCGAAGGTGCAAAAGTCGGTGAGGGCGGTTGCGTATTGGTGGCCTCAGCCACCTTCTGGGAGGGTTTTGATGTGCCGGGCGATGCGCTGCAGCTCGTGGTCATCGACAAACTGCCGTTTCCGCCACCCAATGACCCCTTGGTCGAAGCGCGCACCAAGCGCCTAGAAGCGCAAGGCCGCAGCCCGTTCAACGATTACTTTGTGCCAGAGGCTGTGGTGGCGCTGAAGCAGGGGGCCGGTCGATTGATTCGTACCGAATCAGACCAAGGCGTCTTGGTGTTGTGTGACAACCGCTTGGTCACCACTGGCTATGGCCGTCGGTTGATTGCGGCTTTGCCGCCGATGCGTCCACTGCAAACGGCGCAAGACTTGGCTCAAGCTTTAGATGCGTTGAGCCAAGACCTTATTTCCAAAACTTCCACCACGACTTTTTAGTCACGGCGCGTTCTGGGTACAACAACGCGGAGTTAGGGTAGGTGGTTTCCAACACGCGTTTGGTGTCGTCACGCAATTGGTTCAAGCCCAGCTTGTCGTAGGACTGAACCATGATGAACAAAGCTTCTTCCACGGCTGGCACGTCGCGGTATTCCTGTACCGTGGTTTGTGCGCGGTTGATGGCGGCAACATAAGCGCCGCGTTGGTAGTAAAAACGGGCCACGTGAACATCTGAACGCGCCAGCGAGTTTTTGATGAACGCCATGCGCAAGCGCGCGTCAGCAGCGTACTTTGAGTCAGGAAAGCGAACCACCAGTTCACGGAAAGCTTCAAACGATTCTTTCGCTTGCTTGGGGTCACGCTCAGCCAAATCTTGTTCGGCCCATGAGGACAACAAGCCCAAGTTGTCGTTGAAGTTCACCAAACCTTTGAGGTACAGCGCATAGTCCAACGCGGGGCTGGCAGGGTGGAGTTTGATGAAACGGTCGAGTGTGGCCACGGCCTGCACAGGCTCGTTGGTTTTGTATTGCGCCCAGGCTTTGTCAAGCTGCGCTTGCTGAGCGAGCGGCGTGCCTGCTGCACGACCTTCGAGCTTTTCGTACATGCCAATGGCTTTGTCGTAGCCACCCGCCGCCATTTCGTCTTTGGCTTCGTTGTAGAGCTTGTCATTGCTCCAATCTTTGGTGGGATCGTAGTTGCTGTCGGCGCATCCTGTGAAAAGAATAGCCGTAGACAGGCCGATGGCCATCCACACAGTCGATAATTTGAGTCGTAACACCACAGGTCAACCTCTTGAAGCAAAGTCAAACCATTCTATCGGCTCAGCCGCCATCCACAGCGCCCTTGCAGGAGGATGTTTTGCTCGATGAGCATGTCGACCTCATTGACGGTCCCGAGGTGGAAACCCGCGAACTCGTCATTCCCAGTGATTTGCACGGCGAACGCCTTGACCGTGCTTTGGCTGTGTTGCTGCCCGAGTTCTCTCGCAGCTTCTCGCAGCAGCTGCTCAGTGAGGGGTGTGTGAGCTGTGTGGTGCCCACGCCTCGCGTGATGACCAAGGCCTCGGCCAAGGTGCGCATGGGCGAGCGTTACCAGCTCATCTTGAAACCCACACCGCAAAGCCAAGCCTTCAAGCCCGAAGATATTCCGTTGGATGTGATCTACGAAGACGAAGACCTGCGCGTGCTCTTCAAGCCGGCTGGCTTGGTGGTCCACCCCGCACCAGGCAACTGGAGTGGCACGTTGCTCAATGGTTTGTTGGCCTTAGACCCGCAAGCGGTCATGTTGCCCCGTGCAGGCATCGTGCACCGCTTAGACAAAGACACCAGCGGCTTGATGATCGTGGCGCGCACCCGCCGCGCGATGGATGCCTTGGTGGCCATGATTGCTGAGCGCGAAGTCCACCGTGAATATTTGGCCGTCGCGTATCGCAAATGGAGTGGCACACCGGTGCGCGACATTGTGGCTGCGATTGGCCGCGACTACCGCAACCGCTTACGCATGGCTGTGGTCGACCTCGAGCGCTTGCCCGGCAAAGAAGCCCACACCACGTTTGAGTGCCTGAGCAGCCAAGAGGAAGCCTGTTTGGTGCAGTGCACCTTGCACACGGGCCGTACACATCAAATCCGTGTCCACATGGCGCACTTTGGCCATCCGCTGGTGGGCGACTCGCTCTACGCTGGCCCCATGACCTTGGGCATTGACCGCCAAGCTTTGCACGCATTCCGTTTGAGCTTTGACCACCCCATCACGGGCGAGTCCCTGAAGTTTGAAGCGCCGCTGCCTGACGATATGGTCAATTTGCTGGCGGGTTTGGGCCTGAAGCGCCCCGAATAAGCTTTTTAGCCTTCTCCGTTATAATATGAGCTCACGCTTGTGAAAGCGGTGAGCCCTTTGGTTCTGACTTCGGCAATGCCCCGCGTTGCCCTTACCTGCCTCGAGATGAATTTTCGTAGGCCTTTTCCTCGACCCTTGACCCGGAACTCTCACGATGAACACCGTGGATGCCAAGCGCGTACTTGAGACCGCCCTGATTTGTTCGCACCAACCGATTCAGATTCGCGATTTGCGCGTGCTGTTCTCTGACGCCTTGGGCGCAGACACCATTCGCACCTTGCTCGAAGAGTTGCAGCTCGATTGGGCGCAACGTGGCGTTGAGCTGGTGCAAGTGGCCACCGGTTGGCGCTTCCAAAGCCGCCCAGAAATGCGCGAGTATTTGGACCGTCTGAACCCCGAGAAGCCTCCTAAATACTCACGCGCCGTGATGGAAACCTTGGCCATCATTGCCTACCGCCAGCCCGTGACCCGTGGTGACATGGAAGACGTGCGCGGGGTGACCATCAACTCATTGGTCCTCAAACAACTCGAAGACCGCGGCTGGGTTGAAGTCATTGGCCACCGCGAAACCGTGGGCCGTCCTTCTTTGTACGCCACCACGCGTCAGTTTTTGGACGACCTGGGCTTGGCCTCGCTCGACCAACTGCCCGTGTATGACAGCGCCCAAGCGCAAGCCAACGCCTTTGCCCGCTTGGGTGAAGACGATCCATCGTTGCAAATGGACATGGCCCTCGAGTCCGCTGAGTCAGTTGAAATCACAACGCCTGCCGAAGGCAATGCGGCTGAAGTGGCAACCCAAGCCCCGACGGCTCTCAGCGACGAAGCCCCTATTTTTGAACTTTCCTCACCCAGAGACCCCGCCCCAACCGGCGACGACACGCATGAACACTAAACACCACGACCTGGGTGGCAAGCCAACCGAAGCACACGACGAGTTCTTGGACGACGACGAAACCGTTTTTGATTTTGACGATGTGGTCTCAGGCGAGTTCGATGCTGAACTCATTCGCGCTGAAGCCGCACCCGAAAAACGTGTGTTGTTGCCACAACCCGAATCGCCTAAGTTGCACAAAGTCTTGGCCCAGTCGGGCTTGGGCTCACGCATCGAGATGGAGCGCCTGATTGCCGAAGGCCATGTGGCTGTCAACAACGAAGTGGCCCACGTGGGCCAACGCGTGCAGTTTGGTGACCAAATCAAGGTCAATGGCCGTCAGCTCAAGGTGCGCATTGCGCCGCCGCCACCGCGCGTCATCGCGTACCACAAGCCTGCTGGCGAAGTGGTGACCACCGATGACCCACAAAACCGTCCCACCGTGTTCCGCCGGTTGCCACGCCTGTACCAAGGCAAATGGCAATCTGTGGGCCGTTTGGACTTGAACACCGAAGGCTTGTTGCTGTTCACCAGCTCGGGCGAACTGGCCAACCAGCTGATGCACCCACGCTTTGGCTTGCAACGCGAATACGCGGTGCGCTCGCTGGGCAAGCTCAGCAAAGACCAAAAAGAACAACTCATCACTGGCATTCAACTCGACGACGGTCCCGCCCAATTTGGCTCGATCGAAGAGGGCGGCGGCGAGGGCTCCAACTGTTGGTACCGCGTCACGATTTCTGAAGGTCGCAACCGCGAAGTGCGCCGCATGTTCGAAGCTGTCGGCCACGCTGTCAGCCGTTTGATTCGCATCCGTTACGGCGCCATGGTATTGCCACGCGGCTTGAAGCGTGGCGCCTTTGTGGAGTTGGGCGAGCGCGACATTCGCGCCTTGATGGAAGCTGCCGGCGCCGAGGCGCCGATGCAAAGCGGCCCCTCACGCCATGACCGCAGCGAGCGCGCCAACAGCCGCCGTCGCGGCAACAGCATTGGCCCACGTCCATCCACACCACGCGCGGCCGAAGAGCGCAGTGGCCCCGAACGTTTGGTTCGCACCGAGCGCCGCCGCGGTGGCAAGCCGCCAGAGCGTGCACCGCAGCCAGATCCGATGCAAACCTCGGTGGGCTACATCGGTGCAGACAGCTATGCCGAGGAGCGTCAACGCAAAAAAGATGGCCAAAAAGCCTTCAAGGCCGGCTTGGTCGGTGGTCCACGTCCGTCAAGCAGTGCTGCGCCACGACGCGGCGGTTCTGCAGGCGGTAGCTTCGGCGGTGGCCGCTCAGGTGGCGGTAATAGCGGCGGTGCGGGTGGCAACCGTGGTCGAGGTGGCCGATAAATCACAGCGAAGATGCACCAAAAACGCTTGCGCGTTCAAGGGAAATCCCTTGAAACGGTTAAAATAGCAGGCTACGCGCATCGCGCACAAAATTTCAATAACAGTCAATACAGGGAAATTCCAAATGACCGAACGTACTCTCTCCATCATCAAGCCAGACGCAGTTGCTAAGAACGTCATCGGCCAAATCTACGCACGTTTCGAAGCTGCTGGCTTGAAAGTTGTGGCTGCTCGCATGGCTCACCTGTCACGCGGCGAAGCTGAACAGTTCTACGCTGTGCACAAAGCACGTCCTTTCTTCAAAGATTTGGTTGACTTCATGGTCTCTGGCCCTGTCATGATCCAAGTGCTCGAAGGCGAAGGCGCTATCTTGAAAAACCGTGACTTGATGGGCGCAACTAACCCTAAAGACGCAGCGCCTGGCACCATCCGTGCTGACTTCGCTGACAGCATCGATGCCAACGCTGTGCACGGTTCTGACGCCGCTGAGACAGCCGCTGTTGAAATCGGCTTCTTCTTCGCCGGCATGAACGTTTACGGTCACTAAGAGGCAATTGGCGTGGCTGGTCACAGCAACGCCGACGCAAAAAAATGACGGCCAACCTGCTTGATTTTGATCTCGACGGTTTGGCCGTTTTTTGTGAGCGCTTGGGCGAGAAACGCTTCCGCGCCACACAGCTGTTCCGGTGGATCCACCAAAAAGGCGCACAAGACTTTGATCAGATGTCTGATCTCGCCAAGTCGCTGCGCGAGAAGCTGAAGACCTGCGCACAGGTTCAGCCACTCACTCCCATTTCCCGACACGACTCCGCCGACGGCACCATCAAGTGGTTGTTCGACGTGGGCGATGGCAACGCCGTCGAAACCGTGTTCATTCCTGAAGACGACCGAGGCACCTTGTGCATCTCGTCGCAAGCCGGTTGTGCTGTGGGCTGCCGCTTTTGCTCTACCGGTCACCAAGGCTTCAGCCGCAACCTCACCACCGGCGAAATCTTGTCGCAGCTGTGGTTTGCCGAGCACACGCTGCGCAAGCAGTTCAACACCACCGAGCGCGTCATCTCCAACGTGGTGATGATGGGCATGGGCGAGCCGCTGCAAAACTACAGCGCCTTGGTGCCTGCGTTGCGGTCGATGTTGGACGACCACGGTTATGGCTTGTCACGCCGCCGTGTGACGGTGTCCACCTCGGGCGTGGTGCCCATGATGGACCGATTGGGTGAAGACTGCCCCGTGGCCTTGGCCGTGTCGCTGCACGCACCCACTGACGCTTTGCGCGACAACTTGGTGCCGCTCAACCGCAAATACCCCTTGCATGAGTTGATGGACGCCTGCCGACGCTATTTGGCGCACGCGCCCCGCGACTTCATCACCTTTGAATATTGCATGTTGGATGGCGTGAACGACCAGCCTGAGCATGCGCAAGCTTTGATCGATTTGGTCAAACCCAAACGCGGGCAGGGTGAACCGGTGCCTTGCAAGTTCAACCTCATTCCGTTCAACCCATTTCCAGCCTCTGGTCTCACACGTTCGAGCGCGGCCACGGTCAAAGCGTTTGCCGCGCAACTCAGCGAAGCCGGCATCACCACCACCGTGCGCAAGACACGTGGTGACGACATCGATGCCGCTTGCGGCCAGCTTGCCGGTGACGTGAAAGACCGCACCAAGGTGGATGCACGCATGGCCAAGCAGCGCGTGATTCCGCTCACACAGGTGTCGTCATGAGTGTGTGGCGTGTCGTGACTTTTGTGGCCGTGTTGATTGCGACAACATGTGGCTTGACTGCTTGCAGTGCTGCTGCGCCGCAACTAGACACGCTCACGCAAGCCGAGCCAGACAGCACCCGCCAACGCGCCATGCGCCGCCTGAGTTTGGCCAGCGCGTATTACGAGCAAAACCAAAATGACGTGGCACACCAAGAGGTGCGCGCCGCTTTGCAAATTGACCCGAACTATGCCGATGCTTACAGCTTGTTGGGATTGATTCACCAGCGCGCAAAAGCGCCTGCTTTGGCACAACAAAGTTTTGAGCAAGCACTGCAATTGGCGTCTCAGCCGCCTGTGCGTGCCAACGAGTTGGCTGCCATTCAACACAACTACGGTTGGTTCTTGTGCGAGCAAAACCGTGATGCAGACGCGCAAACGCAGTTTGACCGTGCGCTGTCGCAGCCGGGTTATGCCAGCGCTGACAAAACAAACAAAGCCATTGAATTTTGCAAAAAACGTGCGGCACAAGCTGACACACGCCCACGCAATAATTGAACAAACCCCTCATTCTTTTTTGAAGCCTGATGACTGAAGAAACCACCACATCGACCACACCGAGCACAACCGCTGGGGCCTTGTTGCGTCAACTCCGTGAAGACGCAGGGTTCAAGCTCGATGTGTTGGCGCAAGCCTTGCGCGTGTCGCCTGCCAAGCTCGAAGCTTTGGAGTCCGACCGTTTGGATGAGCTGCCAGACGCCATGTTTGCCCGCGCCTTGACCTTGGCCGTGTGTCGTCAGTTGAAAACAGATGCAGCCCCCGTGCTGGCCCTCTTGCCAAGCCAAGATGTCTCGCGTTTGGCGCCTAAAAACGAACGTGGTTTGGACTTCCCTTTGGATCGCCCCTCGTTTTTGCCTCAGTCCAGCTTTTTGGCGGTGACCCGTTTGTTCACGCCGATGCGTTGGGCTGCCTTGGCCGTTTTGGTCGTGGCTTTGGTTTTGGGCTTGTGGCCTGAAATTCAATCGTTATTGGTTTTCAAAGATGACTCTGCGGTGGGCACGGTGGTGGTGCCTGTGGCCGCGCCGGTCGTCGTGTTGCCTTCCGCAGAAGAAGCGGTGCCTGTGACCGAGGTCAAATCCAGCAACATGGTGGTCACCACGGTTCATTCAACGGCGGTGGCCGCACAAAACGCCAGTGCTGCAGCGCCCACCAGTGCCCCAGGAGCGCCCGATGCCCGCTGACACCCATTTGCAAGGCATTGCCATGTCGCAGCCCAAAGCTCGCCAAACCTTGCAAGCGCGTGTGGCTTGGGGCGACCATGTGGTGACGGTCGGTGGCGACGCGCCGGTGCGCGTGCAGTCCATGACCAACACCGACACGGTGGACGCGATTGGCACCGCCATTCAAATCAAAGAATTGGCTTTGGCTGGCTCGGAGCTGGTGCGTATCACGGTGAATACACCCGAAGCCGCCGCCGCCGTGCCACATGTGCGCGAACAGTTGGACCGCATGGGCATCAACGTGCCTTTGATTGGCGACTTTCATTACAACGGCCATCGTTTGCTGACCGAGTTTCCCGACTGCGCGCAAGCTTTGTCGAAGTACCGCATCAACCCCGGCAACGTGGGCAAGGGCGACAAGCACGACAAGCAATTCGGCCAAATGATTGAAGCTGCGATGCGCTACAACAAGGCTGTGCGCATCGGCGTGAACTGGGGCAGCCTCGACCAAGAACTGCTGGCTAAGTTGATGGACGAAAACGCTTTGCGTGCCAAGCCTTTCGAGGCCAAGCAAGTGATGTACGAGGCTTTGATCACCTCGGCCATCGACTCGGCCAAATTGGCGCAGAGCATGGGCATGTCGGCCAACCAAATTTTGCTCAGTTGCAAAGTGAGCGGTGTGCAAGACCTGATTGCGGTGTACCGCGAGCTGGCCCAGCGCTGCAACTACCCGCTGCATTTGGGCCTGACCGAAGCGGGCATGGGCACCAAAGGCACTGTGGCTTCTGCCACCGCTTTGTCTATTCTTTTGCAAGAAGGCATTGGCGACACCATCCGTGTCTCGCTCACACCGCAGCCCGGCGAGGCGCGCACGCAAGAGGTGGTGATTGCCTCTGAAATTCTGCAAGCCTTGGGCCTGCGCACCTTTGTGCCCAGCGTCACGGCATGCCCGGGTTGTGGTCGCACCACCAGCACCACGTTCCAAGAAATGGCCAAGTCGATTGACGACTTTTTACGCGCCCAAATGCCTGTGTGGCGCACGCAATACCCTGGCGTGGAAAACCTCAAAGTGGCGGTGATGGGCTGCATCGTCAACGGCCCTGGCGAGAGCAAGCATGCGGACATCGGCATCAGCTTGCCCGGCAGCGGTGAAGCACCTGCAGCGCCCGTGTTCATCGACGGCGAAAAAGCCATGACCTTGCGCGGCGACAACATCGCGCAAGAGTTCCACCAAATTGTTGAAACTTATATTGAAAAACGCTTCGGTTAAGCCCCAAGCGTGATGAAGACTTCTGGATCGAAACGTGACTTCTGAACTCACCCCCAACCACGCGGCCGAGCCCGTGAAATCAAGCAAACCCGCCAAGGCCCAAGCCCTGACCGCTGTCAAAGGCATGAACGACTTGTTGCCCCCAGCCTCCGCCCAATGGGAATGGCTGGAAGACAAAGTGCGCGGCTTGATGGCCCGCCACGCCTACCGCAACCTGCGCACGCCCATCGTCGAACCCACTGCTTTGTTTGTGCGTGGTTTGGGTGAGGTGACCGACATTGTGGAAAAGGAGATGTACTCCTTTGAAGATCGCTTGAACGGCGAGCAACTCACGCTGCGTCCTGAAGCCACTGCCGGTGTGGTGCGTGCCGTGGTCGAACACAACATGCTGTACGACGGTGGCAAGCGCCTGTATTACATGGGCCCCATGTTCCGCCACGAGCGCCCACAACGTGGTCGCTACCGCCAGTTTCACCAAATCGGCGCGGAGGCTTTGGGCTTCCCCGGCGCCGAGGTGGATGCCGAACTTATTTTGTTGGCCGCGACGCTCTGGCAAGAGCTGGGTTTGCAAGACGTGCGCTTGGAGCTCAACAGCTTGGGCCAGCCCAACGAACGCGCTGCGCATCGCACAGCCTTGATTGCGCACTTAGAAGCCCATGCCGATGTGCTGGACGAAGAGGCCAAGCGTCGTTTGCACAGCAACCCGCTGCGCATCTTGGACACCAAAAACCCAGCCATGCAAGCCGTGGTGGAAGCCGCGCCGAAGTTGATCGATTTCCTGGGCGAAGCCTCGCTGGCCCACTTCAACGCGGTCAAAGCCATTTTGGACGCCAGCGGCGTGGCCTACCGCATCAACCCGCGCTTGGTGCGTGGCATGGACTACTACAACCTCACCGTGTTTGAGTTCGTGACCGACCGCTTGGGCTCGCAAGGCACCATTTGCGGTGGCGGCCGTTATGACTACCTGATCGAGCAAGTGGGCGGCAAGCCCGCACCGGCTGTGGGCTGGGCTTTGGGCGTGGAGCGTGTACTTGAGTTGCTCAAAGAGCAGGGCACCTTGCCAGAGGCCGTGGGCCCTGATGTGTACGCCATCGTGCCCGATGCGTCAGCCTTGCCCGTGGTGTTCAAAACCATCCAAACCCTGCGCGCGCAGGGCATGTCCGTGCAAATGCACGCTGGGGCGGGCGAGGGCATGGGCAGCATGAAATCGCAGTTCAAAAAAGCCGATGGCAGCGGCGCGCAATTTGCCCTTATCTTTGGTGGCGACGAGTTGGCCCGAGGTGAAGTGACCCTCAAGTCGCTGCGCGATGGCGCAGGTGCCCAAGAGGCCGTGCCCTTGGTGGACGTGACGACTCGCGTGGCCGATAAACTGGCGCAGAGCCTGGCTCAGAACCAAACCACGGTTTAAACAGACCGAGCCCTACAATTCGTTTACTTTTTAGTCAGACACACTACACCATGGCATCTCATCTCGATCTCGAAGAACAAGAACAACTCGATGAGCTCAAGCACTTTTGGAAGCGCTGGGGCGACCTCATCACGTGGGTGCTGATTGCTGTTTTGGGTGGCTACGCCGCTTGGATGGGCTGGCAGTCTTATTCGGCCAAGCAAGCCGCGCAATCTGCCGCTTTGTATGACACGGTGGAGCGTGCGGCCCTGAGCAACGACATGGCTTTGCTCGACCGCTCCGTGACTGACATCAAAGATAAATTTGCCAGCACCACGTATGCACAGCAAGCGGCCATGTTGGCCGCGCGCTTGTACCAAGACAAAGACCGCAAAGCCGATGCCAAAGCGCAACTCACATGGGTGATCGACAAAGCCAGCGACGAAGGCTACCAAGCCTTGGCCCGCCTGCGCTTGGCTGCCTTGTTGATCGATGACAAAGCCTACGACGAGGCGCGCAAGCAACTCACTGCCAAAGCACCTGAAGCCTTCGCCCCCTTGATGGCCGACCGCTTGGGCGACTTGGCCATGTTGCAAGCGCAACCCGCTGAAGCCGTTCAACACTACAAAAATGCGTGGAAAGGCTTTGAGCCCAATGCCGAGTACCGCCGTTTGGTGGCGGTGAAGTTGGCCGCCTTGGGTGCTGACCCTGAAGAAACACCTGCTGTGGAGAGCAAAAAGTGAACACAACAACGCCTAGCTGGACCCACCTGTTGCGCTTGAGCTTAGCGGGCGTGTGCGTGGCCTTGGCCGCTTGCTCTGGGCCCTCGCGCCCCAAACCTACCGCAATTCCGGGCGTGCCTGTGTTGCAAGACGTGCGCACCAGTTGGACAGCGAATGTGGGCAAGGTGGATTTCCCCTTGGTCGTGTCAGCCCGCGAAGACCGCATTGCTTTGGCCAATAGCCAAGGTGTGGTGGCGGTGCTGGACGCAGCGACAGGCAAAGACATTTGGCGCCTGAAGCTGGACCAAGCCATCGCCGCAGGCGTGGGCAGCGATGGCCAACAAGTAGCCGTGGTGACGCGTAACAACGAATTGGTCATTTTGCGAGATGGCCAAGTGCAGTGGCGCAAGCGCTTGCCCGCGCAGTCGTTCACCGCACCTTTGGTCGCTGGTGCGCGCGTATTTGTGTTGACCGCCGACCGTTCTGTCATTGCCTTTGACGGTGCAACAGGCAATCAAATTTGGACACAGCAACGCCCGGGTGAGCCCTTAGTGCTCAAGCAAGCCGGCGTGATGCTGGCATTTAAAAACACGTTGTTGGTCGGTTTGTCTGGCCGTTTGTCAGGTCTTGACCCGAACACTGGCGTGATTCGCTGGGAATCTGCCATTGCCACACCACGTGGCACCAATGATGTGGAACGCTTGGTTGACTTGGTCAGCCCCTTTGACCGCGTCGGTGATGTGGTGTGTGTGCGTGCCTTCCAGGCTGCAGTTGGGTGTGTGAACGCCGAACGCGGACAGGGCGTGTGGACACGACCCTCGGTGGGTGAAATGGGGGTGAGCGGCAACGACACAGTGCTGATTGCACCTTTGTCCAACGGTGTGGTGCAGGCATGGAGCCGAACCACCGGTGAACGCTTGTGGGAAACAGAGCGTCTCAAATACCGCATCTTGAGCGCACCTTTGGTTACGCCGCGCGGCGTGCTGGTGGCGGACAACGGCGGGTGGCTCTACCTCTTATCGTTGTCGGATGGCGCTTTGCTTAACCGCATCAAGCTCGACACCGAAGAATTGGCAACCGCCCCTGTGTTTGCAGGTGGGCGCTATGTGGTGGTCACACGCGAAGGTCGCGTGACTGGCCTCCAAATCCCGTAATTGGGAAGTTAAAGGACTAAGTTTTGAAACCCGTATTGGCCCTGGTGGGCCGCCCCAACGTTGGCAAGTCCACGTTGTTTAACCGCTTGACCAAATCGCGCGATGCGATCGTGGCTGACTTCGCGGGTTTGACCCGTGACCGTCACTACGGCAATGCCCGTTTTGACAAGCACGAATTCATCGTCATTGACACGGGTGGCTTTGAGCCCACTGCTGACAACGGCATCTACAAAGAAATGGCCCGTCAAACCCAGCAAGCGGTGGCCGAAGCCGATGTGGTCGTCTTTGTGGTGGATGCCCGTGGTGGCATTTCAGCGCAAGACCACGACATTGCCAACTACCTGCGTCGCTTGGGTAAGCCCACCATTTTGGTGGCCAACAAAGCCGAGGGCATGAAAGAGGGCGCTCAGCTGGTGGAGTTCTACGAGCTGGGCTTGGGCGAGGTGTTGCCTGTGTCGGCCTCGCATGGTCAAGGTATTCGCGACATGATGGCGCAAGCCTTGGCGCCGCTGAATTTGGCCGACCCGGACGAAGAAGACGCAGAGGCTGACAACGGCATCATCAAACTGGCTGTGGCTGGTCGCCCCAACGTGGGCAAATCTACCCTCATC
This sequence comes from Limnohabitans curvus, assembly GCF_003063475.1. Taxonomy (NCBI): domain Bacteria; kingdom Pseudomonadati; phylum Pseudomonadota; class Betaproteobacteria; order Burkholderiales; family Comamonadaceae; genus Limnohabitans; species Limnohabitans curvus. Next base: position 2,744,679 of record NZ_NESP01000001.1, read on the forward strand.
AACACGTGGTTGGGCGAAGAGCGTTTGGTGGCGTTTGACATGCCCGGCACCACGCGTGACGCCATCAGCGTACCGTTCGAGCGCAACGGCCAGATGTTTGAACTCATCGACACGGCGGGCTTGCGCCGCAAAGGCAAGGTGTTTGAAGCCATCGAGAAGTTTTCGGTGGTCAAAACCTTGCAAGCCATTGAATCGGCCAATGTGGTCCTGCTCTTGCTCGACGCCACCCAAGGCGTGACCGACCAAGACGCCCACATCGCCGGCTACATCTTGGAAAGCGGCCGCGCTGTGGTGGTGGCTGTGAACAAATGGGATGCCGTGGATTCCTACCAGCGGGAACTGTTGATGCGCTCGATTGAGACGCGTTTGCCATTCTTGAAGTTTGCGGCCATGCACTTCATCTCGGCCAAGAAACGCCAAGGCTTGGGCCCACTGTGGGGCGCCATCGCGCAGGCCCACAAGGCCGCCATGTGCAAAATGCCAACGCCTTTGCTGACCCGTTTGTTGCTGGAAGCCGTGCAGTTTCAGTCGCCTCAGCGCGGCGGTATGTACCGCCCCAAGTTGCGTTATGCCCACCAAGGTGGCATGAACCCGCCCATCATCGTGATTCACGGCAACTCGCTGGAGCACGTGACCGAAACCTACAAACGGTTCTTGGAAGGGCGCTTCCGCAAGGCCTTTAATTTGGAAGGTACCCCCTTGCGAATTGAGATGAAGACCTCAAGTAACCCTTACGCTGGCAAAGACGACTGAGCCACAAAGCCTTCGGGCTCTGTGGTAACGTGGGATTTCTTTCAACTACACAGACACGGAAAATATCGTGAACACCGACAACTCAAAGAACAAAGGCCAACTGTTGCAAGACCCATTTTTGAACATCCTGCGCCGCGAGCATGTGCCCGTGTCCATTTATTTGGTCAACGGCATCAAGCTGCAAGGCCAAATCGAATCGTTTGACCAATATGTGGTGTTGCTGCGCAACACCGTGACGCAAATGGTCTACAAGCACGCCATCTCGACCATCGTGCCGGGCCGTGCTGTCAACTTCAACCCCACCGACGGCACAGGCAGTTCGCCTGAAGTCTGAGCTTGAATGCTCTGCAAAAAGGGCTGTTTCAGCCCTTTTTTTACGTCTCACTTTTTACGTTTCACCTTTTTAGATAGATCGCTTGAACGACACACCTCAAAAAACCGCCGGCGCCACCATTTTGGTGGGGGTCGATTTTGGCTTGCCGCATTTCGATGGCGAGCTAGAAGAACTCGGCCTGCTGGCCGAAACCGCGGGCTTGACGCCTTTGGCGCGCGTCACCTGTAAACGCAAAGCGCCTGATGCCGCGCTGTTTGTTGGCAGTGGCAAAGCCGATGAAATCAAAGAGCTGGCCCTCATGCACGGCGCCACCGAGATTTTGTTTGACCAATCGCTCAGCCCCGCGCAGCAGCGCAACCTAGAACGCCACATGGGCGTGGCGGTGAACGACCGCACCTTGCTGATTTTGGAAATCTTCGCCCAACGTGCGCGCAGCCACGAAGGCAAGCTGCAGGTCGAGCTGGCCAAGCTGCAATACCTCAGCACGCGTTTGGTGCGCCGTTGGTCGCATTTGGAGCGTCAAAGCGGTGGTATCGGTATGCGCGGCGGCCCCGGTGAGACCCAGATTGAGCTGGACCGCCGCATGATCAATGACTCGATCAAACGCACCAAAGAGCGTTTGGACAAGGTCAAAAAGCAACGCAGCACCCAGCGCCGCCAGCGCAACCGCCGTGACGCCTTCACCATTTCGCTGGTGGGCTACACCAACGCGGGCAAATCGACGCTGTTCAATGCCTTGGTCAAAGCGCGTGCCTACGCCGCCGATCAGCTGTTTGCCACGCTCGACACCACCACACGTCAGCTGTATTTGGGCAATGCCGACGGCACGGGCCGCTCGGTGTCGTTGTCAGACACGGTGGGCTTCATCCGTGACTTGCCGCACGGTTTGATCGATGCCTTCCAAGCTACCTTGCAAGAGGCGGCCGATGCCACGCTGTTGATGCACGTGGTCGATGCGTCCAACCCGAATTACCCCGAACAAATGGACGAGGTGCGAAAGGTCTTGGCCGAGATTGGCGCCGCCGGTGTGCCGCAGGTCTTGGTGTTCAACAAGCTCGACGCTATGAGCCCCGAGACGCGTCCGTTGCAATTGAACGACCACTACACGGTGGATGGTCAGAGCGTGCCGCGTTTCTTTGTGAGCGCCCAAACAGGCGAGGGCTTGGCCGCTTTGCGCGAGTTTTTGGCACAGGAAGCACTGGCGACGATGCCCGAAGACCATGCAAATACGCAGGAATTGGAATGAGGCCTGAATCCTTAGGCACAATCGAAGACTTCAGAGAAAAAACAACGATGCGCATGAACTCCAACACCCACACGGTCAGCTCCAAATCTTGGCGCACGCGACTGCTCGGCATGTTCAACCTCAACGATGGCCGCTGGGGCCGCGACAAAGACGGCAACCCCACGTTTGACCCCAACGGCAGTCAAGCCATCCCGCCTTCTAGCGAAGAGAAAAAGCCACAAGAAGAATCCAAACGTCCACCTGCAGGTGCAAGTGGCCCGCCCGATTTGGATGAACTGTGGCGCGACTTCAACGCCAAGCTCGCGGGTTTGTTTGGCAATAAAAAGGGCGGTTCAGAACCGCCTAGCAACAACGGTGGACCAACTGGCCCCGATTTCAAAGTCGCGCGTTTTGGCATTGGCGTGATCGGTGCGGTCGTGCTGGCCATTTGGTTGAGCACAGGCTTCTTCATCGTTCAAGAAGGTCAGCAAGCGGTGATTACCCAGTTTGGTCGTTACCACGCCACCGTGGGTGCCGGTTTCAACTGGCGTTTGCCTTACCCATTCCAGCGCCAAGAATTGGTGTTTGTGACGCAAATTCGCTCAGTTGATGTGGGCCGTGACAACATCGTTAAATCTACGGGCTTGCGTGAGTCGGCGATGCTGACCGAAGACGAAAACATCCTCGAAATCAAATTTGCCGTGCAATACCGTTTGACCGACGCACGTGCCTATTTGTTTGAAACCAAGAACCCCACCGACACCGTGGTGCAAGCTGCCGAAACAGCGGTGCGCGAAGTGGTCGGCAAGATGAAGATGGACGCAGCCATGTCCGAAGAGCGTGACCAAATTGGCCCACGCATTCGCACCATCATGCAAGCCATCCTGGACCAATACAAAGTGGGTGTCGAAGTGGTGGGTATCAACTTGCAACAAGGTGGCGTGCGTCCCCCAGAGCAAGTGCAAGCCGCATTTGACGACGTGCTCAAAGCCGGTCAAGAACGCGAGCGCGCCAAGAACGAAGCCGAAGCCTATGCCAACGACGTGGTCCCACGTGCTGTGGGCGCCGCCTCGCGTTTGAAGCAAGAAGCCGATGGCTACAAAGCCCGCATCGTGGCGCAAGCCGAGGGTGATGCCCAACGCTTCAAGTCACTCGTGGGTGAATACCAAAAGGCCCCACAAGTCATGCGCGACCGTTTGTACATCGACGCCATGCAACAGATTTACAGCAACACCACCAAGGTGCTGGTGGACATCAAGCAAGGTTCTAATTTGCTCTACCTGCCGCTGGACAAGATCATTCAACAAAGCAGTCAAGCCAATGGTGCAGCGCCTGCGGCTCCCGCTGACGCGGCACACAACACGGCAAACACGACCACCAACCCAGCGCCTGCGGCCGATGCCCGCGCACGCGATGGCCGCTCACGCGACCGTGACGGCCGTTGATAGGGGACACGAACATGCAAACGAACAAAATCGGTTTTTATATTTCGTCAGCCTTCGTGGCTTTGGCGCTGCTCAGCTCCACCCTGTTTGTGGTGGACCAACGCCAGTTTGGCGTGGTGTATTCCTTTGGCCAAATCAAGAGCGTCATCACTGAGCCTGGCTTGAACATCAAGCTGCCGCCACCGTTCCAAAATGTGAGCTACATCGACAAGCGTTTGCTCACGCTTGACAATGCTGACACCGAGCCCATGCTCACCGCTGAAAAGCAACGCGTGGTGATTGACTGGTATGCCCGTTGGCGCATCACCGACCCATCGCAATACATCCGCAACGTGGGTCTGGACGAAAACGCAGGCGCGGTGCAACTCGCCCGCGTGGTGCGCAATGCTTTCCAAGAGGAAATCAACAAGCGCACTGTGAAAGAGTTGCTTTCATTGAAGCGCGAAGAATTGCTGAGTGATGTCAAGCGCGAAGTGCTGGCCGCTGTCAAAGGTGCCAAGCCTTGGGGCGTGGACGTGATTGATGTGCGCATCACCCGCGCTGACTATGTCGATGCCATCACCGAATCAGTCTACCGCCGCATGGAAGCCGAGCGCAAGCGCGTGGCCAACGAATTGCGTTCCACCGGTGCTGCCGAAGGCGAAAAAATTCGCGCCGATGCCGACCGTCAACGCGAAGTGACGGTGGCCAATGCCTACCGCGAAGCACAAAAAATCAAAGGCGAGGGCGATGCCGAAGCCGCGCGTTTGTATGCCGATTCGTTTGGCCGTGACGCCAACTTTGCCCAGTTCTACCGCAGCTTAGAAGCCTACAAAACCACGTTCAGCAAAAAGAGCGACGTGATGGTGGTGGACCCATCGAGCGACTTCTTCAAAGCCCTGCGTGGCAGCGGTGGCGGCAGCGCCCCAGCACCGAAGAAGTAAAAGGCCCTTCGTATGAGCTTTGACAGCGATACGCTGTGGGTCGCGTTCGGGTTGATGCTCATTTTTGAAGGCATCTTCCCGTTCGTGTCGCCTCACGGTTGGCGCGACAAAATGGCCCAACTCATGGTGTTGGAAGACGGTCAAATCCGCTTTTTCGGCCTGGTCTGCGTTGTGGTCGGTCTTTTGATGCTCTGGTGGCTGGGTTGAGGGCGTTTAGCCCTGTAAAATCTCGGTTTTAACAGCCTCCCTTAATCACATGTCTGCTTGGGTTCTGCCGGATCACATCGCCGATGTTCTGCCTTCTGAGGCCCGGCACATCGAAGAGCTGCGTCGTTTGTACCTCGACACAGCTAGAGGCTACGGCTACGAGTTGGTCATGCCGCCGCTGCTCGAATACCTCGAATCGTTGTTGTCCGGCACCGGCCGCGCACTCGATTTACAAACCTTCAAACTGGTGGACCAACTCTCGGGTCGTACCTTGGGTCTGCGCGCGGACACCACGCCGCAAGTGGCCCGCATTGATGCCCATTTGCTCAACCGTGCCGGTGTGACGCGTCTGTGCTACTGCGGCCCCGTGCTGCACACGCGCCCAGACCGCCCATTCGCCACCCGTGAGCCTTTGCAGTTTGGTGCTGAAATTTATGGCCACGCGGGTATTGAGGCCGATCTCGAAGTGCTGCACTTGGCGTTGGACACCCTCAAAGCCGTGTCCATCCACCAATTCACGGTCGACTTGAGCGATGCGCGCATCGTGCCGGCCTTGCTCATCGGCGTTACCCTGACGGCTGACGCACGCGATGCCTTGCACAGCGCCTTGGCGGCCAAAGACACTTCAGGCGTTCAAGCCCTTTCCAAAGATTTGCCTGCCCATGTGCGCACCGCCTTGGTGGCCTTGGTCGACATGTATGGCGACGCCTCTGTGTTGGCACAAGCCGAAAAAACCTTTGCCGCATGGCCTGTGGTCCTACAAGCCTTGGCTGAGTTGCGCCAAATTGCCGCTGACTTGAGCGGTGTGGCGATCACCTTTGACTTGGCCGACTTGCGCGGCTACGCCTACTACAGCGGCGTGCGCTTTGCCATCTTTGTGCCCGGTGCCAGCGACGCTTTGGTGCGCGGTGGCCGCTACGACGAAGTCGGCGCCGTGTTTGGTCGCAAGCGTCCCGCCGTCGGATTCAGTTTGGACCTGAAAGAGTTGGTCAGCGTGGTGCCCGAGCGCGCTCTCAAAGCAGCCATCCGTGCGCCTTGGGGAACCGCCCAAGGTTTGCGCGAAGCCATTGCCACCTTGCGTGCCAATGGTGAAACCGTGGTCTGCGTGATGCCAGGCCACGAGAGTGAAGTCGATGAATTTGATTGCGATCGTGAACTGATCGAAGTCGCCGGCCAATGGGCAGTGCAAGCTGTTCCTGCCGTTCAAGCCCTTTAATTTTTTTAGTAATCGAGTGGATATGAGCACTACCCAAGGACAAACCGTGGCTGCAACCAAAGGCCGTAACGTCGTCGTGGTCGGCACCCAATGGGGTGACGAAGGCAAAGGTAAATTGGTCGATTGGTTGACCGAAACCGCCACCGGCGTGGTGCGCTTTCAAGGCGGTCATAACGCAGGCCACACCTTGGTCATCAATGGTGTCAAAACCGCGTTGCACTTGATCCCCAGCGGCATCATGCGCCCTGGCGTGAAGTGCTACATCGGCAACGGTGTGGTCTTGTCTGCCACCAAGTTGCTCGAAGAAATTGCGGGCCTCGAAAAGGCTGGCGTTGAAGTGCGCTCACGTTTGCGCATCAGCGAAGCTTGCCCACTCATCTTGCCTTACCACGCCGCCATCGACATCGCGCGTGAAGCAGCCAAAGAGAAGGCCGGTACCGCCAAGATCGGCACCACAGGCCGCGGCATTGGCCCCGCCTACGAAGACAAAATTGCACGCCGCGCCTTGCGCGTGCAAGACCTGAAGCACCCCGAGCGCTTCGCTACCAAACTGCGCGAGAACCTTGAGCTGCACAACCATGTGTTGACCGACATCTTGCACGCACCCGCGGTGGACTTTGATACCGTCTACAACGAAGCCATGGCTTACGCCAAAGAAATTTTGCCGATGGTGGCCGACGTGTCACGCGAGTTGAACGAAGCCCACAAAGCCGGTGCCAACCTGTTGTTTGAAGGCGCACAAGGCACCTTGCTCGACGTGGACCACGGCACTTACCCCTTCGTCACCTCTAGCAACTGCGTGGCCGGTAACGCCGCTGCAGGCGCTGGCGTGGGCCCAGGTTTGTTGCACTACATCTTGGGCATCACCAAAGCCTATTGCACACGCGTGGGCGGCGGTCCATTCCCGACCGAGTTGGATTGGGAAACCCCCGGCAACCCCGGCTATCACATGTCCACCGTGGGCGCTGAAAAAGGCGTGACCACTGGCCGTTCACGCCGTTGCGGCTGGTTCGATGCCGCCTTGCTCAAACGCAGCGCGCAAGTCAACGGCTTGTCTGGCCTGTGCATCACCAAGCTTGACGTGCTCGACGGCTTGACCGAATTGCTCTTGTGCGTGGGTTACGAGCTGGATGGCCAAACCATCGACATCTTGCCCATGGGCGCTGACGAAATTTCGCGTTGCAAGCCCATTTACGAAACCATCCCTGGCTGGACCGACAGCACCGTGGGTGTGACCGATTACGCCAAGTTGCCCAAAGCCGCTCAGCACTACCTCAACCGCATTGCAGAGACCACCGGCGTGCCTATCCACATGGTGTCGACCAGCCCAGACCGTGACCACACGATCTTGCTGACCCACCCCTACATCGCTTAATTTTTAAAAGGACCACCCCATGTTGACCGAAGACGGCAAACACCTGTACGTGTCGTACGACGAGTACCACAACCTCATTGAAAAACTCGCCATCAAGATTCACCAATCTGGCTGGCAATTCGACACCATCCTGTGCTTGGCCCGTGGCGGCATGCGCCCAGGTGACATCTTGTCGCGCATTTTTGACAAGCCTTTGGCCATCATGTCCACCAGCTCGTACCGCGCTGACGCTGGCACCGTGCAAGGCCACTTGGACATCGCCCGCTTCATCACCACACCCAAAGGCGAAATCGCTGGCAAAGTGTTGTTGGTGGACGATTTGGCTGACACTGGCCACACCCTCAAGGCGGTGGTCGACCAACTCAAAAACAACTACGCACCCATCACTGAGCTGCGTACTGCTGTGATTTGGACCAAGGGCGTGTCGGCATTTGCACCCGACTACTCGATGGACTACTTGCCCACCAACCCATGGATTCACCAACCGTTTGAGCCGTATGACAACATGCGTCCAGCGGCTTTGATGGAGAAGTGGAAGGTTTAATCTTTCGCACTTCAAGAAAAAACTCCGCCACCGTGCGGAGTTTTTTTATGCCTGTCATTGTTTTGATTTTTGGGTGACTCAGCGTAGGTAATATCAGTGCATGTCACGCAGCACCGACCTCATTCACCACGCCTACCAACCCCCCGCCGAATTTGAAGCGCCGCAAGTTGGCGTGTTCAAAGCCTCGACGGTGATTTTTCCCAACGTGGCTGCCATGCGCACACGCGAATGGATGGACAAGTCGGCTTACACCTACGGCTTGCACGGCACACCCACCACGTTCACCCTCGAAGAACGCTTGGCCACGTTAGAGGGCGGCACGCATTGCCTTCTCACGCCCAGCGGTTTGGCGGCGATTGCGCATGTGGATTTCGCGTTGCTCAAAACCGGCGACGAGGTGTTGATTCCTGATAACGCCTATGCGCCCAACAAGTCGCTGGCCGAGGGTGAGTTGGCGCAGTTTGGCATCACGCATCAGGTGTACGACGCGTTGGATGTGAATGACTTGGCTGCACGCATCACACCGCGCACGCGTTTGGTGTGGCTCGAAGCGGCGGGCTCGGTGACGATGGAGTTTCCCGACCTCGTGGCTTTGGTGCAGCTGTGCAAAGCACGCGGCGTGTTGTGCGCGCTCGACAACACCTGGGGTGCAGGCCTCGCGTTCAACGCGTTTGACCTGATGCCAGAGCAGGGCGCTCAAGGGCAGCCGAGCTTGGGCGTGGACCTGACCATTCATGCGCTCACCAAATATCCCAGTGGCGGTGGCGATGTGTTGATGGGCAGCATCGTCACGCGCAGCGATGAACTGGCGCGTGTGCTCAAACTCAGCCACATGCGTTTGGGCACTGGCGTCGGCGCGAACGATGCCGAGGCGGTGTTGCGCTCGTTGCCTTCGCTGCCGCTGCGCTACAAAGCGCAAGACACAGCCGCACGCACACTGGCCGCATGGTGTGCTTCGCAGCCTGCGTTCAGCCAAGTGCTGCATCCTGCGCTGCCCAGTTCGCCCGGTCATGCACATTGGCAGCAACTGTGTGTGACGCCGCAAGAGCCAGACGGTTTGGCCGCAGGCATTTTCAGCGCGGTGATGGATGAGCGTTTCACTTCTCAGCAAGTGGACGCATTTTGCGATGCTTTGCAGCTGTTCAAAATTGGTTACAGCTGGGGCGGGCCCATGAGCTTGGTGATGCCTTACAACATGGCCTCTAGCCGCGTACGCTCGGTGTCGCATATGCAACGCGGGCGCGTGGTGCGTTTTTGCATTGGGCTAGAGAATGTGATCGATTTACAAAATGACATCGCGCGAGCTCTGAAAGTCGCCCACCTATAAAACCAAGCCCACAAGAGGGGGAGACAGATGCAGCAATTGGTACCAGACGAGGCGCATGACCGCATTGACATCAACCCGATTGGCTTCAGCGATCCGTTGCGTTGGCTGTGGCGAGGCTTGCGAGACATGGCCTCGCAGCCTTTGATTTCTTTGTTTTACGGCGTCTGCTTTTGGCTCATGGCGCTGATTCTGCTGGCTGTGTTCAAAAGCAACCCCGAGTACACCTTGTCGGCCGTGTCGGGGTGTTTGCTGATTGGCCCCTTCTTGGCCATGGGTCTGTATGACGTGAGCATGCACATGGAGCGCGGTGAACCGCCGAGCATGGGCAGTTCGTTGACCTGTTGGGAGTCGCATATCCGCAGCATGAGCATGCTCATCATGGTGATGGTCGTGATGGAGTTGCTGTGGGGGCGTGCTTCGTTGGTGGTGTTTGCTGTGTTCTTCAACAGTGCAGGCATGCCCACAACCGCGACTGTTTTAGAAGCAGTGTTCAATCCGCAAAATTGGGAATTCGTGGCAGCCTACATTTGTGTGGGTGGTTTTTTTGCCGGTTTGGTGTTCGCCAGCATGATGGTGTCTATTCCGATGATTTTGGACCGTGACACCGATGCCATCACCGCTTGCATCACCAGCCTACGTGTGTTTGTGGATCACACCGCTGTGTCCGTATTTTGGGGCTTGCTCATCACTGTTTTGGTGGTGTTGGCGATGTTGCCGTCTGCTGCGGGTTTGCTGGTGGTCGGGCCTTGGCTAGGTTTTGCCAGCTGGCATGCGTACCGCGCTGCCGTGCGTGTGACGGCAGCAGGGGCTAGCTAGACCTCAAGCGCCCACTTGTTGGCACAAGGCTTGTGCCACCTTGCGCAGACTATCTGGATGGCGGTTGTCTGCCACACACGCCGTGGCGTTGGAACCTTGCGTGAAGTTGCGCACCATGGATGCCGCATAGGTGGGGTCGTAGTGCAATACCAACAGCTCGCGCACCACGTTGTCGATGTGGCCTGTATGAATTTGTTCTTTCCACGCATCCACCACAGCTTTACCGCGAATGGCCACCAGTGCATCTAGGCGGTGGCAAAACAAGTCTTTGTCATCGACGAAGAAGTTGTAGTCTTCCATCAGCAAGGCCACGCGTTCATCGAGGCTGAGCTGCAGCTCAAAGCACGGGCTTTCACGCATGGCCAGCATCAACGATTCGGGGATGGACAGGTTGCCCACTTTGCGGCTTTCAGACTCCACAAACACAGGCCGCTCAGGGTCAAAGCTGCGCAGGGCTTGCCACACCAAGGTGTCAAAGCGTTTTTGGCTGGGCTGAGGCTGACCGGGAATGTGGCCCAGCACCGAGCTGCGGTGACTGGCGAGGTCTTCGAGGTCCAACACTTGCGCACCTTCGGCGGCGAGTGCATAGAGCAAGCGCGTTTTGCCTGAGCCCGTGGGGCCAGAGATGACTTTGAATTGCAGTGGTGCCACACGCTTAGGGATGTCTTCCACGATGGCCGCACGAAACGCTTTGTAGCCACCTTCAATCAAGTTCACCTTGAAGCCTATTTGTCCCAACACCAACGACAGCGAGCCGCTGCGTTTGCCGCCACGCCAGCAGTAAATCAGCGGTTGCCAGTTTTTGGGCAGATCCAATACTTCGCGTTGGATGTGGCGCGCAATGTTGGCGGCCACCATGGCCGCACCGTGTTTCTGCGCCTCAAACGCATTGACCTGTTTGTATAGGGTGCCCACGAAGATGCGCTCTTCGTTGTTGAGCGAGGGCCAGTTAACCGCACCCGGTAAATGGTCGAGTGCGTACTCGTCTTCGCTGCGTGCGTCGATGATGGTGCTGAAGCCGCCGGGCTCGCCCAACGGAATGGCCATGCGGCTCATGGCGTCTTGCGCCGAAATAAAGGTCACGCTCACGGTTTATAAATTCTTTTTAATTTCAGGCCACACATTGGCCAACATGCGCGGGTGCGCTTCGGCTTTGGGGTGGATGCGGTCGGGTTGAAATTGCGCCGTGGCATCTGGCGCATCGGCAATGCCTTTGAGGAAAAAAGGCACCAAGCCTGTGCGGTATTTTTTAGCAAGGTTGGCAAACATCACGGTGAACTTGGCGCTGTAGTCTGGCCCGTAGTTGGGCGGTATTTGCATGCCCACTAACACCACGCGCGCGTTGACGGCGCGGCAGGCTTGAATCATGGCTTCGAGGTTGTTTTGTGTGCTGTTCAGATCAAGGCCACGTAATGCGTCGTTGCCGCCAAGTTCAATCACCACTTGCACGGGGCGCACTTGGTCGAGCATGGCAGGCAGACGAGAGCGGCCACCGGCGGTGGTGTCGCCGCTGATGCTGGCGTTGACCACGCGTACATCGGGACGCTCGGCTTGTAGCTTGTCGGCCAGCAGGGCTACCCACCCTTTGCCGCGTGGAATGCCGTATTCGGCACTGAGCGAATCGCCCAACACCAAAACAGTGGCCGCAGGCACCGTACCTGGTGCAGGGGCAGAGCCGGGCGGTGGCACTTGGCTGGGATAAGGCTGGCCACGGCGGCGGTGTGGGCCTGTGGAGGTGATATCGCCCTCCATGCCTTGGCCCGTGGACGTGATGACGCTTTGCTGTGCCGAGGCTGCGCTTGTACCCAATGCCCCCAGCAAAGCGGCGCCCAGTGCGCCCAAGTTAAAGTCACGTCTTAACCACCCATTGCGCTTCATGACCCAGCCTTCATTTGAAAAATCATCCACATTGCCTTCACCTTTGATGGTCGTCTCGCATTTGTCGAAATCGGTGCAAGACGCCAGCGGCACACTGCACATTCTCCGCGATATCGACTTCCATCTAGCGCCCCAGCAATCATTGGCCATTGTGGGGGCTTCAGGCTCGGGCAAAAGCACTTTGTTGTCCATCATGGCCGGTCTTGATACGCCCACACAGGGCACCGTGTGGCTGGGCGGCATGGATATGTTTGCGATGGACGAAGACGCACGCGCGGCAGTGCGCGCACGTCAAGTGGGGTTTGTGTTTCAAAGCTTTCAGCTCTTGGGCAATATGACGGCGCTAGAAAACGTCATGCTGCCGCTAGAGCTGGCAGGCTTGCCAAACCCACGCGCTGCCGCCAAAGATATGCTCGTGCGTGTGGGCTTGGGCGAGCGTTTGGGCCACTACCCCAAAGTGCTGTCGGGCGGCGAACAACAACGCGTGGCCTTGGCCCGTGCCTTTGTGGTCAAGCCCGCGCTGCTGCTGGCCGACGAGCCCACAGGCAGCCTAGACCACGCCAGCGGCGAGCGCATCATGGATTTGATGTTTGAACTCAACAAGGAACTGGGCACCACATTGGTGTTAGTGACTCACGATTTGAAGCTGGCAGCAAGGTGCGATCAGGCCATCACGATAGAAGCGGGGCAGGTCAAGGGATAATCAGCCCTATATGTCTTCAGCTCCTAAAGTTCTCTTCGGCTTTCACGCCGTTGGCGTGCGCGTCAAAACAGCGCCGCAATCCGTCATCGAAATCTATTTCGACCCCACGCGCCGTGACGCGCGCATGCGTCAATTTGTGGACCGCGCTACTGAAGCGGGCATCCGTTTGATCGAAGCCGATGGCCCCCGTTTGGCCAAACTCTCAGGCGGTCACGGCCACCAAGGTGTGGCAGCGCGTGTGAGCGAAATCAAGCAAGTGCATTCCTTGGATGAGTTGCTCGAGGGCATTGAAAAAATTGAAGCGCCATTAATTTTGGTGCTCGATGGCGTGACCGATCCACACAACCTAGGCGCTTGTTTGCGCGTGGCCGATGGTGCGGGTGCGCATGCGGTGATTGCCCCCAAAGACCACGCCGTGGGTATCAACGCCACGGTGGCCAAAGTGGCCAGCGGTGCGGCAGAGACGGTGCCATATTTCATGGTGACCAATTTGGCGCGTACCTTGAACGAACTCAAAGAGCGCAACATTTGGATCATCGGCACCAGCGACGATGCACCCAAAACTTTGTACCAAGTCGACCTTAAAGGTCCAACGGCTTTGGTGTTGGGGGCTGAGGGTGACGGCATGCGTCAGCTCACACGCAAGACGTGTGACGAGCTCATCAGCATTCCGATGTGTGGCGGCGTTGAGAGCTTGAACGTGTCGGTGGCCAGCGGTGTTTGCTTGTATGAGGCACGTCGTCAGCGGACTGCTGTTTGATTTTTAGCTGAGCAGCCGAAGACTGCGGCCTGTTTTTTTTAGATCCAACCTAGGGCGCCTAGCAAGGCGCCAAAACCTAATAGCAGCAACAGGTGTGTTTTGGTCTTCCACACAACCAATGTGGTAGCACCAGCCAAGACCCACAAGGGCCAATCACGCGCAGGGTACTCGTGATTGCCTGTGAGTAACCAACCCGTGGCAATGAGTAGCGCAATCACGATGGGGGCCATGCCGCTTTTAAAGGCTTTGACCGCCAGCATGTCGCGGTTGCGGTGCGCCCATTGCGTGGCAACAAAGGTGAGGGTGCATGACGGAATCATGATGCCCACCATGGTGATGAGTACGCCCCACAAGGCCAAGGCCACGGCGGGCCAGCCTGCAGCCAACCCACCCCCCGCATTCAGGCCCACGTTCCAACCCATCAGGGCGACAAACATCACGTTGGGGCCGGGGGCGCCTTGCGCTAGAGCGATGGACGAGGTGAACTGCGTGTCGCTGAGCCAATGTGTTTCGTCGACCAAGTAGCGGTGAATATCGGGCGCCGTGGTGATGGCGCCACCCACGGCCAAGAGCGAGAGCGAGATGAAGTGCAAAAACAGCGAGCCCCAATCGGCGAGGGTCAAGGTGATGCTCATGCTACATCTCGCTGTTTGATGCAATGCGCCGCCCACACGCTGGCCAATGGGCCGAGGGAGAGCAGCACCCAAGCCAATGGCAAGCGCAGCAAGCCAATGGCAACGAAGGTGAGGGTGCCTATGCCAATGCAGGTCAGCATGCCCATGGGGTTGTTTTTCAAAGCGCCCATGAGCTTGATGCCCACCGCTGCAATGAGGCCCGCGGACACAGCACCCATGCCGCGCAGCATGCCTTGTGCCACAGGCGTCTCTGCCACACCGGCCACCGCTGCGGCCAGCAGCAGTACCAGCACCGTTGGTGCAATCAACAAACCGCTGAGTGCCGCCAATGCGCCTGCAATGCCGAAGTGTCGGCCACCGATCATGAGTGCGAGGTTGACCACATTCGGGCCAGGCAGGATTTGCGCAACGGACCAGTCTTCGACGAACTCATCCGTGGTGAGCCATTTTTTTTTGTCCACCAGTTCACGCTGAACAACCGCCAGCACGCCGCCAAAACCTTGTAAGGCCAGCACGGTGAATGACACAAACAAATCGGTTTTGTTTTTGGGCGCATTGCGCGCGGTGCTGTGTTCCAGCGGTTGGGCATCACTCATAAGGTCAGACCGCCAGCCACTTCAATCACAGTCCCGTTGATGTAAGCCGCTTCGTCACTGGCTAAGAAGGCATACACGTTGGCAATGTCTTCGGGTTGGCCTAAGCGTTTCAATGGCACACGGTCGGTCATCTCGTGAATCACTTTTTCAGGGATGGTTGACAAGATGGGCGTCTGAATAAAACCGGGGGCTACTGCATTCACACGAATGCCTTTGGGCCCCAGTTCACGGCTCCAAGTTTTGGTGAACCCAATCACACCAAACTTGGTGGCCGCATAGTTGGTCTGGCCGAAGTTACCGTAGATACCGACGACAGAAGATGCATTCAAAATCACGCCGCTGCCTTGAGCCACCATGGCTTCGGTCACGGCTTGCGCGCAATGGAACACACCCCGCAGGTTGACGTCGATCACACGGTCAAACTGTTCCAACGTCATTTTTTGTAAGCGTGCATCTTGTGTGATGCCTGCGTTGTTGACCAACACATCGATGCGCCCGAACTTGTCGAGCACGGCTTTGACCGTGGCATCCACCATGTCGCGCTGCGTCACATCCACCACAAAGCCAAGGGCCTGCGCACCCAAGGCTTGGCATTGCTTGACGGCCTCATCTACCGCTGCTTGTTTGACGTCGCACACGATGACGATGGCGCCTTCTCGTGCAAATTTGAGGGCGGTGGCTAAGCCAATGCCTTGTGCAGCGCCTGTGATGAGGCTGACTTTGCCTTGAAGTCGCTGCGCTTGTGAGTTGTGGTTTGTGTTCATGCCTTGAGTTTAAACACGGCGTTAAAAGTTAGGGATAAACCTAATAAATCAACTTGATTGATTAAGTCACAATAAATCAACTTGAGTGATTAATTCAAGTTTCAACACACTTTAGAGCGAGACATTCTTATGAAATTGAATCAACTTTTTTTGGCCTGTGCTGTCGCTTTGTCCGTGTCCGCAGCTGTGGCGGGCGAGGTCGAAGTCCTGCATTACTGGACATCGGGCGGCGAAGCCAAATCAGCCGCTGAGCTGAAAAAAATCATGGCTGCCAAAGGTCATGCCTGGAAAGATTTCGCAGTTGCGGGCGGCGGCGGTGATAACGCGATGACTGTGTTGAAGAGCCGTGTGGTGGCAGGTAATCCACCATCAGCCGCACAAATCAAGGGCCCAGCGATTCAAGAGTGGGCACACGAGGGCGTGTTGGCCAACTTGGACAGCGTGGCGCACGCCGAGAAGTGGGACAGCTTGTTGCCACAGGTCGTCGCCAATGTCATGAAATACAAAGGCAGCTACGTAGCTGCCCCTGTCAACGTGCACCGTGTGAACTGGGTCTGGGCTAACCCAGAAGTGATGCAAAAAGCCGGCGTTGCCAAGATGCCCGCCAACTACGATGAGTTCTTCGTTGCCGCCGACAAGATCAAAAAGGCAGGCTTTATTGCTGTGGCACACGGTGGTCAAAACTGGCAAGACTTCACCACTTTTGAATCCGTGGTGTTGGGCGTGGGCGGTGCCACGTTTTATCAAGAGGCCTTGGTCAAACTCGACCCCAAAGCTTTGAACAGTCCGACGATGAAAAAGTCGCTCGAGACGTTCCGCAAGATCAAGAGCTACACCGACGCAGCCTCTCCTGGTCGCGATTGGAACTTGGCCACTGCCATGGTCATGCAAGGCAAGGCGGGTTTCCAGTTCATGGGTGACTGGGCCAAGGGTGAGTTTGTGGCTGCAGGTAAAAAACCAGGCAAAGATTTCTTGTGTGCGGCAGCCCCAGGAACAGCGAAGTCATACACCTTCAACATCGATTCATTCGCGATGTTCAAGCTCAAAGATGCCAGCGCACAAAAAGCTCAAGGTGATTTGGCCGCAGCGATCATGAGCACCGACTTCCAAGAGGTGTTCAACCTCAACAAGGGTTCGATCCCTGTGCGTTTGAACATGTCGATGGCCAAGTTTGATGACTGCGCCAAGCTCTCCAGCAAAGACTTCGTGGACACCGCCAAGACTGGCGGCTTGGTCCCCTCCGTGGCCCACGGCATGGCGATTTCGCCAGCAACCGAAGGCGCGATCAAAGATTTGGTGAGCCAGTTCTGGAACGACGACAAGATCAGCATTGACGATGGTCAAAAGCGTCTGGTTGCCGCCGCAGCCACCAAATAAGCAGCAGCTTGACTGTTGAAACATAAACCTTGGAGATACGAATAATGAAAATGAAATTAACTTGCGCAGCTGCAGTTCTGTGCTGCTTGAGCACAGCGGTGATGGCCGCTGATGTGGGTGGCGTCGAAGTCACGGGTTATAGCCGCGGCGGTGGTGTGTACAGCTACAACAAAGACCAACAAGTCAAAGGTGGTTTGACGCTTGGCGGGGACTTGCAAAAGTACCGTTTGGGTAATGAGGGTGACTACGGTGTTGAAGTCAACATTGCTAAAACCTTTGACGTCGAAGGCGTGAAATACAAACTCGACTACATGCCCACCAAGTGGAACAGCGGCAACGTCGGCACAGAACAAGCCTTCGTTGAAATGAGTGGTTTGGGTTTTGCACCCGAAGCCAAAATTTGGGTGGGTCAACGCCGTCTTCGTATCCAAGACGTGCACATCGTAGACAAGTTCTTGCTTGACTATGGTGTGAACCAAGGTACTGGTTTTACAGATTTGTCTGTGGGTAGTGTCAAAGTGGGCGCCGCTTTGCAAACCGGCGACACCTTTGATAAAAAGATGATTGCTGGGACCTCGGCTAACCGTTTGAACGTGGATATTTCCGACATTAACAGCAACCCTGGTGGCAAAGTCCGCGTGATGTTGACTTCGGTCAGCACATCGGGTTTGGCAAGTAGCGGTGGTTCAGGCTTGTCAGTCAACCACAACCAATCTGATTTCTTGGTCAAAGGTTTGACCAATAGCTTGTTTTTGCAAACATCCAGTGGTTATGCTGCATTGAACGGCCAGTTCAACAACTTCTACAACGTTTACACCGGCAGCACTGTGCCGGAATACGGAAAAAAATCAAACCGTATCGCTGATTCGATCAACTGGCAGTCGGGCCGTTTTGGCGGTCAAGCCATCGTGGGTTATCAAACCACGAAGGCAGATAACAGCAGTGTGACAACCAAGGACACGTCTTTGGGTGGTCGTATTTCTTATGCCTACACCAACAACTTCAAAATGTTGGTCGAAGCCGGTACAACGTCACGCAAATTCAGCGACAACACAGCGGCTCAGCGTTTGAACAAACTCACGATCGCGCCAACTATCGCGTTGTCACCAGATTTTTGGTCACGCCCTGAATTGCGTTTTTATGTGACACGTGCGAACTGGAATGCTGCGGCAGCAACAGCCAACGCGGCCACAACAGATGCCGCAGGTGTTTCTCAACCCGATACAGGCTTTGGTGCCAACGGTCGCACCTCACAAACACTCGCTGGCGTTCAGTACGAAGTGTGGTGGTAAGCAACGGTTGAACGAGGGATTGGGAAAGGGGCAACCCTTTCCCTTTTTTGCTTCTTACATAAAGGCATCCAGATGCAAAAGCATCGCTTAGAAACGTTAATACCCAAATTGGTGGTCGCCCCAGGCTTGATGCTGGGCTTTGCATTCATCTATGGCTTCATGATTTGGAACGGTGTGCTGTCAGTCACCGCGTCTCGCATGTTGCCCAATTACGAATTTGTTGGCTTGGCGCAATACGCCAAGTTGTGGGAGATGGACCGTTGGTGGGTCGCCCTGAAGAACTTGGCTATTTTTGGCATCGGCTATGTGGGCGGTGCGATGGCCTTGGGGGTGTTCCTCGCTGTGCTGTTGGATCAGAAGGTTCGAGCAGAAGGTTTCATTCGCACGGTGTACCTGTACCCCATGGCCTTGTCATTTGTGGTGACAGGCACAGCATGGAAATGGCTACTCAACCCGAGCATGGGTTTGGAAAAACTCATGCATGACTGGGGCTGGGAAAGCTTCACTTTTGGTTGGCTGGTCGACAGCGAGATGGCAATTTACTGCGTCGTGATTGCTGGTATTTGGCAATCTGCGGGTTTTGCCATGGCATTGTTTTTGGCGGGCTTGCGCGGGATTGATGACAGCATCATCAAAGCTGCACAAATTGATGGCGCATCGCTGCCGCGTATTTATTGGCGCATCGTGTTGCCAGCGTTGCGCCCTGTGTTTTTCTCAACCTTGATGGTGCTCTCGCATTTGGCCATCAAGAGCTTTGATCTGATCATGGCTTTGACGTCTGGTGGCCCCGGTTACGCCACCGATGTGCCCGCCACATTCATGTATGCGATGAGCTTCACGCGTGGACAAATTGGTTTGGGTGCAGCCAGCGCCACCATGATGTTGGCCACAGTCGCTGCATTGGTGGTGCCTTATCTGTACAGCGAGTTGCGGAGTAAAAACCATGAGCACTAAGTTCTTTTCGATCCACATACTCTCGCGTGCAGTGTTGTATGCCACGCTGTTGATCGGTGCCGTTTTCTTCTTAGCGCCTTTGTATGTGATGGTTGTGACCTCACTCAAAGACGCGGATGAAATACGCCAGAACAGTTTGGTGAGTTTGCCCGGAGGCGTCAATTTAGACGCGTGGCGGTTGGCTTGGGATTCAGCCTGCACCGGCGCGCAGTGCTCTGGCCTAGAGCCATTCTTTTGGAACTCGGTGTGGATGACCATTCCCGCTGTGTTGATCTCCACCACATGGGGCGCCCTGAACGGCTATGTGCTGAGCTTGTGGAAATTTCGCGGCAGCGAAACCTTGTTTGCATTTTTGTTGTTTGGTGTGTTCATGCCATTTCAAGTGGTGCTGCTGCCCATGAGCCAAGTCTTGGGTTGGTTGGGGCTCTCTAGCTCGATCATGGGCCTGATCTTGGTTCACTTGCTGGCAGGCTTGCCCAGCACGAGCTTGTTCTTTCGCAACTACTACGCAGCCGTGCCGAAAGATTTGCTCAACGCCGCACGCATGGACGGGGCAGGCTTTTGGATGATCTTTTTTCGCATCATCGTACCTATGTCCACGCCCATCGTGATGGTCACTTTGATTTGGCAGTTCACCCAAATTTGGAATGACTTCTTGTTTGGTGTGGCCTTCAGTGGCGCAGACTCCAAACCCATCACCGTCGGTTTGAACAACTTGGCTAACACCACCAGCAGCGTCAAAGCCTACAACGTGGACATGGCGGCTGCGTTGATTGCGGGCTTGCCCACCATGTTGGTCTACGTGGTGGCCGGACGATATTTTGTGCGCGGCCTTACTGCCGGCGCCGTGAAAGGTTAAGAGGAATAGAACATGTCTTCAGCATTGAAAATCAGCGGCATTCGTAAATGCTTTGGTCAGGGTGACAACACGGTGGAGGTGCTCAAACGCATCGACATCGACGTGGCGCCTGGTGAGTTTTTGATCTTGGTGGGGCCTTCGGGTTGCGGCAAGTCCACCTTGCTCAACATCATTGCGGGTTTGGAAGAGCCTACCGAAGGCAGCATCTCGATTGGCAACAAAAACGTGGTCGGCGTGCCGCCCGCGCAGCGCGATATTGCGATGGTGTTTCAGAGCTACGCGCTGTACCCCACGATGAGCGTGGCCGAGAACATTGGCTTTGCCCTCGAAATCCGCAAAGTGCCCAAGGCCGAGCGTCAAGCGCGCATTGCCGAAGTTGCTGCCATGTTGCAGATTGAGCATTTGCTGGACCGTCGCCCCTCGCAACTCTCGGGCGGCCAACGTCAGCGCGTGGCCATGGGCCGTGCCTTGGCGCGTAACCCACAGCTGTTCTTGTTTGACGAACCCCTGTCTAACCTCGACGCCAAGCTGCGCGTGGAAATGCGTGCCGAAATCAAACGCTTGCACCTACTCAGCGGCATCACCAGCGTGTATGTGACGCATGACCAAGTTGAAGCCATGACCTTGGGCAGCCGCATCGCGGTGATGAAGGGGGGCGTGCTGCAACAGTTGGGCACGCCAGACGAAATTTACAACCGACCTGCCAACACCTACGTGGCCACGTTCATTGGTTCACCCACGATGAACTTGATTGAGGGCCGTGTATCTGGCACTGAACATTTCATGATTGCAGGCGCACAACTGAGCTTGATGGCTCCGAACCACAGCGACACACCCACCTTGCTTGGTTTGCGTCCAGAGCACATCCGCTTGAGCGATGCAGCGCAGTGGCGTGGCGTCGTGAATTTGGTAGAGCCGACAGGTGCCGATACCTATGTGGTGGTCGACACGTCTGCGGGCAAGGTCACCGTGCGCGCCGCGCCGCAAACGTTGGTGCGTCCGGGTGATTCTGTGGGCTTAGAGATTCAAGCCGAACACGTGACTTGGTTCGACCAAGCCTCTGGCTTGCGTTTGTAACGCGAACGTGGGGCGTGCGTCTGAACCCAAGTTCAGGTGCTACCGCGCACCATCAGCTCGTAGCCCACGTCCACGCTAGGCGTTGGCACATCTTCTTCGCGCATCAGGTTCAACAGCATCTTGGCTGCGGCTTCACCAATGGCAGCGCGTGGCGTGCGAATGGTGGTCAGGCCCGGGCCAATCAAGTCGCTGCCCGTGAGGTCGTTGAAACCAGCAATGGCCAATTGCTGCGGTACTTTGATTTTCAAGCGTTGGGCCGCCAACAACGCGCCTTGGGCCAAGTCGTCGTTACAGAAGAAGATGGCGTCAATGCTGGGGTCATTCGCCATGATGTGTTGCAGCATTTCTCCGCCCAAGGCCATGGATGAAGGCGACTTGTTGGTGTAGCTGAGTGCCTTGTCATACAGCTTGACCGCCTTTAAGGCCTTGCGCCATCCATCCAAGCGTTGCATCGTGCGTGGGTCGAGTTGGGCGGCGGCAAAGGCAATGCGTTGGCGTCCGCGTTGTAGCAAATGCTCGGTCAACGTCATGGCCGCTTGTGTTTGTGAGAACCCCACACTGTTCACATCGGGCGATTGCGCGAGTTCCATCATGTGCACACACGGAATGCCACTTTTTTCAATCAGCTCCCGCGCTGCGTCGCTGCGGTCTAAGCCGGTCACCAAGATGCCGGCAGGGCGGTGTTGTAGCTGCTCACGCAAGAGTTGCTCTTCTTCGCGTGTGTCGTAATGGGTGATGCCAATCAAACTTTGGTAGCCGGCGTGGCGCAGTGTTTTTTGGATGGACTCCAACACGTCCACAAACAAGTTGTTAGACAACATCGGAATCAACACCGCCACGTGGTCGCTGTGACGCGAGGCGAGGGCGCGTGCGGCGGGATCGGGGGTGTAGCCCAGCTTTAAGGCCGCGGTTTTGACACGGTCGGTTAAGTCGCTGGCCACAGCGCGCTCACCGCGTAACGCACGCGACACCGTGATGGGGCTGACCTTGGCCAACGCCGCCACATCAGCCAGTGTTACGCGGCCTGTGGCGCGAGAACGGGTTTTGTTTGGCTTCATGTGGCTCAGGGTTTTTGCTAGGTTGTAAACGGTTTGATTTATTTATGATAGCGCTATCCAAGAGCAGGCGATGTGATGGTTATCACTGAGCTTGCTCTACTTTTAATCCAAATGGGATAGCGCTATCCAATCTTTAAGCATGAATGGAAATGAATCGATGAGTCCTGTGGTCATCATGGGTGTGGCTGGTTGCGGCAAGTCCAGCTTTGCGGCAGCCTTGTCGCAAGCCTTGGGCTGGCAGTTGATTGAAGGGGATGAGTTTCATCCGCCTGAAAACGTCAACAAAATGCGCGCAGGTGTTCCCTTGACCGATGATGATCGTGCCGGTTGGTTGGATGTGTTGGCCAACGAGCTGGTGCAACGTGGCCCACACGCCGTGTTGACGTGTTCAGCCTTGAAAAAGGCCTACCGTGACAGTTTGCGTCAAAGCGTGCCCGCCTTGCGCTTTGTGCACCTCGATCTCACGCGTGAGCAATCCATCGCGCGTGTGACGCAACGACCCGGCCACTACTTTCAGCCCGCCTTGGTGGACAGCCAATTTGCGGCTTTAGAAAAACCAGTGGACGAAGCCGGCGTGTTCACCGCAGACGCCACGCAAAGTATTGAAACGATCCAAGTGCAAGTGTGTGCTTGGTTGCAATCCAAGGAGTGTGTATGAGTACCAATCAAACCACCTCACGCAGTCAGTCCATCGCGCACGTGATGATGGCCGCGTGTTTGGGTGTCATGGCGGTGGCCGTGTTTTTCAACGTGGTGTTGCGCTACGGATTTGGCAGCGGCATTGCGGCGAGTGAAGAGCTCTCGCGTTTGTTGTTTGTGTGGATGGTGTTCATTGGCGCCACCGCAGCTTATCCAGCGGGTGAGCACATGGCCTTCACCAGCTTCGTCGCCGGTTTACGCCATCACCCCAAAACGCTCCAAGCGTTGACGATTTTGATTCGTGCCTTGGTGATTCTGAGCTGCCTGATGTTGGGCCGTGGCGCTTGGCAGCAAGTGGAAGTGGGGTTGTCTAGCAATTCGGTGGTGTTGGGTTATCCCAATTGGTTGCTGCCATTGCCTGTGTTGTTGTCCTCCTTGGCGATTGGCTTGATGGCACTCAAAGAATTGATTCAAAACAAACCGATGGACTTTGACCACGGCGTGGACGTGGAGTAAACAGCATGACACCAGAAGCACAAGCATTCATTGTTTTCTCGGCGGGCATGTTGTTGCTCATGGGCATTGGCCTCAACATGGCGTTTGCCTTGGTTCTCACAGGCGCAGGCATGGCATGGACCCTCGACTTTTGGGATACCCAATTGCTCGCGCAAAACTTGGTCGCGGGCGTGGACAGCTTTCCATTGTTGGCCGTGCCGTTTTTCATCTTGGCCGGTGAGTTGATGAACTCAGGTGGCATCAGCCGCCGCATCATCGACATGGCGCAAGCCTGGGTGGGTCACATCCGCGGTGGTTTGGGTTTTGTGGCGATTGGCGCTGCGGTGCTCATGGCCAGCATGAGCGGTTCTGCCTTGGCCGACACCGCCGCGTTGGCCACCATTTTGTTGCCCATGATGAAGCGTCAGGGCTACCCCATGCACACCTCGGCAGGCTTGATTGCCTCGGGCGGCATCATTGCCCCCATCATTCCGCCATCCATGCCGTTTGTGATTTATGGCGTGACCACCAACACCTCCATCTCTTCTTTGTTCTTGTCTGGCATCGTGCCCGGACTGATCATGGGCATTGGTTTGATCGTGGCGTGGAAGCTTCAACTGCGCGACATGGATTTGCCTCAAGGTGAAAAACTTCCCTTGATCGAGCGTTTGCACGCCACACGCAAAGCCTTCTGGGCCATGCTCATGCCGCTCATCATCATTGGTGGCATGAAGACGGGTATCTTCACGCCCACTGAAGCGGCTGTGGTCGCCGCGTTTTACGCCTTGGTCGTCGCGTTGGTGATTCACCGCGAAATGAAGCTGATGGAGATTCACGAGGTCTTGGTCCGTGCTGCCAAAACCACAGCGGTGGTGATGTTCTTGTGCGCAGGCGCACAAGTGGCGAGCTACATGATCACCTTGGCTGATTTGCCCACAGTGCTCACAGGTTGGTTGGGCCCACTGGTCGAGAGCCCACGCGTGTTGATGGCGGTGATGATGATCACGCTGGTGCTGATTGGCACTGCGTTGGACCTCACACCCACGATTTTGATTTTTGCGCCCGTGATGTTGCCCATCGCGGTGAAGGCTGGCATTGACCCCGTGTATTTCGGGTTGATGTTTGTGCTCAATGGCGCGATTGGTTTGATCACACCGCCTGTCGGCACTGTGCTCAATGTGGTGGCTGGTGTGGGGCGTTTGTCCATGCACCAAGTCATCAAAGGGGTGAACCCGTTTTTGGTGACTTACCTCATCATCTTGACTGCGTTTGTTTTGTTCCCACAAATCGTGACCGCCCCTGTGGCGTGGATGCGATAAGTTTTAACCCAAGGAGACTTCCCATGACTTTTCTTCGTCGAACCCTGATTGCTGCAGCCACCGTGGCCGTGGCCAGTGCCTCGTTTTCTGCCTTCGCGCAAGACATCAAGCCACGCTTGATTCGCTTTGGCTACGGCTTGAACGAGCAAAGCAACCAAGGCCGTGCAGCCAAGGTGTTTGCTGAGCAAGTGGAAAAAGCCTCTGGCGGCAAAATGAAAGTGCGCGCCATTGGTGCTGCCGCCTTGGGCCCAGACACACAAATGCAACAAGCTTTGATTGGCGGCGCACAAGAGATGATGGTGGGTTCCACCGCCACTTTGGTGGGCATCACCAAAGAGATGGCTTTGTGGGACACCCCGTTCTTGTTCAACAACGTCAAAGAAGCCGATGCCGTGTTAGATGGCCCAGTGGGTCAAAAGGTGATGGACAAGCTGCAAGACAAAGGCTTGGTCGGTTTGGCGTATTGGGAAAACGGTTTCCGTAACCTGACCAACAGCAAGCGACCTGTGACCAAGCTGGAAGACCTGAACGACGTCAAGCTGCGTGTGATGCAAAACAATGTGTACCTCGACAGCTTCAAGCTCTTGGGCGCCAACGCCGTGCCCATGCCTTTCTCTGAGTTGTTCAGTGCCTTGGAAACCAAAACTGTTGATGGTCAAGAGAACCCGTACAACACCATTTTGTCGAGCAAGTTCTACGAAGTGCAAAAGTACTTGAGCGTGACCAACCACGTGTACAGCCCGTGGATCGTGACGGTGAGCAAGAAGTGGTGGGATGGCTTGAGCAAGACCGAACAAAAAATCTTGCTCGACGCCGCACGCGTGAGCCGCGACTTTGAACGCAAAGACACACGTGACGAAGCTGCCAAAGCCTTGGGCGATCTGAAAGCCAAAGGCATGCAAATCAACGAGTTGTCGGTGGCTGAAACCAACCGCATGCGTGACAAGCTCACGCACATCAACGCAGGCATTGCCACCAACGTGGGCATGGACTTGTGGAATGACACACAGAAAGAACTGACACGTTTGCGTGCCAAGAAGTAATGTCTAAAGCTTCATGAGAAAAGCCACCCTCGGGTGGCTTTTCTTTTGTCTGTCGCGTGGTTTAGCCGGTGTTGCGCAACCCTGCCGCAATGCCGTTGATGGAGATGTGAATGCCGCGTTGGGCCTTCTCATCACGGTCTTGCGGACGCTTGCCTTCGCGGTAGCGGCGAATCAACTCCACTTGCAAATGGTGCAGCGGGTCAATGTAGGGGAAGCGATGGCGCATCGAACGCTCCAACGCGGCGTTGTTGACCAAACGTTGTTTGTCGCCCGTGATGAGCTTCAAGGCATCAGAGGTGCGGTGCCATTCGGCTTCAATCAAACCAAAAATTTTCTTGCGCAAGCGGGTGTCGCTGACCAACTCGGCGTAGCGCGAAGCTAGCCCCAAATCGCTCTTAGACAACACCATGTCGAGGTTGGACAAGAGTGATCGGAAGAACGGCCATTGGCGTTGCATTTTTTGCAGCAAGGCCAGCGCGTCTTTGGGCTTGAGCGTGGGATGTTGGTGGATGAACTGATCCACCGCCGAGCCAAAGCCCAACCAACCGGGCAAGGTCAAACGGCATTGGCCCCAACTAAAGCCCCAAGGAATCGCGCGCAAGTCTTCAATGCGCGGCGATGCATTGCCACTCTTGGGACGCGCCGCAGGACGTGAGCCAATGTTGAGCTCGGCAATTTCGCGCAAGGGCGTGGAGGCAAAGAAGTATTCGGTGAAGCCCGGCGTTTCGTACACCAAGCCACGGTAAGCGGCCATGCTGGCGTGTGAGAGCCACTGAGCCGCATCCAAAAACGCTTGTGGTGCGGGCTTGGTGGTTTGCAACATCGTGGCTTCCAAGGTGGCGGCCACGAGGGTTTCTAAATTGCGGCGACCAATTTCGGGGTTGGCGTATTTGGAACCAATCACTTCGCCTTGTTCGGTGAGGCGAATTTGCCCGCGCACGGTGCCTGGGGGCTGCGCCAAAATCGCTTGGTAGCTGGGGCCGCCGCCACGACCCACGGTGCCGCCACGGCCGTGGAACATGCGCAGCGTGATGTCGTGTTGCTTGAACAGGCCATCAAACAAGGTGACCAAAGCAATCTCGGCGCGGTACAGCTCCCAGTTGCTGGTGAAGATGCCGCCGTCTTTGTTGCTGTCGGAGTAACCGAGCATGATGTCTTGCTCGCCACCGCTGCGCTTGACCAAGTTGGCCACGCCGTCAATCGCATAAAAGCCACCCATGATGTCTGCGGCACAGCGCAAGTCTTCGATGGTTTCAAACAAAGGCACAACGATCAAATCGCAGGTGGATGTTTTGCTACCCAGCGTGCCGCGCATGAGGCCTGTTTCTTTTTGCAGCAACAAAACTTCGAGCAAATCGCTCACGGTTTCGGTGTGGCTGATGATGTAGTGGCGAATGGCGTCTTTGCCAAAGGTCTCCAACATCTCGCGTGCCGTTTCAAAAATCGCCAGCTCTTTCAGCGCGAGTTCGGAGTAGTTGGCACCCATCACACGCAGAGGGCGTGCGTCGTGCAGCAGTTTGTTCAACGCTTCGACGCGTTGGGCTTCATTGAGCTTGGCGTAGTGTTTCTCCACGCCTGCTGTGGCCAGCAACTCGGCCACCACCAGCTCGTGCTGATCAGAGCTTTGACGCAAGTCCACCGTGGCCAAGTGAAAGCCAAATACTTCCACCGCACGCATGAGCGGTGTGAGGCGTTGTGCCATCAAGGCGCTGCCGTGTTGGGCTTCGAGCGATTCAGCAATCACGCGCAAATCGGCCAGCAGCTCTTGCGCTAACAGATAGGGGTTTTGTGGCGCCACCGCATGACGGGCGGCATCACCACCGGTCAGGTCTTTGAGCGTGGCGGCCAAGCGTGCATACATGCCGGTGAGGGCGCGGCGATACGGTTCGTCTTGGCGGTGTGCGTTGGTGTCAGGTGAGCGGTCAGCCAAGGCATGCATTTCAGGTGTGACATCGACCAACATGGCCGACATCGACAACTCAGTGCCCATGTAATGCAGCTCGGTCAGGTAGTGGCGCAAGGCCACATCGCACTGGCGGCGCAAGGCGAAGCGCAGCGTGTCGGCATTGACGTTGGGGTTGCCATCGCGGTCACCACCAATCCACTGACCCATGCGCAAAAAGCTGTGTACATGGGCTTGGCCCAACTCGGCTTCGAGGTCGGCGTAGAGCTTTGGAATTTCGCTCAGGAAGGTGGATTCGTAATAGCTCAACGCATTTTCAATTTCATCCGACACGGTGAGCTTGGTGAAACGCAGCAAGCGTGTTTGCCACAGCTGCAACACACGTGCACGCAATTGCATTTCGTTGGCAGCGAGTTCGCGCAGCGCCAAAGCATCCGGTGCTTTGCTTGATGCGTGCAAAGCAGAGCGAGATTTGATGTCGTCACGCAAACCCAAGAGTTGCGCAATGCCACGCTCTGCGTCCAAGATGCTCTTGCGCTGCACTTCGGTGGGGTGGGCGGTGAGCACAGGCGACACATGGCTGTGCGCCAATGTCTGCACGATGCTCTTGGGCGCGATGCCTGCGGCCTTGAGGCGACTCAGCGCCATGTGCAAGCTGCCTTCTTGCGTATCGCCTGCACGTTCGTGAATGGCGCGGCGGCGAATGTGGTGGCGGTCTTCAGCCAAATTGGCCAAGTGGCTGAAGTAAGTGAACGCGCGAATCACGCTGACCGTGGCTTCGGCGCTGAGCGAGGCCAAGAGTTTTTTCAACGCTTTGTCGGCGTTGGCATCAGAGTCGCGGCGAAACGCCACCGAAAGTTTGCGCACTTGTTCGACCAACTCATAGGCTTCTTTGCCTTCTTGTTCGCGAATCACATCGCCCAAGATGCGGCCTAACAGTCGAATGTCTTCAACCAAGGGACGTTCGTTCTCTTTGGCTTGCTGTGTGGCTCTGGCTGCTGCAGTTGGTTTGGCTTTGGCTGAAGTTTTGTCAGTCATGTGTTGCTCGTTTTGTGAAATGTGAATTCTTTGCTGTCTTGTTTTTTTTTGTGCTGTGCTCGCTTGGCTACAGGGGAATGCGCAGGTTCCTCATGCTGGAGTACCAGAAATCGTCACCTGCGCATTCCCCTGCAGCCAAGCTGCGAAGTCGCGAACTTGCATGCATAAGAGCGCTAGTGGAGCAATGGGTGAAGAATTGAAATTTCACATGCGGTGAATTTCTCTTCGACAACCAGAAGTGATGTAGCTGGCGGAGCGGCAGTTGACGATTTCTGGTACTCCAGCATGAGGAAACTGCCGCTCCGTCAGCTGCGTCACCGTAGTCGGAGAAAAAAGAAGTTACTGCCATTGCGTCAACGACAAAGCCTGCGACGCACCTTGCAATGCCGGTGACACAGGGCTGTGAATCACCCACGTTGGCACCTCTTGCAAATACTTTTTGAACCGACCTTTGGCCTCAAAGCGCTCACGAAATGGGGACGCATCAAAGCGCCCACCCAAGCGCGGCACGATGCCGCCGCCGATGTAGATGCCGCCGCGTGCACCCAACGTCAAAGCCAAGTCGCCCGCGACCGAACCTAAGAAACCGCAGAACATATCCAGCGCTTCGTTGGCTGTGGAGGTTGCTACTTCTTGTGCGCGCTCAATCACTTCGGCGGGCGTCGTGATTTCTCGGCCTTGTCCGTCTTTCAAATCACACAACGCGTGGTACAGATCGACCAAACCCGCGCCAGAAATCACGCGCTCGGCAGACACATGGCCATAGCGTTTTTGCAGTTGTTGAATGGCTGCAAATTCGTGTTCGGTGGTTGCAGTCAAACTCACGTGGCCACCTTCACCTGCGATGGGCATCCACTTGTTTTGATAGCCCACGGGAAACAAACCCGACACGCCCAAACCGGTGCCTGGGCCAATCAAACCAATCGCAGCATCAGGTGCAGCGGTGCCGCTTCCCACTTGGCGTTTTTGTGTATCGGGCAATAGCGTGAGTGACAACGCGAGTGCGGTGAAATCGTTGAGCAACAGAAAGCGCGACACGCCCAAACCTTCACGCAAAGCATTCACTGAGAACTTCCAGTGGTGGTTGGTCATGGCCACTTGGTCGCCGGTGACGGGGTTGGCAATGCCAAATGCCGCGCAGGGTGGGGCGCTTAAGCCTTGTGCGTTGAGATACGTTTGTGCTGCGGCCAACAACGATTCGTGTTCGGCACAGGGTAGTACTTGCACGTGGGTGATGGGCGCATCTTCAAGCGCTTGCCAACCAAAGCGGGCATTGGTGCCGCCGATGTCGCCGAGCAAGCGCGGATACGCCTGCGCATGGGCCACGGCGGGGTCGCGTGACTCAAACATGCATCAGGCTTTCAGACGAGCTGCTTCGGCGGCTTCGATGTCCTTGGCCATTTTCTTGCCTAACTCCACGCCCCATTGGTCGTAAGCGTGGATGCCCCAGATGGCAGCTTGGCAGAACACTTTGTGTTCGTACAAAGCCATGAGCGCGCCCATGCTGCGTGGCGTGAGCGCATCCACCCAAATGGTGGTGCTGGGCACGTTGCCGGGGTAGCTGCGGTGCGGGGCCAAGCGTTGGACTTCGGCCTCATCCATGCCGCTGTCGCGCAGCTCTTTCATGGTTTCTTCAGGCGTGCGGCCAATGGCCAAGGCTTGTGCTTGCGCTTGCATGTTAAGTAACACCACGCGGTGGTGTTCAGCGGCAAAGGGCAGCGGGCTGCGTTCGGTGCGCAACCCAATGAAGTCCATCGGCACCAAGTGCTTGCCTTGGTGGATGAGTTGGAAGTAAGCGTGCTGGCCGTCGATGCCTAAGCCGCCCCACAACACGGGTGCCGTGGCCACTTCAACGGGGCTGCCATCGACGTGTGTGCCTTTGCCGTTGGACTCCATGTCCATCTGTTGCAAGAACGAGGCGAACTTTCCCAAGGGGGAAGCGTAGGGCGCAATGTTGTGCGTGGTGGCCCCCAAGAAATTTCGGTTCCAAATGCCAAACAAGGCCATGAGCAACGGCAGGTTTTGGTCAGACGGTGCGGTTAGAAAATGCTCGTCCATGGCGCGTGCGCCCAACAGCATGTCTTGGAAGGCAAATGCACCAATCGAGATGGCCAAAGGCAAACCGATGGCCGACCACACCGAGTAACGGCCACCGACCCAATCCCAAAAACCAAACGTGTGTTCAGGGGTGAAGCCTTGCGCGGCAGAAATGTGTGGGTTGGCTGTCACCGCAATCAGATGCTTGCCCAGTTGGTCAGCAGGGCAGCCGCCGTCGGTCAACCAACGTTTGGCCGACGCGGCCAAGGTCATGGTTTCTTGCGTGGTGAAGGTTTTGCTTTGCACCACAAACGCGGTGCGTGCGGGGTTGAGGTAAGCCAGTGCGGTGTACAGGCTCCACGCATCCACATTGGACACGTAGTGCACACGCACTTTGTTTTTGAAACTGTCGCGCGTCAAGTGGCTGAGCGCTTCGGTGGTCATGCGCGGGCCGAGGTCTGAGCCCCCAATGCCGAGGTTGACCACATCGGTGATGGACTCGCCGCCAAAGCCTTTCATGTGGCCTTCGCGCACTTTCTCGGCAAAGGTACACACGCGGTGCAACTCATTCGCGACTTGCTTGGAAATTTCATGGCCCCAAGGTGGGTTAGGCACATGGCTGCCACGCAACGCCACGTGCAACACCGCGCGTTGTTCGGTGGCGTTGATGGGTTCGCCTTTGAACATCGCTTGCGCTTGTGGCATGACTTGCGATTCGTCGGCCAAGGCCAAGAGCTGTTGCATGACTTCGCGTGTGACGCGTTGGCGTTCGTAGTCGATGCTGATGCCGGCACCACTGGCGTGCAAGGCCGCGTTGCGTTCTGCACTTTTGAGCAACTCGCGCAAATGCGGTTGTGGGCCTTGGGCCAAGGCTTGCAGGGCTTGCCAGGCTTGGCGCTTGTGGGGAGGGACGAATGGGGTCATGTGTGGATTTTCGTCAAATTTAGTGGGTTTCTTGGCGCAACCAGATGAAACTTTTGATGGCGTGCTTGAATTAACTTAAACAGCGGCCGCGTCGGTGGCTTCGCGAGCCAAGCGGGTGATTTCGGCCCAGTCGCCGCGTTCCACCACATCCACAGGCGTGAGCCACGAGCCGCCGACCATGGCCACGTTGGGTTGCTTCAAGAACTCACCCATGTTGGTCAACGACACGCCGCCCGTGGGGCAAAAGCGCATGTCACCCAAAGGGCCGCCCAAGGCTTTGAGCATGGCCAAGCCGCCAGCTTGTGCGGCGGGAAAGAGTTTGACCACGCCAAAACCGTAGTCGCGTGCGGCCATCACTTCACCAGGCGTCATCACGCCGGGCATGAAGGGCAGCTTGCATGCCATAGCGGCTTGCACGAGGGCATCGGTCATGCCGGGCGAGAGTGCAAAGCTGGCCCCTGCGGCTTGCACGCGGGCCATTTCTTCGGCACGTGTGACGGTGCCTGCGCCCACATGCATTTGCGGCACGTGCTTGGCGACTTGTTCAATCGCGGGCAGCCCTGCGGCGTGGCGCAAGGTGATTTCCATCACGTCCACACCGCCTTCGAGCAACGCATGGGCCATGGGCACCGCTTGGTCGGGGTGGGTGATGACGATGACAGGCACCACGCGTGAGGTGAATGCGGGGCGGGTGAATGCAGGATTGAGTTGGGTCATATCATGTGTGTTTAGCGAATGTGCCAATGTGGGGTTTAGATGTTGGTGAACAAAGGCGATGCGCCTTCTTCGGCCAGCGCAGCATTGGCGCGGAACAGGGCAAAGAGGTCACGGCCTGTGCCATGTTGGTTGCCAGACAAATCCGGGGTGGGGGCGGTGCGTGCAGCAAGTTCAGCATCGCTCACCTCAAGCTGCAAAGTTTGGGTGTCGCAGTCAAGCGCAATCATGTCGCCGTCTTGCACTTTGCCAATCAAACCACCGTTCACAGATTCGGGGCTGAGGTGAATCGCCGCAGGCACTTTGCCTGATGCGCCCGACATGCGTCCATCGGTGACCAAGGCCACTTTGAAACCCTTGTCTTGCAACACGCCCAACACGGGGGTGAGGCGGTGCAGTTCGGGCATGCCGTTGGCTTGTGGGCCTTGGTTGCGCACCACGGCCACAAAGTCGCGTTCGAGCTTGCCTTCTTTGAACAAGACACCGAGTTGCTTTTGGTCGGTCAGCACAATGGCAGGCGCACGCACTTGGCGGTGCTCAGGCTTGACTGCAGAGACCTTCACCACAGCACGCCCCAAGTTGCCTTGCAGCAAACGCAAGCCACCATCGGCGCTGAAGGGTTGCGTCACGGGGCGCAACACAGCTTCGTCGGCTGACTTAGTCGGTACATCGCGCCAATCGAGTTGGCCGTTAAGTGCGGGGTTGAGCCAAGGCTCAACGGTGTAGCGGTGCAAGCCTTGGCCCATGATGGTGTGCACATCGTCGTGCAACAAACCAGCGCTGAGCAACTGGGCCATGAGGTAGCCCATGCCACCCGCGGCTTGGAAATGGTTCACATCGGCGCTGCCGTTGGGATAGACACGTGCGAGCAAAGGCACGCAAGCCGAGAGCTCAGCAAAGTCATCCCAGTTCACCAGAATACCTGCCGCGCGTGCCATGGCCACGATGTGCAGCGTGTGGTTGGTTGAGCCACCGGTCGCCAGTAAACCCACGATGCCGTTGACGATGACCTTGGCGTTGATTTGGTAGCCCACGCCGGTTTCTTTGTCTTGCGACAAAGCCACGGCACGTTTGACGGCGTCTACCGTCAGGGCTTCACGCAACGGCGTACCCGGGTTCACGAACGACGAACCCGGCAAATGCAAGCCCATGATTTCCATGAGCATTTGGTTGGAGTTGGCCGTGCCATAAAACGTGCAGGTGCCTGCGCTGTGGTACGCCGCTTGTTCGGCTTCCAGCAACACCTCGCGGCTGACCAAGCCTTGTGCGTATTGCTGACGTACTTTGGCTTTGTCGTCGTTCGACAAACCCGATGTCATGGGGCCAGCCGGAACAAACACCGCAGGCAAATGGCCAAACTGCAACGCACCGATGAACAGGCCAGGCACGATCTTGTCGCACACGCCCAAGAACAGCGCCGCATCAAACACGTTGTGTGACAAACCCACGGCCGTGGCCAAAGCAATCACATCACGCGAGAACAGCGACAGCTCCATGCCGTCTTCACCTTGCGTCACGCCATCACACATGGCAGGCACACCACCAGCGACTTGGGCTGTGGCACCTGCAGCACGTGCGGCCGCGCGAATTTTTTCTGGGTAATGCTCATAAGGCTGATGCGCTGAGAGCATGTCGTTGTACGCGGTGATGATGCCCACATTGGGCTGACGCTCTTGGCGCAGCACCAGTTTGTCGTTGGCAGGCATGGCCGCATAAGCGTGCGCGGCATTGGCGCAGCCCATGCCACCGCGGTAAGGACCAGGCTTTTTGGCTTGGGCCAGCACGTCTAAATAGGCTTGGCGTGTTTTGGCGCTGCGTTGCTCAATGCGGGCGGTCACGGTGGCGAGGGTGGCGTGTAAAGGGACAGTCATAAAAACTTTCAGTTGGCAAGCCAAAGCGCCACAGGCGTTTGGGTTTGTTGCAACACACATGAAATCGGTAGGGCAGGTGTGGCTTGCTTCCACGCTTGCTGCAAGGTATTGAGTTTGTCGGTGCCAAAAAGCGGCAACACGATGTGTCGTGCCGACAAAATTTGCGCCAAGGTTTGCGTGATGCGCGCATAGGGGGCATTGGCAGGGGGATGCGCCAATTCAATGGCCACGCAGGTTTGGGTGTTGCGCAGGTCCAGCGCATCCGTCAAATTGGGGGCCTCCGGAAACAAGGACGCCGTGTGGCCATCTGCGCCCATGCCCAGCACCAACACATCGGCCACGCCTGCAGCGGTCAGTGCAAGGCTGGCTGCTTTGGCAAGCGTGGCAGGTGTATCCAAAGGCGCTGCCGTGCTGGCCACCATGAACACCAGTTGCCCTTTGGCAGCGAGGTCTTGCAGCAAATGGGTTTGCACCAACAGCGCATTGCTGTCGGGGTGGCTGCGTGGCACGCAACGCTCGTCCACCAAAGTGATGCGCACGCGCGACCAGTCGATGTCAATCACTCGCAGTGCTTCAAACAAAGCCACGGGCGATTTACCACCTGACACACTGAGCACAGCCAAGCCACGTGCTTGAATGGCGGCAGCTAAACGCTGCGCGATGTCTTGTGCCAAGCGCACATTCAACTCGGCTGGGTTGACAGTGTGAACCGTCAAGGTGCCGCGTGATTCAGGATGCCATGCGGAGGTCATCAAGCTTCCTCAAACCACGACAGTTCTTCGCGCGCCATCAAGGCCGATGACGCCGCAGGGCCCCAGCTGCCAGCAGAGTAGGCGCGCGGTTTGTCGTCCAACTCAGCCCAGCCGTTGATGATGGGCTCGACCCAAATCCATGCTGCTTCTAATTCATCACGACGCATGAAGTGGGTGAGGCGACCTTTGATGACGTCCATCAACAAACGCTCATAGGCTTCGGCACGGCGTTTGTCGGACGACTGTTGCAAATCGAGGCCGAGCTTCACCGGATGCAAGTTCATGCCCGTGCCTGGCTCTTTGACCATCATCTCCAGCTGAATCGATTCTTCAGGTTGCAAGGTGATGATGAGTCGGTTGGGCTCTTGCTGTGCGGTGGAGCCGAAGATAGAAAACGGCTGATCTGCAAACTCAATGATGATTTGCGATTCGCGGCGCTGCATGCGTTTGCCCGTGCGCAAGAAGAACGGCACATTGGCCCAACGTGCGTTGTTGATGTGCGCGCGCAAGGCCACGAAGGTTTCGGTGCGGCTGCTGGCGGGCACGTTGTCTTCTTCCAAGTAGCCTTTGACGGCAGCACCTTCAGAAGCACCTGCAGTGTATTGGCCCCGCACGGTGTCGCGTTTGATGTCGGCCAAATCCATCTTGCGCAGCGAGCGCAACACTTTGAGCTTTTCATCACGCACATCGTCTGCGCCCAAGGAAATGGGCGGCTCCATGGCCACGATGCACAGAAGCTGTAACAAGTGGTTTTGCACCATGTCACGCATGGCGCCGGCGCCGTCGTAAAAACCTGCACGGCTGCCCACGCCCACGCTTTCGGCCACGGTAATTTGCACGCTCTTGATGTAAGGCGCGCGCCACAGTGGCTCAAAAATGGCATTGCCAAAACGCAGCACCATCAGGTTTTGCACCGTCTCTTTGCCGAGGTAATGGTCGATGCGGTAAATCTGTTGCTCGTCAAAGTAACGGGCCACTTGACTGTTGATGTCGCGGGCTGAGGCGAGGTCGGTGCCTAGTGGTTTTTCAAGTACCACGCGCGACTGCGCATCCACCAAACCTGCGCCCGACAAGTGCGCGCAAATTTGCGTGAACAAGCTCGGTGCCGTGGCCAGGTAATACACGCGCAGCGCGGGTGTGCCACACAAGTCTTTGAGCTTTTGGAAGTCGTTGGCGTTGGTGACGTCCATGCTCACGTAGGCCAGTCGGTTCAAAAAGCTTTGCCAGTCGTCTGCTGTGAAGGCGTCTTTTTCGATGAAGGCCGGTGAGCTTTTGTCGATGAAATCCAAATACTCTTGGCGCGTCCACTCTTGGCGACCGACGGCAATGATGCGTGCCGAGGCGTCGAGCTTGTCATGCAAATGCGCCATGTAGAGCGCGGGCAAGAGTTTGCGAAACGACAAGTCGCCCGCGCCGCCAAAAATCACGATGTCCAGCGTGCCCGCTGGTGGGTTGGGGTGTGTCATGAGTAACGTTTGTTAAGAAGGTTTTGCTTCATGTTGCGTAGCAGAGGTTGCAGCTGTGTGCTGCCAATGCGCAGTGCCACGGTGGTGGCCAACACGTCGACGATCATCAGGTGCAGCAAGCGCGACACCATGGGGCTGAATTTTTCGTAACTCTCGGGGTGGTCTGCCGCGAGGTGAATTTTTCCGGCGTTGGCCAGTGGTGAACCAGAGGCGGTGACCACCACGGTGGTGGCACCGTTCTTTTTGGCAATCTCGCATGAGTCGAGCAAATCGCGTGTGCGACCAGAGTTAGAGAACACCACCAAGCAGTCACCAGGGCCGAGCAAAGAGGCGCTCATGATTTGCATGTGGCCATCGCTGTGCGAGATGGTGTGAAAACCCAGACGGAAAAATTTGTGTTGCGCGTCTTGCGCCACGATGCCTGAATTGCCCACACCAAAAAACTCAAGGCGTTTGCCTTTTTTGTGGGTGAGGGCGATGGCTTCGGCGGCTTTGTCAATCGCGGCTGATGATGCATCGTTGCGGTATTTCAAAAACGCGGTGACGGTGTTGTCAATGACTTTGACCAACACCTCGTTGCTGTTGTCTTGTGCGCCCACGTTGCGGTGGATGAAGGGCACGCCTTCGCTCAAGCTGCCGGCGAGCTTGAGTTTGAAATCACTCAAACCTTCGTAGCCCATGCTGCGGCAAAACCGCACCACGGTGGGTTTGCTCACCCCTGCACGTTCGGCCAGCTCGGTCACGGGCAGTGTCGAGAAGGTGCGAGGATCAGTGAGAAGAAGCTTGCCCACGCGCTGTTCGGCCGGGGCTAAAGACGACAAGGTCGATTTGATACGTTCCAACATGGCTATGAATGTAACTTAGTTTCATGTTTTATTCAACATGGTTACAGACAAATTTTCTAGCCAATTACCCCAATTCGTCTTGCTTCAAAAAGATGTCTTTGTCGGGGAAGAACTGGGCGTGTAAGGGTAACAGTGCACCACCCAAAGCACGCGCATGGTGACCCACGCGACCGGCCAAAATTTGGGGCTGATGAATGCCATCAAAGCTGAATTGCGCCAAGCGGGCTTCTGTTTGTTGGATGAGGGCTTGCAAGAGCTTGGGGTTGAGCGAGCCATCCATGATGATGGCGTCCAGATCCAGCAGGGCGGCGGCACTGGTGGCGCTCATGGCCAAGGCTTTGGCGGCTTGCGACAACCAGGGCTGTGTGAATGCACTGAACTCGGAGCTCATGATGGCGTCTTGTTGCACCAACAGCGGGTCGTGGCCTGCAGCCATCAAGGCTTGTTCCAGTTGCCAACCCGAGGCGAGTTGCAGCAATTGCGCAGGTGTGTTGGCATTGGCGCGGGTGCCCAAAGGCGGCAGTCCTATGGGCATGGAGCCAATCGCACCCGCGTTGCCGCGCGGCCCGTTGACGATGTGGCCATCCATCACCAATCCACCACCCACAAACGTACCGACATAAACATACAAAAAGTTCGGCACATCGCGGCCCAAGCCTTGCACCAATTCAGCCACGCAAGCGGCAGTCGTGTCTTTGGCAAATTCGACGGGCAGGGCCGACATGGCCTGAACTTCTTGCACCAAGTCGATGTGCTCCCAATCCACCATGGCTTTTTGAGCCTTCTTGCCCATCAAGTCGCCCCATTGGTGCATGGCGAGTGGGGCGCTCAGACCAATGCCCACGGCGCGTTTCCATGCCTCAGCACCCATGCGTTTGTGCATGAGCTTCAAGCCCTCTTTGATTTTGGGAAGCACCTCGGTTGGGGAAGGGTAGGGATAGGTGTGCTGCCACTGGTGACGCATTTGGCCAAGGAAGTCAGTCACCACCACTTCGAGGCTACGGCGGCCCACTTGCAAACCGATGCTGTACGCGCCATCGGGGTTGATGGCGAGAGGCACCGAGGGCTGACCAATCTTGCCGCGAATGCGCTCTTGCTTGATGAGCAAGCCATCGTCTAGCAAGCGGTTGACGATGATCGACACGGTTTGTGACGACAGTTGCGTGAGCCGCGCCAAATCGGCTTTGGGAATGGCGCCTTCGTGACGAATGGCGCGCAGCACCGTGCGCTCGTTGAACTGGCGCATACCGGTGTGGTTGGACCCACGCATTGTTTTCATAAAAGAATCACACCTTTGCAGAACATGGCATTGCCGTAGGCCGTGCCTTCGCCAGTTTGAACAATCAAACTGGCATCTTTGATTTTCTCGTAGAACGCATAGCGCTCCACCGTCTCCACTTGGTTCGACTGAAAGCCCGCTTTGTTGACCAAACCAATCACCGCTTGTTGTGCCTCGGTGCGATGGGCGGCATCGCTGTGGCACACGTGCATGAGGGCGGCTGGTTGCGCCACATCGGTGGCGAGTGGGAACACCGACAACACAGCATCGCTCACGCGTTTTAGGCTGAGGCCCGGCAGGCGAACCACGGGTTTGCCGTGTGCCAAATAATCAGCGGTGAAGTTGGCATCCACAACGGCCACCCATTCGCCATGGCCCATGGCACACAGGTGCATGAGCAACTCGGGGGTGAGGATGGGGTCAATTCCTTTGAGCACGTATCTGTCCTTAATTTGTCAATATTGTCAGGCCTTGGAGGATGCCAAATTTTTAGCAACTCATGTTTCAGGGTATGTACTAACTAAACTAACTTGATTTAGTAAGTGAAGTTATCTTACATTTAAGTCGCGGCGCAAAAGTGCGTCGGCGATGATGACCAACAACGTGGAGACCTTGATGAAATTGAACACACCTAAATTGATGTTGACAGCTCTTGCCTTGGCCGCAACCAGCGCTTATGCCGCTGAGCCAGTGATCGGATTGATCACCAAAACAGAAACCAACCCCTTCTTTGTGAAAATGAAAGAGGGCGCGCAAGCCGAAGCTACCAAACTTGGCGCCAAAGTGATGTCTGCCGCAGGCAAGACCGATGGTGACAACGCAGGTCAAGTCACCGCCATGGAAAACATGATTGCCGCAGGTGCCAAAACCATTTTGATCACGCCCAGCGATTCCAAAGCCATCGTGCCTGCTATCAAGAAAGCGCAAGCACAAGGCGTGATGATCATTGCTTTGGATAGCCCCACAGAGCCAGCCAACGCTACGGATGCGTTGTTTGCCACCGACAACTACAAAGCCGGTGTCTTCATTGGTCAATACGCCAAAGCCGCTTTGAATGGCAAGAAGCCCGTCATCGCCACCCTCGATTTGTTCCCAGGCCACCCTGTAGGCGCACAGCGCCACAACGGTTTCTTGCAAGGCTACGGCTTGACCTCACTCGATGCCAAGAGCAACGAGTTGGCCAAACCTGCTGAAGTGGTGTGTATGGCCGACAGCTTTGGCGACCGCGCCAAAGGCCAAACCGGCATGGAAAATTGCTTGCAAAAGAACCCCAACATCAACGTGGTCTACACCATCAATGAGCCCGCAGCTGCCGGTGCTTACAACGCACTCAAGGCAGCAGGCAAAGAGAAAGACGTGTTGATCGTGTCTGTGGATGGCGGCTGCGCTGGCATCAAAGACGTGGGCGCTGGCGTGATCGCAGCGACATCGCAACAATACCCCTTGCGCATGGCCGCCATGGGTGTGGCTGCGGGTGTGGAATATGCCAAGACCGGTAAAAAAGTCAGCGGCTACACCGACACTGGTGTGACCCTGATTTCAGCCAAAGCCATGAAAGGCGTGGACAGCAAAGACGTCAAAACCGGCACAGACTTGTGCTGGGGTAACAAGTAAAGCGTAGACCAACGCTGAATTGAGGGGGCCGTGTGGCCCCCTCAGGTTTTAAAGAAAAAAGTCACCGTATGAATTCCTTCAAAGACAAGCTTCCACCCATGGGCACCTTGGGACCGCTGATCGCACTGGTGTTGGCCTGCGTGTTTTTTGCCAGCCAAAGCGATCGGTTTTTGAGCACCCAAAACTTCTCGCTCATCTTGGCGCAAGTCATGGTGGTGGGCGTGATTGCCATTGGTCAAACCCTCATCATCTTGACTGCAGGCATTGACTTGTCATGTGGCATGGTCATGGCGCTGGGCGGCATTGTGATGACCAAATTTGCAGTGGACTATGGGCTTTCAACGCCCGTCGCGATGGCGTGTGGCTTGGCGGTGACGACCTTGTTTGGTTACCTCAACGGCGTGTTGGTGACGCGCATCAAATTGCCGCCTTTCATCGTGACCTTGGGCACCTTGAACATTGCCTTTGCCATCACGCAGCTTTATTCAGGTTCACAAACCGTGACCGATATTCCTGCAGGCATGAACTGGTTGGGCAACACATTTTCATTGGGTGGCGCGACCGTGAGCTACGGCGTGGTGATGATGCTCGGTCTCTATTTATTTACTTGGTTTGCGTTGCGTGAAACCCCAGCAGGCCGACATGTGTACGCCGTGGGCAACAGCCCAGAGGCCACACGTTTGACGGGTATCCCCACAGAAAAAGTGTTGTTGGGTGTGTATGTGTTGGCGGGCCTTTGCTATGGACTCGCCGCCATGCTGGGTGTGGCGCGCACAGGCGCGGGGGACCCCAATGCAGGACAAACCGAAAACTTAGACGCCATCACTGCCGTGGTGTTGGGTGGCACCAGTTTGTTTGGTGGCCGTGGTGTGATCTTGGGCACGTTGGTAGGCGCATTGATTGTGGGCGTGTTCCGCAACGGCCTCACGCTCATGGGCGTGTCGTCGGTTTATCAAATTTTGGTCACAGGTATTTTGGTGATCTTGGCTGTGGCCACGGATCAACTCTCACGCAAGGGAGCGCGCTAATCATGAGCGGCACACAACACAACATCGTCATGTCGGCCAAGGGCTTGGTCAAACGCTATGGCCAAGTCACAGCTTTGGACGGCGCAGACTTTGAACTGCGCGCTGGCGAAATCTTGGCAGTCATTGGCGACAACGGCGCAGGCAAGTCGTCACTTATCAAATGCTTGTCGGGTGCGACCGTACCTGATGAAGGCATGATTTCTTTGGATGGCAACCCTATCTATTTTAAATCGCCCATCGACGCGCGCCGCGCAGGCATTGAAACCGTGTACCAAGATTTGGCCGTTGCGCCTGCGATGAGCATTGCCGAGAACTTGTTTTTAGGCCGCGAAATTCGCCGTCCCGGCTTTGCAGGCAACGTGCTGCGCATGCTGGACAAAAAGCGAATGCTGCAAGAAAGCATTGAGCGCATGAACGACCTCAAGGTGGGCATTCGCTCGATGACCCAAGCGGTAGAAACCTTGTCTGGCGGTCAGCGTCAGTGCGTGGCTGTCTCCCGCGCTGCAGCATTTGCGCAGCACGTGGTCATCATGGATGAACCCACGGCAGCGCTGGGCGTGAAAGAAGGCAATATGGTGCTTGAGCTGATTCGCCGCGTGCGCGACAAAGGCCTGCCTGTGGTGCTGATTTCGCACAACATGCCCCATGTGTTTGAAATTGCAGACCGCATCCACGTGGCCCGTTTGGGCAAACGCGCAGCCGTTTTGAATCCGAAAAACATCAGCATGAGTGACACCGTGGCGGTGATGACGGGCGCGATGAAGCCTGAAGACATTCCAGCGGAGTGCTTGGCTTGAGCACTGCATCACACACGCCACCTGCTCGCACACCGGTCTGGGTGCTGGGTGAAGCCCTGATGGACTGCATGGCGCAGCCCGATGGCTCGCTGGTGCCGCACTTGGGGGGCAGCCCTTACAACTTGGCATTGGCCACCGCCTTGCAGGGCGCATCTGTTGGCTTTGTTGCTCCCTTTTCGACAGACACATTTGGCCAAGCCTTGCTCGACCATTTGCAAGCCAACCACGCACGCAGCTTGTTACCCCGCTCTGCATGGCCCACTTCCTTGGCCGTGGTGCAGGTGCATGAGGGACAACCCAGTTACGGTTTTTACCGTGACAACGTTGCCGACCGCGACTACCAAGTGGCCGATGTGGTGGCTTTGTTAGAGGCTTCCCCGCCTGGCGTGCTGCACACCGGCTCGCTCATGGCCATGCCACCCGAGCACCACAAGGTCTTGCAAATCGTTGCAGCTGCCAAGCGTTTGGGTTGGATCATCAGCGTGGACGTAAACCTGCGCCCACGCGTGGCCCATGATGTGCCCGCGTACTTGCAAGCCGTGCGTGAAGTGGCGGCCCTTGCCGATTGGCTCAAAGCCAGTGACGAAGATTTAGAACTGCTCGGTTTTGCAGAGGTGTCTTTGGCCAATGCCTCCAGCTTGGCGACGCATTGGATGGCCCAAGGTTGCTCGCGTGTGGCGTTGACCTTTGGTGCGCAAGGCGCTTATTTGCAAGTGGGTGATGCACATGCACAAGGCGCAGCGCCCGTGGTGGATGTGAAAGACACAGTGGGCGCAGGCGACACGTTTTGGGGCAGTTGCTTGGCAGATTGGGTACGGCACGACACCTTGAACAACAACAGCCTTGCCATGCAACGTGTGCCTGAAACCTTGCAACGCGCCTTGGTGGCTGCCGCCATCAATTGCAGCCGTGTCGGCTGCCAACCTCCCGATATAGCGACCTTAGACGCGGCGCTTTAACAGCCGCCTTCGTCTCGGCGAGAATGTGCAAGATTGTTGATTCACCCCAACCCAGTTTCTGCACCTTCGGACCATGTCCCAGCCCATTGCCTCATCCACGACAGCGAGCCCATTTCAAGGCGCCATTGGCGTGTTTGATTCGGGTGTCGGTGGCCTGTCCGTCTTGCGCGCCATCCGCGCTGCGCTGCCGCATGAGCACTTGGTGTATGTGGCGGACTCCGGTCACGCCCCGTATGGCGACCAATCTGAAGC
The DNA here is from genome assembly GCF_003063475.1 of Limnohabitans curvus. Classification (NCBI taxonomy): domain Bacteria; kingdom Pseudomonadati; phylum Pseudomonadota; class Betaproteobacteria; order Burkholderiales; family Comamonadaceae; genus Limnohabitans; species Limnohabitans curvus. The sequence goes on from NZ_NESP01000001.1 coordinate 2,787,772, forward strand.
GCACATCACCCAACGCACGCTGACTGTGGGCAATTGGTTGGCCGAGCAAGGCGTGAAGGGCATCACCATCGCTTGCAACACGGCCACGGTGGTGGCCGCCAAAACCTTGCGCGAACAAACGCATTTGCCCGTGGTGGCGATTGAGCCCGCCATCAAGCCCGCCGTGGCACTGACGCGCAGCGGCGTGGTGGGCGTGTTGGCCACGCGCCAAACCGTGCAAAGCGCGGCGGTGGCTAAGCTGGTTGAGTTGTATGGCGCGGACAAACGCATCTTGCTGCAAGGCTGCCCCGGTTTGGTGGAGCAAGTCGAACGCGCCGATTTGCACAGCGCTGAAACTGAAAGCCTGGTGCGCCAGTTCATCACGCCGCTGCTAGAGCAGGGCGCAGACACCTTGGTGCTGGGCTGCACGCATTACCCGTTTTTACGCGACACGATCCAGCGCGTGGCGGGTGAGGTTGTGACCCTGCTAGACCCCGCCGAGGCCGTGGCCCGTGAGTTGGTGCGCCGCTTGACGGACAACGGCAGTTTGACCACACAAACAGAGCTGGGCTCTGTGCGGTTTTTTACCTCAGGTGATATGGCGCAGGTTCAGCATGCGGTGACGCACCTGTGGGGCGATAGCGCTCAGGTTGAACCCTTGGCATCAAATCGCTGACGCTGCAACTTGGCTACCGTTCAAGCATCCACTTGAAGCGATGGAGACGCCAGGCGAAATGAATTCAAGTCCAAGCAGTTCTTTTCGATAGCCAGGATGTTTGGCCATTTTTCAAGTTCGACTTTGAATCTTCGAGCACTCTCAATTTGGGGTATCAGATAGACATCGGCCATCGTTGGCGCCGAGCCAAAGCAAAATCCCTGGCGATGTTTGTCCTGACTTAAGAGAGACTCAATCGTGTCAAAGCCTTCAGCGATCCATTGCCCGCACCATTGATGGATTGCATCTTCAGAGGCGCCAAAATCTTTGCGAAGATGTTGAAGAACTCGGCGATTGTTTAGCGGGTGAATGTCCGAGCTCACAATGGCTGCGATGGCTCTCACATGCTGTCTTGCCAAAGAGTGACTCGGTAGCAGTGGGGGATACGGATATTTCTCTTCAAGCCATTCAATGATGGCCGGCGATTGAATCAAGACCGTTCCATCCACATCAAGTGCTGGAACAAATCCCTGTGGGTTGATTTTTTTGAAACGATCCTGAAGGTGCTCTTCTTTGAGCAAATTCACAACGACGTATTCGTAATCCAAGCCTTTCAGGTTGAGCGCGATTCTTAAACGATGCGATGTGCCGCTTCGGAAATAGTTGTACAGCTTCATTTGTCTGTCGTGACTTCAGGCAACGCTAGGCGGCATGACTGTGGCCACACATTCACCAAAGCCAATGCGTACCGCACCCGGTTTTTCACACCAGCCCTTGAGTGCAATGGCATCACCATCTTGCAAAAACGTTCGCTTCTCACCATTGGACAAAGCAATAGTCTGCTTTCCACCTTGCGTCAGCTCTAGCAAGGAGCCAGCTTGCTCTGGTTTTGGACCAGAAAGAGTGCCAGAACCAAACAAATCTCCGGCACGTAAGGAGCAGCCGTTGACTGTGTGGTGTGTCACCATTTGGGCGACGGTCCAGTAGGCAGCTTGCGTGAAGTTGGAGTAGCTGATTCGTTCAAAAGGCAATCCAGCTTGACGCATGGCCTCAGTTTGAATCAGCACTTCGAGTTTCACGTCAAACGCGCCTTGCAGGCTGTTTGACTGAGAGCTGAGGTACGGGAGCGGTTGTGGTTCACCGTCTGCGCGTTTGAATTTTTGACGGAAAGGCGATAGTGCCTCCATGGTGACGATCCAGGGGGACAAAGTGCTGGCGAAGTTCTTAGACAAGAACGGACCCAGGGGTTGGTATTCCCAAGCTTGGATGTCTCTTGCACTCCAGTCATTAAAAAGCGTCAAACCAAATACATGGTTTTCTGCGTCTTCCATCGAAATGGGGTGGCCTTGTGGGTTACCTTGGCCAATGACCACGCCCAGTTCTAACTCAAAGTCCAGGCGTGCTGATGGCTGGAATGTCGGGACTTCTGAATCAGGTGCTTTGACCTGACCGCAAGGGCGAGGGAATGATGTGCCAGACACGTTCAAAGTAGACGAACGCCCGTGATAACCAATGGGCACCCATTTGTAGTTGGGTAGTAAAGGATTGTCCGGACGAAACAGCTTACCAACCGCTGTGGCGTGGTGAATGCCGACGTAGAAGTCGGTGTAGTCACCCACATCACAAGGCATGCCCATTTCGATGGACGATTGTGCAACCAAGGCTTGTTCAAACGCATGACGATGGACAGGCGTGTCTTCTTTGAGGCCGTTGGAAATAGCAACTCTTAATGCGACGCGGTCTTCCTTTTTCATCGACAGAAGCTGATTCATATCCGCGTGATGGATGAGACCGGCTGCTTTGAGGTCCAACACCATATCGCCGATCGCTACGCCAATACGCCATGGTTCATTTGAATTTGAACGAAACCGTCCAAATGGCAAATTTTGAATTGGAAAATCTGTGTCGCTTAGATTCGCTGTTGTGACCCAACTGCGTCGTGTTGGGTTGAGGGTTTCGTTACATGCTTCCATCGTGCATCCAAGCTGCGTGTTTAGGGGCGCGTTTGGTTTGTGACCACTCGTTGATCATGTCCCACTTGACTTCATCGAGTTTGCGCATCATGTCGGGGGTGCCTGTGTTGGCCGCAAGCTCCAAGCGGTGACCGTTAGGATCAAAAAAGTAAATGCTCTTGAAGATGGTGTGGTTGGTTGGACCGACCACTTCAATGCCAGCGGCTTCTAGCTTCGCCTTGGTGGCAATCAAGGTGTCCACTGAGTCAACTTCTAACGCCAAGTGTTGTACCCAGACTGGGGTGTTGTGGTCGCGGTCCATTGGCGGTTGGCTCGGCAATTCGAAGAAAGCCAAGATGTTGCCAGCCCCCGCATCCAAAAAGATGTGCATGTAAGGGTCAGCCGCTTTGGTGGACGGCACTTCGTCTTCGGCAATGGCCAAGACAAATTTCATATCAAGATGTTTTTGGTACCACTCAACGGTTTCTTTGGCGTCGATGCAGCGATACGCCACGTGATGAACTTTTTGAACGAGCATGGTGTTTCCTGTTTGAATTAAAGGTCTTGTAAAGCCGCTTGCAGGTGTGCTTGAAAAACATCGGCACTGGCTAGGGCATTGGCGTTGAGCAAGGCGAGCTTGACCAAAAATAGGGAAGATTTCTCTTCACCTGCTTGATCAATGGCGGTGGCCAAGCTGTCGTACACCGTTTCCAGATCGGGAATGGTCAAAGCGTTAGGGATAGTCGTCATGTTGTCTCCTTACTGGGGCAGTGCTGTCTTGAGGGCTGCTTGCAAACGAGTGGCATCCAGTGTGAGCCAACGCGCACAAATGTGTTGGTCGGGGCGCAGCAAATACGCACCGCCGTTGGCAGGCACGCCATAACGTTGACGCAGATGGCCATTGGTATCGGCCAACGTGGTGTCAGCACCGGCAACGGGGTGTGCACTGCCTACGGCAACCACGTTCACGGGCATGCCTTTGGAACGCGCGGCTTGGAGGGTGTGTTGCAAAGATTCGGGGATGGTCGGGGCATCGGTGAAGTACAACAGGTCGAACCCACCACCCAAGTGGTCGAGCAAGAAGTCATTGGCTCCTAGGCGTACGTTTTGGGGCGGTGCGCCATGGGCTGGACCCGCTTTGAACAAGTCGTTGTCGTCGCCCATGCTGTTGAGCATGGAATGCGTGTACGCATGTGGGCGCGAGGTTCGCCAGTGGTAGAGCGGGCGTACAAACGCTTGTGTGAGCGAGAGTGACAACACCGCATCGCGCAGCAGCTGAAACCCCCCTGCAGGTGGCGTCATGAAGCGAGTGCTCTTACCCGCTTCGTCAATGATTTCTCGGGCCGCACCCACGCGCTCCGCGCTGTGATTGGTCAACAGTTTTTGACTGGCCAAGCCTTTGACCACAAATGCCAAATGCCAACCCAAGGACTGTGCATCTTGGAAAGCGGTGTTGGCACCGCGCACACCAAAGATGGGCAACAGGTGTGCGGCATCGCCGGTGAAGATCACGCTGCCATGCACAAAGTCTGGCAAGGTCAAGGTGCGTGCGGAGTAGACCGAAGACCAGTCCATTTCCCACTTGACGCCTGCGTGGCCAATCATGGCCAACTGCGCATCAATGCGGGCCTTCAATGATTCGGGCTTCAGTGCTTGTTCAGGTGTTTCTCCATCGGGTAACTGGTAGTCAACACGCCAAATGCCATTGGGCTCGCGGTGCATCAAGATGGTGTTACCGGGGTTCCAGTCGGGGTCAAAATAGGCCAAGCGTTCGGTGGGCAATGGCAAGTCAACCTTGATGTCGGCAATCACGAAGAAGCCCTCGTAGGAGGCGCCTTCCATTTCCAAATTCATGGCAGTACGAATGGCTGAGCGACCGCCGTCGGCGGCAACCACCCAATTGCTCTCGAGCGTGTAGAGACCTTCGGGTGTGTCGACTTCAAGCACGGCGTAGCCGTCTTTTTGATCCACCTTACTCACCTTGTTACCCCAACGGAAATCGATCAGTGGGTTGGCTTTGCAGGCGTCGTGCAGGTATTCCTCCATGAACTGCTGCTGCACATTGATGATGGGGAAAAATCGGTCATCGGTATCGTGCGGTGCTTCCATGCGGAACACGCGTTGACCGCGGTAGTATGAATTGCCAAATCGCCAAGGCAAGCCGCCTTCGGTCATGCGGTCGGCCACGCCGACTTGTTGCAAGATTTCCATGGAACGGCGTGTGAAGCAAATGGCACGGCTGCCTTGCGAGAACTGCAACTCTGATGACAGCACCACGCTGGCGACGCCGTGGCGTGCCAGCTCTAGCGCGGTCACCATGCCTGCAGGGCCAGAGCCCACGATCACTACTTTTTGGCGTGTGGGTTGGGCATGCTCTGAGAGCAGCCAAGGTTTGAAAACTTCGTAGGTGTAGTAAATCGAAGGACGGGCTTGTGTGGTGGGTGTGTGCATGTGTAAATTCAAAATTGCTCTGTATCAGCGAGGGCGTGCGTGGGCGATCAGACGGTCGAGCATGGCACTCAAGGCCGCCTGTTCTTTATCGCTCAAGCAGCCAAAGATTTGCTCATTGCGTTGGCTCACCATGTCCATGGCGCGTTTGAAAATCTTGCGACCTGCAGCTGTCAACGTCAGTACCACCCCTCGGCCATCACCGGGGTGGTCGGCTTTGAGTACCAGTCCTTGGTCGACCAAGGCTTGTGCAGCGCGACTGGCTTGGCCTTTGTTCAGGTTGGCTTTTTCAGCCAACTCTTTGACGGACAAAGGTTCAAACGTGCCGACCGTAGTAAGGCATCGTCCGTCGCTCATCGACAAACCGGTTCGCTCTGGGTAGATGGACTGACTGTCCGCATCGGTCAACTTGTGCAGTTGATGCAGGCGATAGGTGAGTGTGCGGTCGAGTTGTACGGTCATGGTTGTCCAATGCTCAGTCGGCTTTGATGTTGTTGGCCTTGATGATGGGGCCCCACTTGGCACGCTCTTTGGCTGCGTAATCGGCCATTTGTTTGGGGGAGCTGGGAATGGCTTCGAGCCCCAGTACTTGCAAGCGCGCTTTGACTTCTGTGGTGTTGATGGCTGTCAGCAAGGCTTTGTTGAGCGTGTTGATGACATCGGCAGGGGTACCCGCAGGAACGACCAAACCTTGCCATGCATAAGCTTCGAAGTTTTTCAAACCTTGTTCGTTGAGTGTTGGAATGTTTTCGAAGTTCTTCACACGTTTGGCGCTGGCAACGCCGATGGGGCGCAACTTACCCGAGGTGATGAACTGGTAGCCACTGGCGGTGTCCACAAACATCATGGGAACTTGACCGGCGACCACATCTTGCACCGCAGGTGCAGCACCACGATAAGGTATGTGCGAGAGGTTCAGGCCTGACATGTCTCGGAACAACTCTGTGGCCAAGTGGTGGGGACTGCCAGCTCCTGGGGTGGCATAGCTCACGCCATTGGCTTGAGTTTTCGTCCAATCGATGAGCTCTTTTAAATTGTGCGCAGGGACGTTGGGGTTGACGACCAAGATCATCGGAAACCGCACAGTCAGACCCACGGGGGCGAAATCTTTTTCGACGTTGTAGCTGAGCTTGCTGTAGATGAAAGGATTGGCTGCCAATGTGCCTGTGTCTGCAGACATCAGAACATAGCCATCAGCTTTGGCGCGCGCCACATACTCAGCGCCGATATTGGTTGCAGCACCCGGTTTATTAACGATGACCATGCTTTGGCCTAGGACTGTGCCCATGGCTTGTCCCAGTGAGCGAGCCACTGTGTCCGTGCCCCCACCTGGGGCATAAGGTACCACCCATTCGATGGGACGGTTGGGATAAGTTTGTGCCACGCTGAGAGTGCTGGTCGCGGCCAAACAGGCAGTCAATGCAATACGAAGGCAATGTTTCATGGACAACATAAGAAGATCTCGCTGAAGGAATTTGGGTTGAGAACGCAGGGGATATTGTGATCAATATAGTTGCGTGCGCAACTAGGTGTTTGCACTAATGGTTGCGCGCGCAACTATGGGAATTGATTTGACTCAGCGCTGCGGCATGTCTTTGTATGAGTAGCCTAAGCTGATGGTGGCGTCTTCTGGAATGGCTGGCATGGAAGCGTTCCAATCCTCCCAAGCCTGACGCATCTTGGCCAGGCGCTCGGGTTCACGTTTGGCAAGATTCGCGCGCTCGCGCGCGTCAAGCTGAATGTTGAACAGAAAATCGTTGCCATCCACGCGCAGGTATTTCCATGGGCCACTTCGCATGGCGCGCTGTCCCCGATGGTTCATGCGCCAGAACATCGGGCGTTCAAAAAGGGACGAGGGGTCGCGCAAAAATTTGCTGAGTGATACACCATCAAAAGGATGTGTCGGGGCTGCTTGTGCGCCACCAAGCTCAATCATGGTGGCAGACCAATCCATGGTCAAACAATGTTGCTCACTGACTGAGCCAGCTGGAATGGCTGCTGGCCAATGTGCAATCCATGGCACACGAATTCCTCCTTCGGTCAGGTCCATCTTGCCGCCAACCAAGGGCCAGTTGTCACTGAAGCGTTCGCCACCGTTGTCACTGGTAAACACAAGCAAGGTGTTCTCAAGTTGTTGTGTTTCTCGCAAGGCGTCGACGACCCAACCAATGCCTTCATCCATGTGGTGAATCATTCGACGATAGGTATGAACGTTGCCGCCATCGAGGTGAAACAGGTTGTCTTTAACCTGGTCTGCTAGATCCGCATCGTCGCGTGTTTCCCATGGCCAATGTGGCGCTGTGTAATGCAGGCTGAGGAAAAATGGCGTCCCTTCTTGGGCAGGTTTTGCCATCCGATGCACATAGTCGACGGCACGCTTGGACAATAAATCGGTCAGATAGCCTTCTTCGCTGTGTTCAGCTTCCCCAAAGTAAAGATCATGTGTGCCGTTGTTGCTGCAGTGGGTGAAGTAATCAACCCCGCCAGACATGGGGCCAAAGAATTCATCGTAACCGGATTTGATCGGGCTGAATGCAGGTGGGTAGCCCAGATGCCATTTGCCAATCAGGGCGGTGTGATAACCCGTCTCTTTCAGTAAAGAAGGAAGGCTGGGATGCTCGGGCGGTAACCCCAGTGTGGTGCTGCCTTTGCTTTTGCTGTTGATGGGCTCATCGGCTCCGCCGCGCAGTCTGTACTGGTAGCGCGCAGTCATGAGTGCAAAACGCGTGGGCGAGCATACGGGTGAATTGGCATAGCCCTCGGTCAGGCGCAAGCCGTTGGCTGCGAGTTGGTCGATCACAGGAGAGACAGGGCCAAATTCAGCCTCGCGTCCTCCATAACAGCCGAGATCAGCAAATCCGAGATCGTCAGCGACGATGAAAATGATATTGGGGCGATTCATTCTGATTCCATCCCTGTGGATTGCACGATGCGCGCATAGCGAATAGACAAATCATTCAGGCGCGTTTGAGCTGCTTTGCCTGTGAGGCCTTCATAGGCGAGGTCCAGGTTGATCAACCGCGTTTTGATGTCTGGTTGATTCAAGGCACTTCTCATGGCGTTTTGCAAAATTTGCACAACTGCATCTGGCGTTGCACTCGGCATCATCACCACATAAAGAACTTCTAGCTCTAGGTCTTTCAGGCCCAGCTCAGCGACGGTTGGAACGTCTGGCGCGAGCTTGGAGCGTTTACGACTGGTGACTGCCAGTGCGTTGATTCGTCCAGTTTTAACATGCGGCAGCATGCCAGGCGTAGCCAAGGCGCCGGCATCAACTTCGCCGGACATGACGGCAGTGACTGCGGGCGTATTGCCTTTGTAGGGGACGTGTTGAATCTTGATTTCTGCGGCATCTGTGAAGATTTCTGCGGCTAAATGACCTGGGCTGCCATTGCCTGCGCTGCTGAAATTTAAGACTTTGGATCTGCCGGCTGCGATTAAGTCCTTCATGGATTTGAACTGTCTACCCGAATAGGACCCAACCATCAAACCGGACGATGCCAACACCATGACAGGCTTGAGGTCGGCGGGCTTAAACGGCATGGCTTTGTAAATATATGGATTGACAGTGAAAGTCGTGTCAATACCGAACAAAACGGTGTAACCATCAGCTGGGCTTTTTACGACGATGTCCGCCCCCAGATTGCCGCCAGCGCCGGGTTTGTTTTCTACGATAAAGGCTTGTTTGAGGCTCGATTGCAGTGCATCAGCCATAGAGCGCGCCAAAATGTCTGCTGGCCCGCCAGGGGGGAAGTTGCTGACAAAGCGAACCGTTTTGTTCGGATATGTCGTCGTCGGTGAAGCATCCTGAGCCATGGCCGGTGCAGCAATGATGAGTAGGCCACATAGGCTGAGCCAGCATTTAGAAAATATCGTCATTTGGGGTCGTTCCTGTTTGTCATTTGTGGCAATGTATATCGCGTGCTATTTATTGATCTAATCAACTGTTCCAAGGAGTTACCCGTATGCGTGACATCACCCCCTCGCGACGTTTGGCAGGCGTTGACGATTTGCTGTTGTATCGATTGAATCGTTTGAGCGCCTCGGCAGGGGCGATGGTGGTGCGTCTATGCGAAGGCGGGCATGGCATTACGCGCCGTGAATGGCGTGTGATTGGCCTGATGAAGGAAGGGGAGGTCTTGACATCATCTGCGTTGGCAGAGCGAATTCAAATGGACAAGGCTCGAACTTCTCGATTGATCTCTGGATTGACACAGAGAGGGTTGCTCAATCGTGAGATTCCGCCGGGTAACCGACGAGAAGTGCATTTGAGTCTGACACCCGCAGGAATCAAAATCAGTCAGAATTTGATGCCACAAGTGCGAGAAATCAATCGTTCTATCCTCAGTGTTCTGACGGATGAGGAAATGGCTCAGTTAGATACGCTGATCCTTAAGCTTCAACATTCGGCAGAAGCGCTTAGCCTGACCCTGCAACCGCAGCTGCCTAAAACCCAAAGACGGCTGGGACGAGGTACCAAAGAGCGGCATTTCTAGATAGCCCCTAAAACCCGAAGGGAAGGGGCTAACCCGTACACTTACGCCCTTCATGAATGCCTACGCCGACGTCTCCCTTTTCCCCCGCAACGCCAAGCCGCTGACCAGTTACCGCAAATACTGGGCGGCCCGTTTTGGCACGGCCCCGTTTTTGCCGATGTCGCGCGAGGAAATGACACAGCTCGGCTGGGACAGCTGCGACATCATCATCGTCACGGGCGACGCTTATGTAGACCACCCGAGCTTTGGCATGTCAGTCATTGGCCGCATGTTGGAGAACCAAGGTTTTCGCGTGGGCATCATCGCCCAGCCCGACTGGCAAAGTGCCGACCCGTTCAAAGCCTTGGGCAAACCGAACCTGTTTTTTGGCGTGACCGCCGGCAACATGGATTCGATGATCAACCGCTACACCGCTGACCGCAAAATTCGCACCGACGACGCCTACACCCCAGGCGATGTGGGTGGCAAGCGCCCCGACCGCGCCGCACTGGTGTACAGCCAACGCTGCAAAGAAGCCTACAACGATGTGCCCATCGTGTTGGGTGGTATTGAAGGCTCGTTGCGCCGCATTGCGCATTACGATTACTGGTCCGACAAAGTGCGCCGCTCCATCGTGGTGGACAGCAAATGCGATTTGCTGCTGTACGGCAACGCCGAGCGCGCGATTGTGGAAATCGCCCACCGCTTGGCTGCCAAAGAGCCGGTGCAAGACATCACCGATGTGCGCGGTACCGCCTTTGTGCGTCGCGAAACGCCAGAAGGCTGGTTTGAAATTGACTCGTCCAGCATTGATGTGCCGGGCAGGGTGGAGGCCCACGTCAATCCGTATTTGATGGTGAGCGAGCAAGCCAAAGCGCAGGGTGAAACCTGTGCGCGTGAAGACGAGGCCAATGCGGTGGCGGATGCCGCCAATGCGCAGGTCGGTGCAAAAGTCATTAACTTTGTACCGAACCCAGCGTTCCAAGGCAAAGGCAAACTCAAAGTGCCTCCACGCGAGCGCAGCGTGATCCGCCTGCCCGCGTACGAACAAGTCAAGTCAGACCCCATCCTTTATGCCCACGCCAACCGCGTGCTGCACTTAGAAACCAACCCCGGCAACGCCCGTGCTTTGGTGCAAGCCCACGGCGAAGGCCATACCGCGCGTGATGTGTGGGTCAACCCACCGCCCATCCCGCTGACGACAGCAGAGATGGACCACGTGTTTGACTTGCCGTACGCGCGCAGCCCGCACCCCGCCTATGCCGACGAAAACGGTAGCCATGATGCAACCACCAAAATCCCCGCGTGGGAGATGATTCGCTTCAGCGTCAACATCATGCGCGGCTGCTTTGGGGGTTGCACGTTTTGCTCGATCACCGAGCACGAAGGCCGCATCATCCAAAGCCGCAGTGAAGAGTCGGTCATTCGCGAGATTGAAGACATCCGCGACAAAGTGTCTGGCTTCACCGGCGTCATCTCCGACCTCGGTGGCCCCACCGCCAATATGTACCGCTTGGGTTGCAAAAGCCCAGAGATTGAAGCAGCCTGCCGTAAGCCCAGCTGCGTGTACCCCGGCATTTGCCAAAACTTGGGTACCAACCACACACCGCTCATCAACATTTACCGCCGTGGGCGTGCACTCAAGGGCATCAAGAAAATCTTGATTGGCTCAGGCCTGCGTTACGACTTGGCCGTCAAGTCGCCCGAGTATGTGAAAGAGTTGGTGCAGCACCATGTGGGCGGCTACCTCAAGATTGCGCCTGAGCACACCGAAGGTGGCCCTTTGTCGAAGATGATGAAGCCCGGCATCGGCTCGTACGACCGCTTCAAAACCATGTTCGACAAGTTCAGTGAAGAAGTGGGCAAGAAGCAGTTCCTCGTGCCGTACTTCATCGCCGCCCACCCCGGCACCAGTGACGAAGACATGATGAACTTGGCCCTGTGGCTCAAGCGCAATGGCTTTCGCGCCGACCAAGTGCAAACCTTCTACCCCAGCCCCATGGCCACGGCCACGGCCATGTACCACTCAGGCCGCAATCCTTTGGGCCGAGTGACCCGTACCAGCGAGAGCGTGGACATCGTGCGCGGCGAACGCCGCCGCCGCTTGCACAAAGCCTTTTTGCGTTACCACGATGCGAACAACTGGCCTTTGTTGCGTGAAGCCTTGAAAGCCATGGGCCGCGCCGACCTGATTGGCAATGGCAAGCAGCATTTGATTCCTACGTTTCAGCCCTTGACCGATGGCGGCTACACCAGTGCGCGTCGCAAGAACAGCACGGCGACCCCCACCAAGGGTCGTGTGCTCACACAGCACACAGGTTTGCCACCACGCGTCAATGGCGCAGGCAAACCCAGCGCCAATGTTGCCAAGCGCAAACCCAACCGTTGATGAGAGACGTCTGAGCGAGAACCGCTCAGACACAGACGTATTTAACGCGTGCGCGACTTCATCGCGCGCTCCACCTCGCGCTTGCCTTCGCGGTCTTTGATGGTGTCGCGCTTGTCGTGCTCGGCTTTGCCTTTGGCCAGCGCGATTTCACATTTGATCTTGCCGTTCTTCCAGTGCAGGTTGATGGGCACGAGTGTGTGGCCTTTTTGTTCGACCTTGCTAATCAGACGTTTGATTTCGTCTTTTTTCAGCAGCAGCTTTTTCGTGCGCACATTGTCTGGGTTGACGTGGCTGGACGCTGTGTGCAGCGGGTTGATTTGGCAGCCGATCAAAAACAGCTCGCCATTGCGCACCACCACATAGCCGTCGGTGAGCTGCACTTTGCCTTCTCGGGCAGATTTGACCTCCCAGCCTTCCAGCACCATGCCTGCCTCGAACTTTTCTTCGAAGAAGTAGTTGTACGCCGCCTTTTTGTTGTCAGCGATGCGCGATTGAGTTGCAGGTTTTTTGGTAGCCATTGAGGTAATGTGGGGACGGTAGAGCTTCTTACAATGTGGACCATTCTATGAAAACCGTACACAAGTCCGTTCTTATCTGGTTCAGCGCTGAAGAAATGTTTGCGCTGGTCACCGATGTGGCCCGTTATCCCGAGTTTTTGCCTTGGTGCGACCGCGCTGCAGTGCTTGAAAATCACGCCGATGGCGCAACGGCCCAAGTGGGCATGAGCTTTGGTGGCTTTCACAAAAGCTTCACCACGCGCAACGTGCACATCGAAGGCCGTCAAGTCAAGCTAGAGCTGGTCGATGGCCCGTTCAAGCATTTGGACGGCACCTGGGATTTCCACCCGCTGCTCGACCCCAACACGCAAGAGCCGCAACGCGCTTGCCGCATTGAGCTGACCTTGAACTACGCTTTCGAGAGCATGTTTGGCGCCTTGGTGGGCCCCGTGTTCGACAAAATCGCGGCCACCTTGGTGGATGCCTTTGTGAAACGCGCAGAGCAGGTGTACGTCGCGTGAGTACCCTCAACACGCCCATTCACATCACCGTGATGTATTCGCCCGCACCCCGTGTGGTGCATGAGCGTCTGCTGTCACTCAGCGCTGGCGTGACGGTGATGCAAGCCTTGCAACAAAGCGGCTTGCTGGCTGAATGCCCAGAGATTGATTTAAGCCAACCCGATGTTTTCACCGTGTGCATTTGGGGCAAGAAGACCACGCCTACCCATGTGCTGCGCGATTTAGACCGCATAGAAATTTTCCGTCCACTGACCGTTGACCCCAAAGTTGCGAGACGTGAGCGTTTCCAAAAACAAGGCACCAGCCGCGCAGGCTTGTTCTCTAAGCGCCGCGCGGGCGCAAAGCCCGGCTACTAAGTAGCCAAACTCAGGCAAACAACCATGACACATTCTCTCTGGCCCACCTGCGGCTATTCGCTGCTCACGCCCAATGAGGCCGGCCACTTGGTGGTCACGGACGACTTTTTACGCTTTCTTTTAGAACGCCCTGAACTGACCCCCATTGCCAGCTCATGCGCCGCCGAAGTGGCGTTGCACCACAGCTTGGTAGAGCAACCACGCCGAGAAGTCACCGCGCAAGAACTGGCTGAGCTGCAAGACAAAGACGCCGCCGACAACTACGCCGTGTGGCTGCGCTTTCGCCAGCGCATCACCACGCTGCCCACCTTAGAAGCCAGCTACATCGCCTTGTTCAAAGGCGAGGGCGTGGACGTACCACCGCTGCTGGTGCAACACATCACCCACATCTTGTTGTGCCATGTTTTGGGCGAAGCGCCCACAGCCATGCAAGCACGCGCGGCCGAGATGCTGATGCACACCCAAAAAATCACCGTGCTGGAAGACGGTGCAGTGATGGCAGCAGATGATGAAACGGTTGAGCGCCACGCCACACAAAGCGGCTTTGGCTCGATTGGTGAGCTGCTCAAACAAGGCGGCATCAAACTGCGCAGCGTGGACTTGGATGTGCTCAACGAGGACAACCAAGACGCGTATTGGCCCCGTAGCGAAAGCTTTGACTGGGTGGTGAGCCTCAACCGTGGTCAGCCCGCTTTGAATGCGCTGTGTGAGGTGATGGCCAACTGGGTGCAACACTTCTTAGGTGTACAAGTGCGCATCCAAACCGAGCGCGAAATCAACGACGACCACTGGGTGTGGCATGTGGGCCTAGATGCCCAAGCCAGCGGTGTGTTGAACGACCTCTACCAAGGCAAAGAGGTGGATGCTGAACGCATGGAGCGTTTGCTGTGTTTGTTCAAGTTGGAGTTTGTTGAGCCCAACGACATGCTGGCTGAGGTGCGTGGCAAGCCAGTCTATTTGGCGATGGCGGTAGATGCCAACCAGCAGCTCAAGCTCAAGCCGCAAAATTTACTGCTGAATTTGCCTTTGGCTAAGCGTTCATGAATTAAGGCCTCTCGATAGGCCCAGCTACCGACTTGTACAAAAACACCGCACGCGTGATGTCGGTGACCCACACCAGACCATCGCCAATTTGCCCGATCTGTGCGGTGTGAACAATCAAGTCCACGATGCTGTCGCACATCTCGTCGGGCGACACAATTTCAATACGCACCTTCGGCGTGTAGTCGGTCAGCTCTTCTTTCAAGTTGGTTGGCGTGTGCAAGCTAGGGGCCGAGCAGCCTTCGGCCTTGCTCACCGTCATGCCCGGAAAGCCGGGCAGGCTACGCAACTTTTCACGCAAAGTGGGTAGCTTAGAGGGGCGAATGATGGCTTTGATTTCTTTCATGTGTTTTCCTTCACTCAAGCTTCGGGTTCTGCTTCATCGAACCAGTGATAAATCGTGGGCACCACCACCAAGGTCAGCAAGGTACAGGTGATCAGTCCACCAATCACCACAATCGCCAAGGGGCGCTGCACCTCTGAGCCGGGACCATCTGAAATCAAAAATGGAATCAAGCCCAGCATGGCGACCGTGGCGGTCATCATCACGGGGCGGAAGCGCTGGCGTGCGCCTTCGAGCACCGCGTCCTTGACCGACATGCCGCCTTCACGCAAGCTGCGGATGTAGGACACCAGCACCACACCGTTGAGCACCGCAATGCCCCACAGCGCAATGAAGCCCACAGAGGCCGGCACTGACAAATATTCGCCGGAGATGAACAAACCAATCACCCCACCCACCGACGCAAACGGCAGCACTGTGATGATCAGCGTGGCGAACTTGACCGAATTGAACAGCAAGAACAGCAAAAAGAAAATGGCCGCCACCGTGATGGGTACGATCACTTTCAAGTGGCCCAGCGCGCGCTCCATGTTTTGGAACTGGCCGCCCCATTCCAAGTAATAGCCTTCCGGCAATTTGACCTTGTCACCCACCTTGGCTTGCAGCTCTGTCACAAAGCTACCCAAGTCACGGTCTTTCACGTTGATGCCCACCACAATGCGGCGCTTGGCCATTTCACGCGAAATTTGGGCTGGACCATCCAGCACCTGAATCTTGGCCATGTCAGCCAAGCGGGCTTGGGCGCCATTCGCCGAGTTGAGGATGATGTTGGAGATGGCTTCAATGTTGTCGCGAAACCGTTCTGGCAAACGCACCACGGCAGAGAAGCGGCGCTCGCCTTCAAACACCTCTGACGCCACTTTGCCGCCAATCGCGGTTTCAATCATGTCGTTCACATCAGACACATTCAGGCCCATGCGTGCAATGGCTTGGCGGTCAATGTCAATTTGCAAATACTGCTGACCCGAGATGCGCTCCACGCGCAAGTCTTGTGCACCTTGAATGGTTTGCGCCACTTTGGCAATTTGGTTGGCTATGCGTTTGAGGTCATCCAAATCGTCGCCAAACACTTTCACCGCGATGTCTGACCGCACGCCGGTGACCATCTCGTCCACGCGGTCAGAGATAGGCTGCGCCATCACAATTTGTACGCCGGGCAAGACCTTGAGCTTGTCGTTCATGGCGTTGGTGATGTCGGTTTGGTCCCAGCCTGAAGGCCATTCGCTGCGGGGCTTCAAGCTGACGATGGGCGTGGATTCATTCACGCTTTGTGGATCCGCAGGCGATTCACCACGGCCCAAACCTGAGATGGCAGATTTGACGCCGGGCACCGTCATGACCAACTTCATGGCCTGCATTTCCATCTTGATGGATTCATTCAATGAAATATTGGGCACGCGGTTGATGCCGGGCACCACCGAGCCTTCTTTCATTTCAGGAATGAACGCCGTTCCCAAAAAGGGCAGTATCAACACCGCCAATACAAACGTGGCCAGCGACACCTGCACCGTGCGTTTTTGGTTGGACATGGCCAAGTCCAACAACTTCAAATAGCGTGACTTGAGCGCTTTGATGAGCGGTGTGTCGTGGTCGCCATCGCCCACTGGCGGCTTGAGCAAATACGAGGACAGCACAGGCGACAAAGTCATGGACAACACCAGTGACACAGCCAGCGCAATGGCAATCGTGTAGGCGAGGGGGGCAAACATCTTGCCTTCCATGCCTTGCAAAGTCATCAAGGGTAAGAACACCAAAATGATGATGCCCACGCCAAAAATAACGGGTGTGGCGACTTCCAACACGGCATTCAAAATACCGCGCACTTTGCTTTCACCCAACTCGGCCGCACGCCCCAAACGGGCGTAGGCGTTCTCCACCACCACCACCGAACCATCCACCATCAAACCAATCGCAATGGCCAAGCCTCCCAGCGACATGAGGTTGGCTGAGATGCCCAGCTTGTTCATGGCCATGAAAGTGAGCAAGGGCGTCAGCACCAAGGTGGCCACGACGATGAGCGAGGAACGCACATCACCCAAAAACAAGAACAACACAATCACCACCAACACCACGCCTTCAATCAGCACTTTGGTGACGGTCCACAGCGCGGCATCCACCAGCTCTGAGCGGTCGTAGTAGGGCACCACCTTCAAGTCATTGGGCAACATGCCGCGGTCGTTGATTTCTTTCACACGGGTTTTGATGCGACTCACCACTTCTTTGGCATTGCCACCGGTCATCATCATCACAATGCCGCCCACCGCTTCGGTGGTGCCGTTTTTGATGAGTGCGCCTTGGCGCACATCGTGACCGAGTTTGATTTCGGCCACATCACGCATGTAAACCGGCGTGCCGTTGATTTCTTTCAACACGATTTGGCCGAGGTCGTTCACGCCTTGAATCAAGCCCACGCCACGAATCAAATATTGTTCTGCCGCTTGGGGCAGCACGCCACCACCAGAGTTGGCGTTGTTGCGCGACACGGCGTCGTACACCTCTGACAAACTGATTTTGTAATGGCGCAAACGCTCGGGGTTCACCAGCACGTGGTACTGCTTGACGTAGCCACCTTGCGAGTTGATTTCGGCCACGCCAGGAATCGATCGCAGCAAGGGGCGCAGCACCCAGTCTTGCACCACCCGGCGTTGGGTGAGCTCTTCTTCGCTCAGTTCACGGTTGCCATCGTTGGTATGTTCTAACGTGTATTGATACACCTCACCCAAGCCAGAAGACACGGGCCCCAACACAGGGGTGATGCCTGCGGGCAAGCGCTGGCCCACCTCCATCAAACGCTCCATCACCAACTGACGCGCAAAGTAAACGCTGGTGCTGTCGGTGAACACCAAGGTGATGAGCGACAAGCCGGGCTTGTTGAGCGAGCGCAGCTCGGTCAAACCGGGCAAGCCCGTCATGGCGACTTCGATGGGGACGGTGGCGAACCGCTCAACCTCTTCCGGCGAGCGCCCAGGCGCTTCGGTGGCGATCTGCACTTGGACGTTGGTCACGTCAGGAAAAGCGTCGACCGAGAGTTTGGTGGCCGCATGCAAGCCAAAGAACAAAAAGACAACGGCAATGACGCAGACCACCAAGCGCTGCTTGAGTGCAGCGCGAACGAGAGATTCCAACATGGTGCTTAGCCCCCGTTTTCCATCTCAGCGAGATTGCGATGGTTGTTCAAATGGAACGCACCTTCTGAGACGATGCGCATGCCTGGCTTGAGGCCTTCCAACACCACGCGCTGGCCGTTTTGTTCGGCGGCGAGTTTGACGGGTATGAGGCGGAAGTAGTTGTTGGACTCTTCCACAAACACATGGTCCACCTCGTCTTGTCGAACCACCGCTGTGATGGGCACCACCACGCGCGGCACAGGTGCGGACTCGATCAGCATGGAGGCCAGCATGGATGGCTTGAGGCGACCACTGGTGTTGTCTAACTCGGTGCGAACCAGTACGGTGCGGGTATCCGGATTGACGGTTTGGCCCACATAAATGAGTTTGCCCACCAGTTTTTCGTTGGCCAATGCGGGCACTTCAATGCTGACCGATTGACCCACTTTGACTTGGCTCACTTGCTGCTCGGGCACTTGGGCCACGGCCCACACACGGCTCAAGTCGGCAACAGCAAACAACACATCTGACGGCTGCACCACTTGGCCGGCTGCGATTTTTCGCTCAACCACCACGCCTTTGATGGTGGCCACCACGCTGGCCACAGAGTCGATGGTGCCGGTTGATGCCAGACGCTCGATGGCTTTGGCGCTCACGCCCAGCACGCGCAATTGATCTTGGGCTGCGCGCGTTTCTGCCGAGGCAATTTCGTATTCGTTTTCACGACGTTGTAGTTCGGCTGCGCTGATGACGTCTGCGTCAAACAGCGTTTTGGCGCGCTCCACATTGCGGCGATGCAGCTCTTTTTCTGAGCGTGCTTTGAGGTAAGCCAGCTGAGAACCAGAGAGTTCACTGCTGTTGATCAAGGCCAGTGTGTCGCCCTTGTTCACCACGTGGCCCAGCTGTGCATGAATTTGAGTCACACGGCCTGTGACACTGGCGCCAATGCGGGTGAGGGCTTGTTCATCAAAGTCAATTTGGCCCGCCACGCGCAGCGTGTCAGACAACTCGTGGCTGACCACTTCAGCGACTTGAATTTGCGCTTTCAAGCTTTCAGGCGCAAACACGCGCATGGCATCGCTCTCGGTACTGGTGGCTTCTTGCACCGTGGCTTTTTTACAAGCCGACAAAGCCAAGACGCTACACAACAGCACGCCTGTCAGCGTGCGCAATGTGAGATGGTTGAAATGCATGAAAACCTTTTTTGTTATTGGGCACTTGCGCGCAGGCGTTCAATTTCGGCCCATGCCCCTGCCAGTTCAAACTGTGCAGTGATGAGTTCGTTACGTGCAGCGCGGTACACGCGCTGTGCATCCATCACGTCAAGAAAGCTCTTCTCTCCCGCTTTGTAGGCCAACTCTGCGATGCGCAGTGCGTTGGCTGCATGGCGCACGATGCCGCCTTCCAGTGCCACCACTTGGGCATTGGCAATGTCGTATTGCTGGTAAGCCGCTTCAAGCGATTGCAGCAGTGAAAATTCTTGATAGGCCAGCTGGTTGTCTGTTTGCGAGAGCTTGGCGGCAGCTTCCCCCACAGGGCCTCCACGCCAGTCCCACAGTGGGAGATTCATCGCCACGCCGATGCGTTTGCTGCGCCACTCAGGATCTTGGTCCTGATCTGCACGCAGCGCAAATTTAGGAAAGCGCAAAGCTTTTTCTTCGCTCAGCTTGCGATCGAGTTGTTGTCGTTCTGCGCGTGTGCGTTGCAGTTCTGGGTTGGTTTTCAGCACTTCGTCACGTACTTCGTTGAGGGGAGAGGGGGGGGCAAAGGTGTGGGTTTGCTCTTGTACTTCAAAGCTCTCGGGCAATTGCAGGCCCACCAAGGCGCGTAAGGCGCCACGTGCTTGACGCACACGCAAGCCTGCAGACTCTTGCATTTTTTGCGCGTTCAGCAATTCGGCGTTGGCTTTGACCAGTTCAAACCGTGCCTTCTCGCCCGTTTCCACTTGCAGGGCTATGCGTTTGTGGATGCCTTCCATCAACTTCACGTCTTCTGCCGCTACGCGGTTTTCAGCTGTGCGGCGCACCAAATCGTAGTAACGCAAGCGCAACTGGGCACGCATGTCAGCCCTGAACGATTGTTCGTTGGCTTGTGCCGCGGAGTAGCCAGCTAACGCGCCGTCCACACGTGGAAAACGATGCCAAGGCATGTCCAAGTCTTGGGTGATGCTGATGGATTTGACATTGCCATTGACAGCGCCAGTCGTGCTGTCTGGGCGTGGCTTGCGCGTGCCATTCATCACTTCAATTTGTGGGTTCGGTATCGTGCGTGCTGTGTCCACTGCGGCGCGTGCCGCATCGACCGCATTGCTTGCCCCACGCAAGGCAGGGCTTTGGTTGAACATCATGCTTTCTAAGTCAGGCAAACTGAATTTTGCAGATTCAGCGAAAGCCAAATTGCAAAATGTGGCAGTGATGCAAAGCAGCAGGGCAGTTAGTTGTTTTTTAGGATGCGATGTCAAACGAATCACCTTCATACGAAGTTTGCAAATGTTGAAAGTTATTGTCGTTCAAGGCCAAATGCCATCGGGTCTTTAAGGAATAAAGCGTGTGTAAAGTAACCGGTGCGCTGTATACAAGCTGTGTTTACCCCTTACGTACAATGCTGTTTTTGGAGCCATCACCATGCGCCTTCTCGGCAAAGCCCTCACCTTCGACGACGTGTTGTTGGTGCCAGCCTTCTCCCAAGTCCTGCCCAAGGACACGTCGCTTGCGACCCAATTCACCCGCAACATTCGCCTGAACTTGCCCTTGGTCTCTGCGGCCATGGACACCGTGACCGAAGCGCGTCTGGCCATTGCCATCGCGCAAGAAGGCGGCATTGGCATCGTGCACAAAAACCTCACCGCGCAAGAGCAAGCGGCCCAAGTGGCCAAGGTCAAGCGCTATGAATCCGGCGTGTTGCGCGACCCTGTGGTCATCACCCCCGAAACCACCGTGCGCCAAGTCATGGCGCTGTCTGAAGAGCTGGGCGTGTCTGGCTTCCCCGTGTGCGACGGCGGCAAAGTGGTGGGTATCGTCACCGGCCGCGATTTGCGCTTTGAGACCCGCTACGACCAACGTGTCAGCGAAATCATGACGCCGCGTGAGCGCCTGATCACCGTGCCCGAAGGCACCACGCCTGAGCAAGCCAAGCATTTGTTGAACAAGCACAAGCTGGAACGCTTGCTGGTCGTCAACGACGCGTTTGAGCTGAAGGGCCTCATCACCGTCAAAGACATCACCAAACAACTCAACTTCCCCAATGCCGCACGCGACGCCGCAGGCAAGCTGCGCGTGGGCGCGGCTGTGGGTGTGGGTGAGGGCACTGAAGAACGTGTCGAGGCACTGTCTCGCGCTGGTGTGGACGCCATCGTGGTCGACACCGCACACGGCCACAGCAAAGGCGTGATCGAGCGCGTGCGTTGGGTCAAACAAAACTACCCCCACATCGAAGTCATCGGCGGCAACATCGCCACGGGCGCTGCGGCTTTGGCCTTGGTTGAGGCGGGCGCGGACGGCGTCAAGGTCGGCATTGGCCCCGGGTCGATTTGCACCACCCGCATCGTGGCGGGCGTGGGCGTGCCGCAAATCATGGCGGTGGACAGCGTGGCCACGGCCCTCAAAGGCACGGGCGTTCCCCTGATCGCTGACGGCGGTATCCGCTACAGCGGCGACATCGCCAAAGCGATTGCCGCAGGCGCAGGCACCGTGATGATGGGCGGCATGTTTGCCGGCACCGAAGAGGCCCCCGGAGAAATCGTGTTGTTCCAGGGCCGTAGCTACAAAAGCTACCGCGGCATGGGCTCCATAGGTGCCATGCAGCAAGGCAGTGCAGACCGCTACTTCCAGGAGTCGAGCACCGGCAACCCCAACGCCGACAAACTGGTGCCCGAAGGCATCGAAGGCCGCGTGCCCTACAAAGGCTCGGTCGTCTCCATCATTTATCAGATGGCCGGCGGCTTGCGCGCCAGCATGGGTTACTGCGGCTGCGCCACCATCGAAGCCATGCACGAAGAGTCTCAGTTCGTGGAAATCACGGCTGCGGGCATTCGTGAAAGCCATGTGCACGACGTGCAGATCACCAAAGAAGCGCCGAACTACCGCGCCGAATAAAGGCTTTGCAAGCGCGGAACACGCGCGATGCATTGTTTTGAGCCCCTACACAAGCCACCCTTCGGGGTGGCTTTGTTTTTTGAGACAATAACGACCTAGGCCACTTGACGGCCCTTTTTTATTTATGTCGCACCAAAAAATCCTCATCCTCGATTTCGGCTCTCAAGTCACCCAACTCATCGCTCGCCGCGTGCGCGAAGCCCATGTGTTTTGTGAAGTCCATCCTTGCGACGTGACCAGCGACTGGGTGCGCGAGTACGCCAAAGACGGCAACCTGAAGGGCATCATCCTGTCGGGCAGCCACGCCAGCGTGTACGAGGTAGACGACCGCGCCCCTGACGCCGTGTTTGAGCTGGGTTTGCCCGTGTTGGGCATTTGCTACGGCATGCAAACCATGGCCACCCAGCTGGGAGGCAAGGTGGAGGCGGGCACCACACGCGAATTTGGCTACGCCGAAGTGCGCGCCCACGGCCACACATCGTTGCTGAAAGATATTGAAGACTTCAACACGCCCGAAGGCCACGGCATGCTGAAAGTGTGGATGAGCCACGGCGACAAAGTGACCCAGCTGCCTGAAGGCTTCAAGGTCATGGCCTCGACACCAGCTTGCCCCATCGCCGGTATGGCCGACGAGGCGCGCAAGTTTTACGCGGTGCAGTTCCACCCCGAAGTCACGCACACGGTGCAAGGGCAAGCCTTGTTGAACCGATTTGTGCTGGATATTTGCGGCACACGCCCCGACTGGATCATGGGTGACTACATCGAAGAAGCGGTGGCTGCGATTCGCAAACAAGTGGGTGACGAAGAAGTTATCTTGGGCCTGTCGGGTGGTGTGGATTCGTCCGTGGCCGCAGCCCTGATTCACCGTGCCATTGGCGACAAACTCACTTGCGTGTTTGTGGACCACGGCTTGTTGCGCCTGAACGAAGGCGACATGGTGATGGACATGTTTGTGGGCAAGCTGCACGCGCACGTCATTCGTGTGGATGCCAGCGACCTGTTCTTGGGCAAATTGGCGGGCGTGAGCGAGCCAGAGGCCAAACGCAAAATCATCGGCGGCTTGTTTGTGGACGTGTTCAAAGAACAAGCGGCCAAGCTCAAAGCGGGCGATGGTGGGCATAAAGGCGCTACCTTCTTGGCCCAAGGCACGATTTACCCCGACGTGATTGAAAGCGGCGGCGCCAAGAGCAAAAAAGCCGTCACCATCAAGAGCCACCACAACGTGGGCGGCTTGCCTGAGCAATTGGGCTTGAAGCTCTTGGAGCCATTGCGCGAATTGTTCAAAGACGAAGTGCGCGAATTGGGCGTGGCCTTGGGTCTGCCACACGACATGGTGTACCGCCATCCATTCCCAGGTCCAGGCTTGGGCGTGCGCATTTTGGGTGAAGTGAAAAAGGAATACGCCGACTTGCTGCGCCGTGCCGACGCCATCTTCATTGAAGAACTGCACAACTTCACAGACGAAGCCACAGGCAAATCTTGGTACGCCTTGACCAGCCAAGCCTTCACCGTGTTCTTGCCCGTCAAGAGCGTGGGCGTGATGGGCGATGGCCGCACGTATGACTACGTGGTGGCCTTGCGCGCCGTGCAAACCAGCGACTTCATGACCGCAGACTGGGCCGAGTTGCCTTATGCGTTGCTCAAGAAAGTGTCGGGCCGCATCATCAACGAAGTGCGTGGCATCAACCGAGTGACCTACGACGTGTCCTCAAAACCACCGGCCACAATCGAGTGGGAGTAGTAACAAGGCTTGAAACCCGCATAAACACTGGGTTTCAATGTTTCACAAAAGTTACACGCAGGCTATAAAAGGCTTGCGATTGCTGGGCAGGTGCAGTAAAGTTGCACGAAATGTTGCACACGGGTGTTGCAATTAAAAAACGTAAACTTTACGCACTGCAAGCATGGTTGTAAAAAAGAAAAACTTTAGCGAGAAGTTAGAGGAAGAGCTGATACTGGACGATGCGCTTTTATACAAACGCGGCGACTACTATCACGTGCGCTTTTGGCTGGCAAATGATAAAAAATACGCACGATTTAGCTTAAAAACAAAGAATAAAACACTTGCAATAGACAAAGCACGTAAGCACTATTACGAGATAAAAGTACTGGAAACGCAGGGGAAAAAATACTACAGCATAACTAATGCTGATGGTGTTGATATGTACTTAGAGAAGCGATGGGAAGATTACAAGCGCGGCGCGATTGTTGAGGGTAGATACAAAACAATTAAGACGCATTTAGCGCACTGGCTTGAGTACATTGGAAAAGATGGAAAGCTGAAAGAGCTTGAGCGAACAGACTGCGAAGGCTACTTTTACGCACGTACACAAGGGCATCAGAAAGCATCCCTTAACGCTGCACATACAACAGCACTAAATGAACAAAGCACAATTAATGCAATGATAAGTTGGCTACACAAACGTAGTGAAACTTATATTGATGGGTTTGATTTTGCTAAAGTTAAAGCACAAGATAAAGGCGATTACGCTAACAGACGAGGCATATTTACAGATACAGAAATTGATGCAATTAAAGATTTATTAAAGAATAAGATAAAAAAATTAAAGCACGAATTAGATAAAGATAACAATGCAACTACGTACGTTGCATTATGCTTTATTGGGTTGCTACTTATTACTGGAATGCGTAGAGGTGAACTGCTTAAATTAAAGTGGAGCAGAATACGTTTTGTTAATGAAGTAAGGGAAGTAACAAGTAAGAAAGGTGCAAAGGATGATTTGTTTACTATTACTGTGGATGGTAAGACAAGTAAGGTAAACAGAACGCGAGCTTTTGTAATTAAGGATGATTGTTTTGTTGATGCATTAGCTTTTTATTGTAAGAAGTTTAGTGCTGATAGATTGGGTTTTGAAGATAAGTTAAATGAACGATTAGATGGTGATGAGCTATACAAAATGCTTGGAGATAGGCTAGTTGGTAGCTTGAATGGTAAGACTGAATTTAGAGAGCAAACGTTGCATACTGGCATTCCCCCAAATCAGTAGACAAATATGATGTCAAAACTGAAATGGAGAATTGCAAATGCAACGAGCGAAATATGCCCCTGAGTTCAAAGACGAGGCAGTCAAACAAGTCATCGATAAAGGCCACTCGGTTGTCGATGTAGCCAAGCGACTAGGCATTGCTGAAGGTGTTCTGTACACGTGGGTCAGTAAGTTCAAAAAGGCTGATGAACCATCTACCAACGATCTAAAGGTGCTGCAAGCCGAGATGGCCAAGCTCAAGGCTGAGCTAAGACGCACTACCGAGGAGCGCGATATCCTAAAAAAGGCCGCCGCGTACTTTGCAAAGCAGTCCGGGTGAAGTACGCATTTATTCAAGCCCACCGATCCGAATTCAAACTCACCAGCATGTGCCGCGTTCTCAAAGTTCACCGCAGCGGCTACTACGCTTGGCTGCATGAGCCGCTCTCAGCAAGGGCAAGAGCCAATGAGGTGTTGACGGCAAAGATCAAAGAGTTCTACGACCAGAGCATGGGCATCTACGGCAGTCCGCGCATCTTCTGTGACCTGCGTGAAGCTGGCGTGGCTTGTAGCGAAAACCGTGTGGCGCGGCTGATGCGTGTGGCTCAAATCAAATCAGTTCGAGGCTACAAACGCCCTAGGTACAAAGTGGGCAAGCCTTCATTGGTTGCGCCCAACCAGTTGCAGCGCCAGTTCCAACACGACGAACCCGACCAAGCTTGGGTGACGGACATCACGTATATCCGCACACATGAAGGGTGGCTGTATTTGGCGGCTGTACTAGATTTGCATTCGCGTGCGGTGGTGGGATGGAGTATGGGCCCACGCATGCAGACGAGCTTGGTGCTGGATGCATTGACGATGGCGGTGTGGCGCAGAAGGCCAAAGGACTCAGTGATCATCCATTCTGACCAGGGTAGCCAATTTGGCAGCGATGAGTTCAACCGCTGGTGCAAAGACAACCGACTGAGCCCGAGCATGAGCCGTCGAGGCAACTGCTGGGATAACGCGGTTGCTGAATCGTTCTTCAGTAATTTGAAGAGCGAACAAATCAAGAAGCGGATTTACCAAACTCGGGCTGAAGCTAAGTCGGACATCTTCGATTACATCGAGGGTTTCTACAATCGAGTTCGACGCCATAAGCACCTCGATCAACTCAGCCCCTATGAGTTCGAGCGGCAGCGTCAAACTGCGCTATGAAAAGTGTCTAGAGGTTTGGGGGAATGCCAAGGACGTTACTTACAGTGCTGAAGATTACATTAATGGCAACTACGGCAAAGCTGTTGTTGAGTTAATGTCACCGTTGGCTAAGCACTTTTTAGGTTTGACAGGTTGGGAACATGTTGAGCTTGATTTACAAGAGCTTGTTTGGTTAGCAACTGTTGTTGCACACATTAATTTAACTGATGAACAAGCAAAGAACAAGTTAACAGATACACAAATTAGCGCGATTTGTACTGGTATTGCAATGCGTTACGCACAGATTGAGTACGGTAAACAGTTTACTAATGAACTGTTGCAGCTGCTTTTAAGCAGGTACAACGTGCGGTACAAAGAGTACAAAGAGCTTTGGACTAGGGCGCTTGAGACTAAAGAAATTGGAGCATTTTCTACACATGCATTTGAATAAGTGCAGGATGGCGATGTTACGAGCCTTGGCTACGTTGAGCACTACACAACATTTGCTGCACTAGTTAACGAGCTTTGTCAGCAGCTTAACAATGTGGATGTATTAAGTTAACTTGCAAGAGCTTGAGCAACTGCATTGCCCATTTCGTTAAAGTACTTGTTAGCTTTTTCAGTTGCAACTAGGTACTTAGTGCGACGGTCTTTGCCCATGTAAATAAATTTAATAAGCTGCTGGTCGTCTAACGCACGTAGCTTACGGTGAATGGTTGCAGGGGATGCAATGGCGCTTAATTGCATTGCTTGCGTTACTGTTAGTGCGTTGCTTTGTGCTGCTGCAACTGCAATAGCTTCCAGTAATCTTAAAGCTGTGCTGTCAATAGTTTCCGCATCGAGCTGTGCTGTGACAGCGTGTGCAAGCGCAACGAAGCGCAGGTAAGCAGCGTTGTTACGCATTGCGCTTGGCTTGGCTTGGCTTGGCTTGGCTTGGCTTGGCTTGGCTTGGCTTGGCTTGGCTTGGCTTGGCTTGGCTTGGCTTGGCTTGGCTTGGCTTGGCTTGGCTTGGGTGTTTTGCATAGTGGGAATTTTATAGTGTTGACTGGGTAACTGGTGCTTAATAATTGTGCAAAGAAAGTAGCACGGCGTGTAACTTGGTGCTGTAAAATACAAGGTTGTTAGTTGTAGGCTTTTTTTTGTTTGGTTGTGGGTGCTGTTTAACTTGCACAAAAGTTACACAGTTTATTTTTACGAACGTAAGTACTGACCTGCCCCCTCTGAGCCGTACCAAATCGATGGAACTAAGTTCGCTAATTTTGGAGAATGGCGGATATGAAGACCACACGATTTACCGACGAGCAGATCATCGGATTCCTCAAGCAAGCTGAAGCAGGCATGTCCATCAAGGACATTTGCCGCTCTGGCGGCTTTAGCCAGCCGACCTTTTACAAGTGGCGCTCGCGCTTTGGCGGCATGGAAGCCTCCGATGCGGCCAAGCTGCGCGACCTGGAAGCTGAGAACAACAAGCTCAAGAAACTGCTGGCCGAAGCGCACCTGGACATCCATGCGCTCAAAAGCGTCTTCGGCGTAAAGCGCTAGCCCCGCAGGTCAAACGCGAGGCCATCACCCAGATGATCCAGACCCATCTTCTGTCTGAGCGCCACGCGTGCTGCCTTGTGGGGCTAAGCCGAGACAGTTTTCGCCACCCGCCTAAGCGTGATGCGCTCACGCAGGCGCTGGGCGAACGTATCGTGGACATTGCCCACGTACGCCGAAGATTTGGCTACCGCCGCATCCACGATCTGCTGCGCCCGGAGTTTCCGGGCGTCAACCACAAGCGGATCTACCGCTTGTACAAAGATGCCAACTTGGCCGTAAGAAGGCGCAAGAAGGCCAAGCGCCCACCGTGTGAGCGGGTGCCCTTGCAACTGGCGCAAAAGGTCAACGATGTTTGGAGCATGGATTTCGTCTCGGACAGCTTGTCCAATGGCAGGCGCATCAAGTGCCTGACTGTGGCCGATGACTTCAGCCACGAGTGCGTGGACATTGCCGTGGACTACGGGATCTCGGGGCAATACGTGACACGCTTGCTCGACCAAGCGGCCACCTTCAGAGGCTACCCACTGGCCGTGAGAACGGACAACGGTCCAGAGTTCACAAGCCGGGCCTTTATGGCTTGGGCCACAGCACATGGCGTGCGGCACATCTTGACCCAGCCGGGCAGGCCGATGCAAAACGGCTACATCGAGAGTTTCAACGGCAAGTTTCGAGATGAATGCTTGAACGAGCAGTGGTTCTTGAGCTTGCCCCAAGCCAGGCAGTGCATTGCCGATTGGCGCCAGGACTACAACGAAGTCAGGCCCCACAGCAGCCTGGGCCGGATTCCACCGGCTCAGTTCGCGCAGCAGCAAAGGATTCAAACCAATGCCGCTGCAAATCTCAACCCTCAAGTTTTGGATTAACCTTGAACCCTTGGACTACTTCCGATTGATTGGTACGGCCAGAGGGGGCAGGTCAGTACTTGAAAAATATGAAGAATTTTTTAGGTGATTATGGAGTGGGAATGACGGGTCAATCAGCCCACAGAGGGAACAGCCTACAATCGGAGGCTGTTGGTTAATCGCCCGTTTTGGGCTTGAATTTTTAAATTAGAGAACACTGAGTACATGGCAAAAGAAGAAATGATCGAAATGAAGGGTGTCGTGACCGAGGTCTTGCCCGACTCTCGCTACCGCGTCACCCTGGAAAACGGTCACTCACTGATCGCATACACCGCCGGCAAAATGCGCCTGCACCGCATCCGCATCATCGAAGGCGACAAAGTCACGGTCGAACTGTCTCCCTACGACATGAACAAAGCCCGTGTGACTTTCCGTCACATCGAAGGCAAGGGCCCAGGCCCAGCGGTCAAACGCCGCTTCTAACTGTGCAACCGCCTTGCGGTGCGTTGCCGTTGGGCAATTTACCAAGAGGCTCACATGATCAGTCACACCTGCATCGGTACCAATGATTTGTCCCGCGCAGCTGCGTTTTACGACGCTTTGTTTGCGCTGATCAGCGGCAAACGTTTCTTTGAAATGGACCGAGGCATCGGTTGGGGCATCCAGCCTGGCCAACCGATGTTCAGCGTCCTTACCCCTTTTGATGGTCAGCCCGCAACCGTGGGCAATGGCAATATGGTGGCCTTGACGGTCGCAAGCCAAGACCTCGTCCACGCCTTGCACGCCAAAGCCCTAGAACTGGGTGGCACTGACGAAGGTGCACCTGGCCTGCGCGGCGGTGGTTATTACGGCTGTTATTTCCGTGATTTAGATGGCAATAAGATTGCCGCATTTTGCGCGCAACACTAAAGGCATTGCGTGTACCTGCCCCAGCAGTTCAATGCCAAAGATGAGGGACATGCGCTCGCTCTTATGCGGGCGCATCCGTTTGCAAGCCTCATCAGTGTGGACGACGCGGGTTTCCCGTGCGTCACGCACATCCCCCTTCATTTGGGGATGGTGCACCCATGACGCATTCGCCCGAAGACATTGGCTTCATGCAGCTCGCCCTGCGCCAAGCGCAAGCGGCTGCAGACGCGGGTGAAGTGCCCGTCGGCGCCGTGGTGGTGAGGGCAGGGCAGGTGATCGCCTACGGCCACAATGCGCCACTGACCCGCCACGACCCAACAGCGCATGCAGAAGTCAATGCCATGCGTGCCGCAGCCCAAGTACTGGGCAACTATCGGCTGGACGACTGCACTTTGTATGTGACGCTAGAGCCTTGCGCCATGTGCAGCGGAGCGGCGTTGCATGCACGTTTCAAGCGCGTGGTGTTTGGTGCGACTGAGCCTAAAACGGGCGCAGCGGGTTCAGTGTTGAACTTGTTTGCGCATGAGCAAATCAACCATCAAACCCAAGTCACGGGTGGCGTGTTGGCCGACGACTGCGCTCAAGTGCTGAAAAGCTTTTTTGAGCAACGCCGTGCAGATCAGCAACTCAGCAAGGTTCCGTTGCGTGATGACGCTTTGCGCACGCCTGATGGTGCGTTTGCAGGGCTGGATGTGCCCTTGGCGATGTCGCGTTTCACGGCAGATTTGCCAGCCTTAGAAGGCTTGCGCCTGCATTGGTTTGACAACCGACAAGACGGCCAATCTGCGCCGCACGTTTACCTACACGGGCTCGATGGCTGGAGCTTGCAATACGTCGCTCAGTTGCAATCGTCAGCACCTGTGATTGCTTTGGACTTGCCTGGCTTTGGCTTGTCCGACAAGCCCAAAAAAGTGGCAGCCCATCGCATCGCTTGGCACGCCCAAGTGCTGCAAGAGTTTTTGGCCAGTGTGCAACCCGCACCTGTGGCCTTGCATGTGCCGCGTGTGATGGCACCGCTGCTCGCCAAGTTGCCTTTGCCTATTCATTGGATGGAAACGTCTGCACTGCCTGCCGCCCTGCGTGATGCCCCATATCCCGACCATGGCCACATGGCCGGTCCTCGTGCCTTGAGCACCTTGTTGGCTGCACCGATGCCGCCACCTGAACGAAGTTAATCATGCCCAACGCCACACCCCCCATCGGTTACGAAGTGAAGTTTCAGAGGGTCGGTGTAGGAGGTGGTGCTGATTTGCAAATCCGTTCCTTGCTCGACAAGCAACAGTTTTTTGACCCACTGGGCTTGGCATTTGATGCCGGTATTTCATCAGCCACTTGGCCCTTGTTTGGTTTGGTCTGGCCCTCGGCGCTAAAGTTGGCAGACCTCATGCAAACCTGGGAACTCAAAGGTAAGCGCGTGTTGGAAGTAGGGTGCGGTTTAGGCTTGGCCAGCTTGGTGGTGCACCGCCGTGAGGGCAACATCACCGCCAGTGATTGCCACCCATTGACCGAGACTTTTCTCAATGCCAATGTGTTGCTGAACGAATTGCCGCCTCTGCATTACGAAACGGGCAACTGGGGCAGGGTGAACAAAGGCCTGGGCGCGTTTGACTTACTCATTGCCAGCGATGTGCTGTACGAGCGTAGTCACCCTGCACAACTGTCTGGTTTCATTCAAGAGCATGCAGCAGAGGGCGCTGAAGTGCTCATCATTGACCCCAACCGCGGCAACCGCAGTGCGTTTCACCGTGACATGGCCCATATGGGATTTTCTGTGACAGAAATCATCATGAACGAACCGCTGCAAGACTTGAGTACGTATCGCGGTCGCTTGCTGCATTACACACGCGGATGAGTCAACACCCGTAAATTTGCCGCGACAATGTGAGGATGGCTCACATTTACATCTATTCCCCCAGCGGCGCGGTGCGCGACAAAGCAGCTTTCAAACGAGGCGTCGCACGTCTGAAAAAACTCGGTCACGAGGTCGAACTCGATGCAGACGCACTCAGCAGCCACACCCGTTTTGCCGGTGACGATGCCACCCGTTTGGCTGCCATTCACCGCGCGGCAGACAGCGGCGCCAATGTGGCCTTGATTTCTCGTGGTGGCTACGGCCTCACACGCATCTTGCCCGGCATCAAATACAAGCAAGTGGCCAAAGCCATTGCCAAAGGCACGCAGTTTGTGGGCTTGAGCGACTTCACGGCTTTCCAAAACGCGCTATTGGCGAAAACTGGTGCCGTCACTTGGGCTGGCCCTGCATTGGGTGAAGACTTTGGTGCAGAACAACCCGACGACATCATGGAAGCCTGTTTTGACGACATGGTCAGTGGGCAGGGTGAGGGCGCAGGTTGGCATTTCTCTACCGCGTGCGCCACGGCTAACGCCAAGCGCCGCTCCGGCGTGTGGGCGCACGATGCGGTGCTGTGGGGTGGTAACTTGGCTGTGTTGGTTTCATTGCTCGGCACGCCCTATTTCCCGCAGATCAAAAACGGCGTGTTGTTTCTTGAGGATGTGGGCGAACACCCGTACCGCATTGAGCGCATGCTCACGCAGTTGTTGCACGCCGGTGTGTTGGCCCATCAAAAAGCAATTGTGTTGGGGCAATTCAACAATTACAAACTCACGCCGCACGACAAAGGCTTCAAGCTGCAAAGCGTGATCGATTGGTTGCGCACGCAAATCAAAGCGCCGGTGTTGACCGATTTGCCGTTCGGGCACGTGCCAACCAAGCTGTGCTTGCCTGTGGGCCAAAAGATTGATCTGGTCGTGGAAGACCGTGATGCGTTGCTGCTTTGGGCGCATACAGACCATTAACTTTTGATACGTATCGTTTGATACGATGTATATTATGTAAAGTTAAAGAATCAGAGAAAACCGCATCTGGTGCGGTTCTCTCGTCGGCCAACAGCTTGCGAAAAGCGGCTGTTTCCAAAGGTGTGGATTCGGCGCCAAGGTCTGCGAATCGTTGTTTAAGCGCGGGTGCTGCCAAGGCTTTGCGTTATGCGCCAGTATGTAAATAGATTGCCTATTGAGTGAGGCTATTCTTTGATTGGATTTTGGATATACCAAGATTCAATGAATGCGCGAATGTAGAACGCGCTTTGTTGGTGGTCACCCCTCAAAGCCAAGTCCAAGGCTGTGGCATTGCCGTGATTGACCAAAGTTGGGTCGGCCCCCTCTTCCAGCAGCAACTTCACGGCCAACGGTGGTGCTGAATAAGCCGCCATCATCAACGGTGTGGTGCCGTTGGCGGATTCGCTATCAATGTAGGCATCGTTGTCTAGTAGCAAACGCATCATGTCGCGGTGACCACGGGTAGAGGCGTAATGCAGCGGCGTCCAGCCTGCTCGGTTCACATCGGCACCGCGGTCAATCAGCAGCTTGGCCAGCGCCAGTTGGTTATGGATGGCCGCCAGCATCAAGGGGGTTTCGCCCAGGTGGTTTTGCACATTGACTTGCGTTTGCGGGTGTTTTGCTAAAACCAGCGCAGACTTGGGTGACTCAGATTGAAGCGCAACCAGCAAGCCAGGAATGCCTTTCTCGTTGGGTGTATTGGGATCAAAACCACGGGCCAGTAGCTTTTCGATGACTTCTGGCTTGTCAAAATGAAGTGCCGAGATGAAGTCATCATACGAACCTGCATTGGATAAAGAATATCCAATAAAAACATATAGATAAAGAAAATACTTAAAGCAATTTCTCATTTTAAAACAGCACTGAAAAGTTGGTCAAAATTGCGGCTGGTGGCTTCGGCCACGGCTTCCACGGACATGCCTTTGATCTCGGCAATCTGCTTCGCCACAAACGGCACATAAGACGGGTTGTTGGTCTTGCCACGGTGCGGCACAGGCGCCAAATACGGGCTGTCGGTCTCGATCAAGATGCGGTTCATGGGGACAAACTTCGCTACATCGCGCAAGTCTTGGGCATTTTTGAAGGTCAAGATGCCTGAAAACGAGATGTACAGCCCGAGGTCCAAGCCGGCACGGGCCACGTCGGCGGTTTCGGTGAAGCAGTGAAACACGCCCCCTGCACTGCCTGCGGAGCCGTCTTCGCCCTGCTCTTTCAAAATCGCCACGGTATCTGCCGACGAGCTGCGGGTGTGGATGACCAAAGGCAGCTGGGTTTGCTGCGCGGCCTGGATGTGGATGCGAAAGCGGTTGCGTTGCCATTCCATGTCGGCCACGGTGCGCTCGCCCAAGCGGAAATAGTCGAGGCCGGTTTCACCAATGCCCACCACTTTGGGCAATTTGGCGCGGGTCAGCAGGTCGTCGAGCGTGGGTTCTTGCACGCCTTCGTTGTCGGGGTGCACGCCCACGGTAGCCCAGAAGTTGTCGAACTGCGTGGCGAGGCCATGCACTTCAGGAAAGCGCTCGAGTGTGGTGCTGATGACCAAGGCGCGCGTGACTTGGGCTTTGGCCATGTCGTCGCGGATAGTGTGGATGTTTTCGGCCAGCTCTGGAAAATTCAGGTGGCAATGGGAATCGGTGAACATATTTCTTTTTTAGTCTTTGGCGCGCAGGGCCGTTTGCGCACGCGCCACCAAGGCTTCAAACATCAAGCCTGCGTTGTACGGGTGCTCAGATGTGCGGGCAGCATCCATCAAGTCTTTGGACCATTGGGTCAGTGAGTTGACCGTGCCAGCAGCCGGTAAATCTGCCGCCATGAAGAACCGTGGCTCGCCGCCGGTGCGCAAAGCCAGTAAGTCGTGACACAGCTTTTGCAGCATGGCGATGGCCTGCGATGGCGTGGCGTCAGACACCGCGCCCACATCCCCACGCAGCACGGCTTTGGGTAAGCCCGCCCAAATGGCCGCTTTGAGGCCTGCATTGGCTAGGTCTAGCGCATCTTCAGGTCGACCGCCCGCAGCACACAGCAACACGGCGGCATCGGCGGCGGGCACGCCTTGGGTTTGCAGCCAGCTCAATGACTCGGCTTCGGAGGGCCAAATCATGGTGTGGGTTTGGCAACGGCTGCGGATCGTGGGTAACAGCTGATGGGCCGCTTCGCTGGCCAGCACAAAGCGGCACTCGCCTGGTGGCTCTTCCAGCGTTTTGAGGATGGTGTTGGCCGTCACATGGTTCATGCGCTCGGCGGGGTACACAAACACCACTTTGGTCGAGCCGCCCGAGCGGGTTTGCTGGCTGAAAGCCACCATGTCGCGTGCAGCTTCGACGCGAATTTCTTTGCTGGGTTTGCGCTTTTTGTCGTCGAGGTCTTTTTGGGTTTTCTCGTCAAGAGGCCAGTTCAGCTCTAACGCCAAGGCTTCGGGCATGAGTGTGCGCAGGTCCGCATGGGTGCGCACATCCACCGCGTGACAGCTGCGGCACTGGTAGCAAGCGCCCTGCTTGGTTGGGGCTTCGCACAGCCAAGCACGGGCCAGCTCTAGGCCCAGCGTGTATTGGCCCAAGCCCGATGGGCCTTGCAGCAGCCATGCGTGACCGCGTCGCTCGAGCAAGGTGGTGAGTTGGCCTTGCAGCCAAGGGCTGAGCACAGGCCTCGCTTGTGGTGTTGTGGTTTCGGTCATGCGACGTTAGAGCTCAAGTCTCGCTCAGCCAGCCGCGCTGCACAAAGTTCTGGTGCAGTTGCTGCCACACGGCTTCACGGGTTTGAGCGGCGTCTAGGCGCACAAAGCGCTGTGCATCGGCTTGGGCGCGGGCGGCATAGCCGTCCGACACTTTTTGGAAGAACTCAACGGGCTGCGCCTCAAAGCGATCGGGCACGCGGGCACCGGCCAGGCGCACGGCGGCGATGGCTGGGTCAAGCTCAAACCAAACGGTCACATCGGGTTGACGCAAGCCATTGCTTGAAGGGCTGACTGCGTCAGCGGGAATCGCCTGTACCCATTGCTCAAGCTGTTGCAACACACCTAAATCAAAGCCACGGCCACTGCCTTGATAGGCAAACGTGGCGTCCGTGAAGCGGTCACACAGCACCACATCGCCACGTGCCAAAGCGGGCTCAATCACGTGGTGTAAATGGTCGCGGCGGGCCGCAAAGATCAGCAAGGCTTCGGTCAGCGAATCCATCGCGTCGTGCAGCACCATCTCACGCAGCTTTTCGGCCAAAGGCGTGCCACCGGGCTCGCGGGTGAGCGTGACTTGGCGGCCTTGCGCTTTGAACGCTGCGGCCAAGCCATCGATGTGCGTGGATTTGCCCGCACCATCGATGCCTTCAAAACTGATGAACAGACCTGTTTTTGTCATAGCCCGCTATTTTGCCTGTTCGGCATCACTGTCCAGAGGCTTTGCGTTGGTAGCGATTGACCGCGGCATTGTGCTCATCCAGCGTCGCGCTGAAGTAGCTTGTGCCATCACCCTTGGCCACAAAGTACAGCGCGTTGCTGGCAGCAGGTTGTACGGCGGCTTTGAGCGCGTTGCGTCCAGGCATGGCAATGGGCGTGGGTGGCAGGCCTTTGCGGGTGTAGGTGTTCCACGGGTGGTCGGTGCGCAGGTCGGCGCGGCGCAGGTTGCCATCGAAGTTGTCGAACATGCCGTAAATCACGGTGGGGTCGGTTTGCAGGGGCATGCCCACGGCCAAACGGTTGTGAAATACGCGGCTGATGGTGGTGCGGTCGCTCTCTCGGCCTGTTTCTTTTTCAACGATGCTGGCCAAAACCAAGGCTTCTTCAGGCGTTTTCAATTGAATGTTGGGGCCACGCAACTTCCACGCAGCGGCGAGTTGCTTGTTCATGGCCTTGGCGGCGCGTTCCATCACATGCAGCTCGGACGTGCCTTTGCCGTAGGTGTAGGTGTCGGGGAAAAAGCGGCCTTCGGGCGCCACACCTGGCATGCCCAGCTTGGCCATCAACGCGTCATCGTTCAGACCTTGGGTGTCGTGTTTGAGGCCTTCGGCTTTGGCCAGCGCCGCGCGGAATTGGCGAAACGTCCAGCCGTCAATCAGGCTGATGGCTTTGAGGCTTTCTTCGCCACGGCTGAGTTTGCGCAGCAAATCAAGCGGTGTGTTGCCTTGGCTCAGCTCATAGCTGCCCGCGCGCAATTTGCGCGACTGACCACTGGCACGGAAAAACGCATACAGCACCACGGGCTGCACATCCACCCCCGCATCGGCGACGGCTTGGGCAATGCCACGCACCGGCGTTTGTGGCTCGATGGACAAGTCCACGGTAGGTGTGGACAGCGACATGGGGGTCAACACCCACCAGCCAGAGACCGCCGACAGCAACAGGGCCAGACTCAACACCGTCCAAAAGATTCGCTTGATGAGCCGCATCACAACCCTATGTCCAATCACGTTAATCAAGCGGGCATGATAATTCACGCATGTCTTTGAACGATTTTTCCACCTCCGCGCCTTTGAACGGCATTGCACCTGTGCCCCACCTTGGCGTCATCCGCGCTGCAGGTGCAGACGCAGCCAGCTTTTTGCACAACCAGCTCACCAACGATGTGCTGTTGATGAAAGACGGCCAATGCCGCTTGGCCGCCTTTTGCAACGCCAAAGGCCGCATGCAAGCGAGCTTTGTGGTTTACAAACGTTCAGCCGAAGAAGTGCTGCTGATTTGCCGCAAAGATCTGATGGCCCAAACCGTCAAACGCTTGTCGATGTTTGTGCTGCGTGCCAAAGCCAAGCTGAGCGATGCCAGCGATGAGTTTCAGTTGTTGGGTTTGGTTGGGGACACTGTTGCATCGGTCCTTGGCAACGCAGCAGCCACGTCACCGGCCCCATGGCAACGATTTGTCCTCAACGCAGGTGAATCGCCCAGTGCAGATGTGCTGACCCTCTACCCTGCCCTTGGCCAACCCCGCGCCTTTTGGCTTGCCCCCAAAGACGTGGCAGCGCCAACAGGCCCAGCCCTCAGCGCAGACCTGTGGCAAGTGGGTGAAGTGATGAGCGGCATTGCATGGGTCGAGCTGGCGACCTTCGAAGCCTTTGTGCCGCAGATGCTCAACTACGAATCAGTCGATGGCGTGAACTTCAAAAAAGGTTGCTACCCCGGCCAAGAAATCGTGGCGCGCAGCCAATTCCGTGGCACCTTGAAACGCCGTGCGTTTATTGCGCAAAGTGCCACCCCGTTGGCCGCTGGCCAAGAAGTGTTTTCCAGCTTGGATGCCACGCAGCCTTGTGGTCTGGTGGCGCAAGCGGCCAGCGATGGTGCGAGCCATGTGGCGGTGCTTGAGCTGCAACTCAGTGCCACTGAAAGCAGCAGCTTGCATTTGGGTGCGGCAGATGGCCCACGGCTGAACCTGTTGCCATTGCCTTATACGCTGCGCGACGACATTTGACATGTCGCGCGCAACGCGCTGCGCGTTTTAGAAACGAAGGCCGGCCTTCAAACCCACAGAAGCGTTTTTGCCTGTGCGGTCGTACTCCGCAGAGAGATTGACCAACAACACGTTCCAGCTCACGCCAACAAACGACTTGCTTTGCGTGAAGCTTTCATTGCTCTGGCCTGTGGCTTTGGCGCTTGAGTAAACCGTGCCGACGCCTAAATAAGGCGTGATGCCCACAAAGCCTTTGGAAATCAAGACATCAAAACCGGTGTTGTTGAGTTCCATGCCCGATACACCGCCCATGCGGCTGTGGCTGCCGCGCAGGGCAATGGCAGGGGTGATGGCATTGCCTTCCAGCAAAGCGTATTTCACCTGAACACCCGCAACCGACACATTGGTCGAAGGCACTTTAGACACGAAGCCGCCCACATCCCAGCCGCCAGACAAACCTTTGCTGACTGATAACTTGGTTTGCATCAGGTTGCTCGCGTTGTCACCAGACACTTTGGCCCAAGCGGCACCGTCTTGAATTCTTGTCAGGGTGCTGGATGCGCTGACATCAAAGCCGGTCAAGCCCAAAGGTGCGGCTGGCTCAATGGCCTTGGTGCTGGTCACTGCTGCGAGGTCTTTGCTCACGGCCAAAAACTCGGCTTGACTGAGGGTGTTGAAGTTACTCAAGTCAGCCGCTGTCGCTTGGGGGCTGATCGCCATAGCGGCGGCGACTGCGACAGTGATGGGAAGAAAGCGCTGAACGATGTTCATCAAGGTATTTTTCTAAAAGTTTGAATCGCACATATTTTCACACGGTCGCAACGTCAGTCACACCAAGCTCAAACGCATTTCCACATGCGGTATCCCCACCTCATCAAACGGCGTCCCCACCACTGCAAAGCCGTGAGCCGCATAAAACCTTTCCGCCGTTCGCTGTGCATTGAGCCGCACTTCTTGGTTACCGCGTCGGCGCGCCTCTAGCAGTAGTGCTTGCAGCAATCGCGCGCCGTAGCCTTTGCCGCGCATCTCGCGAAGCACCGCCATGCGCCCTACTTTGGCTGTATTGGCGCAAGGTTGCAACAAACGGGCATTGCCTAGCGGCTGACCATTTCCATCCAACAACACGGCGTGCAAAGCTGTGGCGTCATCCGCATCCCATTCGTCTTCGGGGGCGATGCCCTGCTCTTGCACAAACACGGCGGTGCGTACCGCTTGGGCAGCGGTTTGCATCAAGGGCCATTCGCCAATTTCGATGTAAGTCATCGTCATCACGTCACACCCCAAACGCGTGTCGTAACGCGCGTGCAGCATCCATGTGTGCGGTCAGTGCTTCGGGAATCACGCGTCCCATTTGGATGAAGCTGTGCACCACGCCTTTGTAAATTTCAAGATCTACGGGCACACCCGCCAAACGCAGATGGTCGGCATAGGCCACGCCCTCGTCCACCAGCGGGTCGCATTCTGCCAAACCCAGCCACGCTGGGGCCACCCCTGATACCTCGGCCAGCAAGGGCGAAAAGCGCGGGTCTTGGCGGTCTGCGGCATTGGGCATGTAATGGCCGTAGAAGTAGTCGATGCTGGCTTTTTCCAGCAAAAAGCCTTTGTCAAACGTATGGGCCGACGGCATGTGTTCAGGCGAGCAGCCGGGGTAGAACATGAGCTGCAGTTTCAAATCAATACCCGCATCGCGCGCAGCAATGGCGGTGGCCGCTGTGAGCGTGCCGCCCGCACTGTCACCGCCAATGGCGATGCGTGTGGCATCTAGTCCCAGGAGGGGGGCGTTGGCGCATAGCCACTGCAAGGCATCGAGCGCATCGTTGTGTGCGGCGGGAAATGTGTGTTCGGGCGCAAGGCGATAGTCCAACGACACGACAGCACAGTGCGCCAAATGGGCCAGGTGCTTGCACAGCGCCTCGTGCGTTTCGGGGCTACCCACGGTGAAGCCCCCGCCATGAAAGTACAGCAGCACCGGTAAATTGGGCTTGGCGTGTTCAGCCCACAGTTTGGCGCGCAGCGTGGCCCCATCGCGCGTGGGGATGTGCAGCGTGTCGTCACGCGCCATTTTTTGTGCGTTCACTTCCAGCACACCGGCACCCAAGGCGTAGGCTTGTTTGGCTTGCTCGGGCGTGAGCAGCGCCATGGGTGGGCGGCCTGCTTTGGCAATGGCGTGCAACACATCACGCATGGCGGGGGTCAACAGGCTTTGCGGGTTGCGTGAGTGGCTCATGGAGATTTGCTTTGAAAAGACTGTTTATTGGCTGATGGCCGGCACAGACGTTCGTTACGCCTCGTAAGTGGTCAGCACCACATGTGCCGCTTCTTGGCGCAGCGGGATCAGCGCCTGATATGCCGCCGAGTGATGCCAGCCATCGGCATCAGAGAGCGAGGGAAACCGAATGACCACGATATCGGCATGCGGGCACTCGCCAGACAGCGCTCTGGCCTGTTGGCCACGAAACACCAGTTCGCCGCCCCAAGGCGTCAAGGTAGCCAAGACTTGACCGCGGTATTCGGCCCATTTGGTTTCGTTCTTCACGGTCATTTGACCGACGACGTAAGCGTGACGCATCTCAACTCCTTAAAGAGGATGAACAGTAGTCCAGTTTGGATTGACCAACCAGTCTGCAAATTCGTGAGCCATTTGCTCACTCGCGCGCACCGCCGCTTTCCAAACCTTCACCCGACCTTCAAAGTCAGAGGCATAAGTCACAAAGTCACTGCGATCTGGCAGCTTGCCGTTGGGCAAGGTTTTGACCCACTCGGGGTTGGGGGCCAACACGATGGTGTTGTCTAAAAACGGGGTGGCTTTGTGTCGCCACTTGAGGGCTTTGTCCAGCCAACCGGGCACCACAGCTTTTTGAAAATGAGGGTACAGCACCAAAGGGCTTTTTGCCAAGCCGTTGTAGTTGAGGTGCAAGTGGTAGTCGGTGATGCCGCCGTCCCAATACGCGCCCGTGGGTGCATCAGGAATGTCGTGCACGGCTTGCAGCACAAACGGGATAGAGCAACTGGCTTGCAGCGCAGCCATGAAGTTGTGTTCGTTCAGCGCCATGTGTTGGGTGGCAAAGTCAGACACATCAAACGGCAGCTCGCCACGGCTTGAAAACACCACGCGTTCTAACCACGCGCCCATGGCTTTGCGTTGCACGGCATTACACAGATACGCACCGGCGTAGCCCAAAGGCGTCAGCAGCGGATGCTCCCGGTTCAAGATGTGTTTGCCACGCGAGGTCACCACATGCAGGCGATAGCGCGGGTTGTTGAGCACTTCGCTCACATGGCCGCCATAAAAAGCTTGCAGGGTTTGGCTGAACTCGTCGCTCACCTGCTTTGCGCTGGGGCGCTTTTGGCCTTCGGGTACTTTGTACTCTTGGTGGATGTAGTCGTGCGACAGGTGATCAAAGCCTTGCACAGGGTTGTCCAAACACGCCGTGGCCATACGCCATGCGCCAATGGATGCGCCCACCAAGTCGATGGGCTGCGTGCTTTGCGGCAGCCATTCACCAAACAAAAAGCGGTCGAGCGGTCCGAGTATCAAACCCTTGGGGCCCCCCGCCGCAGCGGGAATCACGCCAACGTGTTCGGGCATCAAACCGTTGGCTTCGATGTGGGCCAAGGCTTTGGGGCCAGCGTAGATGTGCAGAGCTTTCAACGCGCGGCTTTGGGCTTACTTCTTCAAACCTTGCAGCTTGGCAAACGCACTCGCCATGGCCGAACCCGCTGCTGCTTGTGGCGGTGCGGTGTAGCCACTGCTGTAGCTGCCGCCACCGCCTGACCCGCTTCTTTGACGGTTATCGCGGCCCGCGTGTTCAAAGCGGTTGTCGCGAGGGCCGTCTTTGCGCGCAGGCGCAGCGTCCATCTTCATGGTCAGGCTGATGCGTTTGCGGGCCACGTCCACTTCCAGCACTTTGACCTTGATGATGTCGCCGGTCTTCACCACTTCGCGGGCGTCGGTGATGAACTTGTTGCTGAGTTGGCTGACGTGAATGAGGCCGTCTTGGTGCACGCCTAAATCGACAAACGCGCCAAAGGCGGCCACGTTGCTGACCGTGCCTTCGAGCACCATGTCGACCTTCAAGTCTTTGATGTCCTCCACGCCGTCTTGCAGCTTGGCCACTTTGAAGTCGGGGCGCGGGTCGCGGCCTGGCTTTTCGAGTTCGCTCAAGATGTCTTTGACGGTGATCACACCCACGGTGTCGTTGGCAAACAACTCGGGCTTCAAAGTTTTGAGCATGTCGGCGCGGCCCATCAGCTCGGCCACGGGCTTGCCGGTTTGCGCCATGATGCGCTCCACCACTGGGTAGGTTTCGGGGTGAACCGCGGTCATGTCCAACGGGTTATCACCATCGCGGATGCGCAAGAAGCCTGCGCTTTGTTCAAACGTTTTCGCACCCAGGCCCGTGACCTTGAGCAACTGTTGACGGTTGGCAAACGCACCATTGGCTTCGCGCCAACGCACCACGGCTTTGGCGGTGGTGGTCGAGAGGCCCGACACGCGGGTGAGCAGCGGCACGCTGGCGGTGTTCAGATCCACCCCCACTTTGTTCACGCAGTCTTCCACCACGGCTTCGAGGGTGCGGGCGAGTTCGCTTTGGTTCACATCGTGTTGGTATTGGCCCACGCCGATGGACTTGGGGTCGATCTTCACCAGCTCGGCCAAGGGGTCTTGCAATCGCCGTGCAATGCTGGCTGCGCCGCGCAGGCTCACGTCCACATCGGGCATTTCGTTGCTGGCGTACTCACTGGCGCTGTACACCGACGCGCCCGCTTCGCTGACCACCACTTTGTCGATGACCTTGGTGGCGTCGTGCTTTGACATGAGTTTGATCAACTCACCCGCCAGTTTGTCGGTTTCGCGGCTGGCGGTGCCGTTGCCAATGGCAATCAAGTTCACACCGTGTTTTTCGGCCAGTTTGGCCAAGGTGTAGAGCGAGCCGTCCCAATCTTTACGGGGCTCGTGGGGGTAGACGGTGGATGTTTCCACCAGCTTGCCCGTGGCGTCGACCACGGCCACTTTCACACCAGTTCGGATGCCTGGGTCTAGGCCCATCACCACGCGGGGGCCTGCGGGGGCTGCCAGCAACAAATCGCGCAGGTTGTCGGCAAACACTTTGATCGCGACCTTCTCGGCTTCTTCACGCAAACGCGTGAACAAGTCGCGCTCGGTGGATAGGCTTAGCTTCACGCGCCATGTCCATGCCACGCATTTGCGAATCAGGTCGTCCCCTGCCCTGCTGGCATGGCTCCAACCGAGGTGCAAGGCAATCTTGCCTTCGGCCAAGCTGGGCTTACCCGGCTCAGGCTCAACAGGAAGAACGAGTTTTGCATCGAGCATTTCCAACGCACGGCCACGGAACACGGCCAAGGCGCGGTGCGAGGGCACGCGGCCAATGGGTTCGTCGTACTCAAAGTAGTCGCGAAACTTCGCCACATCGGGGTTGTTTTCGTCTTTGCCCGCAGACAACTTGCTGCGGAACAAGCCTTCCGTCCACAGCCATTCGCGCAAGCCTTGCACCAAAACGGCATCTTCGGCCCAGCGCTCGCTCAACAAGTCGCGCACGCCGTCCAGCACAGCGGCGACGGTGGTGAAGTCGGCCCCTTCAATCTTGCCTGCAGGCAAGATGAAGGCTTCGGCTTCTACATTGGGGTTGAGCGTGGGGTCGGCAAACAGCTTGTCGGCCAGTGGCTCCAAGCCCGCTTCTTTGGCAATCATGCCCTTGGTGCGGCGCTTGGGTTTGAAGGGCAAGTAAATGTCTTCCAGCTCTTGCTTGGTGGGCGCGGCTTCGATGGCGGCCAGCAGCTCTGGCGTGAGCTTGCCTTGTTCTTGGATGCTTTTGATCACCGCAGCGCGGCGGTCGGTCAGCTCGCGCAGGTAGCTCAGGCGGGCTTCGAGTTCGCGCAATTGAATGTCGTCCAAGCCACCCGTGACTTCTTTGCGGTAACGGGCAATAAAGGGCACGGTGGCGCCACCATCAAGCAGCTCAACAGCAGAGCGCACTTGGGCTTCGGAAATTTTGATTTCGTCCGCCAGTTGGCGGGTAATTTTTTGCATGTTTTCAGTCAGTCGAATTCGTCAAAGTTGGCAATTTTGCCTGAAGGCATAGGGGGTGAAACCCACAAACAAGTTAACACTTGTTAATTAAAAATAGTTACAAACATCTTAAAGTAGCACTCTCATTATTCATCATGAAGGGATTCGAAATGAAACGTTACAGCGCAGAGTTTTTGGGCACGTTTTGGTTGGTGTTGGGCGGTTGCGGCAGTGCTGTTTTGGCAGCGGCTTTCCCAGGCGTCGGCATTGGTTTGCACGGTGTTTCTCTGGCTTTTGGTTTGAC
This sequence comes from Limnohabitans curvus, assembly GCF_003063475.1. Classification (NCBI taxonomy): domain Bacteria; kingdom Pseudomonadati; phylum Pseudomonadota; class Betaproteobacteria; order Burkholderiales; family Comamonadaceae; genus Limnohabitans; species Limnohabitans curvus. The sequence goes on from NZ_NESP01000001.1 coordinate 2,831,651, forward strand.
AGTTCTGACCATGGCGTTTGCCATTGGCCACATTTCTGGCTGCCATTTGAACCCCGCGGTGTCCGTGGGTTTGTGGGCAGCAGGCCGTTTCCCAGCCAATCAATTGTTACCCTACATGGTGTCCCAAGTGTTGGGCGCGATTGCTGGTGCAGCTGTGTTGTATGTCATTGCATCAGGCAATGCCAGTTTCAATGTGGCGGCAGGTTTTGCATCCAACGGCTACGGCGAACACTCCCCCGGTGGTTACACCCTGTTGGCAGCCTTGGTCTGTGAAGTGGTGATGACCGCATTTTTCTTGCTGGTGATCTTGGGTTCTACAGACAAAAAAGCACCTGCAGGCTTTGCTCCCATCGCCATTGGTTTGGCTTTGACCTTGATTCACTTGATCAGCATTCCCGTCACCAACACCTCGGTGAACCCAGCGCGTAGCACCGGTGTGGCTTTGTTTGTGGGCGATTGGGCTGTGTCTCAGCTTTGGCTGTTTTGGTTGGCCCCTATCGTGGGTGCGTTGTTAGGCGCACAGGCTTACCGTTTGATTTCAGACGACAACCACTAAGCCGTTGCGGCTTCCAACAAAAAACGCCCCGAGGGGCGTTTTTTTATTAGTCCGTCGAAACCTCATGCAGCTCAGCAGGTGCTGCATCTCGGTCCACGTATTTGAACGTGCCCGTGGCATGCGCGCAGGCGTTGCCTTCGGCGTCGTACAGCGTGCCTTCGGTAAACGCCATGCCGCGTGTGCGGTGAATCAAACGGCCTTTGGCCGTGAGCGTGCCACGCGCCGGTTGCATGAACGAGGTTTTCATCTCAATCGTGACCACACCCATGCCTCTGTCCACGCTGCGCGCGGCGCTGGCGAGGGTGACGTCCAGCAGTGTCATGACCGCACCGCCGTGGGTCACGTTGAACGAGTTCAAGTGCTCGGGCTCAGGCGTGTAACGCAGCTCGGACAAGCCGTCGTCAAAGAACACCATCTCGAAACCCAGATGGTCGACAAATGGAATGTAAGCGCCAAAACTCTCTTGCATGATGTGCTCCTCGTGGGGTTACAAGACCTCAAAGATACCAGCTGCACCCATGCCACCGCCAATGCACATGGTCACGCACACGCGTTTCGCGCCGCGGCGTTTGCCTTCAATCAAGGCGTGGCCCACCAAGCGTTGGCCGCTCACGCCATAGGGGTGGCCCACTGCGATGGCACCGCCATTGACGTTGAGGCGGTCATCGGGGATGCCCAGCTTGTCGCGGCAGTACAGCACTTGCACGGCAAATGCTTCGTTGAGTTCCCACAGGTCAATGTCGCCGATGCTCAGGCCTAAGCGGTTGAGCACTTTGGGAATGGCATACACAGGCCCAATGCCCATTTCGTCAGGCTCGCAGCCGGCGACAGCAAAGCCGAGGAAGCGGCCCAACGGCTTCAGGCCACGCTTGCTGGCCAGTGTTTCGCTCATCACCACGCAAGCGCCTGCACCGTCTGAAAACTGGCTGGCGTTGCCAGCTGAAATCAAACCACCGGGCATGGCTGATTTGAGGTTGGCCAAGGCTTCGGCGGTCGAGCCTTCGCGGATGCCTTCGTCTTTGCTGACCGTGACCTGCTTGGTCATCAAGCCCATCACTTTGTCGGCAATACCGGCTTTGACGGTGATGGCGGCAATTTCTGCGTCAAACAAACCCGCCGCTTGCGCGGCAAAGGCGCGTTGTTGGCTGCGTGCGCCATATTCGTCCATGGCTTCGCGGCCAATGTTGTATTTCTTGGCCACATGTTCAGCGGTTTGCAACATGTTCCAGTAGATCTCGGGCTTCTTTTTATTAAGCGCCAGGTCCATCAACATGTGTTGGTTCATCTCTTGTTGCACGCAGGAGATGCTTTCCACGCCACCGGCCACGTACACATCGCCCTCGCCCGCAATGATGCGCTGCGCGGCGGTGGCAATGGTTTGCAAGCCTGAAGAGCAAAAACGGTTGATGGTCATGCCCGATACCGACACAGGGCAATCGGCCATGAGTGCGATTTGGCGGGCAATGTTGGTGCCGGTTGCGCCCTCAGGCAAGGCGCAACCCATGATGACGTCGTCTACTTCGGCGGCTTCAATGCCGGCGCGCGCAATGGCGTGTTTGACGACGTGACCACCCAAGGTCGCGCCGTGGGTCATGTTGAAAGAGCCCTTCCAGCTTTTAGCAAGCGGTGTGCGGGCGGTAGAGACGATGACAGCGTGGGTCATAGGGATTCCTTAATTCTGTTTCAGTTGAAGGTCTTGCCTTCGGCGGCGAGCTTTGCGAGCAAAGGTGCTGGCTTCCAAAACTCGGCGTCATCGTGGGGATTGGTGGCAAAACGCTGCATGGCTTGCACCACGTTAAACAGGCCCAACTCGTCGGCGTAGTTCATAGGGCCACCGCGGAAAATTGGGAAGCCATAACCGCTGATATAGACCATGTCGATGTCGCTGGCTTTGCTGGCAATGCCTTCTTCTAGGATGTGGGCAGCTTCGTTAACTAAAGCAAAGTTCAGGCGTTGCACGATTTCTTCGTCGCTGATCTTGCGCGGCTTGATGCCGAGCGATTCGCGGTGTTTGGCAATCATGGCTTCTACGTCTTTGTTCGGAATCGCATCACGTTTGCCAGGCTTGTAGTCGTACCAACCTGCGCCAGTTTTTTGGCCGAAGCGGCCTTGCTCACACAACAGGTCTGCGGTTTTGCTGTAGCGACGCGTGGGGTTCTCTGCGTATTGGCGTTTGCGGATGGACCAGCCAATGTCGTTGCCAGCCAAGTCGCTCATGCGGAACGGACCCATCGCCCAGCCAAACTTTTCAATGGCGCGGTCCACCTGCGCGGGCGTGCAGCCCTCGTCAAGCAAGAAGCCCGCTTGGCGGCCATATTGGTCAATCATGCGGTTGCCAATGAAGCCATCGCACACGCCCGAGAGCACGGCAATTTTTTTGATTTTCTTGGCCACGTCCATGGCCGTGGCCAGCACGTCTTTGGCGGTGTCTTTGCCACGCACCACTTCGAGCAGCTTCATCACGTTGGCGGGGCTGAAGAAGTGCAAGCCCACCACGTCTTGCGGACGCTTGGTGAAGTGGGCAATTTTGTTGAGGTCTAAGGTGGACGTGTTAGACGCCAAAATCGCGCCTGGCTTCATCACCGCGTCGAGTTGTTTGAACACCGCTTCTTTGACGCCCATGTCTTCAAACACGGCTTCAATGACGAGGTCGGCATCTTTGATGTCGTCGTAGCTCAGCGTGGTGCTGAGCAGCGCCATGCGCTGGGCAGCTTTCTCTTCTTTGAGCTTGCCTTTTTTGACGCGATCTTCGTAGTTCTTTTGGATGGTGGCCACGCCACGGTCCAAGGCTTCTTGCTTGGTTTCAAGCATCTTGACTGCAATGCCTGCATTCAAGAAGTTCATCGCAATGCCTCCCCCCATGGTGCCCGCACCAATGACCGCGACGAGTTTGATGTCACGCACCGGTGTGTCGCTGGGCACATCGGCTATCTTGCTGGCCGCGCGTTGTGCGCCAAACAAGTGTCGCAACGCACGGCTCTCGGGTGTCCACATGAGGTTGATGAACTGCTCACGCTCGTACATCATGCCGTCGTCAAACTTTTTCTTGGTGGCCATTTCTACCGCATCCACCGCTTTGGGTGGCGCTGGGTAGTTCTTTGCCATGCCTTTGACCATGTTGCGCGAGAACTGGAAATAGGCATCGCCCATGGGGTGTTTACAAGGCAGATCACGCAATTTGGGTAGAGGGCGCACATCGGCCACTTCACGGGCGTAGGCAATAGCCTCGTCCATCAGACTTTGTGGAGACATGGCCATTTGGTCAAACAGCTTTTGGCCGGGCAACATGCTGAGCATGTCGCTCTTGATCGCTTCACCGCTCACGATCATGTTCATTGCGGGTTCTACACCCAAAGCACGTGGCAAGCGTTGAGTGCCCCCTGCGCCAGGGATCAGGCCCAGCTTCACCTCAGGCATGCTGATGCTGGTTCCAGGTGCGCACACGCGGTAGTGGCAACCCAGTGCCAACTCAAGACCACCGCCCATCACCACAGTGTGCATGGCAGCCACCACGGGCTTGTTGCAGTTTTCCACGCAAGAAATCACGCTGAGCAAATTGGGCTCTTGGAAGGCTTTGGGTGAGCCAAATTCACGCACATCTGCACCACCCGAAAAGGCTTTGCCGTGGCCCGTGATGACCACCGCTTTGACGGCTGCATCGGCTTGCGCTTGTGCAATGCCAGCCACCAAGGCGCGGCGTGTTTCCAAACCCATGCCGTTGACCGGCGGGTTGTTCAAGGTGATCACGGCCACATCGCCGTGTACTTGGTAGTCTGCACTCATTGCATTTCCTTATGAAAACTGATGGGGTTAGTTAGGCGCTTGGCAGCTTGTAGTCTTTGAGCTGTTCGCGCAATTTGGTTTTGAGCATCTTGCCGGTGGCGCCCAACGGAATGGCATCGACAAACACCACGTCGTCTGGGATTTGCCATTTGGCGGTTTTGCCTTCGTAGAAGGCCAAGAGTTCTTCGCGGCTCACCTGTGCGTCGGGCTTTTTCACCACCGCCACGATGGGGCGCTCGTCCCACTTGGGGTGCGCCACACCAATACACGCGGCCATGGCCACAGCGGGGTGCGCCACGGCGATGTTTTCAATGTCAATCGAGCTGATCCACTCGCCGCCCGACTTGATGACGTCTTTGCTGCGGTCGGTGATTTGCATGAAGCCATCGGCGTCGATGGTGGCCACGTCGCCTGTGGGGAACCAGCGTTGGCCGTCTTTGTCGGTGATCAGCGGATCGCCCTCACCTTTGTAGTAATTGGCTACCACCCAAGGACCTTTGACCAACAAGTCGCCATAGGCTTTGTCGTCATGCGGCTGCTCATCGCCTGCGTCGTTGACGATCTTCATGTCCACGCCGTAGATAGCGCGGCCTTGCTTGAGCAGCAATTTCATTTGTTGCTCTTTGGGCAGCTTGAGGTGTTTGTTTTTCAAAGTACACAAAGTACCCAAAGGGCTGAGCTCGGTCATGCCCCAAGCGTGCAAGACCTCCACGCCGTAGTCGTCACGGAAAGCATCAATCATGGCGGGTGGGCAAGCCGAGCCGCCAATGACGGTGCGCTTCAAGGTGGAGAACTTCAAACCATGGGGCTTCATGTGCCCCAGCAACATTTGCCACACCGTGGGCACGCCAGCGGCGTAGGTGACGCCTTCGTTCTCAATCATCTCGTAGACCGATTTGCCGTCCATGCCGGGGCCTGGAAACACCAGCTTGGCACCGGTGAGCGCGGCGCTGTACGGAATGCCCCACGCGTTGACGTGGAACATAGGCACGACAGGAAGGATCGCGTCACGCGCAGAGATACACATCACATCGGGCAGCGCAGCCGCGTAGGCGTGCAAGGTGGTGGAACGGTGGCTGTACAGCGCGGCTTTGGGATTGCCCGTGGTCCCGCTGGTGTAGCACATGCTCGACGCGGTGTTTTCGTCAAACACGGGCCATTGGTAGGTGGTGCTTTGGTTGCCCATCCACGCTTCGTAGCTGATGAGGTTGGGAATGCCGGTGTCTGCTGGCAGTTTGTCTGCATCGCACATGGCCACCCAATGTTTGACCGTCGGGCACTTGCTGTGCACGGCTTGGATGATGGGCAAAAACGTCATGTCAAAGCACAGCACTTGGTCTTCGGCATGGTTGGCAATCCACGCAATTTGATCGGGGTGCAAACGTGGGTTGATGGTGTGCAGCACGCGGCCCGAGCCGCTGACACCAAAGTACAGCTCTAGGTGGCGATAGCCGTTCCAAGCGATGGTGGCCACGCGGTCGCTGAAACCCAGCTTCAGACCATCTAGCGCATTGGCCACTTGGCGCGAACGGCGCGCCACATCAGACCAGGTGTAGCGGTGGATGTCACCCTCCACGCGGCGTGACACCACTTCGCCATCACCGTGGTGTTTGTCTGCAAACTCAATCAGATTTGAAATCAGCAGCGGTTGGTCTTGCATCAGTCCAAGCATGTTGTCTCCTGGAGATTTTTGATTTTCGCACGGTCGTGCTTTTTTCTGTATTGTGCCAATTCTTTTTGCTTTTTTAGGAAAAGCCCACAAAAAACGAACCTATGGATAACCCGAGACAATGTCTGCCATGTTTAACCGCCCCATGACTCCGACTGCCAGCTTGCCATGGCTCAATGCGTCTTTTGATACGGGCTTTGCCTCTTTGGGGGTTGAGTTCGCCACACCCACCGAACCCACGCCTTTGCCAGCCGCGCATTGGGTGGGTTGCAACGAGGCGTTGCGGGCCGAGCTGGGTTTGCCACCAGACGTTTGGCAACAGCAAGAGGCGCTGGATTTGTTCACAGGTAACGCGCTGCCAGCCGCTCGCACCACCTACGCCAGCGTTTACAGCGGCCACCAGTTTGGCCAATGGGCAGGCCAGCTGGGCGATGGCCGCGCGTTGAACCTGGGTGCGATTCAAACGCCTGCAGGCTTGCAAGAGCTACAACTCAAAGGCGCAGGTCCCACGCCCTACTCTCGCCGTGGCGATGGCCGCGCCGTGTTGCGCTCCAGCATTCGCGAGTTTTTGGCCAGCGAGGCCATGCATGGCTTGGGCATTCCCACCACGCGGGCCTTGTGCGTCACGGGCTCGCCCGCCCATGTGCGGCGTGAAGAGGTCGAAACCGCCGCCGTGGTCACCCGCGTGGCGCCTAGTTTTGTGCGCTTTGGCCACTTTGAGCATTTCGCGTCCAACGGCCAAATCGATGAGCTGCGCGCCTTGGCTGACCATGTCGTCATCGCGCATTTCCCTGCGTTGCAAGACAAGCAAGGGGCCGAGCGCTACACCGCCTTGTTGCACGAAGTCACTCAACGCACCGCCGCTTTGATGGCGCAATGGCAAGCCGTGGGCTTTTGCCATGGTGTGATGAACACCGACAACATGAGCGTGCTCGGCCTAACGCTCGACTACGGCCCGTTCCAGTACTTAGATGGCTTTGACGCCAACCACATTTGCAACCATTCAGACCACCAAGGCCGTTATGCCTATGCACGTCAACCGCAAATTGCGTACTGGAACTTGTTTTGCCTAGGTCAAGCCTTGATGCCGCTCATCGACGAGCAAGCCCCCGCTTTGGCCGCATTAGAGAGTTACAAGCAAGCCTTCCCCGAAGCCATGGACCAGCGCATGCGCAGCAAGTTGGGCCTGACCGACACACACGAGGGCGACCGCGCTTTGGTGGAAGACCTGCTGAAAGCCATGCAACAAGACCGTGTGGACTACACCGTGTTTTGGCGACGCTTGAGCGTGGCCGTGCGCGAGTCGGCCCACAGTGCGCACGCCTTTGAGCCTGTGCGCGACTTGTTCCTGCTCCGCGAGGTGTTTGACGCGTGGTGTACGCGCTACCTAGAGCGCTTAGGCCAAACCCCCCGCCAAGCCGCGGGTGACACCATGCTGCGCACCAACCCCAAATACATCTTGCGTAACCACTTGGGCGAGCTGGCCATTCGCCAAGCCAAAGCCGGCAACTTTGCGATGGTGCAAGACTTGTTGCAAGTGCTGCATGCGCCCTTTGACGAACACCCCACTTACGAAGCTTGGGCTAGCCTTGCGCCAGAATGGGCTTCATCCATTGAAATCAGCTGCTCCTCATGACGATTCAAAAAACAGAACAAGAATGGCGCGACCTGCTGGCCGCCAAAAACGCCGAACCTGTGGCCTACGAAGTGACGCGTAAAGCAGCCACCGAGCGCCCGTTCACCGGCAAATACGAAGCCCATTGGGCACCAGGCAGCTACCACTGCATGTGTTGCGATGCCAAACTGTTCGATGCGTCCACCAAGTTTGACGCGGGTTGTGGCTGGCCCAGCTTTCACACCGCGGCCAGCGAAGATGCCATTGCCGAGCACCGCGACATCAGCCACGGCATGGTGCGCGTGGAAACCGTGTGCAGCCAATGTGGCGCGCACCTCGGGCATGTGTTCAACGACGGCCCTGCCCCCACAGGCCTGCGCTATTGCATGAACTCGGCTTCGTTAGACTTCGTGCCAAACAAATAAAGCCTTTATGAAATTACTGCTCGACTTCTTTCCCATCATCTTGTTTTTTGTCACCTTCAAAGCGTGGGGCATCATGGCCGCCACCGCCGTGGCCATCGCTGCCACCTTGGCTCAAATTGGCTATTTGCGTTACAAAAAAGGCTTTGTTGAGCCCATGCAATGGGTCAGTCTGGGCGTCATCGTGGTGTTTGGTGGTGCCACGCTGCTCACCCAAGACGAAACCTTCATCAAGTGGAAGCCCACCGTGCTGTACTGGTTGATGGGCAGCGCCTTGTGGGGCGGGTATTACGTGTTCAAACGCAATTTCCTGAAGCAACTCATGGGCGCTCAGGTGGAGCTGCCCGAACACGCGTGGGGCGTGTTGCTGCACAGCTGGGCGTGCTTCTTTGCGGTCATGGGTTGTCTCAACATTTGGGTGGCCAACCACTTTGACACCGACACCTGGGTGAGCTTCAAACTCTTTGGTGGTTTGGGCTTGATGTTGGTGTTTGTGGTGCTGCAAGGCATCTACATGAGCCGCTTCGTCAAAGAGCAGCCAGAGGACCAAGTGTGAATATCACAGCACAGGCGCTGACACAGCGTTTACAAGAACGCTTAAACCCCGTTTTTGTCGAAGTTTTAGACGAAAGCGCTGCCCATGCGGGCCATGTAGGCGCCAACGAGACAGGCTTCGGTACCCATTTTCGGGTACGCATCCAGAGCCCACTTTTTACAGCCAAATCACGCGTGGCAAGGCATCGCCTTGTGTATGATGCGTTGCAAGAATATATAGATCAAGGCTTGCATGCCTTGGCCATTGAAGTCATAGAAACCCCCTGAGACCTGACATGAAAAAACAAATGATTTGGACCGCTGTTGCAGCCGCTGCGTTCGCTTGCTTGAGCATGGGCGCTAACGCGCAAAACATCGCCATCGTCAACGGCAAGGCTGTTCCAACGGCCCGCGCTGAAGCATTGGCACAGCAAGTGGCCCGCTCAGGTCGTCCCATCACGCCAGATGTGGAAGCCCAAATCAAAGAAGAAGTCATTGCGCGCGAAATCTTCATGCAAGAAGCGCAAAAGCGCGGCTTGGATGCAACGCCTGAGTACAAAGCTCAAATTGAGCTGGCTCGCCAAACCATTTTGATTCGCGAGTTGTTCGCTGAATTCCAAAAGACGTCGGCTGTGACTGACGCTGATGTGCAAGCCGAATACGACAAATTCGTGGCTGCCAACGGTGGCAAAGAGTACCGCGCTCGCCACATCTTGGTTGAAACCCCCGCACAAGCCGAAGCTATCCTCGCCAGCCTGAAAAAAGGCGGCAAGTTTGAAGACATCGCCAAGAAGCAATCCAAAGACCCAGGTTCAGGTGCCAACGGTGGTGACCTTGATTGGGCGGCACCTGGTAACTACGTCAAAGAATTCTCAGAAGCCATGGTGGCTCTGAAAAAAGGCGAAGTCTCCGCGCCTGTGCAAAGCCAATTTGGTTTCCACATCATCCGTTTGGACGACGTGCGCGAAGCCCAGTTGCCTAAGCTCGAAGACGTGAAGCCACAAATCGTGCAACAAATGACACAACAACGCATGGCCGCTTTCCAACAAGAACTGCGCGCCAAAGCCAAGGTCGAGTAATTCACCTTCGCCCCATGCACACAGCGGCCTTCGGGCCGCTTTTGTTTTTTTTAGATAATCCACGTATGTCCTTGCTCAACCACCAACTCGAACTACTTGCCCCCGCGCGTGATGCCGACATTGGCATTGCCGCCATTCACCACGGCGCAGACGCGGTGTACATCGGTGCCCCCGCCTTTGGTGCGCGAGCCAGTGCCACCAACACGCTGCAAGACATCGAGCGTTTGTGCAAAGAGGCGCACCGCTTCAACAGCAAAATTTTCATCACCCTCAACACCATCTTGCGTGACGACGAGCTAGAAGGCGCACGCCAAATGGCTTGGGACGTGTACCGCGCAGGTGCCGACGTGCTCATCGTGCAAGACATGGCGTTGTTGGAAATGGACCTGCCGCCCATCCAACTGCACGCCAGCACGCAGACCGACATTCGCACACCTGAAAAAGCGCGCTTCATGCAAGACGTGGGCTTCTCGCAAATTGTGTTGGCCCGTGAGCTGACACTGCCGCAAATCAAAGCTATTTCCGACGTGCTCGACGCCGAGCGCTGCAACCTAGAGTTCTTTGTGCACGGCGCGCTGTGTGTGGCCTACAGCGGCCAGTGCTTCATCAGCCATGCCCACACAGGCCGCAGCGCCAACCGTGGCGACTGCAGCCAAGCCTGCCGCCTGCCCTATCACGTGACCGATGCCCAAGGCCGTTTCATCGCGCACGACAAACATGTGCTCTCGATGAAAGACAACAACCAAAGCGAGAACCTCGCTGCCTTGGTCGATGCTGGTGTGCGCAGCTTCAAAATCGAAGGCCGCTACAAAGACATGGCCTATGTGAAAAACATCACCGGCCACTACCGCGTGTTGATGGACGAGCTGATGGAAGCACGTCAATACTCAACCGATCCTGAGCGCCCACCGCTCAGCCGTGCATCGAGTGGCAACACCACGCTGTACTTCACGCCCAACCCCGAACAAAACTTCAACCGTGAATTCACCGACTACTTTGTGCAAGGCCGCAAAGAGGACATTGGCGCGTTTGACTCACCCAAGAACCCAGGCATCGTGCTGGGCGAAGTGATGGGCACTGGCCCGAATTGGCTAGAAGTGCAGCCTTACGACAAGGCCACCGTGCTGCACAACGGCGATGGCCTGTGCTACTACGACCTGCAAAAAGAACTGGTGGGCGTGGCCATCAACCGCGCAGAGCCCAGCCCAAAAAAAGGCGTGTGGCGTTTGTATCCCAAAGACCCGATGGAGGGCTTTCGCGATTTGCGTGCAGGCATGGTCATCAACCGCAACCGCGACATGGATTGGGTGCGCGGCCTAGAGAAAAACTCCAGCGAACGCCGCATCGGCGCATGGGTGGAATTTACTGAAACTCCGCAAGGCTTTGAGCTCAAGCTCACCGATGAAGATGGCCACACAGGCAGCGCCACCCTCGCCTGCCACAAAGAACTCGCCAAAGATGCGGTGCGCAACGATGCCAGCCTGCGCGAACACCTGAGCAAATTCGGCGCAACCGTGTTTGAAGTGCTCAACCTGCAAATCAATATCAGCCAGCCTTGGTTTGTGCCCGCTTCATCGCTCAACGCCTTGCGCCGCGATGCGGTGGAGCAGTTAGAACTCGCGCGTCTCAAAGCCTACGACCGTCCCCAACGCGCTGCAGCGGTAGTGCCGCCTGTGAGCTACCCCGAAGACTCGCTCACCTACTTGGCCAACGTGTTCAACCAAAAGGCGCACGACTTTTATGCCAAACACGGCGTGAAGGTGATTGAAGCCGCATATGAAAGCCACGAAGAGCTAGGCGAAGCCAGCTTGATGATCACCAAACACTGTGTGCGCTTCAGCATGAGCCTGTGTCCTAAGCAGGCTAAGGGCGTCACAGGCGTGCAAGGCACGGTCAAGGCCGAGCCGCTGATGCTGATCAACGGCAGCGAGAAACTGACGCTGCGCTTTGACTGCAAACCCTGCGAAATGCATGTGGTGGGCAAGATGAAGAAGTCGGTGCTCAATCAGCGCGTGAAAGAAATGACGGAAACGCCCATGACGTTTTACAAAACAAGACCTGAAAAAACCAAGTGATGACAACGCCATAAAAAAACCGCAGTCTAAGCTGCGGTTTTTTTATGCGTGAAGCAGATGAATTAACCCACCCACTTGCGCGCATTACGCCACATGCGCATCCAAGGGCTGAACGCATCCACACCGCCCGAAGCCGCCAAGTCGGTCCAGCTCATTTGCACGTTGCGGAACACACGCTCGGGGTGCGGCATCATGGCGGTGAAGCGGCCGTCTGCGGTGGTGACCGACGTCAAGCCACCGGCACTGCCGTTGGGGTTGAGCGGATAGGCTTCAGTCGCTGCACCGTGGTTGTCCACAAAGCGCATGGCTGGCAAGGCTTTGGCGGCATTGCCGCGTTGGCTGAAGTTGGCAAAGCCTTCGCCGTGCGCCACGGCAATCGGCAAGCGTGCGCCTGCCATGCCTGCGAAGAACAGTGACGGTGATTCCAACACTTCCACCATGCTCAAACGCGCTTCAAAGCGCTCGCTTTGGTTGGTGGTGAAGCGCGGCCAGTGTTCAGCGCCAGGGATGATGTCGGCCAACTCAGCAAACATTTGGCAGCCGTTGCACACGCCCAAACCGAAGGTGTCGGTGCGTGCAAAAAATGCCTGCATTTGCTCCGACAAAACGGGGTTGAAGGTGATGCTGCGCGCCCAACCAATGCCAGCACCCAAGGTGTCGCCGTAGCTGAAGCCACCGCAAGCCACCAAACCTTTGAAGTCTTGCAACTTAGCGCGACCGGTTTGCAGGTCGGTCATGTGCACGTCGTAGGCATCAAAACCTGCTTCTGCAAACGCATAGGCCATCTCGATGTGTGAGTTCACGCCCTGCTCTCGCAGCACGGCCACTTTGGGTTTGGCGGCCACGTTGATGAAGGGGGCGGCTACGTTGTCGGTGATACCGAAGGGCAAATGCACATGCATGCCGGGGTCGGTGGGGTTGCCCGCTGCGGCGTGTTCGGCGTCAGCACACGCGGGGTTGTCGCGCTGTTGGCAAATCTTCCAGCTCACGCTGTCCCACACTTGGTGCAGGTCGGCCAGCTTGGCGGTGAACACTTCTTTGGTGTCACGCCACACGCTGATGGCGCCTTTGCCATGCTCCAACGCAGCCGATGCGGGACGTGTTTTGCCCACAAAGTGGCTGTGCTTGGACAGGCCATGCTCACGCAAGGTTTGCATCACCTCGTTGCGCTCAGACGTGCGCACTTGCAGCACCACGCCCAACTCTTCGTTGAACAAGGCTTGCAACGTCAGCTCTTCACGACGTGCGCTCACCTGTGAGGCCCAGTTTTTGGTGTCGCCATACTCAGCGCGGCTGTCGTGGATGCCGTCGCCTTCGGTGATGAGCATGTCCACATTCAGTGCCACACCCACTTGGCCTGCAAAAGCCATCTCGCACACGGCGGCCATCAGGCCACCGTCGCTGCGGTCGTGGTACGCCAAGATCTTGCCTTGTGCGCGCAAAGCGTTCACAGCATTGACGAGCTTGACCAAGTCTTGTGCATCGTCGAGGTCGGGCACTTGGTCGCCTGCTTGATTCAGCACTTGGCCCAAGATGCTGCCCGCCATGCGGCGCTTGCCCTCGCCCAACTGCACCAACACCAAGGTAGTGTCTTCGGTGTTGTTGAGCTGCGGCGTGAGCGTGCCGCGCACATCGGCGATGGATGCAAACGCGCTGATGATCAAGCTCACTGGCGAGGTGACTTTTTTGGTTTCGCCGTTTTCGCTCCATTGCGTGCGCATGGACAAACTGTCTTTGCCCACGGGGATGGAAATGCCCAAGGCGGGGCACAGCTCCAAGCCCACAGCTTTGACGGTGTCGTACAAGGCCGCGTCTTCACCTGGCTCACCGCAAGCGGCCATCCAGTTGGCGCTGAGTTTGACGCGGGGCAACTCAAACGGTGCCGCCAACAAGTTCGTGATGGCTTCAGCCACAGCCATGCGGCCAGAGGCGGGTGCGTCGAGCGACGCGAGCGGTGTGCGCTCGCCCATGCTCATGGCTTCGCCAGCGAAGCTTTGGTAGTCCGCCAAAGTCACGGCCACGTCAGCCACCGGCACTTGCCATGGACCCACCATTTGGTCGCGGTGCGTCAGGCCACCCACGGCACGGTCGCCAATGGTGATGAGAAAACGTTTACTGGCCACAGTGGGGTGACTCAGCACGTTGATGACAGCTTCTTGCAAGCTCACACCTGTGAGGTCCATGGGGGTGCTTGTGCGCTCAACGCGTGTGACGTCGCGGTGCATCTTGGGTGGTTTGCCCAGCAGCACGTTCATGGGCATGTCAACCGCAGCCCCCGCTTCGTGTGGTTCGCTGCCACCCGAAGGGGCGCTTACATGGTGTGCCAGCGCCGCATCTTCATTGGCAACGGTCAGGTGACGCTCTTCAGTCGCCACACCCACCACCGCAAACGGGCAACGCTCGCGCTCGCAGAAGGCTTTGAATTGTTCAAGTGACTCTGGCGCAATCGCCATCACGTAGCGCTCTTGGCTTTCGTTTGACCAAATTTCTTTGGGGGCCAAGCCCGATTCTTCGAGCGGCACAGCGCGCAAATCAAAGCGTGCGCCACGGCCTGCGTCGTTGGTCAGCTCAGGGAATGCGTTGGACAAACCACCTGCGCCCACGTCGTGAATGGCGAGGATGGGGTTAGCCGCACCTTGCGCCCAGCAATGGTTGATCACCTCTTGCGCACGGCGCTCAATTTCGGGGTTGCCGCGTTGCACCGAGTCAAAGTCCAGTTCAGCCGCGTTGGTGCCGCTGGCCATCGAGCTGGCGGCGCTGCCACCCATGCCGATGCGCATGCCGGGGCCGCCGAGTTGAATCAACAAGCTGCCTGCGGGGAATTCGATCTTCTTGGTTTGTTCGCTGTCAATCACGCCCAAGCCACCCGCAATCATGATGGGCTTGTGGTAGCCGCGTGTCACGCCTGCCACGTCTTGCTCGTACTCGCGGAAGTAGCCGGTCAGGTTAGGACGGCCAAACTCGTTGTTGAACGCAGCGCCGCCCAAAGGGCCTTCCGTCATGATTTGCAAAGGGCTGGCCATGTGTGAGGGGCGGCCCAATTTGCTGTCCCACAGCTTAGACACGGTAAAGCCAGACATACCCGCCTTGGGCTTGGAGCCACGGCCCGTTGCGCCCTCATCGCGAATCTCGCCGCCATTGCCGGTGGAGGCACCTGGGTAAGGCGAAATGGCGGTGGGGTGGTTGTGGGTTTCGACCTTCATCAACACATGGTTGGTGGCGGATACTTTTTCGTACTGAGGCAGGTCTTTGCCATTGTTGGTGGCCAAAAAGCGTTCTACGGTGTGGCCTTCCATGATGGAGGCGTTGTCCGAATACGCCACCACCGTGTATTGCGGGCTGGTTTTTTCGGTGTGGCGAATCATGCCAAACAGGCTGTGCGATTGCGCTTCGCCGTCAATGGTGAACTCGGCATTGAAAATCTTGTGGCGGCAGTGTTCGCTGTTGGCTTGCGCGAACATCATCAGCTCCACATCGGTGGGGTTGCGCTTGAGTTGGGTAAACGCGTTCACCAAATACGCAATCTCGTCCTCGGCCAAGGCCAAGCCCCAGCGCTTGTTGGCGTCTTGCAAAGCAGCTTCGCCGCCTTGGAGAACATCCACTTGCTCCATAGGCGCGGGGTGCAATTCGGTGAACAAACCCAGCGCCTCGTCGCGTGTGCGCATGACAGACTCGGTCATGCGGTCGTGCAACACATCGGCCACGCCCAGCAGTTGTTCGGGCGTGAGCGTGGCTTTGCTCAGCAAACCGTCTTTGAGCTGGATGTGGAACTCGGTGATGCGCTCTATGCGCTTGAGCTGCAATCCGCAGTTGTGTGCAATGTCGGTGGCCTTAGACGCCCATGGCGACACCGTGCCAAAACGTGGCGTGACTACCAGCAAGGTGCCTGCAGGCGCGGCGTGTGCGGGCTCGCCGTAAGTCAGCAAGGCGGCCAATGTTTGCTGCTGCGCGGCATCCAAAGTGGCCTCGGTCGCGGCCAAGTGCACAAAACGAGCACTCAGACCTTGGATTTGCGGGGAAATTGCCGCCAAACGGGGCAAGAGCTGTTGAACACGGAAATCGCTGAGGGCGTTGCCGCCTTCGAAAATGCTGATGTGCAGGGACACGAGGGAGCCTTGAGAAAAAGACGGAAATCGAATCGAGCCGGGCCGCTGACTGGGGCTGGTCGGCAAAGGCTAGATTTTACGTGCCGAACGAGGGTGTTTTGTACACAATATCTCTGTCAATGACAGGTGTTTTGCGACGGATGGGATAATCTAGCCCATGACCATTTCCATCAAAGACGCCCAAGGCGCACAAGGCATGCGTATCGCGGGCAAACTGGCCTCCGAAGTTCTCGATTTCATTACCCCGCACGTGGTGCCGGGCGTGACGACCAACCAGCTCGACAAACTGTGCTACGACTACATCACCGAAGTCCAAAAGGCCATTCCCGCCCCGCTGAACTACAACCCCAGCGGTGACAACCCCTACCCCAAATCCATCTGCACCTCGATCAATCATCAGGTGTGCCATGGCATTCCCAATGACAAGCCGCTCAAAAAGGGCGACACGGTCAACATCGACATCACCGTCATCAAAGACGGTTGGCATGGCGACACCAGCCGTATGTTCTTGGTGGGCGAAACGTCTATCGCGGCTAAGCGTTTGTCTAAGTTGACTTACGAAGCCATGTGGCATGGCATCGTCAAGGTCAAGCCTGGCGCACGTTTGGGCGACATTGGTTTTGCGATTCAACGCTTTGCCGAGAGCCACGGCTTTTCGGTGGTACGCGAGTTTTGCGGCCACGGCATTGGCCAGGTGTTCCACGAAGAGCCACAAGTGCTGCACTACGGCAAAGCGGGCACAGGCGAAACACTACAAGAAGGTATGACCTTCACCATCGAGCCCATGATCAACGCGGGCAAGAAAGACATCAAAGAGTTGGGCGACGGCTGGACCATCGTCACGCGCGACCACTCGTTGTCGGCCCAGTGGGAGCACACCATCCTCGTCACGCCCACCGGCTACGAGGTGTTGACCCTCTCTGAAGGCAGCCCTGCCCTGCCCGACTTTGTGACCACCACCTGCTGTTAAGCACCCCTGCGATGAACGCCTTGGCCAACCTTTACCGAAAGGACAAGGCGGCATTGCTGCTGGCCGCGTCCAGCTCGACCACCCCACGTAGCGTGAAGACGCTGCTGCACAAGCTGTGCAGCATGACCGACGACACCCTGCGCACGCTGTGGGACGCTGCTGGTTTTGACAACGGCATGTGCTTGGCCGCAGTGGGCGGCTATGGCCGTGGCGAGTTGTACCCCTACTCAGACGTGGATGTGCTGCTGCTCATGCCCGATGGCACCTCGCCCGAGAAGGACGACGCCCTCAAGGCACAAATTGAAAAGTTCATCGGCAGCTGCTGGGACACGGGCCTAGAAATTGGCTCCAGCGTGCGCACCGTGACCGAGTGCGTGCAAGAAGCTTCGACGGACATCACGGTGCAAACCTCGTTGTTGGAAGCGCGCTTTTTGGTGGGCAGCGTCAAGCTGTTCAAAACCTTCCAAAAACACTACGCCATTGCACTCGACCCCAAAGCGTTCTTCGTGGCCAAAACCGCCGAGATGCGCCAACGCCATGCCAAGTTTGAAAACACGCCCTACTCGTTGGAGCCCAACTGCAAAGAGTCGCCCGGCGGTCTGCGCGACTTGCAAGTGGTGCTGTGGGTGGCCAAAGCTGCGGGCCTAGGCACGAGCTGGGAAAACTTGGGCCGCAAAGGGCTGGCCACCGAGTTTGAAGTCAAGCAGCTCAAGCGCAACGAAGACGCACTGGCGCTCATTCGCACCCGCTTGCACCTTGCCGCCAAACGCCGTGAAGACCGCTTGGTGTTTGACTTGCAACATGCCGTGGCCCAAAGTTTGGGCCTAGGCGTGGAAGAAGACGGCACGCTCAACGCACGCGCGGCCAGCGAAGCGTTGATGAAGCGCTATTACTGGGCGGCCAAAGCGGTCACGCAGCTGAACCAAATTTTGTTGCTAAACATCGAAGAGCGCTTGAACGGCAACACCCAAGTGCTGCACCCCATCAACGAACGCTTCGCCGACAAGGCGGGCATGTTGGAGGTGACCAGCGACGATGTGTATGTGAACAACCCCCACGCGATTTTGGAAACCTTCTGGTTGTACGAATCCACCGTGGGCATCAGCGGCCTGTCGGCCCGCACCCTGCGCGCGCTCTACAACGCACGCAGCTTGATGGATGGCAAGTTCCGCGCTGACCCAGCCAACCGCGAGATGTTCATGCGCATCTTGCAGGCGCCCAGCGGTATGACGCATGCCGTGCGTTTGATGAACCAAACCTCGGTGCTAGGCCGTTACCTGTGGCCCTTCCGCCGCATCGTGGGCCAAATGCAGCATGACCTGTTCCACGTCTACACCGTGGACCAACACATCTTGATGGTGCTGCGCAATGTGCGACGCTTCTTCATGGCCGAACATGCGCATGAATACCCGTTTTGCTCGCAACTCGCCGCGGGTTGGGACAAGCCTTGGATTTTGTACGCCGCTGCGTTGTTCCACGACATCGCCAAAGGCCGTGGCGGCGACCACTCGCAGCTGGGCCGCGGTGAAGTGCGCAAATTTGCACGCGACCATGCTTTGAGCAAAGACGACGCCAAGCTGATTGAGTTCTTGGTGGGCGAACACTTGACCATGAGCAACGTCGCCCAAAAACAAGACTTGAGCGACCCCGATGTGATTCAAGCCTTCGCCAAACGCGTGGGCAACGAGCGCAACCTCACCGCCTTGTACCTGCTGACCGTAGCCGACATTCGCGGCACCAGCCCCAAAGTGTGGAATGCGTGGAAAGGCAAGCTGCTCGAAGACTTGTACCGCTACACCGCCCGCGCTTTGGGTGGTCGTGCGCCTGATGCAGCCGCTGAAGTTGAGATTCGTAAAACCGAAGCCCTCACCATGCTCGCGCTCTACGCGCTGCCGTTTGAGGCCCACAAAGACTTGTGGGCCACTTTGGACGTGGGCTACTTCATGCGCCACGACGCCGCAGACATTGCATGGCACACACGCCAGCTTTCGCGCAGCCTGTCGATTGCCAAAGCCCAAAACAAGCCCATGGACGTGACCGTGCGTGCGCGCTTGTCCCCCGTGGGTGAAGGCTTGCAGGTGATGGTGTATTCGCCTGACCAGCCCGATTTGTTTGCCCGCATCTGCGGCTACTTTGACCAAGCAGGCTTCAACATTTGGGACGCCAAAGTACACACCGCCACCAACGGCTACGCGCTGGACACCTTCCAAGTGGTGAGCAGCCATTTTGAAGAGCACTACCGTAACCTCATCAACATGGTGGAAACCGGCTTGACCGACACCATCGTGCAAGCCAAACCACTGCCCACCGTTGGCAAAGGGCGCGTGTCACGGCGCGTCAAGAGCTTCCCCATCGCACCGCGTGTGACCTTGCAGCCCGACGAGCGCGCTCAGAAGTGGCTGCTGAGCATCTCGGCCAGCGACCGCGTGGGCTTGCTCTATAGCGTGGCGCGTGTATTGGCCAACCACAAAGTGAACTTGTTGCTGGCCAAAATCAGCACCTTGGGTGAGCGCGTGGAAGACACCTTCTTGATTGACGGCGCGGCTTTGCAGCAAAACAGAGCGCAGCTGGAGATTGAGACTGAGTTGCTTGCCGCGTTGCAGGCTTGATTTTGAATTGACGAAAAACCATATTCGGTCTATATTTGGTCTGAATTAACTTTTTAGGCCTGCTATGTCTCTCGCTCAACAAATCAAGCCCATCTCATATCTCAAGTCACACGCTGCCGAAATCATCAAAGATTTCGCAACCAACCCTCAACCGCTCATCATCACGCAAAACGGTGAAGCCAAGATGGTTGTGCTTGATATTCAGGCTTATGAGCAACAACAAGAAACCATGGCCTTGCTCAAGCTCATTGCGATGGGAAACAAAGAACTCGCCCAAGGTCAGTATCAAGAGGCAGATACATTTTTCAATGCGATGAATGATTGAACATGGGACAAGCGCGAAAAGCGGTTGTCCTTCAATCCGCACAAATTGACTACCGAAAAATCAAAAATTATGTGGCTCATAAATTTGGGGCTCAAACATGGGCAGCCATCAACAGCGAATGGCAAACCAAAATCAATAAGCTCGCAGCAGACCCAAACTTAGGCACCAACATTCCCGAACTTAACGGTACTGGTTTTACAGGATTCAAGAAATATCAGTACAAAAACGCTTACGTGGTTTATCACCACTCCGCAGAGCTTCTAACCATTTATATGTTTATTCCAAGCATGCGTGATTTCCGCCAGCATTTGATGGAACGACTACTAGACGCTTAATCGTCCGCGTCATCCAGCCCTGGAAACAATACATCGGTATAGCCAAAGCGCGAGAAGTCGCGCACACGCATGGGGTACAGCATGCCAATGAGGTGGTCGCACTCGTGTTGCACCACCCGCGCATGAAACCCGTCCACCGTGCGGTCAATCGGCTGACCTTTTTCATCAAAGCCTTGGTAGCGCAAACGCTTGAAACGCGGCACCACACCACGCAAGCCTGGCACAGACAAGCAGCCTTCCCAACCCTCTTCTTCCTCATCGCCAATGGGTGTGAGCACAGGGTTAATCAGCACGGTGTATGGCACCACAGGGGCTTCGGGGTAACGCGGGTTGACCTCGCCCGAGCCAAACACCACCACTTGCAAGTCCACACCAATTTGTGGCGCGGCTAGGCCAGCGCCATTGGCGGCCAGCATGGTGTCGTCTAGGTCTTTGAGCAATGCGTGCAGCTCGGGTGTGTTGAAGGCTGTCATGGGCTGTGCCACGCGCAGCAGTCGCTCGTCACCCATTTTCAAAATGTCACGGACGGTCATGTCGTGTCCTTATTCAGCCGCGTGTTGAGCGACCAAGGCCAACAAACCCGCTTCGTCCAACACCTTGATGCCCAGCTCTTGCGCTTTGTCGAGCTTGCTGCCTGCTTCTGCACCGGCTACTACGCAATGCGTTTTCTTGCTCACACTGCCTGCCACTTTGGCGCCCAAAGCTTCGAGCATGTCTTTGGCTTCGTCGCGGCTGAGTGTGGGCAAGGTGCCGGTCAGCACAAAAGTTTGGCCAGCCAGCGGCAAGCTCGCGCCTGCGGTGGGTTCGCCCTCAGTCCATGTGACACCGCAAGCACGCAGTTGCTCCACCACTTCGCGGTTGTGTGGCTGGTCAAAGAAAGTGCGCAGGCTTTGCGCCACGATGGGTCCCACGTCAGCCACTTGCAGCAGCTGGTCCAGCGTGGCATCCATGATGGCGTCCATCTTGCCGAAGTGACGTGCCAGCTCTTTGGCTGTGGCCTCGCCCACATGGCGAATGCCTAGGCCAAACAAGAAGCGTGGCAGCGTGGTGTGTTTGGATTTTTCAATGCTGGCCAGCACGTTGTTGGCTGATTTTTCAGCCATGCGTTCCAGCGTGACCAAGGCGGTAAAGCCCATGCGGTACAGGTCAGGCAAGGTTTTGACCACGCCCGCGTCCACCAGTTGCTCCACCAACTTGTCGCCCAAGTCTTCAATTTCTACCGCACGGCGATGCGCAAAGTGCAGGATGGCTTGCTTGCGCTGTGCGCTGCAAAACAGGCCGCCCGTGCAGCGGTAATCGGCTTCGCCTTCTTCACGCACGGCAGGGCTGCCGCACACGGGGCATGCGTGCTGCATGGTGAAGATTTGCGCATCTTGCAGGCGCTTTTCTAAAACGACCGACACCACTTCGGGAATCACATCGCCCGCGCGGCGCACCACCACGGTGTCGCCCACCCGCACGTCTTTGCGACGTGCTTCGTCTTCGTTGTGCAGGGTGGCGTTGGTGACGGTCACACCGCCCACAAACACAGGTGCGAGCTTGGCCACGGGCGTGAGTTTGCCCGTGCGGCCCACTTGCACCTCAATGGCTTGCACGGTGGTGAGTTGTTCTTGCGCGGGGTATTTGTGCGCCACGGCCCAGCGCGGTTCGCGGGTGACAAAGCCCAACTGACGCTGCGCGGCCAAGCTGTTGACCTTGTAGACCACGCCGTCAATGTCGTACGGCAACGCATCACGCGCTTGGCCGATGCGTTGATGAAACGCCACCAAGCCCGCTGCACCTTGCACACACGCGGTTTGCTCAGCCACGGGGAAGCCCCATTGTTTGAGCGTCATCAACAAATCGAAATGCGTGTTGAAAGATGGGCCGCCTTCTTCGGCTGGCGTGATGTCGCCCAAACCATAAGCAAAGAAGCTCAAAGGGCGTTGCGCCGCAATGGTGGGGTCGAGCTGACGCACGGCACCGGCTGCGGCATTGCGTGGGTTCACAAAGGTTTTTTCGCCCTTCTCGCCTGCGGCAATACGCGCACGTTGGCGCTCGTTCAAGGCTTCAAAGTCGCCACGGGCCATGTAGACCTCGCCGCGCACTTCCAGCACCTTGGGCGCGTCGCTGGACAAGCGCAAAGGGATTTGTCCAATGGTGCGGATGTTTTGTGTGACGTCTTCACCGGTTTCACCATCGCCGCGTGTGGCGGCTTGCACCAGCACACCGTTTTCATAGCGCAGGCTCATGGCGAGGCCGTCAAACTTCAACTCGGCCACGTAGTCGACCAACGGGTCAGCGTCGGTCAGGCCCAGCTCTTTGCGGATGCGCGTGTCAAAGGCTTCTGCGCCACTGGCTTCGGTGTCGGTCTCGGTGCGAATGCTGAGCATGGGCACCACGTGTTTGACGCTCGCAAAACTATCCAGCGGCTTCCCACCCACACGTTGGGTGGGTGAATCGGGGGTGAGGAGCTCGGGGTGTGCCGCTTCTAACGCTTGCAGTTCTTTGAACAAGCGGTCGTATTCGGCATCGGGAATGACGGGCGCATCCAGCACGTAGTACTGGTGGCCGTGGTGGTGCAGCTGTGTGCGCAGTTTGGCGGCACGTGCGGCTACATCGTTGTGGCCGTTGGCATCGCTGCCGTCAGGAAGGTTGGCAGCATCGCTGCCAAATAAGTCAGCGGTGCTCATGCTGCGTGACCTTGAAATTAGCTGAACAAGCGGCGCGCTTGCGGCGAGCCTGCCGACAAGTCACGCGCGTCGAGCGTGTCGTACAACGCCAGCAAGTCGCGGGCAATGGCGCCGATGGCGGTTTCTGACAAGGGCTGGCCGTTGTCGTCTGAAATCGCGCCGTCCATCACACGCGCCAGTTCGTAGGCGGTTTGAATCATGCGGGCGTACGGCTCTTCTTTGCGGTCCACCTGCGGCACGTCGAGTGACAAGGCGAGTTCGTAAATGGCCGATTGCGTGGGGTCTTCCGACATCGCGGCTTGCGAGTCAAAGGTCAAACCCAAGATGGGTGGCAAGCCATGCACGGGCGCAGGCACGACCATGCGGCCGGGCAACACGCCAGCGATGAAGCCCAAGCGTGCCGCGTTTTGCTGCACATAGCCAGGGCTCCATGCGGCTTTGGTGGCCTTCAGGGTGAAGCTCAATTGCGCATCGTGGGCGCTGGCAAAGCTGTCGAGTTCGCGGGCACGGGCCACTTCTTCGAGCATGTCTGGAAACTCGGGCGCGCCATTGATGGCGTCAGCAAAAGCTTGCGTCTTGGTGACGAACTCAGAGAACTCAATTTCATTCAAGGGGCCGGTGCGGTTGGCCAACTGCACGCCTGACTGGAATGCGCTGTAGCGTTGGCCGTTGCGTGGGTGTTCCCACAAGCCGCTTTCGGTGTTGAGGCCTTCTACGCTGAACAACTTGCTACCCACACGGCGCGTGGCGGGCATAGAGGCCAAGGCCGCATCGCCAGAAACGGGCATGTCAATTTCAACCGCAGCGATGACGTCAATCAAGGCGTCTAAGGCTGGGCGCTTTTCGGGTTGGGGCAAATCAGCCGTGGCCGAATCCATGACCTTGGCCAAGGTCGGTGTCATGGCTGGTGCTTGTGCCACGTGTTGTGCCGCACGCTCCGCGGCAACTTTGGCGGCAGCCGCTTTGCTCTCGGCAATGCGGGCCAGCTCGGCTTCATCCGGCACGCGTTGGGCGTGTGCGGTGGCTTCTTCCATCATGCTGCGCGCGATGTCGGTGACGGGGTCGAGGCCGCCACTGGTTTCATACGTGGGCGCAATGCTGCTGGTGACTTCTGGCGCGTGATGCTCCTCGTAAGACGGTGCGGCATCAAACGAGGGCTCTTGCGCTTGGCCAAAACTTGGCGCGTAGGCCGTGGGTTCGACGGCTGTTTCTTGTGGCAAAGGCTCGGCTTGGCGTGGCTTGTTTTTGCGTGACGTCCACGTGCTGTGCGCCACCACACCGGCGAGGACCACGCCGCCGGCAATCGCTAAACCAATTTGAAGAGTGCTCATGTTTTTATATTGCTATCAAACGGCATCAGCCATGGACACAGCGGACTCCATGTCCACCGCAACGATGCGCGAAACGCCTTGCTCTTGCATGGTCACGCCAATGAGTTGCTCGGCCATTTCCATCGCAATCTTGTTGTGCGAGATGAAAAGGAATTGTGTTTCTTTGGACATGCTCGACACCAACTTGGCATAGCGCTCGGTGTTGGCGTCGTCCAGCGGCGCGTCCACCTCGTCCAGCAAACAAAACGGTGCTGGGTTGAGTTGGAAAATCGCAAACACCAAGGCAATGGCGGTCAGCGCTTTTTCGCCGCCAGACAGCAAGTGAATGGTTTGGTTTTTCTTGCCCGGCGGCTGGGCCAGCACTTGCACGCCGGCGTCCAAAATCTCGTCGCCGGTCATGACCAAGCGCGCATTGCCGCCACCGAAGAGCTCGGGGAACATGCGGCCAAAGTGTTCGTTGACGATCTTGAAGGTGCCGCCCAAGAGCTCGCGGGTTTCGCCGTCGATCTTGCGAATGGCGTCTTCCAGCGTGTTCATGGCGTCGGTCAAGTCTTTGGTTTGCGCGTCCAAGAACAGCTTGCGTTCGCTGGCACTGGCCAGCTCTTCCAAAGCGGCCAAGTTCACAGCGCCCAAGGCGGTGATGTCACGGTGCAAGCGGTCAATCTCGCCTTGCAAACCACCCAAGCGCACGTTGTTGGCGAGGATGGAAGCAGACACGGCTTCGAGGTCGGCTTCGGCGTCTGTGAGCAGTTGTGTGTATTGCTCCAACCCCAAACGAGCGGCTTGCTCTTTGAGTTGGAAGTCGGTGATGCGTTGGCGCAAAGGCTCTAGCTCACGCTCGAGCTGCAAGCGGCGTTCGTCGCTGGCACGCAGCTTGGTGGTGAGGTCGTCGTACTCGCTGCGCTTGGCGCCCAAGGCGTTTTCGCGCTCCATCTTGATGTTCAAGGCGTTTTGCAAGCCGGCTTGTGCGGCGGCATCGGTCAGGCGTGTGAGGTCTTCTTGCACACGCTGCTCTTCCGTCGCGACCGAGGCGGCTTGTTGCGTGGCCGTGTCGATGATGCGTTTGAGTTCGGCTTCGCGTGTGGCCAAGCTGCGCTGCGAGAACTGGGCTTCTTGGGCTTGACGCTCCAAGCTGCGTTGTTGTTCGCGGCTGTCGTTCAAACGGCGCTCGGCGTTGATGACGGCTTCGTCCAACTGGGCGTGACGCTCTTGGCTGTCGGCGAGTTGCATGTCCAGCTCTTCAAAGCGGGCTTCTGCCGTGGCACGGCGTTCTTGCAAGTCGGCCAATTGGGCTTCGACCTCAGACAAATCACCACTGATTTGCTCGCTGCGCGCGCGGGTTTGCTCGGCCAATTGGCTCAAGCGCAAGGTTTCGACTTGCAGTTCGTGCGCAGTGGCTTGCGCTGCGGTCGCCTCGGTGCGAATGCTCACCAAACGTTGCGAAGACTCGCTGTACGCGGCCTCGGCACGCACCAAGGTGTTACGCGCTTCATCGGCGATGAAGGCTTGAGCCTTGCTGCTCTTGTCGAGGTTTTCAATTTCTTGGGCGCGGGCCAACAAGCCCGACTGCGCGTTGTCTTGCGCGTAAAAGCTCACGCTGTGCGCGCTGATGGCGTGGCCACTCGGCACATAAATCACTTGACCTGGTTGCAAGCTGCTGCGCTTGGCCAAGGCTTCGTCCAAATTGGGTGCGGTGAAACAGCCGTTGAGCCAATCGGTCAAGAGCGCTTTTTGGCCTGCATCGTTCAGACGCAACAGGTCCGACAAGCGAGGCAAGCTGCCTTGTGATTCAGGCGCGGATGCACTTGGGGCTGTGTAGAACGCCAACTTGGCAGGCGGTGCATCGGTTTGGAAGGCTCGCACGATGTCTAAGCGAGACACTTCCAGCGAGGCCATGCGCTCGCGCAAAGCGGCTTCCAACGCATTTTCCCAACCTGCTTCGATGTGGATGCGGCTCCACAAGGCTTGCAAACCATCCAAGCCGTGCTTGGCCAACCAAGGCTTGAGCTTGTCATCGGTCTGCACTTTTTCTTGCAGCGCTTTGAGGGCTTCCAAACGGGCCGAGATGTCAGCTTGCTTGGTTTGTTCAGCGTTCACGGCCTGCTGCGCTGTGCGACGTGCGTCGTCGAGCACGGGCACATTGGCTTGCAACTCTTCCAGTTGGGCCGCCGTCACCTCGGCGTGGGCTTGCGCCTCTTGCAACTGGTCTTTGAGGTTGTTCAGGCGCACTTCATCGGGTGCGGCCAAGGCATTTTTGTCGGCGCTCAGGCGCTCTTGGCGGGCGTTGAGGCTGCGGCTTTGTTCTTCGATGTTGCGCTGGTCCGCGGCCAACACCTGAATTTGCTGCTGCACTTGAGCCACGCTGCCGCGTTGCTCGCTGCTGCGCTGTTGGGCGACGCGCAAGGCATCTTCCAGCTCGGGCAGCTGCATGGCCTGCTCTTCCACTTGCGCGGCGAGCATGACGGCTTTTTCTTCGCCATCCATGGCCATCGAGGCCAGGTTTTCAATCTCTTGCTGTGCTTGTTCGCTTTGCGCTGCCCAGTGTGCCGTTTGTTCTTTGATCTGAATCAGGCGGGCTTCGGCGCGTTGGCGGCCTTCCACCACAAAACGGATTTCAGCTTCTAAGCGGCCCACTTCGGCGCTGGCTTCGTACAACGAGCCTTGCGCTTGGTTCACTTGGTCGCCTGCCGCATAGTGGGCTTGGCGCACGGTTTCAAGGTCGGCTTCGATGTGGCGCAAATCGGCAATGCGCGACTCCAGGTCGTTCACCGCTTTGTCGGCTTGGGTTTTGATGCCCACTTGGTCGGCTTCGGCCTCAGCGCGGCGCAAGAACCACAGCTGGTGCTGCTTCAAGGTCACATCGGCATTGAGCGCGTGGTAGCGCTGGGCCACTTCGGCTTGTTTTTCCAACTTTTCAAGGTTGGCGTTCAACTCGCGCAAGATGTCTTCCACGCGGGTCAAGTTCTCGCGGGTGTCGCTCAGGCGGTTTTCGGTTTCGCGGCGGCGCTCTTTGTATTTGGAAACACCCGCAGCTTCTTCCAAGAACAAACGCAGCTCTTCGGGCTTGGATTCAATGATGCGGCTGATGGTGCCCTGGCCAATGATGGCGTAGGCGCGTGGGCCCAAACCCGTGCCCAAGAACACGTCTTGCACGTCACGGCGACGCACGGGTTGGTTGTTGATGTAGTAGCTAGAACCGCCATCGCGCGTCAGCACACGCTTGACCGCGATTTCTGGGAACTGGCTCCATTGGCCGCCTGCACGGTGGTCGGCGTTGTCAAACACCAGCTCCACGCTGGAGCGGCTGGCCGCTTTACGGGTGGTGGTGCCATTGAAAATGACGTCTTGCATGGACTCGCCACGCAGCTCGGACGCTTTGGACTCGCCCAGCACCCAGCGCACAGCATCCATGATGTTGGATTTGCCGCAGCCGTTGGGGCCTACCACGCCGACCAATTGGCCGGGCAACAGGAAATTGGTGGGTTCCGCAAATGACTTGAAACCCGATAACTTGATTGAATTCAGACGCACTGAAAAGCCTCTCTAGACACAGCCTGAATCATAAAGCGCTGAGGCACGCGCGAACTTCGACCAGTAAGGTCTCCAAACTAGGAACTAATGAAGTAAAGATGGGGCCTGTCACGTCCAGCGGCTTCTCGCGGCTGGTTTGGTACAGGTCAGTCATGGCTTGCGCCAACGGTTGCGCCGCAAACAAAGGCATGAAGCCCTTCAAGGCATGGAGCGAATGTTCGACCT
Source organism: Limnohabitans curvus (assembly GCF_003063475.1). NCBI lineage: Bacteria > Pseudomonadati > Pseudomonadota > Betaproteobacteria > Burkholderiales > Comamonadaceae > Limnohabitans > Limnohabitans curvus. The sequence goes on from NZ_NESP01000001.1 coordinate 2,859,488, forward strand.
TCAAGGCGTCGCCCGCTGCCAAACCCGCTTGGATGATGGCCATTTCTTGGGTCAAACTTTGCTCAAACGTCATCACCAGCTCGCGCAATTGGCCCGCTTCAAAAGCGAACTCTTTGGCGCGGGTGAGGTCAAGCAAGGGAGATATAGACATAAGGTTCAGATTGATCACAGAGCGCGGGGATAATAGCAGCCATGAACCCCCTTCTTTCGAGCCTTCAGCCCTATCCTTTTGAGCGGCTGAAGCAACTTTTCTCCACCGTCACCCCCAACCCTGCGTATGCGCCCATCAGCCTAGGCATTGGCGAGCCACGCCATGCCACGCCGCAATTGGTGCTCGATGCCTTGGCCAAAGCCACGGCGCAGTTGGCCGCCTACCCTGCCACCGCAGGTTTGCCTGCGTTGCGCGAATCGTGTGTGAATTGGATGCAGCGCCGCTATGGTTTGAAGCTGGACGCTGCCACCCAAGTGCTGCCGGTGAACGGCTCACGCGAGGCCTTGTTTGCATTTGCCCAAACGGTGATTGACCCCACACGCGATGCGGTGGTGGTGTGCCCCAACCCGTTCTACCAAATCTACGAAGGCGCTGCGCTGTTGGCAGGTGCACAAACTTATTACGCGCCCAGCGACCCTGCGCTCAACTTCAACGTCAACTGGGACAGCGTGCCTGCCGAGGTCTGGGCCAAAACTCAGCTGTTGTTTGTGTGCTCACCCGGCAACCCCACCGGCGCTGTGATGCCCATGAGCGACTGGGAAAAGCTGTTTGCCCTGAGCGACAAGTACGGTTTTGTCATTGCCAGCGACGAGTGCTACAGCGAAATCTATTTCCGCGAAGAAGCACCATTGGGTGGCCTAGAAGCCGCTACCAAATTGGGGCGCACCGACTTTAAAAACTTGGTGGCCTTCACCAGCTTGTCCAAGCGCAGCAATGTGCCAGGCATGCGCAGCGGCTTTGTGGCGGGCGACGCCAACATCCTCAAACAGTTCTTGCTGTATCGCACCTACCACGGCTCCGCCATGAGCGGCATGGTGCAAGCGGCCAGCATTGCCGCGTGGGACGACGAAGCCCATGTGGTGGACAACCGTGAGCAATACCGCCAAAAGTTTGCGGCTGTCACCCCACTGCTCGAAGCGGTGATGGATGTGCGTTTGCCCGATGCTGGTTTTTACCTGTGGGCGGCAGTTCCAGGAGGAGACGATGTGGCCTTCGCACGCGACTTGCTGGCTCAATACAATGTGACGGTGCTGCCGGGCAGCTACCTAGCGCGAGACGCCCAAGGTTTCAACCCCGGTGCCGGTCGAATTCGCATGGCCTTGGTGGCCGAAACTGCCGAGTGCTTAGAAGCCGCGCAACGCATCGTGGCGTTCATCAAACAAAACCATTCCTGATTCCTTTCTTAATTTCAACGTAGAGAAGACAACCATGACTCAACACCAACTCCAACACGTCATCGACAACGCTTGGGACAACCGCGCCAACATCAGCATTGACAACGCCACACACGAAGTGCGCGATGCCGTGGACCACGTGATTGCCGAATTGAACGCTGGCCGCTTGCGCGTGGCCACCCGTGAAGGCGTTGGCCAATGGACGGTTCACCAATGGTTGAAGAAAGCTGTGTTGTTGTCCTTCCGTTTGAAAGACAACCGCCTCATGAAGTCGGGCGACTTGGCTTTCTACGACAAAGTGGACACCAAGTTTGGCCACATGACTGAAGACGAACTCAAAGCCGCTGGCGTGCGCGTGGTGCCGCCCGCTGTGGCCCGTCGCGGCAGCTTTGTGGCTGCTGGTGCGATTTTGATGCCCTCTTACGTGAACATCGGCGCCTATGTGGACAGCGGCACCATGGTCGACACATGGGCCACCGTGGGCTCATGCGCACAAATCGGCAAGAACGTGCACTTGTCTGGCGGCGTGGGCATTGGCGGCGTGTTGGAGCCATTGCAAGCCAACCCCACCATCATTGAAGACAACTGCTTCATCGGCGCTCGCTCTGAAGTGGTGGAAGGCGTCATCATCGAAGAAAACTCCGTGCTCGGCATGGGCGTGTTCATCGGTCAATCGACCCCCATCTTCGACCGCGCCACAGGCGAAATCAGCTACGGCCGTGTGGCTTCTGGCTCTGTGGTGGTGGCTGGCAACATCCCTAAAGTCGCAGCCAACGGCGCGCCTTACAGCATGTACGCCGCCATCGTGGTCAAGCGTGTGGACGCACAAACCCGCTCTAAGACCAGCATCAACGACTTGTTGCGCGACTGATCTTTTAAAAAGCAAGTTTCGATGTCTCGCACCCTCCAGCTCACAGAGCAACTCATCTCGCGCCCTTCGGTCACACCCGAGGACGTGGGCTGTTTGGACATCATCACCGCACGGCTCGCGCCCATCGGTTTTGAGTGTGAGCGCATCGACAGCGGGCCAGACACCTTTCGCGTGAGCAACCTGTGGGCTGTCAAGCGCAGCTCACAGGCAAACGCCAAAACACTGGTATTCGCAGGCCACACCGATGTGGTGCCCACCGGCCCCATCGACCAATGGACCAGCGACCCCTTCACCCCCACCCACCGGGACGGCAAATTGTTTGGCCGTGGTGCCAGCGACATGAAAGCGTCGTTGGCAGCGATGGTGGTGGCGTGTGAAGAGTTTGCGATTGCGTGCAAAGACCCATCCATCAACATCGCCTTCTTGCTCACCAGCGACGAAGAAGGCCCAGCGTTAGACGGCACCGTCAAAGTGTGCGAAGCCTTGAAGGCCCGTGGCGAAAAACTCGACTGGTGCATCGTGGGCGAACCCACCTCGGTAGAACGCACCGGCGACATGATCAAAAACGGCCGACGCGGCACCATGAGCGGCAAGCTCACCGTCAAAGGCGTGCAAGGCCACATTGCCTACCCGCAACTCGCCAAAAACCCCATCCATTTGCTCAGCCCCGCGTTGGCAGAGTTGGTGGCAATTGAATGGGACAAAGGCAACGACTTCTTCCCGCCCACCAGCTGGCAAGTGAGCAACATCCACGCGGGCACGGGTGCGAGCAACGTCATTCCGGGCGAATGCGTGGTGGACTTCAACTTCCGCTTCTGCACCGAATCCACGCCCGAGCAATTGCAACAGCGCCTGACCGCGGTGCTGCACAAACACAGCTTGGACTTCGACCTCAAATGGACCATCGGTGGCCTGCCCTTCCTCACCACGCCTGGTGATTTGGTGGGCGCCGTGCAACGCGCCATCCACGACGAAACCGGCATTGACACCGAGCTGTCCACCACCGGCGGCACCAGCGACGGGCGCTTCATTGCGCAAGTTTGCCCGCAAGTCATTGAGCTCGGCCCGCCCAACGCCACCATCCACAAAATCAACGAGTTTGTGGCCGTGGCTGATTTGGATCCCCTGAAAAACATCTATCGCCGTGTGCTGGAACAGCTGCACGGCTTGGCCTCACCGGCCAACACGTCCGCACAATGAACCCATCTCTCACACTCAGCGCGCTCATTGCACAGAGCGCGCAGCAGCTTGACGCTGCCCACACTGCAGGCAACTTGAGCTTTGGCCACGGCACCACCAACGCCGCCGACGAAGCTGCCTGGCTGGTGCTGTGGAAGCTGGGTTTGCCGCTCGACACCGATGTGTCAGACGAGGCGCACAACCTCGAACTGCCCGCCACGCAAGTGGCCAGTGTGCAAGCCTTCATTGAGCACCGCATTGCCAGCCGCAAGCCCGCGGCTTACCTCACGCAAGAGGCGTGGCTGCAAGGCGTGTCGTTCTACATTGACGAGCGCGCCATCGTGCCGCGTTCACTCATTGCGGAGGTCTTGGCCGAAGGCAGCATCGATCCTTGGCTAGACCCCAACACCACGCGTGTGCTCGACCTGTGCACTGGCAACGGCAGCCTTGGCATCTTGGCTGCGTTGGCCTATCCAGACATCACCGTTCAAGGCTTGGACTTGTCCAAAGACGCCTTGGCTGTGGCCCAAATCAACATCGAACGTCACGGTCTAGAAGGCCGCATGACGTTGGCCGAATCGGATGGTTTGGCTAAGGCTGATGGTGTATTCGATCTGATACTGTGCAACCCACCTTATGTGAACGCACAAAGCATGTCCGAGTTGCCCGCCGAATTCAAAGCCGAGCCCGCGCTTGCTTTGGCCGGTGGCGATGACGGCATGGACTTTATTCGCCAAATGCTGCGCGACGCCCCAGCACACATGAGCGAAAACGCAGTTCTGATCCTAGAGATTGGCCACGAACGCGATTACTTTGAAGCAGCCTTTCCTTTCCTAGATGTCGTGTGGCTATCGACCAGTGCTGGTGACGACCAGGTCTTACTCCTCACACGCCAGGCGATTGTCGAAGGCGCAAATACACAATGATCACGATTAAAAATGTCACCTTGCGCCGCAGCGCCAAGGTGTTGCTCGAAGGCGCCACCGTCACCCTCAACCCGGGTGAAAAAGTAGGCTTGGTGGGCCGCAACGGTGCGGGGAAATCGTCGCTGTTTGCGTTGCTCAACGGCAACTTGCAAGAAGACACGGGCGAGTTCTATATCCCCACGCAATGGCGCATGGGCCAAGTGTCGCAAGACATGCCCGAGACCGAGCAAAGTGCCACCGAGTTCGTGATTGAAGGCGACACCGTGCTGAACAACGCGCGTACCGAAGTCAAAGCAGCCGAAGCCACCGATGACGGCGAACGTTTGGGCAACGCCTACATGGCCTTGTACGACGCAGGCGAACACGATGCGCAGTCACGCGCACAAGCGCTCATCTTGGGCCTGGGCTTTAAAACGACAGAGCTCGACAACCCCGTGAACAGCTTCTCCGGCGGTTGGCGCATGCGCTTGCAACTGGCGCGTGCGCTGATGTGCCCATCTGACTTGCTGCTGCTGGATGAGCCCACCAACCACTTGGACTTGGACGCCTTGGTGTGGCTGGAAGCTTGGCTCAAGCGCTATGAAGGCACGATGGTGGTCATCAGCCATGACCGCGAATTTTTGGATGCCGTGACCAACGTCACTCTGCACATCGATGCCGGCAAGCTGGTGCGCTACGGCGGCAACTACAGCAAGTTTGAAGACATGCGCGCCGAGCAAATGGAGCTGCAACAAAACGCATTCTCCAAACAGCAAGACAAGATCGCGCATTTGCAAAAGTTCATTGCACGCTTCAAGGCCAAGGCCAGCAAAGCCAAGCAAGCGCAAAGCCGCGTCAAGGCTTTGGACCGCATGGAAAAAATTGCGCCGTTGTTGGCCGAGGCCGACTTCAGCTTCGAGTTCAAAGAACCTGCCAACTTGCCCAACCCCATGCTGAGCATGCAAGGCGTGAGCGTGGGCTACCCCGCCCCTGCCGACGCGCCTGCGGGCACACCACCCACCGTCATCGTGCAAAACGTCAGCCGCTCTGTGCTGGCGGGCCAGCGCATTGGCATCTTGGGGGCCAACGGCCAAGGTAAATCCACGCTGGTGAAAACCATTGCGCGTGATTTGGGTGCCTTGGGCGGCGAAGTGACCGAAGGCAAAGGCCTGAACATCGGCTACTTTGCGCAGCAAGAACTCGACGTGTTGCACCCCGCAGACAACCCGCTCGACCACATGATTGCGTTGGCGAAAAAACTCACCAGCGACGGCAAGCTGGCCGGCCAAGCCACACGCGAGCAAGATTTGCGCAGCTTCCTAGGCCAGTTCAACTTTGGCGGCGACATGGTCAAGCAAGCCGTAGGCAGCATGAGCGGTGGCGAAAAAGCCCGCCTCGTGCTGTGCATGTTGGTGTGGCAACGCCCCAACTTGCTTCTGATGGACGAGCCGACCAACCACTTGGACCTCGCCACCCGCGAAGCGCTGAGCATGGCGCTGAACGAATTTGAAGGCACCGTGATGCTGGTCAGCCATGACCGCGCTTTGTTGCGTGCCGTGTGTGATGAGTTCTGGATGGTGTCACGCGGTGGCGTGGAGCCCTTTGACGGCGACTTGGACGACTACCAACGCTACTTGCTCGATGAAGGCAAACGCTTGCGTGCAGAAGCGGTGGCGGCTGCCAATGCGGCAGCGCTCAAGCCTGCCGTTGTGGCGCCGGTGGCTGAAGTTGCGGCGCCTGTAGCGAAAGCTGCTGCGCCGGTGGCCTCTCGCGACCAACGCAAAGAAGACGCGCAGCTGCGCAAAGACATCAACGAGAAAAAGCGTCCGTTGAAAAAGGAGTTCGATGGCGTGGAGAAAACCATGGCCACGCTCGAGTCTGAAAAGACGGCCTTGCACGACAAACTTGCCACACCTCTGCCCCCTGCTGAAATTGCCGAAGCAGGCAAGCGCCTCAAAGCGGTGGAAGACGAATTGGCCGAGCTAGAAGTGCGTTGGCTAGAGCTGACTGAGGCCATGGATGCGATAGAAGCTGCAATGGCTTAAATCATTTAAATGAAGCGCGCACTGAACTGCGCGCTGCACCAAATGATGGCGGGAAACGCACACAGCCACGCCCAGAAAAATCGGTTCAAGCCAAAGAACCAAAACACCAAGAAGTGAAACAGCGCCGCCACGGCGCAAAACACAGCGGCGAGTCGTGGGTCGACCAAGCTGATGGGAAACAAAATTTCCCACACGATGAAACCCCACGAGCCCAGCATGGCCAGCCACTTGTTGCGCAGCGGGTGTGTGGCCGACAACGGCCTGTAAATGGCACCGTTCAAAAAGATGGTCATGGCTGAGCCATTGCGCCATTCACTGCGCAGCAGCTTCACAGCACCCGACATGAAATACGACGTGATGGCTTGAATGGCGATGTACCAAAAACCCGCTTGCCAGCCCAGCTCAACATTGACCAAAGCCCCCACCACTTGCGAGATGAGCAAGCCCGTGAGCACCACCAAGGTCATGAAGTCGCTGCCCCCGTTGAACGCCCCACGCCAACGGATGAGGATGAGCAAGTTGCCCACAAACAAAAAACCAATCAGCGGCAACGAGGCGCCCTGCACTGCCAACGCAACCACCGCACAAAGGCGCAACACCAAATGCAGCTGATGCATCTGCGGCTTGAACAGCTCATCGAATAAAGCACGCACAGGCGCGTTAGGAATATCAGCCCGTTGCAAGGGCCAAGACCAAAACGCATCGTCTGCGGTGTACTTGCCCATGCGCAAGTATTCCAGCGTTTGAATCGTGAGGCTCCAAGCAAACACCAACTCGGTGGCGCGAATGGCCATCAAGGTAGGCGCGTCGACCAAAGCGTGAATCAACGTCTGCATGAACGCAGCACTTAACATGTGGCGGCCTCCACTGGCGAGGTCATCATCACTTGCGTGTCCACAGTTTCAGCGCGGCCATCCAGCACCATGCGCAGTTCAAACTGGCGGTGTGTGAAGTTCACATCACGTGCGCGCAGCACTTGGTCACACAGGCGTTGCATCATCTTGTAGCTGACCAAACCGCGTGGGTCCGCGCCCTCGGGCAAGTCATACAAATCGGCCCAAAAATGGTCCACCATGTTTTGCTGGGCTAGACCCATGTTGGTGTCTGGGTTGTGCACGAGATGGCTCAGTCGGCGTACGCGGCGTGGATAAATCAGCACCCACTCGGACCACTGCAGTTCACCCGATGCCAGCTGCACGCCTGAACGCGCATACAGATGCGGCACATGCCCCACCGCATGAAAAAATTTCCAATTCGGAAAAAACGCGCGCAGCAAAAACAGCCAAGGCCCCTTGATGATGGGAGTCTTGACGACAAGCGTGGCGATGAGCACCAAGAAATACAAAACGAACAAAACTTCGGTCATAAGCGTGAAATTCTAGACACGAAGAAGCGCGTCTTTATTTACCCGGTGGCTTCTCGCTGATGACCATCAACGTCTCCACGCCGCCAATGCCCACTTTCAGTTGCAGCGGGAACGCGCCAGGCGGCACGGTGGTCGCCACAAAAGTTTTGGTGGTGGCCTCGTAACGCAACCACTCAGGCAGTGGCTTGCCATCTGCTTGTGTGACACGCACTTCGGTGTTGGTTGCGGCGGCTGCCGGGACCTGCGACTCAATTGAGAACGAGAAGCTGCGTCCGGGAGCTGCGGCTTCTGACGACACTGCCACTGTGATCAAGCCCGTTTGGTTGCTGGATGCTGGGCGTGTTGCAGACACTGACACAGCGCTGTCACCGTTGGCCGTGCCAGAGGATGCACCATTGGCTGCAGCGTTGCCTGTGCTTGCCGGCGCACTCACTTTGGCGGGCTGCACCGCTGATGTTTCAGCGCGAACCACCAACGTACCGGCATTCACCGCGTTCATCAGTTGTGGGTGGTTGATCATCACGATGCCGCCCTTGTAGAGGATGGAACCCGACCATGCGTTCTTGGGATTGAACAAATCAATCTTGGCATTGCCCGCTTCAAAGTTTGAGTTACCGCCTACTTTGATGGGGCCGGTTTGCACAATGTCAAAACCGCCGCTGTTGGCATTCACCTTGGCACCAAAAACCGATGTGCCCAAATCGAGTTTGCCGTTGCTCTTGAGATCGGTGTCTCCCACTGTTTTCACTTGACCCAGAGTCAAGGCGCCGCCGCTGGTGAGTTTGAGCGTGCCAGCGGTATCCACCGACACAAGATCGGCAAAGCTGTTGGCCGCGTTGGTCAACGCCACGTTGCCTGTGGTGGTGATCAGGTCTGTCTTGCCACCCACGGTCAGTGGGGCTGTTTGCGTCAAATCACCTTGGTCCACCGTGGCCATCAAATTGCCTGTCACGGTGCTCGCCCCCAAGGTCAAAGCCGAGGTCGAATGCAGATTGACGTTGACTGCATTCACAGCCACGGGCTGTACAAAGGTGTTGGCTTGGGCAAGCACCACATCACCGCGTGTGGCGGTGATGGTGCTGGTGCCCATCACTGTCAGTGGCGCACTTTGTGTGACGTTGCCTGTGGCCGCGGTCACATTCAGGTTGCCGCTAACGGTGCTGTTGCCCAAGATCAAACCATTGCTGCCCACCAGCTGCACGTTGTTCGCCTGCAAACTGACCGCACCACCAAATTGGTTAGGCATATTGGGCAGGGTTACGTTGCCCGTGCCTGCATTCAGCGTGCTGGTGCCTGTGACTTGCAGAGCAGAGTTGGGCGTTGTGCTTTGCACGATGCTGCCGCCGTTGGTTTGCACCGACAAATTACCGCCCACATTGGCAGCACCCAGGTCCACTTGCTGGCCCTGTGTTGTCGCTGTCAAACTGCCCGTCACCGTGGCTTGTCCAAACGACACCGTGCCAGTCGTGCTGCTCATGTTCAAGCTGCCCGTGATGTTGGCCCCGCCTAGGTTCATGTTGTCACGGCTTTGCAAAGTCAAGTCGCCCCCCGTGATGAATGCCGTGCCTAGGTCAATCGAACCTCTGGGTGCGAGCAAGGTCATGGGGCCGGTGTTGGTCACATTGGCCAATTGCAAATTACCGCTGGTCGCCACCGAGGTGGATGTGCCTTGCAATGCCAATGACCCACCAAAGTTATTGAGTGCATTCAACAACGTGATGGTGCCTGTGCCTGCGGTGACCGAGGTGTTACCTGTCACCACAAACTGTCCGGTCTGCGCCATCGCACCGCCACCCGTTTGCACGCTCATGCTGCCAGACACAGTGCTGGCCCCCACAGACACCGCACCGCCATGGCTGTTCACCGTCAAGCTACCGGATGTGCTGATCGTGTTGGTGGTCAATGCACCTTGTGTTTGCAAATTGACTGAGCCACCACTTTGCAACGGTCCTAAGGTCAATGGTGCATCTGTCGTCACCGACACATCGGCCCATGAACCGCTGTTGATTTGATTGAAGGTCAGCAGACCGGTGAAGGTGTTGTTGGCGTTGGTCAGCGCGGCCACTTGGTGTGTGCCTGCATCGGCAGTCAGGGTTGCAGCGCCACCGATGTTCAGACGGGTGTTGGCACGTTGTGACACACCACCCGTTTGCGTGGTCAGCTGCAGCTGACCGCCAAGATCGACATCACCCAAGGTCAATGCCGTGGCTGATTTCAAATTCAGATTGAACACGGGTATCGGAGTCGATGTGGAAGTCGAAGCACCATCGGTGATGCTTCGGAAAGTCAAGGTGTCCGTGGTTGACGTCAACGTAGTGTCATCCCCCAAAATCATCTGATCGCTGTAGGTTTGTAAACCAGTTGTCGTCACGCCACCGCCGTTGATCTTGGCAATTGCGTCAACGATCAAGCTTTGCCCATCCACAGGGCGATCAAACGTAACTGATGTAGCACTCAAAGTGACCACTGGGCTGGTCAACGACACACGCTCGCCATAGTGCTGCGTGCCTGAGGTCTTGATGCTGGCTGTGTTGATGTTCACTTGGTTAGTTGAAGTCCCGCCACCGTCTGTCTCTAACCAACCAATGTCTACATCGCCCTTGAAGGTGGTGGTGCCTAGGTTGTTGACCGTCAAGCCCAAGCTTTGTGCAGCGGCTGTGATCGTGCGGTCAAAGTTCACACCCAAGGCGTTGATGGTCGTTGTGTGACCCAACACCACGGCGTTACCGTAACTTTGCGCGCCTGTCGTGGTCACTTCACCACCATCGATATGCACCGTGCCATGCACGCCACCGTTGTCCTTGATCGTCAAGCTAGCCAAGGCCGTGCCCTGTCCCACTTCTTTGGTGAACGTCGTCACGCCTGAGTCTTCAATCGTCAAGGCTTGTGGGCCATCGAGGGTGTCAGCAAACGTCACACCTGCACCGGTCAAAGTCACAGGTACCGCGCTCGTCAAGGACACGCGCTCGCCATAGTGCTGCATGCCAGTGCTCTTGATGCTGGCTGTGTTGATGTTCACTTGGTTAGTTGAAGTCCCGCCACCGTCTGTCTCTAACCAACCAATGTCTACATCGCCCTTGAAGGTGGTGGTGCCTAGGTTGTTGACCGTCAAGCCCAAGCTTTGTGCAGCGGCTGTGATCGTGCGGTCAAAGTTCACACCCAAGGCGTTGATGGTCGTTGTGTGACCCAGCACC